>NZ_JBWKPE010000002.1:0-674983 GCF_059418085.1 Pseudomonas sp. GW821-FHT09C10
TGATCTTGGGGTGGGCCCAGCACGCTAAAATCAGCCGCGACGCATGGTCTGTGACGGTCAAAGGGAAGCACATCTGATCATTAAGCATCTTGAACTGCCCTTTGTAGTCAGCACACCACGTCTTGTTAGGTTCGTCGGCCTTTCGCATTTGTGCGTGGGAGATGCTGTGTCGGCGTTTGAAGCGCCGCTTTTTGACGAGCCCAAGTCGGTCAAGCCATTGACCGGCCGTACTTGGAGAGGGCCAGGTGACGGAGGGATCTTCCAGCCGTAATAGCTCGAGAAGCTTTTTTGGCCCCCATTTATCGTGAGCCTCCTTCATCGCGACTACACGGGCCAAAATCTCGTCGTCGGTTTTATTTGGGCTGTTGTGAGGTCGCCGGGACAGTTCTGATAAAGACCTCAAATCGCCGTCGTGCCGGACAATCCACTTATCGACGGTAGGTCGGCTAACGTCAAAGCGGCGTGCCAACTGGCTTTTGGTGAAGTTGCCAGAAAGCCAATCAGCTACCAGCTTGATTCTTTGATTCATGGGGGACTCTTGGTTCCAGGGCATGATCAGTTACCTCCTGATCATGCGTATTAGCCTGTAAACCATGTCCCCGGTTAGAAATGTAAACGATGTCCCCGGTTTGTACCGGGGCAAGCCCCCTCCCACATTTGGCCCACATGCATTCAGATAGAACTTCTGCGCTCGCCCCCGCCTCATACCTGATAAGCCCATCGCCCCGGTCACCCCATGGACCTTGTCATCGCCCGGCCCGAAGGCCTCTACTGCCCCGCCGGAGATTTCTACATCGATCCCTGGCGTCCCGTGGAACGCTCCGTCATCACCCACGCCCACGGCGACCACGCCCGCACGGGCAATCAACACTACTTGGCCGCCGCCCCTGGCGAAGGCATCCTGCGCTCGCGCCTGGGCCAGGACATCAACCTGCAAACCCTGGTCTATGGCGAAAAACTCGTCCACCACGGCGTGACCCTGAGCTTTCACCCCGCCGGACATGTACTTGGCTCGGCCCAGGTGCGCCTGGAATACCAGGGCGAAGTCTGGGTGGCGTCCGGCGACTACAAAGTGGAGCCGGACGGCACCTGCGCGCCTTTCGAACCGGTGCGTTGCCATACCTTCATCACCGAATCCACCTTTGGCCTGCCGATCTACCGTTGGCAGCCCCAGGCGCAGATCTTCGCCGGGATCAACGATTGGTGGAGGAGCAATATTGCCGCCGGCAAAGCCAGTGTGCTGTTCTGTTATTCCTTCGGCAAAGCCCAACGCATCCTGCATGGCATCGACGCCAGCATCGGCCCGATCCTCAGCCATGGCGCGGTCGAGCCGCTGAACCGGGTTTATCGCGAGGCCGGCATTTATATTCCCGAAACCCTCTACGCCGGCGAATTCAAAAAGACCGACCCATTGCTGCGCCAGGCCCTGATCATCGCGCCGCCTTCCGCCGGTGGCAGCAGTTGGATCAAGCGCTTCGGCGACTACAGCGATGCCTTCGCCAGCGGCTGGATGCGCCTGCGCGGTACGCGACGGCGGCGCGGAGTGGACCGAGGCTTTGTGCTGTCGGATCATGCGGACTGGCCCGGGCTGCTGTGGGCGATCGAACAAACCGGCGCCGAACGGGTGATGGTCACCCACGGCTCCGTCGGGGTATTGGTACGCCACCTGCGGGAAAAAGGCCTGGATGCCCAGGGCTTCACCACCGAATACGGTGATGACGAAGAGGAGGCCACGGCATGAAAGCCTTCGCCGAGCTGTACGCCAACCTCGACGCCACCACCTCCAGCAATGCCAAGCTCGCGGCCCTGCAAGCCTACTTCCTGCAAGCGCCGCCTGAAGACGCTGCGTGGGCGGTGTATTTCCTGTCCGGCGGACGACCGCGGCAATTGGTACCGACGCGTCTGCTGCGGGACATGGCCACCGAAGCATCCGGCATCGAGCCGTGGCTGTTCGAAGAGAGCTACCAGTCTGTAGGCGACCTGGCCGAGACGATTTCCCTGCTGCTGCCGGAATCCACCTACACCTCCGAGGACGGCCTCGCCGTATGGCTGGAAGAAAAACTCCTGCCGCTGCGTGGCCTGTCGCCCCTGGACCTGGCCGAACGGTTGCCAGCGTTATGGGCGCAACTGGACCAACCGAGCCTGATGGTGTGCATCAAGTTGATCACCGGCAGCTTTCGCGTCGGCGTGTCCAAATTGCTGGTCACCCGCGCACTCGCGGCCATGGCCGACCTCGACAGCAAGCGCGTCGCGCAGCGATTGGTAGGCTACACCGATTTATCCAACCGACCGACAGCCGAAGGCTACCTCAAGCTGATCGCCGCCGAATCAGCCGACGAGCATGCGCAACGGGGCGGACAGCCTTATCCGTTTTTTCTTGCCCACGGGCTGGCGCAACCGGTGGAGCAATTCGACGCCTTGCTCGGTTCCCCCGACCACTGGCAGGTGGAATGGAAGTGGGACGGCATTCGCGCGCAGCTGGTCAAGCGCGAAGGCCGGCTGTGGATCTGGTCGCGGGGCGAAGAGCTGGTGACCGAACGTTTTCCCGAACTGCACAGCCTGGTCAGTGGTTTGCCCGATGGCACGGTGATCGATGGCGAGATCGTGGTGTGGAAGGACTCGGTACAACCCTTTGCCCTTTTGCAGCAGCGCATTGGTCGCAAGACCCTGAGCAAAAAAGTGCTCGACGATGCCCCGGTTGCGCTCCTCGCCTATGACCTGCTGGAACATCAGGGCGACGACTGGCGCAACCACCCCCAGGCCGAACGTCGCGCCCAACTGGAACAGGTGATTGCCCAGTGCAACCAACCCGTGTTGCAGCCCTCGCCCCTGCTGACGGGCGCCACATGGCAGGACCTGGCACAGCAACGCGAAGCCTCCCGCAGCCTCGGCGTGGAGGGCATGATGCTCAAGGCTCGCGACGGCCTGTACGGCGTGGGCCGCACCAAGGACATGGGCCTGTGGTGGAAGTGGAAAGTCGACCCCTTCAGTGTCGATGCCGTGTTGATCTACGCCCAACGCGGCCATGGCCGGCGCGCCAGCCTCTACAGCGACTACACCTTCGCCGTATGGGATGGTCCGCCCGGCGATGAACGCACGCTGGTGCCCTTCGCCAAGGCCTATTCAGGGCTGACCGACGAAGAAATGCGCAAGGTCGACGCCATCGTGCGCAAGACCACCGTGGAGAAGTTCGGCCCGGTCAGCAGCGTGACGCCCAGCATGGTGTTCGAGCTGGGGTTTGAAGGCATTGCCCTGTCCAAGCGGCACAAGAGCGGGATTGCGGTGCGCTTTCCGCGGATGTTGCGTTGGCGCCAGGACAAGGCGGTGGATGAGGCGGATAGCCTTGCCACCCTGCAGGACTTACTGGCCTGACCCAGAACTCTGCCCCTCCCACAATTGGATCGCCAAATGTTCCGAAATAGTGCGTTCGATTTTCAATGCCCATTTTCGGGCATCTCCTACACTCATGACTCCCTTGTCCCACCTTTTAAAACGCTCATTCGGAACTATGGTGCAGAAATTGCTACTCGTGATCCGTCTGACACCGTTCAGTAACAGTCCTAAAACGCGCCACAAGCGCTTATCTTGGTTTCCAGGGATTAAATAATGAAAAAAGCATTGCTGACCCTTTCTGCACTGGCTCTGTGCATGGCCGCCGGTACCGCGTTGGCCAAGGAATACAAGGAACTGCGTTTTGGTGTCGATCCGTCCTACGCGCCGTTCGAATCCAAGGCGGCCGATGGCAGCCTGGTAGGCTTCGATATCGACCTGGGCAATGCGATCTGCGCCGAACTGAAAGTGAAGTGCAAGTGGGTCGAGAGTGACTTTGACGGCATGATTCCAGGCCTCAAAGCCAACAAGTTCGACGGTGTGATTTCGTCCATGACCGTGACCCCGGTGCGCGAGAAGGCCATCGATTTCTCCAGCGAGCTGTTCTCCGGCCCGACCTCGCTGGTGTTCAAGAAAGGCGCGGGGTACTCGACCCCAGAGTCCCTCAAGGGCAAATCCGTGGGCTACGAGCAAGGCACCATCCAGGAAGCCTACGCCAAGGCGGTACTGGATAAAGCCGGCGTGACCACCAAGGCCTACGCCAACCAGGACCAGGTTTACGCCGACCTGACTTCCGGTCGTCTCGACGCTTCCGTGCAGGACATGCTGCAGGCCGAACTGGGCTTCCTGAAGTCCCCGGCCGGTGCCGACTATGAAGTCAGCGCCGCCATCGATGACCCATTGCTGCCATCGAAAACCGCCATCGGTATCAAAAAAGGTAACACTGAACTGAAGGCCCTTTTGGATAAAGGTATCAAAGCGTTACACGATGATGGCACCTACGCCACCATCCAGAAGAAACACTTTGGCGATCTGAACCTGTACAGCGGCAAATAATGCCTGGGGCGCCCCTCCTGTGGAGGGGCGCTTTTTTATCGCCATAGGTCCTGATTTATGTTCGAAGAACTGTTGCAAACCCTCGGGCTGAGCGCACTCAGCCTGAAGGGTTTCGGCCCGTTGTTGCTCCAAGGCACCTGGATGACCATCAAGTTGTCGGTGCTGTCCCTGATCGTCAGCGTATTGCTGGGCCTGCTCGGCGCCAGCGCCAAACTTTCCAGCCTGCCCTTCCTGCGCATCCCCGCCCAGCTCTACACCACCCTGATTCGCGGTGTACCCGACCTGGTGCTGATGCTGCTGATTTTCTACAGCCTGCAAACCTGGCTCACCGGCCTGACCGACTTCATGGAATGGGAATACATCGAGATCGACCCGTTCAGCGCCGGGGTGATCACCCTGGGCTTTATCTACGGTGCTTATTTCACCGAGACGTTTCGCGGCGCGATCCTCGCCGTGCCCCGTGGCCAGCTGGAAGCCGCCACGGCCTATGGCCTCAAGCGCGGACAACGCTTTCGCTACGTGACCTTCCCGCAGATGATGCGCTTTGCCCTGCCGGGTATCGGCAACAACTGGATGGTGATGCTCAAGGCCACGGCCCTGGTGTCGATCATCGGCCTGGCGGACCTGGTCAAGGCCGCCCAGGATGCGGGCAAAAGCACCTACCAACTGTTCTACTTCCTGGTACTCGCCGCGCTGATCTACCTGTTGATCACCAGCGCGTCCAACTTCGTCCTGCGTCGTCTTGAACGTCGCTACTCCGCAGGCTCACGGGAGGCGGTGCGATGATCGAACTCTTGCAGGAATACTGGCGTCCCTTCCTCTATAGCGACGGCCAGCACATCACCGGCCTGGCCATGACCCTGTGGTTGCTCAGCGCCGCCTTGGTCATCGGCTTTGTGGTGTCGATCCCGCTGTCCATCGCCCGTGTATCGCGCAACCCGCTGGTACGCTGGCCGGTGCAGTTCTACACCTACCTGTTCCGTGGCACGCCGCTCTATATCCAGTTGCTGATCTGCTACACCGGCATCTACAGCATCGCCGCCGTACGTGAACAGCCGCTGCTGGATGCGTTCTTTCGCGATGCGATGAACTGCACGATTCTGGCCTTCGCCCTCAACACCTGTGCCTACACCACGGAGATTTTCGCCGGGGCCATCCGCAGCATGGCCCACGGCGAAGTCGAGGCGGCCAAGGCCTACGGTTTAAGCGGCTGGAAGTTGTACGCCTACGTGATCATGCCCTCGGCGTTGCGCCGTTCGTTGCCCTACTACAGCAACGAAGTGATCTTGATGCTGCACTCGACCACGGTAGCGTTTACCGCGACGATCCCGGACATCCTCAAGGTGGCGCGGGACGCCAACTCGGCCACGTTCATGACGTTCCAATCATTCGGTATCGCCGCGCTGATCTACCTGACCGTGACCTTTGCCCTGGTCGGTCTGTTCCGTCTGGCGGAGCGCCGTTGGCTGGCGTTTCTCGGGCCCAGCCATTAAGGAGCCTTCATGCGTCATCAGGTACACGATCTGGTCGCGCCGGTGCCAGGCACGGCGCGGCAGATTCACAGTTTCCACTTCGGCCCCGAACATGCCGAAGGCAAGGTCTATATCCAGTCATCGCTGCATGCCGATGAACTGCCGGGCATGCTGGTGGCCTGGCACTTGAAGGTGCGCCTGGCCGAGTTGGCGGCAGCCGGGCGGTTAATGAGCGAGATCGTGCTGGTGCCCATCGCCAATCCGGCAGGCCTGGAGCAGGTGTTGATGGACACTCCGCTGGGCCGCTACGAGTTGGAAAGCGGACAGAACTTCAATCGCCTGTTTGTCGACCTCAGTGATACCGTCGGCGATCAGGTCGAGGGCTCGCTCGGCGATAACCCGCAACAAAACGTCGAACTGATCCGCGCCGCCTTGAGCGCTGCCCTGGCCGTGCAAATCGCCGAGACCCAGTTGCACTCCCAACGCCTGGTGTTGCAACGCCTGGCCTGCGATGCCGACATGGTGCTGGACCTGCATTGCGACTTCGAAGCGGTGGCGCATCTCTACACCACGCCCGAAGCCTGGCCGCTGGTGGAACCGCTGGCACGCTATATCGGCTCGGAGGCCAATCTGCTCGCCACCGATTCCGGCGGGCAATCCTTCGATGAGTGTTTCACCCTGGTGTGGTGGCAGTTGCAGCAACGCTTTGGCGCGCGCTTCCCGATCCCCATGGGCAGCTTTTCGGTGACCGTCGAACTGCGTGGCCAGGGCGACGTCAACCATGGGTTGGCCGCCCTCGACTGCCAGGCAATCATCGACTACCTGATTCACTTCGGCGCGATTGCCGGCGACGCCGCACCGCTGCCCGAACTGCCCTACCCCGCCACGCCGCTGGCGGGCGTCGAACCCGTGGCGACGCCGGTGGGCGGCCTCCTGGTGTTCAGCGCCCTGCCCGGTGAATACCTGGAAGCCGGGCAACTGATCGCCGAAATCATCGACCCCATTACCGACCGCGTAACGCCCGTGCATTGCCAGAAGGCCGGCCTGCTTTACGCCCGCTCGCTGCGCCGCATGGCCACTGCCGGGATGGTCATCGGCCATGTCGCAGGCACCGAGGCCTACCGCAGCGGCTACCTACTTTCGCCTTAAGGATGCACGCCCCATGTACAAATTGACCGTTGAAGGCCTGCATAAAAGCTATGGCGACAATGAGGTGCTCAAAGGCGTCTCGCTCAAGGCCAGGACCGGTGATGTGATCAGCCTGATCGGTGCCAGCGGCTCGGGCAAAAGCACCTTTTTGCGTTGCATCAACTTCCTGGAAACCCCCAACGACGGCGCCATGACCCTCGACGGCCAGCCGATCCGCATGGTCAGCGACCGCCACGGCATGCGCGTGGCCGACGATGCCGAACTGCAGCGCCTGCGCACGCGACTGGCGATGGTGTTCCAGCATTTCAACCTGTGGAGCCATATGAGCGTGCTGGAAAACATCACCATGGCCCCGCGCCGGGTGCTGGGTTGCAGCAAAAAGGACGCTGAAGACCGTGCCCGTCGCTATCTGGACAAGGTGGGTTTACCGGCACGCGTGGCGGACCAATACCCGGCGTTCCTGTCCGGTGGCCAGCAGCAACGGGTGGCCATCGCCCGCGCCCTGGCCATGGAGCCGGAAGTGATGCTGTTCGACGAACCCACCTCGGCCCTCGACCCGGAGTTGGTGGGTGAAGTGTTGAAGGTCATCCAGGGCCTGGCCGAGGAAGGCCGCACCATGATCATGGTGACCCACGAAATGAGCTTTGCGCGCAAGGTATCCAGCCAGGTGCTGTTCCTGCACAAGGGCCTGGTGGAAGAGCAAGGCACGCCGGAGGATGTGCTGGGCAATCCGAAGAGCGAGCGCCTGCAACAGTTCCTGAGCGGCAATTTGAAGTAAACCTTTGCGACGCCTGGAGGGTCTGTGGAATAGGCCCTCCAGAGCGTTCGCCGCCCCATGGCAAAACCCCTCGACTTCGCCAAAACGTGGTTTGCCGCCAAAGGCTGGAAGCCGTTCGCCTTCCAGAAAGACGTATGGACGGCGGTCAAGGACGGCCGCTCGGGCTTGCTGCACGCCAGCACGGGCGCCGGCAAAACCTACGCCCTGTGGTTTGCCGCCCTCAATCGTTTCGCGATCACCCGCCCGCCCGCCACCGGTAAACGCAAACCACCGGCTGAGCCACTGACCGTGCTGTGGATCACGCCCATGCGTGCATTGGCCGCCGACACCGCACGCGCCCTCGAAGCGCCGCTCGAGGCCTTGCAGATTCCCTGGAGCGTCGGCCTGCGCACCGGCGATACCAGCAGCAGCGAGCGTGCCCGGCAAACCCGACGCCAGCCCACCGCCCTGGTCACCACCCCGGAAAGCCTGACCCTGATGCTCGCCCGCGCCGACAGCGAAACGAGCCTGGCGCACCTGCGCATGGTGGTGGTGGATGAATGGCATGAGCTGATCGGCAACAAGCGCGGCGTGCAGTTGCAGCTGGCGTTGGCGCGGCTGCGGCGTTGGCATCCTGAACTGATGGTATGGGGCATTTCGGCCACCCTCGGTAACCAGTCCCACGCCCTTGAAGTGCTGGTCCCACAAGGGGACGGAATTAATGTGCAGGGGCAAACGGCCAAGCAGTTGCACGTCGACACCTTGCTGCCGCCCATCGCCGAGCGGTTTCCCTGGGCCGGGCATATCGGCTTGAAGATGCTGCCGCAGGTGGTCGCCGAGGTCGACGCCAGCAGCAGTTGCCTGGTGTTTACCAACACGCGGGCGCAGTCGGAAATCTGGTATCAGGCGCTGCTCGATGCACGCCCGGATTGGGCCGGGGTGATTGCCCTGCACCATGGTTCGCTGGCCCGCGAGACCCGCGACTGGGTGGAGCGGGCGTTGAAAGACGGACAGCTCAAGGCGGTGGTGTGTACCTCCAGCCTGGACCTGGGGGTGGATTTTTTGCCGGTGGAGCGCGTGCTGCAAATCGGCTCGGCCAAAGGCGTGGCGCGCCTGATGCAACGCGCCGGGCGCTCCGGCCATGCACCCGGGCGGCCGTCGCGGGTGACCCTGGTGCCGACCCACAGCCTGGAACTGGTGGAAGCCGCTGCGGCCCAGGACGCCATTGCAGCGCGGCGCATCGAAGCCCGCGAATCGCCCCACAAGCCGTTGGATGTGCTCGTACAACATTTGGTGAGCATGGCCCTCGGCGGTGGCTTTACACCGCAGGCGCTGCTGGCGGAGGTGCGTGGCGCCTGGGCCTATCGTGACCTCAGCGAGGCCGATTGGGCCTGGGCCCTGGGTTTTGTACGGCATGGCGGCTTATCGCTGACCGCTTACCCGGATTACCGCCGCGTGGAGCCGGACGAGCACGGCATCTGGCGCGTCCCGGATGCCCGGCTTGCGCGTCGCCATCGCATGAGCGTGGGCACCATTGTCAGCGACGCCAGCATCCAACTGAAATTCTGGAGCAAGGGCGGCGGTGGCAAGAACCTGGGCAGTGTTGAAGAAGGCTTTATTGCACGCCTCAAGCCTGGCGATGGCTTCCTGTTTGCCGGTCGCCTGCTGGAGCTGGTGCGGGTGGAAAACATGACCGCCTATGTGCGCCGCAGCAGCGCCAAAAAAGCTGCCGTACCCCGCTGGAATGGCGGGCGTATGCCCCTTTCCAACGAGCTGGCCCAAGCCGTGGTGGAGCGCTTCGATGCGGCCGCGCACGGGGTCTACGAGGGGCCGGAAATGCGGGCTGTGCAAACCCTGCTGCAGATACAGTTGCGCTGGTCCGGCTTGCCGACACGCGAACACTTGCTGGCCGAAGCCTTGAAATCGCGGGAGGGCTGGCACCTGTTCCTCTACCCGTTTGCCGGCCGTCAGGTGCACCTGGGGCTGGCGAGTCTGCTGGCCTGGCGGGTCAGCCAGCAGCAGCCTGTAACCTTCTCGATTGCCGTCAACGATTACGGCTTGGAGTTGCTCAGCGCCACCGAGGTGGATTGGCCACGCTTGCTGAATGGGGCGCTGCTGAGCCCGAAGCAGTTGCTGGCAGACGTAGCAGCCAGCCTGAACGCCGGGGAACTCGCCCTGCGCCGCTTTCGCGAGATTGCGCGTATCGCCGGTCTGGTGTTTGCCGGTTACCCCGGCGCGCCGAAAAGCACGCGGCAGGTGCAGGCATCCAGCGGGTTGTTCTTTGAAGTGTTCAAGCAATATGACCCGCAAAACCTGTTGCTGGCCCAGGCGGGGGAAGAAGTCCTGCGCGACGAATTGGATATTCGTCGGTTGGAAGAGACCTTGCTTCGCCTCTCGGCGCTGACACTGGACGTGCATAGGATCGAACGTCCTACGCCCCTGGCCTTCCCACTGCTGGTAGAACGGATGCGCGAAAGCATGAGTTCGGAAAAACTCTCGGAGCGCATTGCGCGGATGGTCAAGGACTTGGAAAAAGTCGCCGATAACGGCAAACGCTGATGGTGTGCTCAGTGACGCTGGAGGGCGAAGAGCTGTGGCTGTTGGCGGATAAGGCGCTCTATTGGCCCGCGCGCCAGTGCCTGCTGATCGCCGATGCACACTTTGGCAAGGCATCGGCCTATCGCAGCCTGGGCCAGCCGGTACCGCAAGGCACCACCACCGAGAACCTGCAGCGCCTGGACCGGCTGTTAGCGGCTGTGCCATGCGCCCAGGTGATCTTTCTCGGTGATTTCCTCCACGGGCCCGGCTCCCACGCCAGCGGCACCCTCGGCGCCTTGAGGGCCTGGCGAGCACGTCATTGCGACCTGTCGATGACCTTGATTCGCGGTAATCACGATAAACGCGCGGGCGACCCACCGGCTGACTTGAGGATCGAAGTGGTCCCGGAGCCACTGTTGATGGGCCCTTTCGCCCTGCAACACGAGCCGCACGCCCATGCCAGCCACCATGTGCTGGCGGGGCACGTGCACCCGGTGTATCGCTTGCGCGGCAAGGGCCGGCAGAGCCTGCGCCTGCCGTGTTTCCAGTTCGGCACGCGCGTCAGCCTGCTGCCGGCGTTTGGGGCGTTTACCGGGGGGCATCCAGTGGAGCAGGACAATGACCGCCGAATCTTTGTCATCGGCGATCACCAGGTGTGGCAGGTGCGCTGACCGGCCTTGCGGGTATCAGGCGACCGGTGCGGGAGGCGGCTCGTCCGGAAGGGTCGGCTCACCGGGCTCGGTGGGCTGCTGTGGCCAATCTTCATCGGGTTGGCCGGGGATGCCGCCTGCATAGGCGGGATCAGCCATCAGGGACCAGGCCAGAACGCCAATCTGGTTGGGTTCAAGCCGGGCAAGTTCTGCGCTGATTCGCGGGTCAATCTTCATAAGGCACTCCTCAAGCGTGGCTCGGTGCGTTTTGCACGCACCGAGGCAGTACACCCAATAGAGTCACTTTCTGCGGACTAATTCCCTTTACGCGTAGGACCTTTCGATCAAGCGCGTGGCAAGGTGACGCCGCGCTGACCCTGGTACTTGCCGGCGCGGTCTTTGTAGGACACTTCACAGGCCTCGTCAGACTGCAGGAACAGCATCTGCGCCACGCCTTCGTTAGCGTAAATTTTCGCCGGCAGAGTGGTGGTGTTGGAGAACTCCAGGGTCACGTGGCCTTCCCACTCAGGCTCAAGTGGCGTCACGTTGACGATAATGCCGCAGCGCGCGTAGGTGCTTTTACCCAGGCAGATGGTCAGCACGTCGCGGGGAATACGGAAGAATTCCACGGTGCGTGCCAAGGCAAAGGAGTTCGGCGGGATAATGCACACGTCGCTTTTCACATCGACGAAGCTCTTTTCGTCGAAGTTCTTCGGATCGACGATCGCCGAGTTGATGTTGGTGAACACCTTGAACTCGTCGGCGCAGCGCACATCGTAGCCGTAGCTGGAAACGCCGTACGAGATCACACGGTCATCGCCTTCGCCACGAATCTGGCGCTCGACGAACGGTTCGATCATGCCGTGCTCTTGCGCCATGCGGCGAATCCACTTGTCCGATTTGATGCTCATGGCGGGTGTCCTGAATAGCGAGGTGGAAAAATTCTGTGGGGCATCTTACCGGGGCCGGCGTTGGGGTTCAAAGGGCGTCGGGCTTTTCTTGATGAACGCACCGGCTGCCATAAGGCGCAGCCAGCGGGGCCGGGACCCGCATTGCCGCAACCGGTGTGTGTAAATACCACCGCCAGTCACGAAAATAGAGAAACCTTCGGAAATACCATTGGCACGTTCCGGAAAAAGGGTTAAGGTGGCGCCACTGTGCTGCTTGTGTCACTGAGAATCTCTACACGATATGTTGAATTTCGATCCAACCATCTCCAAGAATTTTTCCTGCTCTTTGCACTCAGTCTCGGCCAGGGCTTTTCCTGAGTCGCAGTTAACTTTGTCCAAGGAGATACACCATGTCTAATCGCCAAACTGGTACCGTTAAGTGGTTCAACGATGAAAAAGGCTTCGGCTTCATCACTCCACAATCCGGTGACGACCTGTTCGTTCACTTCAAAGCTATCCAATCCGACGGCTTCAAAAGCCTGAAAGAAGGCCAACAGGTTTCTTTCATCGCTACCCGCGGTCAGAAAGGCATGCAAGCTGAAGAAGTTCAAGTTATCTAACTTGTACTGACTCAGTCGAAAAGACCCCGCCCTTAAAAGCGGGGTTTTTTTATGCCTGGGATTTGGGCATACATGAATAAATGTCGTGCGCAAAAAATGTGGGAGGGGGCTTGCCCCCGATGGCGGTGTAGCAGTCGATACTTGCATTGACTGACAGACCACTATCGGGGCAAGCCCCCTCCCACATTCAAGCACTCAAGCGGCGTCGTTATTGAAACAACGACTCACTCGACAAGCCATTCTTCTCCAGGATCTCGCGCAAGCGCTTGAGCCCTTCGACCTGGATCTGCCGCACCCGCTCACGGGTCAGGCCAATCTCCAGGCCTACGTCCTCCAGTGTGCTGCTCTCATGGCCACGCAGGCCGAAGCGGCGTATCACCACCTCACGCTGCTTGTCCGTGAGCTCCGACAGCCACTGGTCAATGCTTTGGGAAAGATCATCGTCCTGCAGCAGCTCGCAAGGATCCGTAGGACGATCATCCGTCAGAGTGTCCAGCAGGGTTTTATCCGAGTCCGGACCCAGCGAGACGTCGACCGAAGACACACGCTCGTTAAGACCCAGCATGCGCTTGACCTCTCCTACCGGCTTTTCCAGCAGGTTGGCGATTTCTTCGGGCGAGGGTTCATGATCGAGTTTTTGAGTGAGCTCACGTGCCGCCCGCAGGTAGACGTTGAGCTCCTTGACCACATGGATCGGTAACCGGATCGTGCGGGTCTGATTCATGATCGCCCGTTCGATGGTCTGGCGAATCCACCAGGTGGCATAGGTCGAGAAGCGGAAGCCCCGCTCAGGATCGAACTTCTCCACCGCCCGGATCAAGCCCAGGTTGCCCTCCTCGATCAGGTCCAACAAGGACAGCCCACGATTGACGTAGCGTCGGGCGATTTTCACCACCAGGCGCAGGTTGCTTTCAATCATGCGCTTGCGCCCAGCCGGATCACCCTTTTGCGACAAGCGCGCAAAATGGACTTCTTCTTCGGGAGTCAGCAGAGGGGAAAAGCCGATTTCATTGAGGTACAGCTGGGTCGCATCGAGCGCCCGCGTGTAATCAATGTATTTGTGTTGCTTTAACGCGGTGGAGTTCTTGGATTTGGTGCGAACTGAAGGTACAGCAGGTCCCTCATTCGACATCGATTCCGTAGCGATGCCGGTCTCCATAAGGAGAACCTCATCGTCGATGTCAAACTCCGGCGCTTCTTTACTGAGAGCCATTGTTATAGTCCTTTGGTGAGTTCGACCTCAAGCTCAAGCGACGCCTTTATCCTTGGCAACGCTGGAGCCTGTTCCTTCTACGTGAGGAACAGGCTGTGCAACATATCAACGACGGGGTAGGAATTGCAGTGGATCTACAGGCTTCCCTTGACGGCGAATCTCAAAGTGCAGTTTCACCCGGTCTGTACCAGTTGATCCCATTTCGGCAATTGTCTGTCCGACTTTGACCTGCTGCCCCTCCCGAACCAACAGCCTACGGTTGTGGCCGTAAGCACTGACGTAGGTATCGCTGTGTTTGATGATGACCAGCTCGCCGTAGCCCCGCAAACCACTCCCGGCGTACACCACCGTCCCATCAGACGCAGCTAAAACAGGCTGTCCCAAATCCCCGGCAATATCAATGCCTTTATTCAAACTGCCGTTTGAAGAGAATTTTCCAATTAACACTCCATTTGAGGGCCATCCCCAACCGGTCGGCGCAGGCCCTGCGGGGGGCAACGGCGCGGGTGCCGGCTTGTTCGCAGCACTCGGCGAAGCGGTACCCGCAGGCCGGGTAATGATGGTGGTTTTGCTCGAAGACGACGGCGAAGATCCGGTGTTTGTCACAACTGCCGTAGGGGTAGAACCGGTGCGACCGTCAAAGCGAATCGTCTGACCCGGATGTATCGTGTAGGGCACAGGAATATTGTTACGGGCTGCGAGGGCCTTGTAGTCCCAGCCATAACGGAAGGCAATCGAGAACAAGGTGTCGCCCTTGCGCACGACATATTGCCCGGTGGTCACCGTCGGCTTTTGTGGTGCAGCGTTATTGCGGTCAACGACCCGTGCACCGCTGCTTGGCGAGCTGGAACACCCTACCAGAAGGGAACCAAAGACAAGGCCAAGCACCAGTCGCTGAAAACTTGTTTTACTCATACGCTGCGCAAGACCTGTGAGACTCACCCGCCGCTCCCTTTGTGGTGGCTGAACATGAATGCCTGTATCAGGCTTGAAATATGACGCAAGTATAACTGGGCATTGAAGTTTTACCGTCACGCGACTGAAACGAATCATTCAGCGCGTTGAATCGCCCCGCCTATCATGTTGACTTGATAGACCCCGCCGTAAGACACATCCTCACCAACAGAATTCACTGCCCGCAGAAAATGATCAGGCCAGCGGGCCATTGAGCAACGGCACGAAACGCACGGCGCCGAGTACATGCCGGGAAAAACCGTCGTCTTCACGGACAATAAGCATCAATTGTTGCACTTCACCGGAACCCACCGGAATGACCAGCCGCCCACCCGGGGCCAGTTGATCGAGCAGCGCCTGCGGCACATCGGTGGCCACGGCAGTGACGATAATCCCGTTGTAGGGCGCCAGCGCCGGCCAACCTTCCCAACCATCGCCCCAGCGGAATACCACGTTGCGCAGGTTCAGCTCCACCAGGCGTTCCTTGGCGCGATCCTGCAGCACCTTGATGCGCTCCACCGAGAACACCCGCTCCACCAGTTGCGACAGCACCGCCGTCTGGTAGCCGGAACCGGTGCCAATCTCCAGCACCTTGTCCAACGGCCCCGCCGCCAGCAGCAGCTCGCTCATGCGCGCAACCATATAAGGCTGGGAGATGGTCTGGTTATGGCCGATGGGCAATGCCGTGTCTTCGTAGGCACGATGGGCCAAGGCTTCATCGACAAAGAGGTGCCGAGGCGTACGCCGGATCACTTCCAACACCTGGGCGTTGGAAAGCCCCTCTTCGTACAGGCGCTGGATCAAACGCTCACGGGTACGCTGGGAGGTCATCCCGATGCCCCGGCGCAGCAGGTCGTCTTGTTCACGAGCCATCAGCGCAGCCCCTCCAGCCAGCCATCGAGACTACTGAAGGCATCACTGAAGGTGCGATCAAGTTGCAACGGGGTAATCGACACATAGCCTTGCATCACCGCGTGAAAGTCCGTGCCTGGGCCACCGTCTTCGGCATCGCCCGCTGCCGCGATCCAGTAGCCTTCCTTGCCACGCGGGTCGACGACCTTCAACGGCGCTGCCGCGCGGGCGCGATGGCCCAGGCGCGTAAGCTGGATACCGCGAATGTGGTCGAGGGGCAAATTGGGAATGTTGACGTTGAGCACCGTGCGCGGCGGCAGGTCCAGGGCGCCATGGGCCTCCACCAGCTTGCGCGCGAAATAGGCCGCGGTGGGCAGGTTGTCCAGTTGCCGCGATGCCAACGAAAACGCAAACGAGGTGCGGCCGAGGAAGCGTCCTTCAAGCGCCGCCGCCACCGTGCCGGAATACAGCACGTCGTCGCCCAGGTTGGCGCCGAGGTTGATGCCCGACACCACCAGGTCCGGCTCCTGGTCCAACAAACTGTTGATCGCCAGGTGCACGCAGTCGGTGGGGGTGCCGTTCACACTGATAAAGCCATTGGCCAGAACCTGCGGGTGCAGCGGACGGTCGAGCGTCAGCGAACTGCTGGCGCCGCTCTTGTCCTGGTCGGGGGCAACCACCACGCACTCGGCGTAATCCTGCAGCGCAGCATAGAGCGCGGCAAGGCCGGGTGCGGTGGCACCATCATCGTTTGATATCAGAATACGCATGGGCTGTCCGTCTGCCCCACCGGCACCAGATCAACAAGCTCGCGCACCAAGACAGTGGCGAAGCATCCGGCCGGCAGGACGAATTCCAATTGCAGAATGTCAGGCCCGGGATAATGCCACGTCAACCCGCCAATGGGCAGCCGCAGAATGCGACGTTCCTGGCTCATGCCGGCACTCACCAGCCAATCACGCAGGTCGGCTTCACCGGCGGCAACCGCCTGCTCCAACTCAAACGTGGCACCTGTCGCCGGAGAATCACCCTCGCCCCACTGCGGGCCGGTGGGGTGCAGGTCCAGGATCGCCAGGCGCGGGTCGCTGCACTCAGCCTCCCCCGCCGGAAAAAAGCTGCGGCTGTCGGTAAACGCCAGCAGATCACCCACTTGCGCGCGCTGCCAGGAACCGTCGGCGACACGTGCCGCCAATACTTTGTTGAAAAGGAAGCTACGCGCGGTGGACAACAACCGCGAACGCACATTGCGTTGCTCCGGCAGGGCCTTGCGCGCGGCCCATTCGCGGGCGTCGACGACATTGCCACCGTTGTGGCCAAAGCGCTGGGTGCCGAAATAGTTGGGGATGCCGTGCTGGGCAATCAATTGCAGTCGCGCGTCGATGGCGGCGGTATCACCGGCCAATTGGGTCAGGCGCAAGGTAAAGCCGTTGGCCGAATGCGCGCCGCGCTGCAGCTTGCGCTTGTGGCGGGCGGTTTTCAGAATCCTGAGGGTGTCGTTTTCCGCACCGCTCATGTCCGGATCGGCCTTGCCCGGCAGTTGAACGCTGAACCACTGGCGGGTCAACGCCTGGCGGTCCTTGAGCCCGGCATAGCTGACAGTGCGCAACGGTACGCCAGCCGCCTTGGCAATACGGCGCGCGGCTTCCTCAGTATTGAGCCCGCGCTTCTCAACCCACAACCACAGGTGCTCGCCTTCGCCGCTGAGCGGAATATCGAGTACTTCGTCGACCTGAAAATCTTCAGCCGTGGCCTTCAGGACCGCGCTGCCCAGGGCCTCGCCATAGGCACGCGGGCCCAGCAGTTGCAGGTCGTTCATGCGCGCAGCAACAAGGCGACGGAATGCACCGCGATGCCCTCTTCACGACCGGTGAACCCGAGCTTTTCGGTGGTGGTGGCTTTCACGTTGACTTGATCCAATTCAATTTGCAGGTCTGCGGCAATCAGTGCGCGCATGGATTCGATATGCGGGGCCATTTTCGGCGCCTGGGCCACGATGGTGTTATCGACATTGCCGACCTTCCAGCCCTTGGCATGGATCAGGCCGACCACATGGCGCAGCAGGACACGGCTGTCCGCGCCCTTGAAGGTGGGATCGGTATCCGGAAAGTGCTTGCCGATATCGCCCAGCGCCGCCGCGCCGAGCAAGGCATCGCTCAAGGCATGCAGGACAACGTCGCCGTCGGAATGAGCCAGCAACCCATGGTGGTGTGCAATGCGCACGCCGCCCAGGGTGATGAAATCGCCTTCAGCGAAACGGTGCACATCGTAGCCGTGGCCAATACGCATAAAAAAACGCCCCGATTTAATTCAGGGCGTGATTCTACCTACTTTTGCCTCACATTAACCGAGCAAAGCACGACCATGATGTCGCAAATGGTCTTCGATGAAGCTGGCGATAAAGAAGTAGCTATGGTCGTAGCCGGGCTGCAGGCGCAGTTCCAGCGGATGGCTGGCCGCCTTGGCCGCTTGCTGCAAGGCTTCGGGCTTGAGCTGCACGGCAAGGAAATCGTCGCGGTCGCCCTGGTCCACCAGCAACGGCAGCTTTTCCGAGGCTTCGCCGATCAGCACACAGGCATCCCATTCACGCCATTTGGCGCGCTCTTCACCCAGGTAACGAGAGAAGGCTTTCTGGCCCCACGGACAATCCATCGGATTATTGATCGGCGAAAACGCCGACACCGACAGGTAGCGCCCGGGGTTACGCAAGGCACACACCAACGCACCGTGGCCACCCATGGAGTGGCCGCTGATACCGCGTTTGTCCGAAGCCGGGAAATGCGCCTCGACCAATGCCGGCAATTCCTGCACCACGTAGTCATGCATCCGATAGTGCTTGGCCCACGGTTCCTGCGTGGCATTCAGGTAAAACCCTGCGCCCAGGCCGAAATCCCAGGCATTGTCCGGGTCGCCCGGTACACCGGGCCCACGCGGGCTGGTGTCCGGCGCCACGATGATCAACCCCAGCTCCGCCGCCATGCGCTGGGCACCGGCTTTCTGCATGAAGTTCTCATCGGTGCAGGTCAGGCCGGACAGCCAGTACAGCACCGGCAACTTGCCGCCCTGCTCCGCTTGCGGAGGCAGGTAGACGGCGAAGGTCATGTCGCAGCCGAGCACATCGGAGTGATGCTTGTAGCGTTTATGCCAGCCGCCGAAGCTCTTCTGGCACGACAGGTTTTCCAGACTCATGGCCGACCTCAGAAGTGGATGACGGTACGAATGCTCTTGCCTTCATGCATCAGGTCAAACGCTTTGTTGATGTCTTCCAGGCCCATGGTGTGGGTGATGAACGTGTCCAGCGGAATCTCGCCGGTCTGGGCCATTTCCACGTAGCTTGGCAACTCGGTACGGCCGCGTACGCCACCGAACGCCGAGCCACGCCAGACGCGACCGGTCACCAGTTGGAATGGGCGGGTGGAGATTTCCTGGCCGGCACCGGCAACGCCGATGATCACCGACTCGCCCCACCCCTTGTGGCAACACTCGAGCGCGGCACGCATCAGTTGCACGTTGCCGATGCACTCGAAGGAAAAGTCCACGCCGCCATCAGTCAAATCGACAATCACGTCCTGGATCGGGCGGTCATAGTCTTTCGGGTTGATGCAGTCGGTGGCGCCCAGTTGCTTGGCGATCTCGAACTTGGCCGGGTTGATGTCAATCGCAATGATACGGCCGGCCTTAGCCTTGACCGCACCGATCACGGCCGACAGGCCGATACCGCCGAGACCGAAGATGGCCACGGTGTCGCCCGGCTTGACCTTGGCGGTGTTGAGCACCGCACCGATGCCGGTGGTGACGCCACAGCCGAGCAGGCAGACCTTCTCCAGCGGCGCTTCTTTGGGAATCTTGGCGACGGAAATTTCCGGCAGCACGGTGTACTCGGAGAACGTCGAGGTGCCCATGTAGTGGAAAATCGGCTGACCCTTGTAGGAAAAACGCGTGGTGCCATCCGGCATCAGGCCTTTGCCCTGGGTGGAACGAATGGCCTGGCACAGGTTGGTCTTACCCGAGAGGCAGAACTTGCACTTGCCGCATTCCGGGGTGTACAGCGGGATCACATGGTCGCCCACCGCCACCGAAGTCACGCCCTCGCCGATGGCTTCGACCACCGCACCGCCTTCATGGCCAAGGATGGAGGGGAAGATGCCTTCCGGGTCAGCGCCGGACAGGGTGTAGGCGTCGGTATGACAAACCCCGGAGGCGACCACACGCAACAGCACTTCGCCCGCCTTGGGCATGGCCACGTCGACTTCCACGATCTCGAGGGGTTTCTTGGCTTCAAAGGCAACGGCAGCGCGGGACTTGATCATCCGGGTTTCTCCATCGGGTTAAAAACTGAGGCGGTGAGTGTAAAACATGGCTCGTTGATTAATAATCCAGGCGAAAGCAAAACTTTATTGCCGTACAGGGATAATCAACGTGCTGGAAAACCGTTGGGAAGGCATCGATGAATTTGTCGCCGTCGCCGAATGCAGCCAATTCACGGCAGCCGCCGAGCGGCTGGGTGTGTCTTCGTCCCACATCAGCCGCCAGGTGGCACGCCTGGAAGAGCGCCTGCAAACGCGGTTGCTGTATCGCAGTACGCGTAAGGTGACCCTGACCGAAGCAGGTCAGACATTTTTGCAACATTGCCAACGCCTGCAGGACGGCCGCGAAGAAGCCCTGCGCGCCGTGGGCGACCTCACCAGCGAACCGAAAGGCATGTTGCGCATGACCTGCGCGGTGGCCTATGGCGAGCGTTTCATCGTGCCGCTGGTGACGCGGTTCATGGGCCTGTACCCGCAATTGCGGGTGGATATCGAATTGAGCAACCGCCAACTGGACCTGGTGCACGAAGGCCTCGACCTGGCGATTCGCCTGGGACGCTTGCAGGATTCGCGCATGGTTGCCAGCCGCCTCGCACCTCGGCGTATGTACCTGTGCGCGTCGCCGTCCTACCTGGCCCGATATGGACGGCCCCATAGCTTGTCGGAATTGAGTCGACATAACTGCCTGATCGGCAGCTCGGATATTTGGCAGCTGGCCCAGGACGGGCGCGAATTTTCCCAACGGGTACAGGGAAACTGGCGCTGTAACAGTGGGCAAGCGGTGTTGGATGCGGCGTTGCAAGGGGTGGGGTTGTGCCAACTGCCGGACTATTATGTGCTGGAGCACCTGCACAGCGGCGCGCTGGTGTCGCTGCTGGAGGCGCATCAGCCGCCGAATACGGCGGTGTGGGCGCTGTATCCGCAGCAGCGACATTTATCCCCAAAGGTCAGGAAGTTGGTGGATTTCTTGAAAGAGGGCTTGGCCGAACGGCCGGAGTACAGCGGTTGATTAACGACGATTCGCCCACCGCAACCGCAGCCACTCCAGGTCTTCCGGCCGGGTCACCTTGATATTGTCCGAGCGCCCTTCGATCAAGCGCGGCGCCTGCCCGGACCATTCCATGGCCGAGGCTTCATCAGTGATCACCGCATCGGCCACCAGGCTGTCAGCCAATGCGCGGTGCAAGGCACCGAGGCGGAACATCTGCGGCGTATAGGCTTGCCAGATCAAGCTGCGGTCGACGGTTTCCACCACCCGCCCCTGCTTGTCGACGCGCTTGAGGGTATCGCGGGCCGGCACCGCCAGCAGGCCGCCCACCGGATCGTCCGCCAATTCGGCCAGCAACTTGTTGAGATCATCACGGCTCAAATTAGGCCGCGCCGCATCATGCACCAACACCCAATCGTCATCGCCGGCGCCCAGGGCATTGAGTTGCAACAGTGCATTGAGCACCGAACCCGAGCGCTCCGAACCACCGTCCGCACGTTGGATACGCGGGTCAGCGGCACACGCCAGGTCGGGCCAATACGGATCATCAGCAGCAAGACTGACCACCAACCCCTTGAGGCTGGGATGGTCGAGAAAACAGCCAAGGCTGTGTTCGAGAATAGTGCGCCCGCCCAATTGCAAGTATTGCTTGGGACGGTCCGCGGCCATACGGGCACCGACGCCCGCGGCAGGTATCACGGCCCAGAAGGCCGGCAAACGGTAACTCATTGGGCCAACTGGTAGAGGGTTTCACCCTCCTTGACCATGCCCAACTCATGACGGGCCCGCTCTTCAACGGTCTCGGTACCCTTTTTCAGCTCAAGCACTTCGGCATCGAGGACGCGGTTGCGCTCCAGCAGGCGTTCGTTCTCGGCGTGCTGGTCGGCAATTTGCTGGGTCAGGTCTTTTACCTGCGCAAAGCTGCCATTACCTACCCATAGGCGGTACTGCAGGCCAGCCAGCAACAAGAGCAAGACGAGGAACAACCAATTGGGACTGCGCATCGAATATCGGGTATCCAGTGGAAAAACACGCCATGCAAAACTTTTACAGCAACTGATAGCACGAAGCCTGGACGAACCAGGCTTGTGCTTGATAGCCATCAGATTAGCGTCGAAACTCGCACCTTCGTGATCTTTCCGACGCAATCCACCGACTTTTTACCACTTACCGATCAGCCGCGAAACTCGCCGCGACCGTTGTACTTGGCTTTGCCGGCCAGTTGCTCTTCGATACGCAGCAATTGGTTGTACTTGGACACACGGTCGGAACGGCACAGGGAGCCGGTCTTGATCTGGCCCGCCGAAGTGCCCACGGCCAGGTCGGCGATGGTCGAATCTTCGGTTTCGCCGGAGCGGTGCGAGATCACGGCGGTGTAGCCCGCAGCCTTGGCCATCTGGATGGCTTCCAGGGTTTCGGTCAGGGTGCCGATCTGGTTGAACTTGATCAGGATCGAGTTGGCGATCTTTTTGTCGATGCCTTCTTTCAGGATCTTGGTGTTGGTCACGAACAGGTCGTCACCCACCAGCTGGACTTTTTCGCCGATCTTGTCGGTGAGGATCTTCCAGCCATCCCAGTCGGACTCGTCCAGGCCATCTTCGATCGAGATGATCGGATAGCGCTGGGTCAGGCCCTTGAGGTAATCGGCAAAGCCTTCGGAGTTGAACACCTGGCCTTCGCCGGACAGGTTGTATTTGCCATCTTCGTAGAACTCGCTGGCGGCGCAGTCCAGGGCCAGGGTCACGTCGGTGCCCAGTGTGTAGCCGGCGTTGGCCACGGCTTCGGAGATCACTTTCAGCGCATCTTCGTTGGACGCCAGGTTCGGTGCGAAACCACCTTCGTCACCCACGGCAGTGCTCAGGCCACGGGCTTTCAGCACGGCTTTGAGGTGATGGAAAATCTCGGTGCCCATGCGCAGGCCTTCGGAGAAGGTCTTGGCGCCGACCGGCTGCACCATGAATTCCTGGATGTCGACGTTGTTATCGGCATGCTCGCCACCGTTGATGATGTTCATCATCGGAACCGGCATCGAGTAGACACCCGGCGTACCGTTCAGGTTGGCGATGTGGGCGTACAGCGGCAGGTCCTGGTCCTGGGCGGCCGCCTTGGCAGCAGCCAGGGACACGGCGAGGATGGCGTTGGCGCCGAGGCTGCCTTTGTTTTCAGTGCCGTCGAGCTTGATCATCGCGTGGTCCAGGGCTTTCTGGTCCAGCGGGTCCTTGCCCAGCAGCAGGTCACGGATCGGGCCGTTGATGTTGGCTACAGCCTTGAGGACACCCTTGCCCAGGTAACGGCTCTTGTCGCCATCACGCAGTTCCAGCGCTTCGCGCGAACCTGTGGAAGCACCGGACGGCGCGCAGGCGCTGCCGATGATGCCGTTATCGAGAAGCACGTCGGCTTCGACGGTGGGGTTGCCACGGGAGTCGAGAACTTCACGACCTTTGATGTCGACGATTTTTGCCATTGTTGTAAACACTCCAAAGTTGACGAAAACGACGCAGCTGAAGGAAATCTTTTGACCGACCGCAAGGGTGGAACAACGGGGCAGGCTTGCAGGCGACAAGGCTCAGGCCCGTAGGCCTGAGCGTAAAGCGTGGGAAAGTCTACCGGAGAATCAACGCTTACGCGGTCTCTACCGTCGGAAAACTCTTGACCAGTTCGTCCAACTGCTTGAGCTGGGCCAGGAATGGCTCCAGCTTGTCCAGGCGCAGGGCGCATGGGCCGTCGCATTTGGCGTTGTCCGGGTCCGGGTGGGCTTCGAGGAACAGGCCCGCCAGGGACTGGCTGATGCCGGCCTTGGCCAGGTCCAGTACCTGGGCACGGCGCCCACCGGCGGAATCGGCGCGACCACCGGGCATTTGCAGCGCGTGGGTCACGTCGAAGAACACCGGGTATTCGAACTGCTTCATGATGCCGAAACCGAGCATGTCCACCACGAGGTTGTTGTAGCCGAAGCTTGAACCGCGCTCGCAAAGGATCAACTGGTCGTTACCCGCTTCCACGCACTTGTTCAGGATATGTTTCATCTCCTGGGGCGCGAGGAACTGGGCTTTCTTGATATTGATCACAGCGCCGGTCCTGGCCATCGCGACCACGAGGTCGGTCTGGCGCGACAGGAAAGCCGGCAGCTGGATGATGTCGCACACCTCGGCGACCACGGCAGCCTGTTCAGGCTCGTGGACGTCGGTGATGATCGGCACGCCGAAGGCTTGCTTGATGTCCTGGAAGATCCGCATGCCTTCTTCAAGGCCCGGGCCGCGGTAGGAGGTCACGGACGAACGGTTGGCCTTGTCGAAGCTGGCCTTGAACACGTAGGGGATACCCAGTTTCTCGGTAACCTTGACGTACTCTTCACAGACCTGCATCGCCATGTCACGGCTTTCCAGCACGTTCATGCCGCCGAACAGCACCATGGGCTTGTCGTTGGCAATCTCGATGTCGCCTACGCGAATGATCTTCTGGGCCATCAGGTTTACGCCTTCTTCTGGTGTTGCGTCAGTGCAGCCTTGACGAAACCGCTGAACAACGGGTGACCGTCGCGTGGAGTCGAGGTGAACTCAGGGTGGAACTGGCAAGCGACGAACCAAGGATGATCCGGGGCCTCGACCACTTCAACCAGCGCGCCATCACCGGAGCGACCGGAGATTTTCAGGCCAGCCTCTTTGATTTGCGGCAGCAGGTTGTTGTTCACTTCGTAGCGGTGACGGTGACGCTCAACGATCACGTCCTTGCCGTAGCAGTCGTGAACCAGAGAACCCGGCTCCAGCAGGCAGTCTTGCGCGCCAAGGCGCATGGTGCCGCCCAGGTCGGAGCTTTCGGTACGGGTTTCGACGGCGCCGGTGGCGTCTTCCCATTCGGTGATCAGGCCCACGACCGGGTGGCCGCTCTTGCTGTCGAACTCGGTGGAGTTGGCGTCTTTCCAGCCCATCACGTTACGGGCGAACTCGATAACGGCCACTTGCATGCCCAGGCAGATGCCCAGGTACGGCACCTTGTTCTCGCGGGCGTACTGCACGGCAGTGATCTTGCCTTCCACGCCACGCAGGCCGAAACCGCCTGGAACGAGGATCGCATCGACACCTTCGAGCAGCGCGGTGCCCTGGTTCTCGATGTCTTCGGAATCGATGTAGCGCAGGTTGACCTTGGTACGGTTGCTGATGCCCGCGTGGCTCATCGCTTCGATCAGCGACTTGTACGCATCCAGCAGTTCCATGTACTTGCCGACCATGGCGATGGTGACTTCGTGCTCAGGGTTGAGCTTGGCGTCAACCACGGCTTCCCACTCGGACAGGTCCGCGCCGTTGCACTGCAGGCCGAAACGCTCGACCACAAAATCATCCAGGCCTTGCGAATGCAGGATGCCCGGGATCTTGTAGATGGTGTCGGCGTCTTCCAGGGCGATCACCGCACGTTCTTCAACGTTGGTGAACTGCGCGATCTTGCGACGCGAGGAAATGTCGATCGGGTGGTCGGAGCGGCATACCAGTACGTCCGGCTGCAGGCCGATGGAACGCAGTTCCTTGACCGAGTGCTGGGTAGGCTTGGTTTTGGTTTCGCCGGCGGTGGCGATGTACGGCACCAACGTGAGGTGCATCAGCATCGCGCGCTTGGCGCCGACTTCGAAACGCAGCTGGCGGATGGCTTCGAGGAACGGCTGGGATTCGATGTCACCCACGGTGCCACCGATCTCGACCATCGCCACGTCGGCATCGCCTGCACCCTTGATGATGCGGCGCTTGATTTCGTCGGTGATGTGCGGGATCACCTGGATGGTTGCACCCAGGTAGTCACCACGGCGCTCTTTGCGCAGCACGTGCTCGTAGACACGGCCGGTGGTGAAGTTGTTGTTCTGGGTCATGGTCGTGCGGATGAACCGCTCGTAGTGGCCCAGGTCCAGGTCGGTCTCGGCGCCGTCGTGTGTGACGAACACTTCACCGTGCTGGAACGGGCTCATGGTGCCCGGGTCGACGTTGATGTACGGGTCCAGCTTGAGCATGGTGACTTTAAGCCCCCGCGCCTCCAGGATGGCCGCCAATGAAGCGGAGGCAATGCCTTTCCCCAATGAAGAAACAACACCGCCCGTGACGAATATGTAGCGCGTCATGAAAAACCCTAGAAGTCTGCGTTAAAGCGGTCCGAGCCGCCGGGGAAAGCGAAGAGAGGCCGAAGCCCCCGATCACCTGCATTAATCACAGTGCACCTTTCAAAAAAACCGCCGCGTTGTGACAGACCAGCAGTGAAACTGCCGGTACGTTGATCGCTACACATTTTTTGGAATCGCCCAGCAAAGACTGCTTGGTAATCGGCAACTGCTGCGATTCAGGCGAATCCACAGAAGTTGTATCAAGAAGGGAGCGTAGTCTACCGGAAAGGCGCTATCAGCTCAAACCTTGATCGCAGGTCTCTGGCATCCAATGTAATTGCCAAGCTTCACTCGGTGCGGCCCAGAGTCCTGTGAGGAGGGGCACGCCGAGCAATTGCTCGCCCCGATACAGCAGCGGCAATCTGCCACGGACGAAGCCCGGCACACCATGCTCATTAAGCAGGCGCTTCAAGTCACGCCGGCCTCGGCCTGGTAGTTCAAGCATTTCGCCGCCCTGGCGATAACGGACCTCCAGCGGGCCTTCAGGCACCTTGCCACTCATTTCCAGCAGGCCATTGCCGGGTAACTCTAGTGGCTTTTGCGGATCAGGCCAGCTCACCGATGCGTGGGAAAACTCCGACCAGGCGCGAGGCAACCACCAGATGCGTGCGCCGCAACGCTGCAAATCTCCATCAGCCAGACGCCATAAGGGCTGCGCGTCGCCCTTGGCGTCGCGCAGGGCATACCAGCCGGCCCAATGGTCGCTGTCAGGTAAACGGGTCAGCGGCGCCAGCCAATGGCGCAGGACATTGCGCTGACGGGCATCGGAAAGTTCGCGCAGTGGACCAAGGTCCAATGATGGCAACACCAACCAAGGAAACCGCGAAGGCTGATCGGCGGCTTGCAGGTCCATGCAGGCCAGTTCACCCAGCAGCGCCTGGGCTTCACCGAGGTGTTCGGCGGTGCGGGCCAGGCTGGAGACCGCTTGGGGCCAACGCGCCGTCAGCGTCGGGATCACGCGGTGACGCAGGTAATTACGGGAGAAACGTGGATCGGTGTTGGAAGGATCTTCAATCCACTTGAGTTGATGCTCATCGGCGTAGGCTTCCAACTCGGCGCGCGAGACCTCCAGCAACGGCCGCACCAGGAAACCACCTGCCAACGGGCGATGCGCAGGCATTGCGGCGAGCCCTCGCACCCCTGCACCGCGCAGCAGGCGGAATAGCAGCGTTTCGGCTTGATCATCGCGATGCTGGCCGGTGAGTAACACTTCCCCTGCCCCGATCACCTCGGTAAACGCCCGGTAACGCGCATCACGCGCTGCACGCTCAAGACTGGCGCCGGGCTGCACGTGCACGCGCATGACCCGCAAGGGGACGCCCAGGTTGTCGCACACCGACTGGCAATGACCTGGCCAGGCGTCGGCGACAGCCTGCAGGCCATGGTGGACATGCACAGCGCTTAGAGGCGGAAGGGCTTCGGCGTTGGCCAGGAGATGCAGCAGGACAGTTGAATCAAGACCACCAGAGAAGGCGATATGCCAAGCCGGGGCGTTGCGCCAGGGGGCCAGGGCGTGCAGGAGTTTGGCGGATAAAGTCGGTTTCATCACAGGTTACCGCCGCAAATCTGGAATACCCAAGCCAAGCATACACAAAGCAAATGTGGGAGGGGGCTTGCCCCCGATAGCGGTGCATCAGCCAGTGAATACAGTGACTGACACTCAGCAATCGGGGGCAGGCCCCCTCCCACATTCGTGCTGCTGCGACCTTAGAGACCGTAGCTCATCAGGCGCTCGTAGCGACGGGCCAGCAGCGCTTCGTTATCCAGCTTCTTGAGCATTGCCAGTTGCGAACCCAGCTCGGCACGGATAGTGGCAGCGGCGGCGACCGGGTCGCGGTGGGCGCCGCCCAATGGCTCGGCGATCACTTTGTCGACGATACCCAGGCCCTTGAGGCGATCGGCCGTGATGCCCATGGCTTCGGCAGCGTCCGGCGCCTTCTCTGCGGTTTTCCACAGGATCGAGGCGCAACCTTCCGGCGAGATCACCGCGTAGGTCGAATATTGCAGCATGTTCAACTGGTCGCAGACGCCAATGGCCAGTGCACCGCCGGAACCACCTTCACCAATCACGGTGGCGATGATCGGGGTTTTCAGGCGGGCCATCACTCGCAGGTTCCAGGCAATCGCTTCGCTTTGGTTGCGCTCTTCGGCGTCGATACCCGGGTAAGCACCCGGGGTGTCGATAAAGGTCAGGATCGGCATCTTGAAGCGCTCGGCCATTTCCATCAGGCGGCACGCCTTGCGGTAGCCTTCCGGACGCGGCATGCCGAAGTTGCGGCGTACTTTCTCGCGCACTTCACGGCCTTTCTGGTGACCGATGACCATGACCGGCTGGTCGTCCAGGCGAGCGATACCGCCCACGATGGCCGCGTCGTCGGAGAAATGGCGGTCGCCGTGCAGTTCGTCGAACTCGGTAAAGATGTGCTGAATGTAGTCCAGGGTATACGGACGGCGCGGGTGGCGGGCCAGGCGCGCGATCTGCCAGCTGGTCAGCTTGCCGAAGATGTCTTCGGTGAGCGTGCTGCTCTTGTCTTGCAGGCGAGCGATCTCATCGCCGATATTCAGCGAATTGTCATTGCCGACCAGGCGCAGCTCTTCGATCTTGGCTTGCAGGTCAGCGATCGGCTGTTCGAAATCAAGAAAATTCGGGTTCATAAGCGTCCGTCTTGGGTCGACGGCCAAGGGTTGCCTGGCCAGCCGGTTGTCTATTCGCGCCCTACCTTAAGGGAGAGGCGCGTTTAGGTCGAGATTAAATGTTCAGCCGAGGTCAGGCGTCCTGACCGTCAACGGTATTGGAGGAAGACGTTGTCACGACCGAACTGGTCACGCAAAGCTTGAATCAAGCCATCAGCGGGATCAATTCGCCACGTCTCGCCAAACTGCAACATCGCCTTGGCGTCGTTGCCGGTGTACTCCATGGTCACCGGGCAGGCGCCACGATGGCGCTTGAGCAGGTCACCCAACCAGCGTAGCTGATCGCCTTTGAGGGCTTCGGTCTTCACCTTCAGGCGCAGGCTTTCGGCCAGGTTGGTGCGCGCATCTTCCATGCTCATCACCCGCTTGATCCGCAGGCGCAAGCCGCCGGAGAAGTCATCGTTGCTGACCTCCCCTTCCACCACCACCATGGCGTCGGTCTGCAGCAGCGACTGCGCGGAATGAAAGGCGTCGGCAAACAGCGACGCCTCGATCCGGCCCGAGCGGTCGTCGAGGGTGATAAAGCCCATCTTGTCGCCCTTTTTGTTTTTCATCACCCGCAGGGCGATGATCATGCCGGCGACGGTCTGGGTATCCCGCGCCGGTTTCAGGTCGATGATGCGTTGACGGGCGAAACGACGGATCTCGCCTTCATATTCGTCAATCGGGTGACCGGTGAGGTACAGGCCCAAGGTGTCTTTCTCACCCTTGAGGCGTTCCTTGAGGGTCAGCTCCTTGGCTTTGCGGTGGTTGGCATACACGTCCGCATCTTCTTCGACGAACAACCCGCCAAACAGGTCGGCGTGGCCGCTGTCGTGGGTGCGGGCGGTCTGTTCGGCGGCCTTGATCGCTTCTTCCATGGCGGTGAGCAGCACCGCGCGATTGCGATCGATATTCGCCTGATACGCCTTCGGCTCATCGTGGAAATACGGGCCGAGACGGTCGAGCGCGCCGCTGCGGATGAGGCCATCGAGGGTACGTTTGTTGATGCGCTTGAGGTCGACCCGTGCGCAGAAGTCGAACAGATCCTTGAACGGCCCGTCCTGGCGCGCTTCGGTGATGGCTTCCACCGGGCCTTCGCCCACGCCCTTGATCGCGCCCAGGCCATAGATGATGCGACCTTCATCGTTCACCGTGAACTTGAACTCCGAGGCGTTCACGTCCGGCGCGTCGAGGCGCAGCTTCATGGTGCGCACTTCTTCGATCAAGGTCACGACCTTGTCGGTGTTGTGCATATCCGCCGAGAGTACCGCAGCCATGAACGGCGCCGGGTAGTGGGCTTTCAGCCAGGCGGTCTGGTACGACACCAGGCCGTAGGCGGCGGAGTGGGATTTGTTGAAGCCATAACCGGCGAATTTTTCCACCAGGTCGAAAATGTTACCGGCCAGGTCGGCATCGATATTGTTGGTGGCGCAACCCTCAATGAAGCCGCCGCGTTGCTTGGCCATTTCCTCGGGCTTTTTCTTACCCATCGCACGCCGCAGCATGTCCGCGCCACCGAGGGTGTAGCCGGCCATCACCTGGGCGATCTGCATCACCTGTTCCTGGTACAGGATGATGCCGTAGGTCGGCGCCAATACCGGCTTGAGGCCTTCGTACTGGTAGTCGGAGTGCGGGTACGCCAGCTCGGCACGACCGTGCTTACGGTTGATGAAGTCATCCACCATGCCCGATTGCAGCGGGCCCGGACGGAACAGGGCCACCAGTGCGATCAAGTCTTCCAGGCAGTCGGGCTTGAGCTTTTTGATCAGCTCTTTCATGCCGCGGGACTCAAGCTGGAACACCGCCGTGGTTTCGGCTTTTTGCAGCAAGGTGTAGGTCGGCTTGTCATCCAGCGGGATGAAGGCGATATCCAGCGGTTCTTCATTGACCTTAGCGCGGTCGCGGTTGATGGTCTTGAGTGCCCAGTCGATGATCGTCAGGGTGCGCAGGCCGAGGAAGTCGAACTTCACCAGGCCGGCCGCCTCCACGTCATCCTTGTCGAACTGGGTAACCAGGCCGTCGCCTTCTTCGTCGCAATAGATCGGCGAAAAGTCGGTGAGCTTGGTCGGCGCAATGACCACACCACCAGCGTGTTTACCGACGTTACGCACCACGCCTTCGAGCTTGCGCGCCATCTCCCAGATTTCGGCGGCTTCTTCATCGACCTTGATGAAGTCACGCAGGATCTCTTCCTGCTCGTAGGCTTTTTCCAGGGTCATGCCGACTTCGAACGGGATCATCTTCGACAGGCGGTCCGCCAGGCCGTAGGACTTGCCCTGCACCCGCGCTACGTCCCGGATAACCGCCTTGGCCGCCATGGAACCGAAGGTGATGATCTGGCTCACGGCGTTGCGGCCGTATTTCTCGGCCACGTATTCGATCACACGGTCGCGACCGTCCATGCAGAAGTCGACGTCGAAGTCGGGCATGGAGACCCGTTCCGGGTTCAGGAACCGTTCGAACAGCAGGTCATATTCCAGGGGGTCGAGGTCGGTGATCTTCTGTACATAGGCGACCAGCGAGCCGGCACCCGACCCCCGGCCCGGGCCTACCGGCACGCCGTTGCTCTTGGCCCACTGGATAAAGTCCATAACGATCAGGAAGTAACCGGGGAATCCCATCTGGATGATGATATCCAGCTCGAAATTCAGCCGATCGACATAGACCTGGCGCTTGGCCTCGTAATCTTCGGTGGTGTCCCTGGGCAGCAGGACGGAAAGCCGCTCCTCCAGACCATCAAACGACACCTTGCGGAAATACTCGTCGATGGTCATGCCATCGGGAATCGGGAAGTTGGGCAAAAAGTGCTTGCCCAGCTTCACTTCGATATTGCAGCGCTTGGCAATCTCGACGGAGTTTTCCAGGGCCTCGGGCAGGTCGCTGAACAGCTCGGCCATTTCGTCCGCGCTCTTGAGGTACTGCTCTTCGCTGTAGTTCTTGGAGCGGCGCGGGTCATCCAGGGCCCGGCCTTCGCCGATGCACACGCGGGTTTCGTGGGCCTCGAAATCTTCCTTCTTGATAAAGCGCACATCGTTGGTCGCCACCAAGGGTGCGCCCAGCTTGTCGGCCAGGGCTACGGCGGCGTGCAGATGCTCTTCATCGTTGGGACGGTTGGTGCGCTGGACTTCCAGGTAGAAACGGTCGGGGAAGACCTGCATCCACTCCCTCGCCAGCACTTCGGCTTCATGGGGGTTGCCGCCCAGCAGTGCGATACCGATCTCGCCTTCTTTGGCGGCCGACAGCATGATCAGGCCTTCGCTGGCCTCGGCGACCCATTCGCGCTCGATGATGATCGAGCCGTTGCGCTGGCCGTCGATAAAGCCACGGGAAATCAATTCGGTGAGGTTGCGATAACCCACGCCATTCATCGCCAGCAGGCTGATGCGGCTCAGGGGGTTATCCGGATCTTTGTTGGACAGCCACAGGTCAGCGCCGCAGATCGGCTTGATGCCGGCGCCCATGGCGTTCTTGTAGAACTTGACCAGGGAGCACATGTTGTTCTGATCGGTAACCGCGACCGCAGGCATGTTCATGCCCACCAGGGTCTTGACCAGCGGTTTGATCCGTACAAGGCCGTCGACCAGGGAGTATTCAGTGTGCAGGCGCAGGTGAACGAATGAAGCCGGCATAGTGATCCTGTCCAGAAACTTAGAAACAACAAGGCCCGGGATTGTACCGGGCCTTGGCAAAAACATCAGCCTTGCGACTAAACCTCGCTGAGGTTCTCGCGCAGCTCATAAGCCTGGCGCACCGGGGCAAACGAGCGCCGATGGATCGGCGTTGGGCCGAGACGGGCCAGGGCTTCCAGATGAACGGGCGTCGGATAGCCTTTATGGCCCCCGATGCCGTAGCCGGGGTAAATCAATTCGAAGGCAGCCATTTCACGGTCTCGGCTGACCTTGGCCAGGATCGACGCGGCGGCAATGGCTGGAACCTTGCTATCACCCTTGACCACCGCCTCAGCCGGCATCGCCAGCTTCGGGCAACGGTTGCCGTCGATCATCGCCAGTTTTGGAGTGATATGCAGGCCTTCAACGGCACGCTGCATGGCCAGCATCGTGGCGTGCAGGATGTTCAATTCGTCGATTTCTTCGACTTCGGCCCGGGCGATATGCCAGCTCAGGGCCTTTTCACAGATTTCGTCGTAGAGTTTTTCACGACGCGCTTCGGTAAGTTTTTTCGAGTCGTTGAGGCCCAGGATCGGACGGTTCGGATCCAGGATCACGGCCGCCGTCACCACCGCGCCACACAGCGGGCCGCGCCCCACTTCATCAACGCCAGCCACCAGTTCGTGGGTTTGGGCAACGAGGCTGAAATCCAGGCCTATTTGCGTGCTCATAAAGCGTCCTGTTTTTGGCCGATCAGGGTCAATACGGCGTCGGCCGCCTGGTTCGATGCATCACGGCGCAGGGTGCGGTGGATGTCGTCAAAACCACGGGTCTGTTCTTCGCCGCCGTCGATCAAGGGCAATAGGGTTTGCGCGAGGGCTTCGGGGGTTGCATCGTCCTGCAATAATTCCGGCACCAACAAGCGCTGGGCCAGCAAGTTGGGCAAGGAGATGTAAGGACTTTTGACCATGCGCTTGAGAATCCAGAAGGTCAGCGGCGCCAGGCGATAGGCCACGACCATCGGGCGCTTGTAGAGCAAGGCCTCCAAGGTCGCGGTACCCGAAGCGATCAGCACCGCATCACAGGCCGCCAGGGCCAGGTGCGACTGGCCGTCGAGCAGGGTCAATGGCAGATTGCGACCGACCAGCAGCGTCTCGATTTGTGCACGCCGTTGCGGGCTGGCGCAGGGCAACACAAAACGTACGCCGGGCTTCAAGGCTTGCAGGCGCTCGGCAGCCTCGAAAAACACGCTGGCAAGACGGCCCACTTCGCCGCCTCGACTGCCCGGCATCAGCGCGACGAGCGGGCCGTCGGGCAGGCCCAGTTCGGCACGCGCGGCTGCACGATCAGCCTGCAAAGGAATGCTGTCAGCCAGGGTATGCCCGACAAACCTTACCGGCACGCCCTTCTCCTCGTAGAACCTGGCCTCGAACGGCAACAGGGTCAGCATCAGGTCGCAGCCTTCGCGGATCTTCAACACACGTTTCTGCCGCCACGCCCACACGGACGGGCTGACGTAGTGCACGGTCTTGATTCCGGCCTGACGCAACTTGAGTTCGATATTGAGGGTGAAGTCCGGCGCATCGATGCCGATAAACACGTCGGGCTTTTCTTCGATCAGCGTCTGGATCAGCAGCTTGCGACGAGCCAGGAGCTCACGCAGGCGACCCAGCACTTCGACCAGACCCATGACCGACAGACGCTCCATGGGGAAGTACGACGTGAGGCCTTCGGCCTGCATCAGCGGCCCGCCGACGCCGATAAACTCCACCGCAGGGTGCCGGGCCTTGAGTGCCCGCATCAGACCTGCGCCCAAAATGTCGCCGGAAGCTTCTCCGGCCACCAGCGCGATACGCAGAGTAGCCATGATCAGCGAGTGATGCCGCGGGTCGACGCCTGGATCGAGTCACGGAACACCGCGACTTCCGGAAACAAGGCTGCCGGCTCGGCCAGTTGGATCAACGCCTGGTCTACCGTCAGCCCCTGACGGTAGACCACCTTGTAGGCACGGCGCAGGGCGTGAATCGCCTCTTCGCTGAAGCCACGACGGCGCATGCCTTCGAAGTTCATGCTGCGGGCTTCGGCCGGGTTGCCGAACACCGTGACGAACGCCGGAACGTCCTTGCCGATGGCGGTGCCCATGCCGGAAAAGCTGTGGGCGCCGATATGGCAATACTGATGCACCAGGGTAAAACCGGACAGGATCGCCCAATCGTCAACGTGTACATGGCCAGCCAACGCGGTGTTGTTGACCAGTATGCAGTGGTTGCCGATCACGCTGTCATGACCGATATGGGCATAGGCCATGACCAGGTTGTGATCACCCAGCGTGGTCTCGGCACGATCCTGCACGGTGCCACGGTGAATGGTCACGCCTTCACGGATGATGTTGTGATCACCGATTACCAGGCGGGTTTCTTCACCCTTGTACTTCATGTCCGGGGTGTCTTCGCCTACCGAGGAAAACTGGTAGATGCGGTTATGTTTGCCAATGCGGGTCGGACCCTTGAGGATCACGTGCGGCCCGATGACAGTCCCCTCGCCGATTTCCACACCTGCGCCGATGATCGACCAGGGGCCGACCTCAACGTCGGCGGCCAGTACGGCCGACGGATCGATGATTGCGCGAGGGTCAATCAAACTCATAGTTTGCGTTCCGCACAGATGATCTCGGCAGAGCACACCGGCTTGCCATCTACCGAGGCCTGGCATTCGAACTTCCAGATCTGGCGCTTGCAGCTGATGAACTTGGCTTCCAGGATCAACTGGTCACCCGGGGTAACCGGGTTGCGAAAGCGCAACTTGTCGGAGCCGACGAAATAGTAAAGCGTGCCGTCGGCAGGCTTGAGGTCGAGCATTTTGAAACCAAGGATACCGGCAGCCTGGGCCATTGCTTCGATGATCAATACGCCCGGCATGATGGGATGCGCGGGAAAGTGACCGTTGAAGAACGGTTCGTTGATGCTGACATTCTTGTAGGCACGAATGCGCTTTTCCTCAACATTGAGGTCCACTACACGGTCCACCAGCAGGAACGGGTAACGGTGGGGCAGGTATTCGCGAATCTCGTTGATGTCCATCATTTCGGGGGGAAGCCTGTAATAAAGATTGGGGGCGGGCGACTAAACGCACGCCCCGCTAGCAAATCAAGGAGGCAGTCTAGCGGCTGTGCACACTTGATATGGAAATGGTATCAGCCTTCTGATGAAGCATTACCGCCAGGGGTCACGTCCCCAACACGCTTTTCCAGCTGTTTGAGACGTCGAGCCATGTCGTCGAGCTGCCTCAAACGTGCTGCGCTCTTGCGCCATTCAGCTGCGGGCTGCATGGCGGTACCAGATGAGTAGGCCCCCGGTTCGGTAATCGAGTGGGTGACCATGGTCATGCCGGTGATGAAAACGTTGTCGCAAATATCGATATGCCCCACCAGCCCGACGCCACCGGCGAGCATGCAATGCTTGCCGATTTTGGTGCTGCCGGAAATGCCTACACAGGCGGCCATGGCGGTGTGATCGCCAATCTGCACGTTGTGGGCGATCTGGATCTGGTTGTCGAGCTTCACGCCGTTACCGATCACGGTATCGGCCAGGGCCCCGCGATCGACCGCCGTGTTGACACCGATTTCCACGTCGTCGCCGATCAATACGCCGCCGACCTGGGCAATCTTGTGCCAGACGCCTTTCGAGTTGGCAAAGCCAAAACCTTCACCGCCAATCACGGCACCCGACTGAATGACCACACGTTCACCGATACGCACGTCGTGGTACAGGGTCACGCGAGGTGCCAGCCAACCGTCGGCGCCGATTACACAGCGAGCACCGATAAAGCAATGCGCACCGACCGTTACACCGGCCGCGATGCGTGCACCGCTCTCGATCACCGCAAACGCACCGATGCTGGCCGCAGGGTCAACCTGGGCATCATCGGCGATAACCGCAGACGGATGAACACCACCCGCAGCCTTGGGCTTCGGGTCGAAAAGATGCGACGCCTTCGCGTACGACAGGTAGGGGTCAGCCACTACCAGGGCATCCCCGGCGTAACCCTCGGCGTCAGCGGCCTTCAGCAACACGGCTGCGGCCTGGCAGTCGACCAGGTATTTACGGTATTGGGGGTTTGCGAGGAAGCTCAACTGAGCTGGGCCAGCCTCCTGCAAGGTGGCTAGCCCAGTGATTTCCTTCTCCGGGGAACCACGCAAGGTGGCTCCCAGGAACTCGGCCAACTCGCCGAGCTTGATAGTCGCGGTCATGGCTTACTTCAGCTGGTTCATGCGCTCGATCACCTGACGGGTGATGTCGTATTGAGGCTTGACGTCAATCACTGCGCCACGCTCGAACACCAGGTCAAAGGCACCTTTCTTGATGACTTCTTCCACGGCGCTGTCGAGTTTCGGCTTCAGCTGTTTCAGCATTTCACGGTCGGCAACAGCTTTGGCTTCGTTGAGTTCCTTGGATTGGAACTGGTAGTCACGGGCCTTTTGCTTGAACTCAAGCTCCAGACGCTCGCGCTCGCCTTGCTGCATCTTGTCGCCACCCGCTACCAGACGGTCCTGGATACCCTTGGCGCTGCTTTCCAACGTCTTGAGCTTGGTCAGTTGCGGACCGAATTTTTTCTCGGCATCCACGGCGTATTTCTTGGCCGCATCGGATTCCAGCAGGGCCATCTGATAGTTCAGGACGGCGATTTTCATTTCGGCGAAGGCCGGGGTGGCTACCAGCACGGTGGCCAGCAGAACCAATTGAGTCAACTTACGCACGATGTACTCCTACAGAATCCGTTGTCGTTATCTTGGGTCAGACGCTTAGAACGTCTGGCCGAGGGAGAATTGGAAAATCTGGGTTTCAGCGTTATCCGGTTTCTTGATCGGCATGGCCAGAGCAAAGCTCAACGGGCCAAGCGCAGTCACCCAGGTCACACCGACACCCACCGAGCTCGCCAGGTTGCTGAGGCTCACGTCGTTGCACTCAGTCCGTGACTTCACGCCGCTTGGGTTGGTGATCTGTTCGCACTTGGAGTCGAATACGTTACCCACATCCCAGAAGACCGAAGTACGCAGGGACCGCTGATCTTTGACGAACGGCAGCGGGAACAGGATTTCCGCACCACCCTGAATCAACACGTTACCACCGAATGGCAGCGGGTCGTTGTCGGAGTCAGCGACGGTGCCCTGGTTACCGGTCACACCAACGCCACGGCTCGGAGTACCACGTGGACCCAGGGTGCTGTCCTTGAAGCCCCGCACGGAGTTGAAGCCACCCGCGTAGTAGTTCTCGTAGAACGGCAGCCCATTGGTGGAACCATAACCGTCGCCATAGCCCAACTCGGTGTGCAGGCGCATGGTGTAGTTATCGCTCAACGGCTGGAACAACTGGCCACGGTAATCGAGCTTGAAGAACGACAGGTCGCTGCCCGGCGTCGTTGCTTCCAGCGTCAGGCTCTGGGAGTGACCACGGGTAGCAAGCACGCCTTTGTTCAGGGTCGACTCGGACCAGCCGGCGGACGCCTTGAAGTTCAGGAACTTGTCGCCCTCCTTGCGAGTGAAGTCGAAGATCTCGTCCACGGTGTACACACCGGTCTTGATCTCATCCTGTTGCGCAGTCAGGCCGAAGGTCAGGCGCGAAGTCTCGCTGATCGGGTAACCGATGTTGGCGCCTACGCCCAGGCTGTCGATTGCATAGCTGGCTACGTCGACGTCAAGGTCTTTGTAGTCGGTGGTGCGATAGAAGGCGTTGTAGCCCAGGCTGACACCGTCCGCGGTCCAGTAGGGGTCGACATAACCGAAGTTATAACGGCTCTGGTATTCGCTTCGGGTCAGGCCGATGGACACCTTGTTACCGGTACCCAGGAAGTTGTTCTGGGTGATGGAACCACCGAGGATCAGGCCGGCACTCTGTGCGAAACCGACACTGGCGGTGATCGAACCCGACGCTTGCTCTTCCACGGCGTAGTTCACGTCAACCTGGTCATCCACACCCGGTACGGCTGGCGTTTCGACGTTCACTTCCTTGAAGAAGCCCAGGCGTTCAAGACGGGTCTTGGACTGGTCGATCAGGTAAGTCGATGCCCAGCCACCTTCCATCTGGCGCATTTCGCGGCGCAGCACTTCGTCCGCAGACTTGGTGTTGCCACGGAAGTTGATGCGGTTCACGTAGGCACGCTTGCCTGGATCGACGACAAAGGTGATGTCCACGGTGTGGTCTTCATCGTGGGGGGTAGGCACGCCGTTGACGTTGGCGAAGGTATAGCCTTCGTTACCCAGGCGACGGGTGATCAGTTCGGACGTGGTGGTCATCAGCTTGCGCGAGAACACCTGGTCTTTCTGCACCAGCAACAGGGCCTTGACCTGGTCTTCAGGCACTTTCAAGTCGCCGCTGAGCTTCACGTCACGAACCTTGTACTTCTCGCCTTCGTTGACGTTGACAGTGATGTAGACGTGTTTCTTGTCCGGGGTGATGGACACCTGGGTCGAAGCGATATCCATGTTGATATAGCCACGGTCCAGGTAGTAGGAGCGCAGGCGTTCCAGGTCACCGGAGAGTTTTTCGCGGGCGTACTTGTCATCGTTCTTGAAGAACGACAACCAGTTGGTGGTCTTGAGCTCGAACAGGTCGATCAGGTCTTCATCAGCGAACTTGGTGTTGCCCACCACGTTGATGTGCTGAATGGCCGCCACGGTACCTTCGTTGATGTTGACCTTGAGGCCGACACGGTTACGAGGCTGCGGCACGACTTCCGTTTCCACGGTCGCGGAGTAGCGACCCTGGGCAACGTACTGGCGCTGCAGTTCGTTACGCACACCTTCAAGGGTGGCGCGCTGGAAGATCTCGCCCTCGGCCAGGCCGGATTGCTTCAGGCCTTTCATCAGGTCTTCAGTGGAGATCGCCTTGTTGCCTTCGATCTCGATACTGGCGACGGAAGGTCGCTCGACGACGGTGATAACCAGGACGTTACCTTCGCGACCCAGTTGGATGTCTTGAAAGAACCCGGTTTTGAACAGCGCACGAGTGGATTCCACCAGGCGACGGTCATCAGCCTGTTCCCCGACGTTCAACGGCAAGGCACCAAAGACGCTACCCGCGGAAACCCGCTGGAGGCCGTTGACGCGAATATCGGAGATGGTGAAGGACTCGGCGTGAACTTCGGCGATCATCAATACGGTGAGAACCGCAGTTAGCAGCAGACGTTTCATGAAGTCCTTTCTTATTCCAACTGGCAATAAACAAACTGCCGCAAAATGCGGCAGATTCGCAATTCAGCGAAGCGTTACAGTCGACCCAGATCGTTGACCAAGGCTAATAACATCACCCCGACCACCAAGCTGATACCGATCTGTATCCCCCAACCCTGCACCCGATCCGACAAGGGGCGACCACGCACCCACTCGACCAGATAAAACAACAGATGCCCCCCATCCAATACCGGAATGGGCAGCAAATTCAGAACACCCAGGCTGATACTCAGATAAGCCAGGAAATTCAGGAAATCCGCGACACCCGACTGGGCAGAAGCGCCCGCCACTTTAGCAATGGTTATCGGTCCACTCAAGTTTTTTACCGAGAGCTCGCCGAACAACATTTTCTTGAGGGATTCGAGGGTCAGCACACTCATGGTCCAGGTGCGTTTTGCACCCTCGCCAATGGCCGCCAGCGGCCCGAAACTGACCTCACGCACCATCGAGGGCGGCCACTCCGGACTCTTAACGCCTGCACCCAGGTAACCCCCGGCCGCCTTGGCTTCCCCACGTACCGCCAGGGTCACGGGGACGTCGATTTGAGCACCGTCACGCTCAATTTTCAGCACAATCCTTGTATCAGGGCGTACACGTACCAGGTCGACCACCTGCTGCCACTCACTCAACGCCTGGCCATCGAGGGCCAGCAAGCGATCGCCGGTTTTCAGACCCGCGGCCTGGGCCGGCCCCTTCGGATCCAGCTCGGCAAGCACTGGCGGCAGCGCAGGACGCCATGGCCGGATGCCCAGGGACTTGATCGGATCAGGCTCGTCAGCGCCCTTGAGCCAATGGTCCAAGGCCAACGTGCGCGGGGTCTCGGCACTGGAATCCTGCTCACGCACCACGACGTTGACAGTGCCGCTCTCACCCAAACGACGGACCAGTTGCAAATTGACCGCGCCCCAACCCGTCGTCGGCTCACCATCAATGGAAACAATTTCCTGCCCTGCGACCAGACCTGCCTTGGCGGCGATACTGTCCGCCTCGACCGCGCCGATGACAGGACGCACCTGCTCGCTGCCGAGCATGGCCAGGACCCAGAAAAACAGCATCGCCAGGAGGAAGTTGGCGATCGGACCGGCCGCAACAATGGCGATACGCTGACGAACGGTCTTGCGATTGAAGGATTGGTCCAACTGATCGGCCGGCACTTCGCCTTCACGCTCATCGAGCATCTTGACGTAGCCACCCAACGGGATGGCCGCGATCACGAACTCGGTGCCGTGCCGGTCATGCCAGCGAACCAGCGGCATACCGAAGCCGACGGAAAAGCGCAGTACCTTGACGCCGCAACGACGTGCCACCCAAAAGTGGCCGAATTCGTGGAAGGTAACCAGCACACCCAGAGCAACCAGGGTGCCGACAATCATGTAAAGCGCACTCATCTAATTTCTCCGCATTCCAATCCAGTGCCCCAGGGCTCAATCGCGCCCACAAGACTAACGCGCGTTGCGGTTCAACCATTGTTCGGCCAAGGCGCGTGCCTTGGTGTCCGCCTCGAATACCGCGCCGAGGTCGTTCACCGCGACCACGGGCTCAAGACCCAGGACGTCCTCGATGATACTCGCGATCTGCGGAAAGCGGATGCGCCGTTCGAGAAACGCCGCCACGGCCACTTCATTCGCCGCATTGAGCATCGCCGGCGCGCTGTTACCCGCCTCCGCGGCCTCACGTGCCAGACGCAGGCACGGAAAACGTTGCTCGTCCGGCGCCTCGAAGTCCAAGCGGGCAATGGCAAACAGATCCAGTGGCGCCACGCCGGAATCGATTCGCTCCGGCCAGGCCAGGGCATTGGCGATCGGGGTGCGCATATCCGGATTGCCCAATTGAGCCAATACCGAGCCATCCACGTAGTCGACCAGCGAATGAATCACACTTTGCGGGTGAATCACCACCTCGACCTGCTCCGGTCGCGCATCGAACAACCAGCACGCCTCGATCAACTCCAGGCCTTTATTCATCATGCTTGCCGAGTCGACGGAGATCTTGCGCCCCATCGACCAGTTAGGATGAGCGCACGCCTGGTCCGGAGACACCTGCTCCAACTCCGCCAAAGGAGTTTGCCGGAAAGGACCACCCGACGCGGTCAGCAGAATCCGACGCACACCCACCTGGCCCAGGCCACGAGCAAAGTCGCCGGGCATGCATTGGAAGATCGCATTGTGTTCACTGTCGAGGGGCAGCAATACGGCGCCGCTCTTGCGCACCGCCTGCATGAAGAGCGCGCCGGACATCACCAGCGCTTCTTTGTTGGCCAGCAGGATTTTCTTGCCCGCATCCACGGCAGCCAAGGTCGGACGCAAGCCGGCCGCACCGACAATAGCGGCCACCACCGTATCCACCTCGGCATCGGCCGAGACCTGGCACAACCCCTCCTCCCCCACCAGCACCTGAGTGGCCAGCCCGGCAGCCCGCAGATCATCCTGCAGGCTCCGTGCCGCCGAACGCCCGGGCACCACGGCAAAGCGCGGCACGTGGCGCACGCACAGTGCCAGCAGTTCGCTGAGGCGGGTGAACCCGGTCAGGGCAAACACTTGATAGCGGTCAGGATGACGAGCGATCACATCCAGGGTGCTCAACCCTACCGAGCCGGTTGCACCCAGCACGGTCACTTGTTGCAGGCGGCTCACGAAGCGGTCATCCACAACAACACGGCAAAGATCGGGATGGCTGCGGTAAGGCTATCGATACGATCCAGCACCCCGCCATGACCCGGCAGCAGGTTGCTGCTGTCCTTGATCCCGGCCTGGCGCTTGAACATGCTTTCTGTGAGATCACCGACCACCGAGATAAATACGACGATGGCCGTGCCCAGCAGGGCCAGGAAGATTTCCTTCGCCGACCAGTCGCGCACCAGCCCCACCGCCAGGGTGATCGCCAGCGTCAACGCCAGGCCGCCATACACGCCTTCCCAACTCTTGCCCGGACTGACTGCCGGCGCCAGCTTGCGCTTGCCGAATGCACGACCAGAGAAGTAGGCACCGATATCTGCGCCCCAGACCAGCACCATCACCGCCATGATCAACCAGTTACCCATGGGCGAATTCTTGATCTCCACCAGCCCTTGCCAGGCGGGCAACAGAATCAGCAAGCCAATCACCAGCTTGCTGGCGACACTGGACCACTGGCCACTGCTGCGCGGAAAAGTCAGCACCAGGTAGGTCGCAAGCGCCCACCACAGCACCGCCGCCCCCAACACCCAAGGCACGATGATGCTCGACAGGGTGTGCATCAGAAACAGCAGCACCGCCACCACAAGGGCATACACCACACGCGGCAACTGTGCGTTGAAACCTGCCAATCGCGCCCATTCCCAGGCACCCAGGGTTACCACCAGGCCGATAAACAGCGCAAAGCCGGAGCCATCCAGCAGGAAAAACCCGCACAAGGCAATCGGCAACAGTATCAGTGCGGTGATGATTCGTTGTTTAAGCATTTAAACCCGGGCCCCAGCTTCGATCTGCTCACTCGTTTTACCGAAGCGACGCTGACGGGAAGCGAAATCGGCCAGCGCAGTGCGCATGGCATCGTGTTTGAAGTCCGGCCAGAACAGGTCGGAGAAGTACAACTCGGTATAGGCCAATTGCCATAAGAGGAAATTGCTGATGCGATGCTCACCACCGGTACGGATACACAAGTCAGGTAACGGCAGGTCGCCGGTCACCAGGCAGGTCTGTAACAGTTCAGGCGTGATGTCGTCCGGCCGCAGGTGACCGGCCTGCACTTCGCGGGCCAGTCGCTGCGCAGCCTGGGCAATGTCCCACTGGCCACCGTAGTTGGCGGCGATTTGCAGCACAAAGCGGTCAGTACCGGCAGTGATCGCCTCGGCTTCACGCATGGCCGCCTGCAGTTCCGGGTGGAAGCGCGAGCGGTCGCCGATGATGCGCAGGCTGATGTTGTTGTCATTCAGGCGCTTGGCCTCACGACGCAGCGCCTTGAAGAACAGATCCATCAAGGCACTGACTTCTTCGGCGGGCCGCTGCCAGTTTTCACTGGAGAACGCGAACAAGGTCAATACCTCGACCTTGGCCTCGGCACACACCTCGATCACAGCCCGCACCGCATCGACACCCGCCTTATGCCCGGCAACACCCGGCATAAAGCGTTTCTTCGCCCAGCGATTATTCCCATCCATGATGATCGCGACATGGCGCGGCACCACGGAGGGCACAGTCTGCTTGGTCTTTTCCATGAAGGCGTCCTGACCCCTTATACGGCCATCAGGTCCTTTTCTTTTTCGTCGGTTGCCTGGGTGATCTTCGCCTCGGCTTCCTTGGTCAGCTTGTCGATATCGGCGACGGCACGACGCTCTTCGTCTTCGCTGATTTCCTTGTCCTTGACCAGCTTCTTCAGCTCGCCCAAGGCATCACGACGAATGTTACGCACCGCAACCCGCGCATCTTCAGCCGCGCTGCGGGCCTGCTTGGTGAAGCCCTTGCGGGTTTCTTCAGTCAGGGCCGGCATGGAGATCAGCAGCAACTCACCCAGGTTGGTGGGGTTGAGGTTCAGGCCGGCGCTCTGGATGGCCTTGTCGACTGCCGCGAGCATGTTGCGCTCGAAGGCCACGACCTGCAGGGTGCGCGAATCCTTTACGGTAACGTTGGCCACGCCGCTCAGCGGGGTATCAGTGCCATAGTAGGGCACCATCACGCTGCCCAGGATGCTCGGGTGCGCCTTGCCGGTACGAATCTGGCCGAATGCGTGGCTCAGAGACTCCAGGGATTTCTGCATACGCGCTTGGGCGTCTTTCTTGATTTCGTTGATCATTGTTGGCCTTCCTCGATCAGAGTCCCTTCCGCGCCGCCGTGTACGATATTCAGCAGGGCACCGGGCTTGTTCATGTTAAATACGCGCAGCGGCATCTTATGGTCGCGGCACAGGCAAATAGCCGTCAGGTCCATCACGCCCAGCTTGCGATCCAGCACTTCATCGTAGGTCAGATGATCGAACTTCTCGGCATGCGGGTCTTTGAATGGGTCTGCGGTGTACACGCCATCTACCTTGGTCGCCTTGAGCACCACGTCGGCATCGATCTCGATGGCGCGCAGGCAAGCAGCCGAGTCCGTGGTGAAGAACGGGTTGCCGGTACCGGCAGCGAAGATCACCACCTCTTTGGCGTTCAGGTGGCGCATGGCTTTGCGACGATCATAGTGATCGGTCACGCCCACCATGGAAATAGCCGACATCACGATGGCCGAGATATTGGCACGCTCCAGGGCGTCACGCATGGCCAGGGCGTTCATCACAGTGGCCAGCATGCCCATGTGGTCGCCGGTGACCCGATCCATACCGGCCGCACTCAGTGCCGCGCCGCGGAACAGGTTACCGCCACCGATCACCAGGCCGACCTGTACGCCGATGCCGACCAACTGGCCGACTTCCAGCGCCATGCGGTCGAGTACCTTGGGGTCGATCCCGAACTCTTCCGAGCCCATCAGGGCCTCGCCGCTAAGCTTGAGTAGAATGCGTTTATAGCGAGCCTGATAACCACTGCCCTGCTGAGCCATTGCGAATCTCTCCTGCGGCGTATTTTTAAAAAATTCTTGGCGAGCCGTTTACGGCTTGCGTTCACTCTAGCTGGACGCTCTCACAGCGCCATCGGAACACGGCTTTGTAAGCCAGTTCCGAGGGTAAGCCAAATTAAATCGGCCTGCCCATTTGAAAAGAGGCTGCGCGCGTGAGCGGGCAGCCTCTTTCGGGCGACAGTTGAAAACTGTCTTATTGCTTGGCGGCAGCCAGCTGGGCAGCAACTTCTTCAGCGAAGTTGTCGACCGGCTTCTCGATGCCTTCGCCTACTTTGAAGTAAGTGAAGGAAACGATTTCAGCACCGGCTTTCTTGGCCAGTTCGCCAACTTTGATTTCAGGGTTCTTGACGAACGCCTGCTCAACCAGGCTTGCCTCAGCCAGGAACTTGCTGATACGGCCCTTGACCATGTTCTCAACAATGTTTTCTGGCTTGCCTTTGATTTTTTCTTCGTTCAGCTGCAGGAACACAGCTTTTTCACGCTCGATCGCTTCGGCAGAAACTTCCGAAGGCAGCAGGAACTCAGGGTTGCTGGCCGCTACGTGCATAGCGATGTCTTTGGCCAGCTCAACGTTGCCGCCCTTCAGGACCACTGCAACGCCGATCTTGTTGCCGTGCAGGTAACCACCGACAACATCACCTTCAACGCGTACCAGACGACGGATGTTGACGTTTTCGCCAACCTTGCCGACCAGTACCAGGCGATCAGCTTCTTGAGCGGCGATCAGCGGAGCGACGTCAGTCAGCTTGTCGGCGAACGCTTTTTCAACGCTGGCAGCAACAAATGCCTTGAAGTCGTCCTGCAGGGCCAGGAAGTCGGTCTGGGAGTTCACTTCCAGCAGAACAGCAGATTTGCCGTCTTCTTTCAGAGCGATAGCGCCTTCAGCAGCCACGTTGCCTGCTTTCTTGGCAGCCTTGATGGCGCCGGAAGCACGCATGTCATCAATGGCTTTTTCGATGTCGCCGTCAGCCTTTTCCAGGGCTTTCTTGCAATCCATCATGCCTTCGCCGGTACGCTCACGCAGTTCTTTAACCAACGCTGCAGTAATTGCTGCCATTTTCAAATTCCTCTTGGATAGGTTTTCAACCATTCCACCCGATCGAACGGGGGATCAATTCTTCCCGAACCACCCTTGTTAGCCGCTGCACGTTACAGGTGATGTAGCTGCGCTGCTGACAAATGGTTTTCGAGGTGGCAAAAAGGGGGCCAAGCCCCCTTTTTGCTTACTGAGTCAACGCCAGGGCGTCAATTACTCAGCTGCAGCTACCGGAGCTTCTTCAACGAACTGCTCGGTGCCACCAGCAACGTGGTTGCGACCACGGATGACAGCGTCAGCCATCGAACCCATGTACAGCTGGATAGCGCGGATGGCGTCATCGTTGCCTGGGATGATGTAGTCAACGCCTTCCGGGCTGCTGTTGGTATCGACTACGCCGATAACAGGGATGCCCAGCTTGTTGGCTTCGGTGATCGCGATGCGCTCGTGATCAACGTCGATAACGAACAGTGCGTCAGGCAGACCGCCCATGTCCTTGATACCACCCAGGGAACGATCGAGCTTTTCCAGGTCACGAGTGCGCATCAGCGCTTCTTTCTTGGTCAGCTTGGCGAAAGTACCGTCTTCGGCCTGCACTTCAAGGTCACGCAGACGCTTGATGGAAGCACGGATGGTTTTGAAGTTGGTCAGCATGCCGCCCAACCAGCGGTGATCGACGTACGGCGAACCGCAACGTGCTGCTTCTTCAGCAACGATCTTGCCAGCGGAACGCTTGGTGCCGACGAACAGGATCTTGTTTTTGCCCTGGGCCAGGCGCTCTACGAAAGTCAGAGCTTCGTTGAACATTGGCAGGGTTTTTTCAAGGTTGATGATGTGGATCTTGTTACGCGCGCCGAAAATGTATTTACCCATTTTCGGGTTCCAGTAACGGGTCTGGTGACCGAAGTGCACACCGGCCTTCAGCATATCGCGCATGTTGACTTGGGACATGATAGTTCCTTAATAAGTCGGGTTTGGCCTCCACGTATCCCAATGACCAACCAGCGGCATCAAGGCCTCCGGCACCCAGGTCATCGTGTCGACACGTGTGTGGATTTAAGCTTTTCGGGGTATCCCCGGAAAGCGGCGCATTTTATACCACACGAAGGGCGAAAACGAAACACGCAATCACATTTGGCCTGGGCGACGTGTACGCAACCCTTTGAATAGAGCCGATATAACCCCATCTGATAGAGAGAAGCGATCGTCGGGGGCTCATGATTTGCCGCCCGCGTCTGTTAGAATCGCGTTTTTTGGCGCTTGTGCGAATTTTGCAACCTTTTGTCGCACGCCCGTAAACCGTATTGATTTCAGCGCATCGCGCTAGAGAGAGCCTGTATGACCGTTAGTTTGAAAACCGCCGAAGACATCGCCGGCATGCGCATTGCCGGCAAACTGGCTGCCGACGTGCTGGAAATGATTGCCGAACACGTCAAGCCCGGCGTTACCACGGAAACCCTGAACCAGATCTGCCATGACTATATAGTCAATGTGCAGGGCGCCATTCCTGCACCGCTGAACTACAAGGGCTTCCCCAAGTCGATCTGTACTTCGGTCAATCACGTGGTCTGCCACGGGATTCCGGGCGACAAGCCGTTGAAGGACGGCGACACCCTGAACATCGACGTCACCGTGATCAAGGACCGCTACTTCGGCGACACCAGCCGCATGTTCCACGTCGGCACCGTGCCGGTGTGGGCCGAGCGCCTGTCCCAGGTCACCCAGGAATGCATGTACAAGGCCATCGAGATCGTCAAGCCTGGCTGCCGCCTGGGCGACATCGGTGAAGTGATCCAGAAGCATGCCGAAAAGAACGGTTTCTCGGTGGTGCGTGAATTCTGCGGCCATGGTATCGGCACGGTCTTCCACGAAGAACCGCAGATCCTGCACTACGGCCGCGCCGGCACCGGCATGGAGCTCAAGGCAGGCATGACCTTTACCATCGAGCCGATGATCAACCAGGGCAAGGCCGACACCAAGGTGCTGGGCGACGGCTGGACCGCCATCACCAAGGACCGCAAGCTCTCGGCCCAGTGGGAACACACCCTGCTGGTCACCGAGACCGGCTACGAGATCTTCACCCTGCGCGCCGACGACACGATCCCACGCGTTTCGGCGTGAAGGGCTGCCAAGGTTTTCCCAAACTGTGTTGTGACTGACTGATAGATAGAAAGGAAAGCCGATCAATGCCCCAGGTGGATCCCGAACTCTTCGACCGTGGCCAGTTCCAGGCCGAGCTGGCACTGAAAGCGAGCCCCATCGCCGCGTTCAAAAAGGCGATCCGCCAGGCCCGCGAGGTGCTCGACGAGCGCTTTCGCAGCGGCCGGGACATCCGCCGACTGATCGAAGACCGCGCCTGGTTCGTCGATAACATCCTGCAAAAAGCCTGGGAACAGTTCAGCTGGAGCGAAGACGCCGATATTGCCCTGGTGGCGGTCGGCGGCTACGGTCGTGGCGAGCTGCACCCGTACTCCGACATCGACCTGCTGATCCTGCTGGACAGCGCCGACCATGAGATCTTTCGCGATTCCATCGAGCGCTTTCTGACACTGCTTTGGGACATCGGCCTGGAAGTCGGCCAGAGCGTGCGCTCGGTGGATGAGTGCGCCGAAGAGGCCCGCGCCGACCTGACCGTCATCACCAACCTGATGGAAAGCCGCACCATCGCCGGCCCCGAGCGCCTGCGCCAGCGCATGCTCGAAGTCACCAGCACCGCACACATGTGGCCGAGCAAGGATTTCTTCCTGGCCAAGCGTGCGGAGCAGAAGGCCCGGCACCACAAGTACAACGACACCGAATACAACCTCGAACCCAACGTCAAAGGCTCGCCTGGCGGGTTGCGCGACATCCAGACGATTCTGTGGGTAGCGCGCCGCCAATACGGCACCCTGAACCTGCGCGCCCTGGCCGGCGAAGGCTTCCTGGTGGAGAGCGAAAACGCCCTGCTGGCGTCGTCCCAGGAGTTCCTGTGGAAAGTGCGCTACGCCCTGCACATGCTCGCCGGGCGCTCCGAAGATCGTCTGCTGTTCGACCACCAGCGCTCCATCGCCACCCTCCTGGGGTTTGAAGGTGAAGACGCGAAGACCAGCATCGAAAGCTTCATGCAGCAGTACTACCGGGTAGTCATGAGCATTGCCCAGCTCAGCGACCTGATCATCCAGCATTTCGAAGAAGTGATCCTCGCTCCGGAAGACGAAGCACCGCCGCAGCCGATCAATTCGCGCTTCCAACTGCACGACGGCTATATCGAGGCACGCAACGACAACGTGTTCCGCCGCACGCCGTTCGCCATGCTGGAAATCTTCGTGCTGATGGCCCAGCAGCCGGAAATCAAGGGCGTACGCGCCGACACCATCCGCCTGCTGCGTGAAAACCGTCACCTGATCGACGACGACTTTCGCAACGACATTCGCAACACCAGCCTGTTTATCGAACTGTTCAAGTGCAAGATCGGCATCCATCGCAACCTGCGGCGCATGAACCGCTATGGCATCCTCGGGCGTTACCTGCCGGAGTTCGGGTTTATCGTCGGGCAGATGCAGCACGACCTGTTCCACATCTACACCGTGGACGCCCACACCCTCAACCTGATCAAGCACCTGCGCAAGTTGCAGTACACCCAGGTGTCAGAGAAATTCCCGCTGGCCAGCAAGCTCATGGCCAAGCTGCCCAAGCCGGAGTTGATCTACCTGGCCGGCCTGTACCACGACATCGGCAAGGGCCGGCATGGCGACCACTCGGAAATCGGCGCGGTCGATGCCGAGGCGTTCTGCCAACGCCACCAGTTGCCATTGTGGGACAGCCGCATGATCGTGTGGCTGGTGCAGAACCACCTGGTGATGTCGACCACCGCCCAGCGCAAGGACTTGTCCGACCCGCAGGTGATCCACGACTTCGCCGGGATCGTCGGCGATGAAACCCGCCTCGACTACCTGTACGTGCTGACCGTTTCCGACATCAACGCCACCAACCCGACCCTGTGGAATTCCTGGCGCGCCAGCCTGTTGCGCCAGCTCTACACCGAGACCAAGCGCGCGCTGCGCCGCGGCCTGGAAAACCCGGTGGACCGCGAAGAGCAGATCCGCCGCACCCAAAGCGCCGCCCTGGACATCCTGGTGCGCGGCGGCAACGACCCGGACGACGTCGAGCAACTGTGGTCGCAATTGGGGGACGATTACTTCCTGCGCCACACCGCCGGCGATGTCGCCTGGCACAGTGACGCGATCCTGCAGCAGCCGGCCGATGGAGGCCCGCTGGTGTTGATCAAGGAAACCACCCAGCGCGAATTCGAAGGCGGCACGCAGATCTTCATCTATGCGCCCGACCAGCACGACTTCTTCGCCGTGACCGTGGCGGCCATGGACCAGCTCAACCTGAACATCCACGACGCACGGGTCATCACCTCCAGCAGCCAGTTCACCCTCGACACCTATATCGTGCTCGACACCGAGGGCGAGTCCATCGGCGATAACCCGGCGCGGGTGAAAAAGATCCGCGAAGGCCTGACCGAAGCCCTGCGTAACCCCGACGACTACCCGACGATCATCCAGCGCCGGGTGCCGCGTCAGCTCAAGCACTTTGCCTTTGCGCCCCAGGTGACCATTTCCAACGATGCGCAGCGCCCGGTGACCGTGCTGGAACTCAGCGCGCCGGACCGGCCAGGCCTGCTGGCACGGATCGGCGGCATTTTCCTGGAATTCGATTTGTCACTGCAGAACGCCAAGATTGCGACCCTCGGCGAGCGCGTGGAGGACGTGTTCTTTATTACCGATGCCGATAACCAGCCGCTGTCCGACCCGGAGCTGTGCCTGCGCTTGCAGGCGGCGATCGTGCAGCAGTTGAGCGTGCCCCAGGAACCCGGTGTCGAGCTGACGCGCCTGACGATTTGATACCAGGAGCGGCCCACCGCTCCCTCCCAGTTTTTAACGCCTTGCACGAGATCCACCGATGAACAACGCCCTGAACCAGCTCCAGCCCTACCCGTTCGAAAAGCTGCGCGCCCTGCTGGGCAGCGTCACGCCGAACCCGGACAAGCGCCCGATCGCGCTGTCCATCGGCGAACCCAAGCACAAATCGCCGCAGTTCGTTGCCGATGCCCTGGCCAACAACCTTGACCAGATGGCGGTCTACCCGACCACCCTGGGCATCCCGGCCCTGCGCGAGGCCATCGGTGCCTGGTGCGAACGCCGCTTCGACGTACCCAAGGGCTGGCTGGATCCGGCGCGCACTATCCTGCCGGTCAACGGCACCCGTGAAGCGCTGTTCGCCTTCACCCAGACCGTGGTCAACCGGGGCGACGACGCGCTGGTGGTCAGCCCGAACCCCTTCTACCAGATCTACGAAGGCGCCGCGTTCCTGGCCGGGGCCAAGCCGCACTACCTGCCGTGCCTGGATGAAAACGGCTTCAACCCGGATTTCGACGCGGTATCGCCGGACATCTGGAAACGCTGCCAGATCCTGTTCCTCTGCTCCCCCGGCAACCCGACCGGTGCACTGATCCCGGTCGACACCCTGAAAAAACTCATCGCCCTGGCCGACGAATATGACTTCGTTATCGCCGCCGACGAGTGCTACAGCGAACTGTACTTCGACGAACAAACCCCGCCACCGGGCCTGCTCAGCGCGTGCGTCGAGCTGGGTCGCCAGGACTTCAAGCGTTGCGTGGTGTTCCACAGCCTGTCCAAGCGCTCCAACCTGCCAGGCCTGCGCTCCGGCTTTGTCGCGGGCGACGCCGAGATCCTCAAGGGTTTCCTGCTGTACCGCACTTACCATGGCTGTGCGATGCCGGTGCAAACCCAGCTGGCAAGCATCGCGGCCTGGCAGGACGAGGCCCATGTGCAGGCCAACCGCGACCTGTACCGCGAGAAGTTTGATGCCGTGCTGGCGATCCTCAAGCCGGTGCTGGACGTACAGGCCCCGGACGGCGGCTTCTACCTGTGGCCGAATGTGCAAGGCGATGATGCCGCGTTCTGCCGCGATTTGTTCGTGGAGGAACACGTGACCGTGGTGCCGGGTTCTTACCTGTCCCGGGAAGTGGATGGCGTGAACCCCGGCGCCGGCCGCGTACGCCTGGCGTTGGTTGCTCCGCTGGCCGAGTGTGTGGAGGCGGCTGAGCGTATTCGCGCTTTTATTACGCGTAACCGCTGACACACACTGCGCTTGCACCCTGCAATGGGGTGCAGGCCTGACATTGCTCCTGAAATGTTCGTCCCGCCGCCCCCTCCAAAAAAATGGCCAAGTAATTTCAGCAGGTCTTATCTGGATAAACCTGGACGCCAAAGCCCTCACGAAATAACGAAACACTTTCTAACGCCCACGAAGGAACCCGCACGTCACCTAAACCACACACTCCGTGAACTCGTACCCACATAAAAATATTGATTCATCCACTGCGCATTTTGAATCAGCGCAAAACATGCGCCGCCACTCAGGAATAAAGCCAAATGAATTCAATCAACACGGGCTACCCGCAACTGAACGCTCAAGCGACTCCCCCGATTAATACAGCAGCCATTGAAGAACCCCGAGCGACGTCCAAACCTCTTATCAGAAACAAGCGGGGCATTGGAGCAACTCATCGGAGATGGCCACAACACTCAACCGTTACCATTGCATTCAAAGGGACAACTAAAGAGCAAGAAGAACTTGTAAAAAAGGGTTTAGCAAGTTCACGCCACATATCAACCTTACCTTCAAATACGTCCCAGGTCCTGACGCAGATATTCGGATAGGTCCTACCGAAAATAAAGGTGAAAATGGTTCGTCATACATCGGCATTAACGCAAAAAAGGCCGCCGCCGACAAACTTACATTTTTTATGGACTTTGATCGAGAGCCTGAGAACGTAATCGCTACTGCGGTACATGAAGGCTTACATGCGATCGGAGTCTTGCACGAGCATCAACATCCCGACCGCTCTATAACATTCAACAAAGAAAAAGTGCTGGAGCGCTTTAAAGAAGCAGATGACCCTCAAAAAACCATGCAAAGTGCAGTCCTGGACACCGTAAAACGGCAAAAAAATGGCCCGATGTTCACGCCGTATGACCCATTGTCCATTATGCATTATGAGTTCGAATCGGAAGATTTAAACGGCGCCCCGGCTATTCCTAAAAACAATGAGCTCTCAGCAGGCGATATCGCATTACTAAGGCTTATGTATCCTCCACGCCCGCTGCCCTCTTTGGAAAACAGCATTGCGCAGTTACACGCAACGGCGGCAACAGCTAAACTCTGGCCAGACCTCTCAACCGTCACGGTATCGTTGCTTGGCATGGGTGACGAACAGAAAAAATTTGTGAAACACAATATCGAAAAACTACAACCCTACATAAACACCCACATTAAATTCACAGACAAAGCAAATAGCAATATCCGAATTACACTAACCGACAATGGCAAATCCTGGTCCGAAACCGGAACAGACGCCAACAGCGCGGCACCTTCGGCCCCGACCATGGGCATCCATTGGGACAGCAACAAAAAGAAAACCGCTCGCGACGTCAAACATATGTTTGCCAAAGCGCTTGGCTTTACCAGTATTACCCTTCCAAAAAACACTGCCTAAGGTTCTGATTAAACGATTTAAACAAAGATTTTTTACCCATGCATAATGATATTCGGCAGAACAAACACAGTAATACATCAGTCACAGATTACTTCTCCCTAAATTTGCCTCACTCATATCCAAGTCGGCCAGTACCTCTCTCAATACGTCATCACCAACCTGGTGATGACGACTTAAACTGTACAATTCCAATCGCTGCGCTCGCAAAGCCTTTAAGCGCAATTTGCGTTCAAGTTGGTTCATCCGCTGCGCTAGAGCCTGAGCCTCGACAGAGTCATTGAACACGTCCAATTGATGGCGGTATTCCGACATCAACCGCGCTTTCAGCTCAGTGGCCAAGGCAGATTGGGCGGCGTCCTGGGTTGCGGCTTCAGCGGGCTCTTCTGCCTCCAAGGCATGGATCGCCGCCACTGCGGTTCTTTTCCAGGCCTCGCGCACTTCGTTATGGCGCTTTTCGTCCGGACTTTTTTCAACGCCCCGCAAGAGCAGCGGCAGGGCGATGCAGGCGGCGATCAGCGACAGCAGGATCACACCCGCTGCGATAAAGATCAGCAGGTCGCGCTCGGGGAAATCCTGGCCTGGCACCAACAGCAAAGGCACCGACATTACACCGGCCAGGGTCACCGCGCCGCGCACACCGCCCACGGTCAACAGCCAGCAGGAACGCGCAGTGGGCACCAGGGTCAACTCACTTTTCCCACGCAGTCGCCGGAGCAAACCCGATAGGCGCCAGATGCTCTGCACCCAGATAAAACGCAGCACCACCAACACCAGGAAAATCGCAATCACATCCAGGCAGCGATACAACAAGGTGGGCCACAGCGTCGGCTCATGACTGGCCACGGCCTTGATGATGTCCGGCAATTGCAGGCCCAGCAGCAGGAAGATCAGGCCATTGAAGGCAAATTCCAGCAATGACCAGACGCTGCGATTGAGCAGGCGCGTGCTGGTCTGGCGAGGCAGCAGGTCGAGCCAGCTTTGCATCATGCCCGCCGCGACCGCCGACAAGATGCCCGAGGCGCCGAGCCGTTCGGCCAACACGTAGGCCGCAAACGGCAACAGCAACATGAACACCACATGCGTTGCCGGGTCGTCCCAGCCCCGGGCAATCATCCAGGCGCGCAGGCGGCCGACCAGCCAACTCAGCGCCACCCCCACCGCCAGGCCGCCCAAGGCCACCAAGACAAAGGTCAGGCTGGCATCGGCCAACGAGAACACACCGGTCAACGCGGCCGCCAAGGCGAACTTGAAGGTCACCAGGCCCGAGGCGTCATTCATCAACGCTTCGCCCTGAAGCATATGCATCAGCGGCGTCGGCAAGCGGTTCTGGGCAATCGCCGACACGGCCACGGCATCTGTCGGCGACAACACGGCCGCGAGGGCGAAGGCCACCGGCAGCGGGATCGTCGGCAATAGCCAATGAATGAAGTAGCCGGCACCGACCACAGTGAACAGCACCAGCCCGACGGCCAGCGTCAGGATCGGCCCACGCAGGCGCCACAATTCGCGCTTGGGCATGCGCCAGCCATCGGAGAACAGCAGCGGTGGCAGGAACAGAAACAGGAACAGCTCCGGGTCCAGCGCCACGTGCAGCCCCAGCGTGGGCCAGGCCAGCAAGGCGCCGGCGGCAATCTGCACCAGGGGTAACGGCAGGGGGATGACACGCCCGACCAGGCGCGAAACGCTGACCAGCATCAGCAGGATAAGAACGGTGTAGGCGGTTTGCATAACGCGGGTTTCCCAGACGATCGGCTTGCAACGACACACATCAGGCAACAACTGGCCGTTGAAGTGCCATATTACCCGGCTATCTTACCGGCCTATGCTGCGCGCTGGCTTTTGCACAAAAGTCGCACGCTGCTGACGAGCGGCACCCAAAATCTCTGGGCGTGGCATAATCCGTGACCTTTCATTTTCATTGGCACTTGCATCAGTAAAGCAGGGGGGGCAATTCCTTGACCGCTTCAAGCAAAACGTTGCACCTTTTCGGCATCAAAGCCTGCGACACCATGAAAAAGGCGCGCACCTGGCTCGACGAGCACGCGGTGAGCTATGAGTTCCACGACTACAAAACGGCCGGTATCGACCGCGAACACTTGACCCAATGGTGCAACGAGCACGGTTGGCAGGTGGTTTTGAACCGTGCGGGCACCACCTTTCGCAAACTCGAAGACGAACGCAAAGCCGATCTCGATCAGTCGAAAGCCATTGAATTGATGCTCGCACAACCTTCGATGATCAAGCGCCCGGTGCTTGATCTCGGTGACAGAACCCTGATTGGCTTCAAGCCAGATAGTTATTCGGCGGCCCTCAAGTAGGCCAGCCCTTCCATTTTTGTAGAGGTAACAGCATGTCCAATTCCCTGTTCAGCCTGGGCTTCGGCGTCGGCACTCAGAACCGCCAAGGTGCTTGGCTGGAAGTGTTTTACGCACAACCCCTGCTCAACCCATCGGCTGAAATCGTTGCCGCCATCGCGCCGATCCTCGGCTACAGCGAAGGCAACCAGGCGATCACCTTCACCGTCGCCCAGGCCCTGCAACTGGCCGACGCGCTCAAAGGCGTCGACGCCACCCAGGCCGCCCTGCTGAGCCGCCTGGCCGAAAGCCACACGCCGCTGGTCGCCACCTTGCTGGCCGAAGACGCCGCACTGACGTCCACCCCGGAGGCCTACCTCAAGCTGCACCTGCTGTCCCATCGCCTGGTCAAGCCGCATGGCCTGAGCCTCGCCGGTGTGTTCCCGCAACTGCCGAACGTGGCGTGGACCAGCCAGGGCGCGATCGACATCAATGAGCTGGCCGAACGCCAACTGGAAGCCCGCCTGCGTGGCGAGTTGCTGGAAGTGTTCTCGGTGGACAAGTTCCCGAAAATGACCGACTACGTGGTGCCGAGCGGCGTGCGTATCGCGGATGCCGCGCGTATTCGCCTCGGCGCCTACGTGGGCGAAGGCACCACCGTGATGCACGAAGGTTTCGTCAACTTCAACGCCGGCACCGAAGGCCCGGGCATGATCGAAGGCCGTGTATCGGCTGGGGTGTTCGTCGGCAAGGGTTCGGACCTGGGCGGCGGTTGCTCGACCATGGGCACCCTGTCGGGCGGCGGCAACATCGTGATCAAGGTCGGCGAAGGCTGCCTGATCGGCGCCAACGCCGGTATCGGTATCCCGTTGGGCGACCGCAACACCGTGGAATCGGGCCTGTACGTCACCGCCGGCACCAAGGTTGCGCTGCTGGACGAGTCGAACCAACTGGTCAAGGTGGTCAAGGCGCGTGAGCTGGCCGGCCAACCCGACCTGCTGTTCCGCCGTAACTCCGAGACCGGTGCCGTGGAGTGCAAAACCCACAAATCGGCCATCGAACTGAACGAAGCGCTGCACGCTCACAACTAAGCAGCCACTCGATGCCACTAGCGGGCCCCGACCCTGGGGCCCGCTTATACGAGTCTTGAACACCATGCTTGTGCCCTCCCCCTGGCGCGCCGACTTTCCGGCCATCGCCACCCTGCAACGGCAAGACCAGACCTACCTGGACAACGCTGCGACGACGCAAAAACCCCAGGCCCTGCTGGATGCCATCAGCCATTACTACGTCAATGGCGCCGCCAATGTGCACCGTGCCCAGCATTTGCCGGGTGCCCATGCGACCCAGGCCTTCGAGGACAGTCGCAGCAAGGTTGCGCAGTGGTTGAATGCAGGTGACAGCGGGCAAATCGTGTTCACCCACGGCGCGACGTCAGCGCTGAACCTCCTGGCTTATGGCCTTGAGCACTTATTCAATGCGGGCGATGAGATTGTCATCAGCGCCCTGGAACACCACGCCAACCTGTTGCCGTGGCAGCAACTGGCCAAGCGTCGCGCGCTCACCCTGGTGGTATTGCCTCTCGGCGATGACGGCGTGATCGACCTGCAAGCCGCCGCCGAGTCGATCGGCCCGCGTACACGCCTGCTGGCGGTGAGCCAACTGTCCAACGTGCTTGGCACCTGGCAGCCGCTGCCGGCCTTGCTGGCGTTGGCCCAGGCCCACGGCGCCCTGACCGTGGTCGATGGCGCCCAAGGCATCGTCCACGGCCGCCACGACGTGCAGGCCCTGGGCTGCGATTTCTATGTGTTTTCCAGCCACAAGCTGTACGGTCCGGACGGCGTCGGCGTGCTCTATGGCCGCAACGAGGCCCTGCATCACCTGCGCCATTGGCAATTTGGTGGCGAGATGGTGCAACAGGCCGACTACCACAGCGCCAGTTTCCGCCCGGCACCGCTGGGGTTCGAAGCCGGAACCCCGCCGATTGCCAGCGTGATCGGCCTGGGCGCGACCCTGGACTACCTGGGTTCGCTGGCCCCACAGGCGGTGCTCAACCATGAAGCGGCCCTGCATGACTACCTGTTGCGCGGGCTGAACGCACGCAATGGCGTCCGTGTGCTGGGCTCGCCGCAAGCAGCGCTGGTCAGTTTTGTGGTCGAAGGCGTGCACAATGCCGACCTCGCGCACCTGCTGACCGAACAAGGCATTGCCGTACGTGCCGGCCATCACTGCGCGATGCCGCTGCTCAAGGCGATGCACTTGTCGGGGGCGATCCGTGTCTCCCTGGCGCTGTATAACGACTCCGATGACCTGGAACGCTTCTTTGAAGCGCTGGACCAGGCGCTGGATATGTTGCGATGAGCCTGCCGGTGGACGCGCAGGCTGCACTGGAAACCTTTCACTCAATCGGCAGTTGGGAGCAACGCGCTCGAATGCTGATGCAGTGGGGTGAGCGCCTGCCCGTATTGGCGGACGAGGAGAAGGTCGATGCCAACCTGGTGCAGGGCTGTGAGAGCCTGGTGTGGTTGGTGGGGCGCTTGCACGATGGCCACTGGCAGTTCGCCGCGAGCAGCGATGCGCGGATGATTCGTGGCTTGGTGGCATTGCTGCTGGCGCGGGTCAATGGGCTGTCGGCGGACGAGTTGCAGGCGGTCGACTTGCCTGACTGGTTCAATCAGCTGGGGCTTTCCCGTCAACTGTCGCCGTCGCGCAGCAATGGGCTGAATGCAGTCCTGCAGCGCATGCGCGAACTCAGTCATACCCACATTTGAACCGTGTAACGTTCTGAGGCTCAGGCGGGCTTGACCCGCTCCGAAGGCCTGCGCACCCCGGCCACAATCTTGTCCACCGCCTTGGTCGCCGCGACCATGCCGAAGGTCGCCGTCACCATCATCACCGCGCCAAACCCGCCGGCGCAGTCCAGCTTCACCCCATCACCGACAAAACTCTTCTGCAAACAGATGCTGCCATCCGGCTTGGGGTAGCGCAGTTGCTCGGTGGAAAACACGCACGGCACGCTGTAGTGGCGGGTCACGGTGCGGGAAAAACCGTAGTCACGGCGCAAGGTGGAGCGCACTTTCGACGCCAAGGGGTCATTAAAGGTGCGGTTCAGGTCGCAGACCTGGATCAGCGTCGGGTCGATCTGCCCACCGGCGCCACCAGTCGTGATGATCTGGATCTTGCGGCGCTTGCACCAGGCAATCAGTGCGGCCTTGGCGTTAACCGCGTCGATGCAGTCGATCACGCAGTCGATAGTGGGCGTGATGTACTCCGCCATGGTGTCGCGGGTGACGAAATCCGCCACCGCATGCACCGTGCAATCCGGGTTGATCGCGCGCAGGCGCTCGGCCATCACCTCGACCTTGGGCTTGCCCACGGTGCTGTCCAAGGCGTGCAACTGGCGGTTGCTGTTGCTGACGCAGACGTCGTCCAGGTCGAACAGCGAAATCTCGCCCACTCCGCAACGGGCCATGGCTTCCGCCGCCCACGAGCCGACGCCGCCGACGCCGACGATCGCCACATGGGCCGCTTTCAAGCGCTCCAGGCCTTCAATGCCATACAAGCGGGCGACGCCTGCAAACCGCGGATCTTCTGTACTCATGACCATTACCCCAAAAACCGGCGCGCATTATAGGACTACGCAGCGACAAGTTTTAAGCTACAAGCTACAAGTTAAGAACTTAGATGTACTTTCGCTGCCCAATGTCCGGTTTTTCTCGGCTTGCTGTACGGTCAGGGAAAGGCCGGTGTAGGATGCGCGCCGTTCGGTGCAGGCCGACACCTCTTTTCGTTCCACACCCTTTGGAACCCGACATAACCATGGCATCGCGTAAATTTGGACTCAACCTGGTGATAGTGCTGGCAATTGCCGCGCTGTTCACCGGCTTCTGGGCGCTGATCAACCGCCCGGTCACTGCTCCCAACTGGCCCGAGCAGATCTCCGGTTTTTCCTACTCGCCGTTCCAGCAAGGCCAGTATCCGCAGAAAGACCAGTACCCCACCGACGAGCAGATGCGTCGCGATCTGGAGATCATGAGCAAGCTGACGGATAACATCCGCACCTACTCGGTCGACGGCACGCTGGGGGACATTCCCAAGCTGGCCGAAGAGTTCGGCCTGCGCGTAACCCTGGGGATCTGGATCAGCCCGGACCTGGAGCGTAACGAGCGCGAAGTCCAGCGCGCCATCGAGATCGCCAACAACTCGCGCAGTGTCGTGCGGGTCGTGGTCGGTAACGAAGCCCTGTTCCGTGAAGAAATCACCCCTGAAGCCCTGATCGTGTTGCTGGACCGGGTACGCAGCGCCGTGAAAGTACCGGTGACGACCTCCGAGCAATGGCATATCTGGGAAAAGAACCCGCAACTGGCCAAGCACGTCGACCTGATCGCCGCGCACATCCTGCCGTTCTGGGAATACATCCCGATGGACAAGGCCGGCCAGTACGTACTCGACCGTGCCAGGGACCTGAAGAAACTGTTCCCGAAAAAGCCGCTGCTGTTGTCGGAAGTGGGCTGGCCAAGTAACGGCCGTATGCGCGGCGGCAATGAAACGTCCCCGGCAGACCAGGCCATTTACCTGCGTACGCTGGTGAACAAGCTGAACCGCCAGGGCTACAACTACTTCGTGATCGAAGCCTTCGACCAGCCGTGGAAGGTCAGCGACGAAGGCTCGGCCGGCGCGTATTGGGGCGTCTACAACGCCGCGCGCCAGCAGAAATTCAACTTCGAAGGGCCGGTGGTGGCAATCCCGCAGTGGCGCGTCCTGGCGATCGGATCGGTGGTGCTCGCACTGCTGTCCCTGACCCTGCTGATGATCGACGGCTCATCCCTGCGCCAGCGTGGCCGCACCTTCCTGACCTTTATCGCGTTCCTCTGCGGTTCCGTACTGGTGTGGATCGGCTACGACTACAGCCAGCAATACAGCACCTGGTTCAGCGTGACCGTCGGCATCTTGTTGGCTCTGGGCGCCCTGGGCGTGTTCATTGTGTTGCTGACCGAAGCCCACGAATTGGCGGAAGCGGTATGGACCCACAAGCGCCGGCGTGAATTCCTGCCGGTGGAAGGGGAATCGGACTACCGCCCGAAAGTGTCGATCCATGTGCCGTGCTACAACGAGCCGCCAGAGATGGTCAAACAGACCCTCGACGCCCTGGCCGCCCTCGATTACCCGGACTACGAAGTCCTGATCATCGACAACAACACCAAGGACCCGGCGGTGTGGGAGCCGGTGCGCGACTACTGCGAAACCCTGGGCCCGCGCTTCAAGTTTTTCCACGTCGCACCCCTGGCCGGTTTCAAGGGCGGTGCACTGAACTACCTGATCCCGCACACCGCCAAGGATGCCGAAGTGATCGCGGTGATCGACTCGGACTACTGCGTGTCGCCGAACTGGCTCAAGCACATGGTGCCGCACTTCGCCGACCCGAAAATCGCCGTGGTGCAGTCGCCGCAGGACTACCGCGACCAGAACGAAAGCACCTTCAAGAAGCTCTGCTACGCCGAATACAAAGGCTTCTTCCATATCGGCATGGTCACCCGTAACGACCGCGACGCGATCATCCAGCACGGCACCATGACCATGACCCGTCGCTCGGTGCTCGAGGAACTGGGCTGGGCCGACTGGTGCATCTGCGAAGACGCCGAACTCGGCCTGCGGGTATTCGAGAAAGGCCTGTCGGCGGCGTACTACCACGACAGCTACGGCAAGGGCCTGATGCCGGATACCTTTATCGACTTCAAGAAACAGCGTTTCCGCTGGGCCTATGGCGCGATCCAGATCATCAAGCGTCACACCGCCAGCCTGCTGCGCGGCAAAGACACCGAGCTGACCCGTGGCCAGCGCTACCACTTCCTCGCGGGCTGGTTGCCGTGGGTGGCGGACGGCATGAACATCTTCTTCACCGTCGGCGCGCTGTTGTGGTCGGCGGCGATGATCATCGTGCCGACGCGGGTCGACCCGCCGCTGTTGATTTTCGCGATCCCGCCGTTGGCGTTGTTCGTGTTCAAGGTGGGCAAGATCATCTTCCTCTACCGCCGCGCGGTAGGTGTGAACCTCAAGGATGCATTCTGCGCCGCCCTGGCTGGCCTGGCGTTGTCCCACACCATCGCCAAGGCGGTGCTGTATGGCTTTTTCACCACCAGCATTCCGTTCTTTCGTACACCGAAAAACGCGGATAACCACGGCTTCTGGGTAGCGATTTCCGAAGCCCGCGAAGAAATGTTCATCATGCTGCTGTTGTGGGGCGCAGCTCTGGGGATTTACCTGGTGCAGGGCCTGCCGAGCAATGACATACGTTTCTGGGTGGTGATGCTGCTGGTGCAATCACTGCCATATGTGGCGGCGTTGATCATGGCGTTCCTGTCGTCGCTGCCGAAACCGGCCGTGGCACCTGAGCCTGCCCCGGCGGTTTAAAAACGTGCGCAATGCACTAAACGGCGGCCTCTGGCCGCCGTTTTGCTATAAGATAACGGCCGTTTTGTCCGCCCGCCCTGCTCTTCCAGACATGTTTCCCGGAGTTTTCCCATGACGGCCCATGCCGACCTTTCGCCGACCCTTCAACTTGCCATCGACCTGATCCGTCGTCCCTCGGTCACGCCGATCGACGCCGATTGCCAGAAGCTGATGATGCAGCGCCTGGGCGACGCCGGTTTTGCGCTGGAGCCGATGCGCATCGAGGACGTGGACAACTTCTGGGCCACCCATGGCAAGCATGACGGCCCGGTGCTGTGCTTCGCCGGCCACACCGACGTGGTCCCTACGGGCCCGGTGCAAGCCTGGCAGAACGACCCGTTCGACGCATTGATCGACGAAAACGGCATGCTCTGCGGGCGTGGCGCGGCCGACATGAAGGGCAGCCTGGCCGCCATGCTGGTGGCGGCCGAGCGCTTCGTCAGCGACTACCCGGACCACAAGGGCTCGGTCGCGTTCCTGATCACCAGCGATGAGGAAGGCCCGGCACACCATGGCACCAAGGCCGTGATCGAACGCCTGGCTGCGCGCAAGGAGCGCCTGGACTGGTGCATCGTCGGCGAACCGTCGAGCACCACCCTGGTAGGTGACGTGGTCAAGAACGGCCGTCGCGGCTCCCTCGGCGCCACCCTGACCGTGCGCGGCGTGCAGGGCCATGTGGCCTACCCGCACCTGGCGAAGAACCCGATCCACCTGGCCGCGCCGGCCCTGGCCGAACTGGCCGCCGAGCACTGGGACAACGGCAACGCCTTCTTCCCGCCGACCAGCTTCCAGATCTCCAACCTCAACTCCGGCACCGGCGCCACCAACGTGATTCCGGGTGACCTGACGGCGGTGTTCAACTTCCGTTTTTCCACCGAATCCACTGTCGAAGGCCTGCAACAGCGCGTTGCGGCAATTCTCGACAAGCATGGCCTGGACTGGCATGTGGAGTGGGCGCTGTCGGGCCTGCCGTTCCTCACCGAGCCGGGCGCATTGCTCGATGCGGTGTCGGCCAGCATCAAGGCAATCACCGGGCGTGAGACCCAGGCCTCCACCAGTGGCGGTACCTCCGATGGGCGCTTCATTGCGACCCTCGGCACCCAGGTGGTCGAGTTGGGCCCGGTGAACGCGACGATCCACCAGGTCAACGAGCGGATCCTGGCCAGCGACCTCGATGTGCTGACTGAAATCTATTACCAGACCCTGATCAAGTTGCTCGCCTGATGCTGGCCTGCCCGATTTGCAGCGCCCCGCTCAACGCGGTGGACAATGGCGTGGCGTGCCCGGCCGGGCACCGTTTCGACCGCGCGCGCCAGGGTTACCTGAACCTGTTGCCGGTGCAGCACAAGAACAGCCGCGACCCGGGCGACAACCTGGCGATGGTCGAGGCGCGCCGTGACTTTCTCAACGCCGGGCACTACGCCCCGGTGGCCAGGCGCCTGGCCGAGCTGGCCGCCGAACGCGCACCGCAGCGCTGGGTAGACATCGGTTGCGGCGAGGGTTACTACACCGCGCAAATCGCCGCGGCCCTGCCCCATGCCGATGGCTACGCGCTGGACATTTCCAAGGAAGCGGTCAAGCGCGCGTGCAAACGCGACCCGGCGCTGACCTGGTTGATCGCCAGCATGGCCCGCGTGCCGTTGGCCGACGCCAGCTGCCAGTTCCTCGCCAGTGTGTTCAGCCCGTTGGATTGGCAAGAGGCCAAGCGCCTGCTCAGTCCCGGCGGCGGCCTGATGAAGGTCGGCCCGACCAGCGGCCACCTGATGGAACTGCGCGAGCGCCTGTACGACGAAGTGCGCGAGTACACCGACGACAAGCACCTGGCCCTGGTGCCGGACGGCATGAGCCTGGCCCACAGTGAAACCCTGGAATTCACCTTGAGCCTGGCCGAGCCCCGTGACCGCGCCAACCTGCTGGCCATGACCCCCCATGGCTGGCGTGCCAGCGCCGAACGCCGTGCCGAGGTGATCGAGGCGGCCGAGCCGCTGCTGGTCACAGTATCGATGCGCTACGATTATTTCGTGCTTCAATAACCGACTTTTAACCATCCGCGAATGGATTTTCGAATCCCGCAACGAGGAATATCCATGCGCCAACCCGATATCGAGATTTACCTGAAGGACGCCGACGTCGACTACAAGGCCATCGCCGCCTGGCTGGGCGCTGCCCTGGGCCCATGCAGCGACTGGGTCCAGCGTGGCCAGACCTACAAGTGCAAGGCCGGCAATGTGCCGGTCACCTGGCTGCCGAAAGCCGTAGGCAAGTGGAACAGCCTGTACCTGGAAAGTGACCAGACGCCGTGGGAAGACGACATTGCCTGCGCCCGCGCTGCGTTTGCTGCGCTGAACGTGGAAGTGCGCTGCGCACCGGGGAGCTGGGTCGAGGAAGAAGGTGAGGAAAGCGCCGACACCTGGATCCGCATCAGCGCGGACGGTGAAGAGCAGATCACCTGGAAAACTGCCTGATCCTGAATTGCGACCCCAATCAAATGTGGAAGGGGGCTTGCCCCCGATAGCGGTGTATCAGCCAATATATTCAGTGACTGGCACTCCGCAATCGGGGGCAAGCCCCCTTCCACATGGGTTCTGCGGTGTAACAAATCCGCATTACAAACCGACCACATCCTCCGCCTGCAACCCCTTCTCGCCGCTTACCACGGCGTATTCCACCTGCTGGCCCTCGGCCAGCGAACGGTGGCCGTCGCCGCGAATGGCGCGGTAGTGCACAAACACATCCTTGCCATCTTCACGCTGGATGAAGCCATAGCCCTTGGCGTCGTTGAACCACTTCACATTGCCTGTCTCGCGCGTTGCCATCTGTTCACTCCCACTTGATTGTTATTGTTGAGCCGATCGCGTTGAACTGCCGAGTATAAGACAGGCTCAAAAACGATCAACTCAAGTTTACATCGCTGCTTTTTTGCCGATTTTCGGCGAATACGGCACACTACCCGCCCGAGCGCCTGCTCGGTTTTTCCCACTTGAAGCAGCTCGCCTATGACCCGCTCCCCGTTCCGCCGTCTGGTGTTTGGCACCTTGCGCCGACTGTTGTACCTCTGGGTTCGCTCGGAAACGATCAACCAGTCGTCCCTTACCCTCAACCTGGACCGCAGCCGGCCGGTGTTTTACGTCCTGCAATCGCCCTCCCTCACCGAATTGGCCGTGGTCGATGCCGAGTGCACCAAGGCCGGCCTGCCGCGCCCGGTGCTGCCGGTATCGGTAGGCCCGTTGATGGAACCCGCCGCGTTCTTCTACCTCACGCCCGAACCGGACTGGCTGGGGCGCCAGGACAAGCGCGGCGCGCCGCCGACCCTGACCCGCCTGGTCAACACCCTCAGCGAACACGCCGAAGAGAATGCACAAATCATTCCGGTCAGCGTGTTCTGGGGGCAAACCCCGGCGAGCGAGTCGAGCCCGTGGAAGCTGCTGTTTGCCGACAGCTGGGCGGTCACCGGGCGTCTGCGCCGGTTGTTGAGCATCCTGATCCTGGGGCGCAAGACCCGTGTGCAATTCTCCGCGCCCATCAACCTGCGTGAATTGATCGAGCACAATAAAGGCCACGAACGCACCGTGCGCATGGCCCAACGCATCCTGCGCGTGCACTTTCGTAACCTGAAGACTGCGGTGATCGGCCCCGATTTGTCCCACCGGCGCAATCTGGTGAAAGGCCTGGTCAACATGCCGCTGGTGCGCCAGGCCATCCTTGACGAAGCCGAGCGGGAAAAAATCAGCCCGGAAAAAGCCAAGGCCCTGGCCCTGCGCTACGGCAACGAGATCGCCTCGGACTACACCTACACCGCGATCCGCTTCCTGGAAGTGGTGCTGAGCTGGTTCTGGAACAAGATCTACGACGGCATCAAGGTCAATAACATCGAGGGCGTGCAACAGGTTGCCCAGGGCTACGAGGTGATTTATGTGCCTTGCCACCGCAGCCATATCGACTACCTGCTGCTGTCCTACCTGCTGTTCAAGAATGGCCTGACCCCGCCGCATATCGCCGCCGGCATCAACCTGAACATGCCGGTGATCGGCAGCCTGTTGCGCCGTGGCGGTGCGTTTTTCATGCGCCGCACCTTCAAGGGCAACCCGCTGTACACCTCGGTGTTCAACGAATACCTGCACACCTTGTTCACCAAGGGCTTCCCGGTGGAGTACTTCGTCGAAGGCGGGCGCTCGCGCACCGGGCGCATGCTGCAGCCGAAGACCGGGATGCTGGCGATTACGCTGCGCAGTTTCCTGCGCTCCTCGCGCATGCCGATCGTGTTCGTGCCGGTGTATATCGGCTATGAGCGCGTGCTCGAAGGCCGCACGTATCTCGGAGAGCTGCGTGGGGCGAGCAAGAAGAAAGAGTCGATCTTCGATATTTTCAAAGTGGTCGGCGCGCTCAAGCAGCGCTTTGGCCAGGTCGCGGTCAACTTCGGTGAGCCGATCAAGCTGGCCGAGTTCCTCGACGCCGAGCAACCGGACTGGCGCGCCCAGGCACTGGGCCCGAACTACAAACCGGCCTGGCTCAACGAAACCACCAATCGCCTCGGCGAACAGGTGGCCCGCCACTTGAACGAAGCCGCCGCCGTGAACCCGGTGAACCTGGTAGCCCTGGCGCTGCTGTCGACCACGCGCCTGGCCCTGGATGAACAGGCCATGGCCCGCCAGTTGGACCTGTACCTGGCGCTGCTGCGCCGCGTGCCTTATTCGCCCCACACCACCTTGCCCGAAGGCGACGGCCTGGCGCTGATCAAGCACGTCAAGGACATGGACCTGCTGTCGGAACAGAGCGATGCCCTGGGCAAAATTCTGTACCTGGACGAGCAGAACGCCGTCCTGATGACCTACTACCGCAACAATGTGCTGCATATCTTCGCCCTGCCGGCGCTGCTGGCCAGCTTCTTCCAGAGCAGCTCGCGGATGAGCCGCGAGCAGATCCTGCGCTATACCCACGCGCTGTACCCGTACCTGCAATCGGAGCTGTTTATCCGCTGGTCGCTGGAAGAGCTGGATACGGTGGTCGATCAATGGCTGGGCGCGTTCGTCGAACAGGGCTTGCTGCGCTTCGAAAACAATGTGTTCCTGCGCCCTGCACCAAGCTCGCGGCACTTCGTGCTGCTGACCCTGCTGTCCAAGACCATCGCCCAGACCCTGCAACGCTTCTACATGGCGATCTCGCTGCTGCTCAACAGCGGCCAGAACAGCATCAGCGCCGAAGAACTGGAAGACCTGTGCACGATCATGGCCCAGCGCCTGTCGATCCTGCATGGCCTCAACGCCCCGGAATTCTTCGACAAGAGCCTTTTCCGACATTTCATCCAGACCTTGCTGGAGCAAGATGTGCTGCGCCGCGACGAGGCCGGCAAGTTGAGCTACCACGACCTGCTCGGCGAACTGGCCGAAGGTGCGGCCAAGCGCGTGTTGCCCGCGGAGATTCGCCTGTCGATCCGCCAGGTGGCCTTGCACCGTGTGGATGGCGCAGCCGAAGCGCCGGTGGAAGCGGAAGAAACACGCTAGATTGAACAAGGCGCCAGTTGGATGCTGGCGCCGTTGAAAAGGAGCTGCACCATGAAAAAGATCATTCTCCTGGGACTCACCGCCCTGCTCGGAGCCTGCCAATCCATGCATCCAGCGCCCAAGGCCAGCCTCGACGGCGAAGTGTTCTACCTGCAACGCATTGCCCTGCCGCCCGCTGCCACCTTGAGCGTGAGCCTCCAGGACGTGTCCCTGGCGGATGCGCCCGCAGTGACGCTGGCCGAGCAGAAAGGCCCGGTCAAAGGCCAGGTGCCGCTGCCGTTTCACCTGACCTACGACCCCGCACAGGTCAAGCCAGGCCACAGTTATTCGGTGAGCGCTCGCATCGAACTGGATGGCAAGCTACTGTTTATCACCACCGAACGGCACACGGTGCAGCTCAACGGCCAGGATCCACAGCCGCTGCGCGTGCGCGTGAACGCCGTAGCACCCTGAACTCGAACATAAGGAAGCGCCCATGCTCCGCAACTCCCTTCGCCTCACTGCCCTGTGTGCCGGCCTGCTGCTCGGCGCCAACGCCATGGCCCTGGACCTCAGTAGCCTGTCCCAGGGCGACGCCAGCGGCGGCCTCAAGGACGCCCTGACTCAAGGCGCACAGATCGCCGTGAAACAACTGGGTGTACCCGGTGGTTTCAGCAACAACCCTGAAGTGAAGATCGGCCTGCCGGGCAAGCTGGGCAAAGTCGCCGACAAGCTGAAAATGTTCGGCATGGGTGACCAGGTCACGCAGTTGGAAGACAGCATGAACAAAGCCGCTGAAACCGCCGTGACCCAGGCCCAGCCGATTCTGGTCAATGCAGTGAAGAACATGAGCGTGACCGACGCCAAGGGCATCCTCAGCGGCGGCCAGGACTCCGCCACCCAGTACCTGAACAAGAGCAGTCGCGAACAGATCCGCGCCAAGTTCCTGCCGATCGTCAAGGCCGCCACCGACAAGGTGGGCGTGGCCCAGCAGTACAACGCCCTCGCAGGCAAGGCCGCCGCGTTTGGCGCCGTGGATGCCAAGAGCGCCAACGTGGAAAACTACGTGACCGAACAGGCACTGGATGGTTTGTTCAAGATGATTGCGCAGCAGGAAGAGACGATTCGCAAGAACCCGGCGGCGGCGGCCACCAGTCTGGCGAAGAAGGTGTTTGGCACACTCTGAATAATGGCTGGAGCACCTCACCCCCTACAAAAAACGCCCCGACTGTTTCGGGGCGTTTTAGTGTGAAAGCACTTAGTAGAGTCGGTGCGTTGGGAAGTAACCTGTTACTGGGCCATTAACCGTTGTGGTAGTCGTTGTTGTAACACTGTGGGGTGAAGGTATAGGTCGAGCAGGTTCAGGCTCAGGTGGCCTACAGCACTGAGGACGACCAAACCCACCGAAAAGAAGCGGAAGAACGAGAGGGAAGAAAAGCACATTGAACTCCTTGCGTTTCAATCACTCCTGCTTCTACCCTACGCAGAAACAGGTACCTGCCAATCAGGTAACGTTAAGTGGCAATCGCATAAGATTGGTTCCACAACCCCTGTAGGCGTCATGCCTACTGCAGGAGCGTCTCGACCAAGCGCCCCATCATGAGCGTGGCAAAGCCGCAGATGGCCACAGAGGTGACACGATTGATCTTCAAGGGGGTCAACCAGGTCTTCTGAAACCCTTCGAATTGGCTGCCGAGAATGATCCAGGCACAACCGACGGGTATTACCACCAAGGCAAGGGCGGTCATGAACCCCACGTAACCTTGCAGCGTGATAAAGGCGCCGGCCGGCGCGATGAACGACACGATCAACAGCCCCTTGGGGTTCATGACCGTCAACCAAAAGAAATACAGCCCGGAGAATCGATCCCTGTTCAGGTCGATGGCAGCACCTTTGCGCTGCCACAGGTTGTAGGAGACGTACAGCAAGTAACAGGCCGCGGCCAGTTGCGTCGCCTTCAATGCCCACGGCGAATACATCGCCAGGTAAACCAGCGCTACGCCCCACAGTGAGACCTGCAGCAAGTAAGCCAGGCACTCAATAAAGGCCAGTTTCCACGAAGCCCGGAACCCGAACAGCAACCCGGCACGAAACAGCAGGGTATTGGTCGGGCCGGGGGCGAGCAGCAGCAACATCAGGGCAGAAACAGTGGCCAGCATGATTACGCGACGTCCTTCCTCACTCGGAACCACGCAGCATACAGGGCCGGAAGGAACAATAGGGTCAACGCCGTCGCCACGATCAAGCCGCCCATGATCGCCACCGCCATCGGCCCGAAGAACACGCTGCGTGACAGCGGGATCATCGCCAGCACCGCCGCCAGGGCAGTCAGCACAATCGGGCGGAAACGCCGCACGGTGGCTTCGATAATTGCCTGCCACGGCGCCAGCCCGGCCTTGATGTCCTGCTCGATCTGGTCCACCAGGATCACCGAGTTGCGCATGATCATCCCCGACAACGCGATGGTCCCGAGCATGGCCACGAAGCCGAAGGGCTGGCGGAACACCAGCAGGAACAGCGTCACGCCAATCAGGCCCAACGGCGCGGTCAGAAACACCATCGCCGTGCGTGAAAAGCTGCGCAGTTGCAGCATCAGCAAGGTCAGCACCACCACGATAAACAGCGGCACGCCGGCCTTCACCGAGTTCTGCCCGCGGGCGGAGTCTTCGACGGTACCACCGACTTCCAGCAGGTAGCCATCCGGCAGTTCGGCGCGCACACCCTCAAGGGTTGGCAGGATTTGCTGGACCAACGTTGCCGGTTGTTCCTTGCCGTAGATATCGGCGCGCACGGTCACCGTCGGCAAGCGGTTGCGGTGCCAGATAATGCCCTCTTCGAAACCGTATTCGAGGGTGGCGATCTGCGACAGGGCCACGCTTTTACCGTTGTCGGTCGGCACCGCCAGGCTGGGCAGCAGCGATAACTCGGTGCGCTCGTGGACGGTGCCGCGCAGGAGGATTTCGATCAACTCGTTGTCCTCCCGGTATTGACTGACGCTGGAACCGGTCAGTGAGCTTTGCAGGAATTTCGACAGGTTGGCGGTACTGACGCCGAGGGCGCGGGCGCGGTCCTGGTCGATATTGAGGTAGACGATCTTGCTCGGCTCTTCCCAGTCCAGGTGCACGTTGACGACGTGGGTATTTTCGCGAACCTTGGCCGCGACCTTCCGTGCAAGGGCGCGGACTTCCTCGATGTGTTCTCCGGTTACGCGAAACTGCACCGGATAGCCGACGGGAGGGCCGTTTTCCAGGCGGGTAACCCGCGAGCGCAGGTCGGGGAATTGTTCGTTGAGGGTTTCGATCAGCCAGGTGCGCAGGCTCTCGCGGCCCTCGATGGTCTTAGCCAACACCACGAACTGCGCAAAACTGGCCGCTGGCAGTTGCTGGTCCAGTGGCAGGTAGAAACGCGGCGAACCGGTGCCGACGTAGGCCACATAGTTATCAATGCCGGCGTGTTCCTTGAGCAAGGCTTCCAGGCGCTTGACCTGGTCGGCGGTATTGCTCAGGGAAGCGCCTTCAGCCAATTTCAGGTCGACCATCAGCTCCAGGCGGCCTGAGGCCGGGAAGAACTGTTGCGGCACAAAGCGAAACAACGCCACCGAGCCGATAAACAGTAGCAACGTCAGGACAATCACGGTTTTGCGCCGACGCACGCACCACTCCACCAAACGTCTTACACGTTGGTAGAACGGCGTGCCGTAGGGATCCGGGCCATCGATGCCGTGTTTGGCCGCGTGAATCTTCGCAAGATCCGGCAAGAGTTTTTCCCCCAGGTACGGCACAAACACCACGGCGGCGATCCATGAGGCGAGCAACGCGATCGTCACCACCTGGAAGATCGAGCGTGTGTATTCACCTGTGCTCGACTGCGCGGTGGCAATCGGCAGGAAACCGGCCGCCGTGATCAGCGTACCGGTGAGCATCGGGAAGGCGGTGCTGGTCCAGGCAAAACTGGCCGCTTTGAGCCGGTCGTAGCCCTGCTCCATTTTGATTGCCATCATTTCCACGGCAATGATCGCGTCATCCACCAGCAAGCCGAGGGCCAGCACCAACGCACCGAGGGAAATCTTGTGCAGGCCGATACCGAGGTAATACATGGTGGCAAAGGTCATTGCCAGCACCAGCGGAATCGCCAGGGCTACGACCATGCCAGTGCGTATGCCGAGGGAGAAGAAACTCACCAGCAAGACAATTGCCAATGCCTCGGCCAACACCTGCACGAATTCGCCGACACCGGTTTTCACCGCTGCCGGTTGGTCTGACACCTTGCGCAGCTCCATGCCCGCCGGAAGGTTCTTTTGCAAACGTGCGAATTCGCCTTCGAGGGCCTTGCCCAGCACCAGGATATTGCCGCCATCACGCATGGCCACGGCCAGTCCGATAGCGTCCGCCCCCATGTAACGCATGCGCGGTGCCGGTGGATCGTTGAAGCCACGGTGAATGTCGGCTACATCGCCAATCCGGAAGGTTCGATCAGCGACACGAATCGGAAAGTTGCGGATCTCTTCCACCGTCTTGAAGTTGCCCGACACGCGCAGTTGCACACGCTCGCTCGGGGTTTCAAAGAAGCCGGCAGTGGACACCGCGTTCTGCTCCTGCAACGCCTGCTGTACAGCGGCCAACGGCAGGCCAAGAGTGGCGAGCTTGAGGTTGGACAGCTCGATCCAGATCTTCTCATCCTGTAGGCCAAGTAACTCGACCTTGCCCACATCCGCCACCCGTTGCAGTTGAATCTGGATGCGGTCGGCGTAGTCCTTGAGCACGGCATAGTCGAAGCCGTCGCCGGTCAGGGCGTAGATATTGCCGAAGGTGGTACCGAACTCGTCGTTGAAAAACGGCCCCTGGATATCCGGCGGCAAGGTCTGCCGGATGTCGCTGATCTTCTTGCGCACCTGGTACCACAACTCAGGAATCTGCACAGAGTGCATGGAGTCGCGCGCAATGAAGGTGACGGTGGACTCACCCGGGCGGGAGAACGAGACAATGCGCTCGTATTCGCCGGTCTCCATCAGTTTTTTCTCGATACGCTCAGTGACCTGGCGCGAGACTTCCTGGGCCGTAGCGCCGGGCCAGTTGGTCTTGATCACCATGGCCTTGAAGGTAAACGGTGGATCTTCGCTTTGCCCCAGCTTGGTGTAGGACAAGGTGCCGACCACAGCCAGCAGGATCATCAGGAACAGTACGATCTGGCGGTTACGCAACGCCCATTCGGAAAGATTGAAAGCCATCGGGGACTACTCCTTGGCCGCCAGGTTCACTACACGGTTGGAGCCATCCACCGCGCGCACTTGCTGGCCCTCGTGGAGCACATGCACGCCGGCTGCGACCACCCAGTCGTTGGGGGTCAAGCCTTCCAGCACCGGTACGGTTTTTTCACCGAAAGCGCCAATGCGTACCGGTGTGCGCTTGAGGGTGTTGTCCGGCTGTACACGCCAGACGTAGGACGCACCGTTCTCCGCACTCAGGGCAGACAGCGGTACCGACAGCGGAACAACGCCGTCGGCCTGTATGAATACGCGAGCGCTTTGCCCCAGTTCCGCCGGGACTTTGCCGCCGGTGAAGGCAACGCGAGCGGCGAAGGTGCGTGATTTTGGATCAGCCGCAGGCGACAGTTCACGGATGCGCCCGGTGAAACGCTGGCCCGGCTGGCTCCACAATTCCACCGCGACCGGTTGACCGATCTTGAAGCGACCAAACCCTTGTTCGGGCAGGCTGATGAGCACTTCGCGCTCGCCATCGGTAGCCAGGGTGAACACGGTCTGGCCAGCGGAGACCACTTGGCCGACTTCCACCGCGCGCTTGGCTACGACGCCATCCTGGGGGGCGCGCAATACGGCGTAGCCGGCCTGGTTACTGGCCACGTCGAACTCGGCCTTGATCTGCTTGAGGCGCGCTTCGCCGGAACGGTAAAGGTTTTCGGAATTGTCGTACTGGGAACGGCTGACCATCTGGCGGTCCATCAGGGTCTTGTAGCGATCACGCTCAGCGCGTACCAGGCGCAGGTTGGCCTCGGCAGCGGCGACCTGGGCACGGGCGGCCTCCAGTTGCAGGCGCACATCCTGAGGGTCAAGTTCCGCCAGCGCCTGGTTGGTCTTGACCCGCTCGCCCTCCTCCACCAGACGCTTGCTGACTTTGCCACCGATGCGAAAGGCCAGGTCAGGCTCATAGCGAGCGCGTACTTCACCGGGGTAGCTGTCCGTCGACTGCGCCGAGGGTTGCGGCTGCACCACCATGGCCGGGCGGACGGTGGTCTGGACCGCTTCTTCATGGCCGCAGGCGGCCAACAGGAAGACCAGGCAGACAGGCAACGCAAAGGGCAGGACAGTGCTGCGCATGCTGAAGGACCTTTCGCAAATGGAGCTAGGAATAATTATACTGGCCGGTATGTTATTAATACCAAACTCGCCAGTCCAGTATTAAAGGTGAAAATGTCCGACAATCGTGTAAACACCAATAGCCCCGGGCGTCCCAAGGACATGGCAAAACGCCAGGCAATCCTCTCGGCAGCAAAAACCCTGTTCTTGAGCAATGGCTACGCCAGTACCAGCATGGATGCCGTGGCCCTTGAGGCCGGCGTGTCGAAGCTGACCGTCTACAGCCACTTCACCGACAAAGAAACCTTGTTCACCGCCGCCGTGGTGGCCAAGTGCGAGGAACAGTTGCCGGTGATGTACTTCGAACTGCCCGAAGGCATGCCGGTGGAAACGGTATTGTTGAATATCGCGCGGGGGTTCCATCGGCTGATCAACAGTGAAGAGTCGGTGAACCTGCATCGCCTGATGATGACCACCGGCAATCAGGACGTGAAACTCTCCCAAATCTTCTTTGAAGCCGGGCCCATGCGCATGCTCCAGGGCATGGAGCGCCTGCTCGGCAAGATCGATCAGAGCGGTGCGCTGAGCATCGACAGACCGTTTACGGCGGCCGAGCACTTCTTCTGCCTGCTCAAGGGCACCGCGAACTTCTGCCTGCTGTATGGCTGCGGCGGACAGTTGAGTGAGGAAGCCGCCGAAGCCCATGTGCAGGAGGTGGTGGGGTTGTTTATGCGGGCCTATAGGAGAGATGCAGCTGCAAGTGGTTAGCTGCAAGCAGCAAGTGAAAAGCGCTTTTGCTTGCAGCTTGTGGCTTAAGACTTGAGCGCTTTCTTGGGATAAATGTCATACCGACTGGACTTGCCATCCAGCGCATGGCTCGGCTTGGGCCCTTCAATGCAGGGGGCCTTGCGCGGGCGCTTGACCACCACGCGGTGGCTGGCCAGGGCCAGGGCGGCGGCCAGCAACGCCGGTGCGTCCGGATCATCGCCCACCAGCGGCCGGAACAGGCGCATTTCTTTCTTCACCAGGGCGGTTTTCTCACGGTGAGGGAACATCGGGTCGAGGTAGATCACCTGGGGCGGCTCCCCTTGCCAATTGAGCATCACGTCAATGGAGTTACCCTTGAGCAGCTTCATGCGCGCCACGATGGGCGCCACGTCGAAATCCTCCGCGCCGCGTGCCAGGCCATCTTCGAGCAGGGCGCCAATCAGCGGTTGGCGCTCGATCAGGCTCATCTCACAGCCCAGGCTGGCCAGCACGAACGCATCCTTGCCCAGACCGGCCGTGGCGTCCAGCACACGGGGACGTACGCCCTGGGCAATGCCCACGGCCTTGGCGATCATCTGTCCGCTGCCGCCACCATACAGCCGCCGGTGAGCCGCGCCGCCTTCGACGAAGTCCACCCGCACCGGCCCCGGCGCGTCGGGCCCCAGCTGTTGCAGTTGCAGGCCATGCTCGCCTACCTGCAGGGAAAAATCCGCACTCGCGAGCTGTAAAGGCAAGCCGAGCTGTTCAGCCCACTGCTCGGCCCGGGCCTGGAAACCTTCGCCCAAGGCCTCGACCTGGATGCGGCTGGCCGCTGGTTGTTCGCTCATCAATCGCTACGCTCAAAAATATTAAGGATCGGCAAACAACGGCCGATAAAAACAACAGTCAGGTATTTTGCCAGAGCTGAGCGTCGACCGAGAAAAATGTCAGACATTCTCCCCCTAACCATCGGTGTACTGCCGACCCATAACCACTACGGCCTGCGCAATACCCAAGCGCTGGCCGGGGTGAGTCATGTGTGGCAGGACTTCTTCTCCCGGGCGCTGGCCGAGCAGCTCGGTGAAACGCCGGACGTGCTCGCCGCCAAGGCGCCGGCACCGGCGGACCCGGCGGTAGAGCCCAGCGCCGGTGCCGACCTGTTGTCGCAGATCCTCACGCAGCGCGAGTGCGACGTCAAAGACACCGAGATCGCCCCACCTGAGCCGCTGTTCCTGCCCATCGCCGAATTCGAAACCGAGTTGCTGCCACCGGCCGCCGAGCCGTTCCCACAGGATGAAATCGTCGCCCAGCAGCGCCAGCAGAATTTCGAAATCGCTTGGGTTCGCCCCATCGTCCTGACTGCCGGCCAGCCATTGCCTGAGCCCGGCCCGGCGCCGGAACCACGCCCTCTGCACTTGCCGATTGCCGAGTTCGAACTGGACCTGTTGCCACCACCCGCCACGCCTTACCCAACCGAAGAACTGCTGGCGCAACAGAAGGCGCTGGACTTCGACTACCACTGGGCACGCCCACTGATCACCCACAACCTGCGCCTGGCGGCCTAGCGACACACCCACCAACGCCCCATGTCCAGATGGAAATGGTTGCGGTGCGCGGCGTTGTAGTCCGGGCTCAACACCACATTGAAGTCATCACAGGCGCCATCGCGCACCTGGCGCAGGAACCGCGCGCTGTCGCCCTCCCCGGACCAATCCTTGAGCACGCTGATACTGCGCCCATCCGCCAGGCGAAACCCGGCGATATCCAAGGCATTGGCCGACGCATGCTGGCTGAGCCGCCCTTCGGCACGGTTATACATGTTGCGACAGGCAAAGCTGCCCAGGTGATCGACCCGTGTCACCGCCTGGCCGAACACCGCCTGGGCTGCCGGTTGCAGGCTGTGACGCTCGAACAGCGCGAATGCCACGGCCAACGGGCAACTGGCGAGAAAGCTGCTGCTTAATGCCACGTCCGCACCCTGCACGCGCAAGGTATTGCGCAGCGGACAGGCAGCGTCGGCGGGCGTGTCAGCCTGATGGCTAACCCGCAGACCCGCAGTTTTCAGCACTTGGTCGCACAGCACAGGGTCATCCTGCAGGCGCCCCAGCTTGTAGCGGGTCAACAGGTTAGGACTGGACCTCACGTCCAGCGGCGACCAGGGGTTCCATTCAGCCGGCAGCGGCAACCAGGCACGCCACACACCCACGGCAAATGCACCACTGAGCACCAGCAGTGCACCCAGCAGTTTGAAAAAACGCACGGCTCAGTCCTTGAAGAACTGATTGGCCTGGCTGAAGAGCATCGAGCGCTCGGTAAAGCTGAACGTGCCCAGCTCATAGACTTCCTGGGCCGCTCGGTAGAATTCACCATAGGCCGCCAGTGCCATGGCCGAGCCCACGCTGATGCGCTTTACCCCCATCGCGCTCAATTGCGCCACGCTGAGTTTCAGGCCGCCGGACATCAACACGTTCACCGGCTTTGGCGCCACGGCCTTGACCACCGCCAGCACGTCCTCGGCACTGCGCAGGCCCGGCGCATAGAGCACGTCGGCGCCGGCTTCGGCGTAGGCCTGCAAGCGGCGAATAGTGTCGGGCAGATCCAGGCGACCATGCAGGAGGTTTTCGGCGCGGGCCGTCAGCGTGAAGGGGAATGGCAAGCTGCGGGCAGCGGCGACGGCGGCTTCCACGCGCTCTACGGAAAGGTCGAAGGGATAGATCGGGTCGACGGCAACGCCGGTGGCATCTTCGATAGAGCCCCCCACGATACCGCTGGCCGCCGCCCGCAAGATGGTTTCGGCACACCCTTCGGGGGTATCGCTGAAGCCGTTTTCCAGGTCGGCCGCCACCGGCAGCGCGGTGGCCTTGGCAATCATGCTGGCATTGCGCAAGGTGTCTTCCAGGGACAACGCCCCTTCCGCGTCCGGGCGTCCCAGGCTGAACGCATAACCCGCGCTGGTCGTGGCCAGGGCTTCAAAGCCAAGGCTGGTGAGCATCACCGCAGAGCCGGCGTCCCACGGGTTTGGCATCACGAAGGCGCGGTCGCGCTCATGCAGGGCCTTGAAGGTTTCGGCGCGAAGGGTTTGGGCATCCATGACTGACTCCTGGCGGAAAAAGGAGCCCTAGAGTAACCCCAGTTGCTCGGCTTCGGGTTCCCGATGCAAGGTCGGCAGCGCCGGCAGGCCGGGCAGGCGCGCCATGAGTTGCGTGTGAAAACGCAGGGCCAGTTGCGCGGCAAGACGATTATCCGAGGTGTGCAGGAACATGTAGGGTGTGCGGCCTTCTTCGATCCAACCCGCGATTTTTTCCACCCACGGCACCAGGAACGGGTCATTCGCCTCAAGCTCCGGATGACCGATAAAACGCACTTGGGGAAACCGGGTCAGCGCGGCCGGACGGGGCGGCACCTTGGGCTTTTTCGATTGTGCGTGCAGTACCGCCGCCGAGGTCGACGTGCAACTGAACAAGGCGCGCGGGTCGAGGCAGATGCGCTCGACACCACGATCACGCAACAAACGGTTGAGCATGCGCTCGGCATCGCCCTTGGCGAAGAACTCAGGGTGGCGCACTTCCACCGCCATCGGGCGTTCCAGACCATCGATAAAGCCGGCCAGTTCAGCCAGGCGTTGCGGCGAAAAACTCGCCGACAGCTGCAGCCACAGCGGCGAAACACGTTCACCGAGCGGGCTCATCAAACCGACAAAACTTTCCGCTGCCGGCAATTGCTCACGCAAGTCGCCACCGTGACTGATGTCACCGGGGAACTTGGCCGTGAAACGAAAATCGTCGGGCATGATCTCAGCCCAGCGCTGCACAGTAGCGGCCGAAGGGCGAGCGTAGAACGTGGTATTGCCTTCGACGGCGTTGAAGACCTGGGAATAAAGGGCAAGGTAATCGCCGGAGCGGGCGTCGGCTGGGTACAGGTACTCGCGCCAGGCGTTTTCACTCCAGGACGGGCAGCCGAGGTAGTAAGGCAGGCGCATCAGATGTGGATGTCGAGACCCAGCACTTCCATATCCCATTCGACAAATCCGGCGGTGGTCAGGTAGCTGGCCAGGGCGGTGGCAACGCTTTTGCTCATGGAACGCGGGAAGACCATGTCTTGCTGACGGGCGGGAACGCCGCTGATGCGGGCTTGTGAACTGGCCTGCGCATCGGATTGGACCTCGATGAAGTCCGGCGAATCCTCGACGGAGTCGTCCACCGTGGCGTTTGCCCTACGCGGCTTGCGCTTGATCGGGTACGACTGTGAGGAAAATCCATCTATACGCATAGGCGCGAACTCGCTATCAGTAATGGCATTTTAGTGGCGCAATCCGTAGCGCGCAAATGCTCTGGTGATAACTAGAACACATAATTTGAAAAAGGTTTAAAAACCCGGGGAAATTCTGACGATTGGCGACTTTTGCCTCAAATTGCCATCATTTTTGGCGTCAAATAATCCCTCTTTCCGCCTTGGTCTGCGCGACTTTATCGCGCAGGTAAACCGGTGCGGCCTGATCCGCAGGAATCGCCTCGCCACGTTCGAACGCAAAGCGTGCCAGGGTCAGCAGATCTTCGGCGTGAGGCAACAGGGTTGCGTCCTGCCCAGCCGGTTGAACACCGATACGCTCGCCATACCCCCAGCCGGTGCCAGCGCCGAACCAGTCACCGCTGGCATCGCCCGGCAATACCGCCGATTCCGGTGGCTGCACCGCTTCCACGCCGACAAGGCGCATTTCGCCAGCCGTTTCGCGATAGCACCCCCAATACACTTCGTCCATACGCGCATCGATCGCGGCCGCCACCTGCCGGGCGCCGTGTTCGCGCAAGGCACGTTGGGCCAGTACGGCAAGGTTGGAAACCGGCAGCACCGGGCGCTCCAACGCAAAGGCCAGGCCCTGGACCACGCCAATGGCGATGCGCACCCCGGTGAACGCTCCCGGGCCACGGCCAAAGGCGATGGCATCCACGGCCGACAGGGTGGTGCCCGCGTCTTCAAGCAGTTGCTTGATCATCGGCAACAGCTTCTGCGCGTGCAGGCGCGGGATCACCTCGTAGTGGCTTGTGACCTTGCCATCGTGCAGCAAGGCAACGGAGCAAGCTTCAGTCGCGGTGTCCAGGGCCAGCAGGGTGCTCATCGGTGTGGGTGTCCAAGTCGAAAAAAAGTGCGCCAGTATAAACAACAACGGCCCGCAAGCGGGCCGTTGTGTGTCAAGCCGATAAAGGATCAGCTCAGTGCTTGCAGGACCTTGGCGGTGATCGCTTCCACCGAGCCGACGCCAGGGATATGGCTGTACTTCGGCTTGCCCTGGGCTGCGGACAGCTTCTGGTAGAAATCCACCAGCGGCTTGGTCTGGGAATGGTAGACCGACAGGCGATGACGCACGGTTTCTTCGGTGTCGTCCTTGCGCTGCACCAGGTCTTCACCGGTGACATCGTCCTTGCCTTCAACTTTAGGCGGGTTGTAGACGGTGTGGTACACGCGGCCGGAGGCTTCGTGGACGCGACGACCGGCGATACGCTGGACGATTTCTTCATCTTCAACCGCGATTTCCACCACCGCGTCCAGCTCGACGCCGGCTTTCACCAGGGCTTCGGCCTGGGGAATGGTGCGTGGGAAACCGTCGAACAGGAAGCCGTTCTTGCAGTCTTCCTGGCTGATGCGTTCCTTGACCAGGTTGATGATCAGGTCATCGGAGACCAGGCCGCCGCTGTCCATCACGCTCTTGGCGATCAGGCCCAGCTCGGTGCCGGCCTTGACGGCAGCACGCAGCATGTCGCCGGTGGAGATTTGTGGAATGCCGAATTTTTCAGTGATGAACTTTGCCTGAGTACCTTTACCGGCCCCGGGAGCTCCCAGCAGAATGACGCGCATCGATGTGCTCCTCAATTTTTTATAGAGATGACGCTCGGATTCGCCGCGTGGGGCCAATCTCGTAAAAATAATATAGGGCTCATGAAACTATGGGCCCAGGCCGCCCAAACGGCCAAAGGCTGATCAAGATACACAGCGGGCCCTAACCACACAAGCCGCCAAAAGTCGCAGGAACCCGCGCCACGCGTACGTCATAGGTAGGGTGTGCCTGAGTGCAACCAGCGCTGTAAACGCCGACCGCCCCTTTCAGGGCGGCCGTCGTGGTTTATCCGCAAGCCTTTGAGAACACGCAAAAAACCTCAGCCGGTGTTGCGCAGGCCGGCGGCAATACCGGCCACGGACACCAGCAACGCCTGTTCCAGAGGGCTGTCCTGCGCGGCTTCCTGGCGACGCGAGCGCGCGAGCAACTCGGCCTGCAACAGGTGCAAGGGATCGAGGTAGGTGTTGCGCAGGCGGATGAACTCCAGGGTGTCAGGGCTATGGGCCAGCAGTTGCGACTGGCCGGTCAGGCCAAGCACCACTTCGCATGCCTGCGACAATAGGTCGCGTAAGTGCGCGCCCAATGGCAACAGGTCCGGCTGCACCAGGCGCTCGTCATACAGGCGCGCAATATCGGCATCGGCCTTGGCCAGGACCATTTCCAGCATATCGATGCGGGTGCGGAAGAACGGCCACTGTTCGCGCATCTGCCCCAGCAGTTCCCCTTCGCCGCGCTCCAGGGCCTTGCTCAATGCGGCTTCCCAACCCAGCCAGGCCGGCAGCATCAGGCGAGTCTGGGTCCAACCGAAGATCCACGGAATGGCGCGCAGGCTTTCTATACCACCGGCGCGGCGCTTGGCCGGGCGACTGCCCAGAGGTAGCCGGCCCAGCTCCTGCTCCGGGGTGGACTGGCGAAAATACTCGACGAATTGCGGATTTTCCCGCACCACCGCGCGGTAAGCGCTGACGCCGTCGGCCGCCAATTCATCCATCAAGTGGCGCCACGCCGGCTCCGGTGGCGGCGGTGGCAGCAACGTTGCCTCCAACACGGCGGCCAGGTAGAGATTGAGGTTCTGTTCAGCAATGTCCGGCAAACCGAATTTGAAGCGAATCATCTCGCCTTGCTCGGTGGTACGGAAACGCCCCGCCACCGAACCCGGCGGTTGCGACAGGATCGCCGCGTGTGCCGGGCCGCCGCCACGCCCGACGGTGCCCCCGCGACCATGGAACAGCAGCAATTCCACCTGTTGCTCCCGGCAGATATCCACCAGCCGCTCCTGGGCCCGGTACTGCGCCCAGGCGGCGGCGGTGGTGCCGGCGTCCTTGGCCGAGTCGGAGTAGCCGATCATCACTTCCTGCGGGCCCTGCAGGCGCGCCCGGTAGCCCGGCAGCAGCAACAGTTGCTCGATCACGGGGCCGGCGTTATCCAGGTCGGCCAGGGTTTCGAACAGGGGCACCACGCGCATCGGCCGTTGCACGCCCGACTCTTTAAGCAGCAGTTGCACCGCCAATACGTCCGACGCGGCACCGGCCATGGAGATGACATACGAGCCTAACGAGGCGGCAGGCGCGGCGGCCACTTCCTTGCAGGTATTGAGCACTTCGGCGGTATCGGCCGATGGCTTGAAATAGCCCGGCAACAGCGGTCGATGGTTGGCCAGCTCCTTCATCAGGAAGCTGATGCGCATCTCTTCGTTCCAGTCCTCGTAACGGCCCAGGCCCAGGTAATCGGTGATTTCGGTCATGGCCGCCGAATGACGACTGGAATCCTGGCGCACATCCAGGCGCACCAGGAACAGGCCAAAGGTGACGGCCCGGCGCAGGCAATCGAGCAGCGGGCCATCGGCGATCACGCCCATGCCGCACGCGTGCAGCGACTGGTAGCACAGCTCCAGTGGCTCGAGCAGGTCGCGGTTGTTCTGCAACACCTCGGTAGGCGCCGGCGTGCTGCTGCTCAACGCGGTATGGGCCCATTGGCGCGTGGCGCGCAGGCGTTCGCGCAGTTGCTTGAGCAGGGCACGATAGGGTTCGACGCTGTCACCGACCTTGGCCTGCAACGCCGGGCTAGCCTGTTGCATCGACAGTTCGGAGGCCAGGTGGTCGATATCGCGCAGGTACAGGTCGGCCGCCATCCAGCGCGCCAGCAGCAACACCTCGCGGGTGACCGGCGCGGTGACATTCGGGTTGCCGTCACGGTCGCCGCCCATCCACGACGCAAAGCGGATCGGCGCGGCTTCCAGCGGCAAACGCAGGCCCGTCGCCGCGTGTAACGCCTGGTCGGCCTTGCGCAGGTAATTGGGGATGGCGTGCCACAAAGAATGCTCGATCACCGCGAAGCCCCACTTGGCTTCATCCACCGGGGTGGGTCGGGTGCGGCGGATTTCTTCGGTGTGCCAGGCTTCGGCGATCAAGCGTTGCAGGCGCTGGCGGATCTGCTCGCGCTCGGCAGTGGTGAGGTCGCGGTGATCCTGCAGCGCCAGTTGTGCGGCGATGGCGTCGTACTTCTGGATCAGGGTGCGGCGCGCCACTTCGGTGGGGTGGGCGGTGAGGACCAGTTCGATGTCCAGGCGTCCCAACTGGCGGGCGAGGGACTCATTGCTGTGGCCCTCGCCCTGCAGGCGCGCCAGTAACTCCGGCAATACGCGGGACTCGAACGGCGCCGGTTGCGACTCGTCGCGCCGGTGAATCAACTGGTACTGCTCGGCGATATTGGCCAGGTTGAGGAACTGGTTGAAGGCCCGCGCCACCGGCAGCAGTTCGTCTTCCTGCAACTGATTGAGGCTGGCGCTCAGTTCGTCACCCGCGGCTTTGTCCGGGGCGGCTCCGCGGCGGTCGGCCTTGGCGCCTTTGCGGATCTGTTCGATCTTGGCGAGAAAATCATCGCCGTACTGCTCTCGAATGGTGTTGCCCAACAGCTCACCCAGCAGGTGAACATCCTCACGCAAGCGTGCATCGATATCACTCATCAGCCAATCTCCAGCCAGAAATCCGGGACGCGCAGGTGTGTCAGAGTGCCGCCGGCATCGTTTTATGACAAGACTTTAAACCTTGTGACTTGCAGCTAGTCTCAAGTGTGAGCTGCCGCGTTTATCCACGCGCACGGCTGGTCACTCATCACCGCCCGCCACCGCAGGCTTTATTGAGGTTGCCATGAAAATTCGAGAACTGGCCCAGCACTGGGAAGAGAACGCCAAGGGTCGCCTGACCAAGACCGAGTACGCCATCCATCTGGATGTGGAGGCGGCTGCACGGCTGGCAGCCATCGCCGAGATGTACCCCAAGCGCCACACCGAAGAACTGCTCGGCGAGCTGATCGGCGCCGCCCTTGAGGAGCTGGAAGCGAGCTTTCCCTACATCAAGGGACAACAGGTCATCGCCACCGATGAAGAGGGCGACCCGCTCTATGAGGACGTCGGGCCAACGCCTCGGTTCCTGACCTTGTCCCGTCGCTATCTGCATGATTTGTCTGCCAGTGCCGACGACCAAAAGCACTGACGGACTCGATTGACACCCATCAGAACCCCGTATTCCGGGCCTCTGCCGAGGCTCTGAGTACCCCTGCACGGGGCAAAAGTTCCAATTTTCTACCCTGACCAATCAGTCAGATATTTTTTTAGGCAAATCGCCATCTCTTCTGAACTTTTGAAAAAAGCCTCCGGTCACAGCCAGTAAGCCATCACTTGGAACGGTCGTTTGAAAGGGCCCGTCGTGCTTTACCGCCGCGCCCCGGCCGTTCATCGACCGCGATGGATTTTGATGTTTTTAGGAGCTATCCAATGGAGTTGAAGACGATGAAGACCAGCACTGCCAAATCCACGTTTAACCACCTGCGCGGGCTTAAATTGGCCGCGCTGGCAATCGGCACCAGCTTCGTTTTGGCTGGCTGCGCCGGCAACCCGCCCACCGAGCAATACGCGGTGACTCAGTCCGCGGTCAACAGCGCAGTGAGCGCCGGCGGCACCGAGTACGCAGCAGTTGAAATGAAATCGGCCCAGGACAAGCTCAAACAAGCCGAAATCGCCATGCACGACAAGAACTATGACGAGGCGCGTCGCCTGGCCGAACAGGCTGAATGGGATGCTCGCGTGGCAGAGCGCAAGTCCCAGGCCGCCAAGGCCGAACAGGCTGTGAAGGATTCCCAGAAAGCTGTTCAGGAGCTGCGTCAGGAAGGTATGCGCCCGGCTGCTATCCAGCAGAAATAAAGCGCCGCGCCTGATTGCACTGCACCCGATATCGAATTGAAAGGACGACACGACTATGCGTAAACAATTGATGATCCCTGCCCTGCTGGCGATGAGCGTTGCCCTGGCGGCCTGCTCTACCCCGCCCAACGCGAACCTGGAAAACGCACGGACCAACTTCTCGTCCCTGCAAACCAACCCGCAAGCCACCAAGCTTGCCGCGCTGGAAACCAAGGACGCCAGCGAATGGCTGGACAAGGCTGACAAGGCCTACCGCGACAAGGAAGACCAGAAGAAAGTTGACCAACTGGCCTACCTGACCAACCAGCGCGTTGAAGTGGCCAAAGACACCATCGCGCTGCGCGAATCCGAAGCCAAGCTGAAAAACGCCGGCGACGAACGTGCCCGTGCCCTGCTCGAGGCCCGTGACGCGCAGATCAAACAGCTGCAGGACAGCCTGAATGCCAAGCAAACCGATCGCGGTACGCTGGTGACATTCGGCGACGTGCTGTTCGCTACCAACAAGTCCGACCTGAAATCCAGCGGCCTGGTGAACATCACCAAGCTGGCGCAGTTCCTGCGTGACAATCCGGATCGTAAGGTGATCGTCGAAGGCTACACCGACAGCACCGGTTCCGACTCGTACAACCAGAGCCTTTCGGAGCGCCGCGCGGCCTCGGTACAACGCGCACTGGCTCAGCAAGGCGTGGATATCTCGCGCATCGTGACCCAGGGTTATGGCAAGGAATACCCGGTTGCCGACAACGGCAGCGTCTCGGGCCGAGCCATGAACCGCCGCGTTGAAGTGACCATCTCCAACGACAACCAGCCGGTCAAGCCACGTTCGTCCATGGCGAACTGATTGATTGATGCTGGATAAAAAACCCACCTCACGGTGGGTTTTTTTTCGGGTCGCCGAACTGGATAGTGCGATGTGTATCCTCGGCGGGCAATTCGACCTTCGAGCCGTACGTATTTTGCGAGAGCTTATCCATCAGCTGCTCAAGCTCATGATTGCGAGCGTCTCGCCTTACCAGCGCCTCATGCCCCCTGATCATGTCCAGCATGTTGTCGATTGCAGCAATGCGTATCGCCACCTTTTCAGCCTCGATCTATGTAAGCAACTCCGCCTTCTGTGGTTTTATGACGCGCTATGGTTCCAGATAATCCCGTCGCCAATGACTGCCGCAAGTGCCGATGTCCTCATCGACTATCGCCCCATGCCCGGTGAAAAAAACCCGCCTATGACAGACGGGTTATCCACGGGTAGGCAATCAGGCGGGGACGGGGCCTGAGCTTTGGTAGTTTGGCGGCTGGATTTGCGGACCGCTCTGTGTACCATCTTGACCGCCTTGCTGACTATGACCGTCTTGCGCCCCCTGACCGGCCTGTGGACCTTGGCTGATCTGTCCGCCTTGTGCTTTTAGTTTTTCCAACTCCTCCATCAACTTCTTGATGATATCGTCGTTCCCGCCACTCGCCTTTAAGCTTTTAATTTCATTTTCAAGCTGCTGAATTCTCTGGTCGTTACCTTGCTGAGCTCCACCGGTCCCTTGCTGGGCCCCACCGGTATTCCCGATATTGCTCGCGCCACCACTATTCGATCCCGATACGCTACCAACCATAAATATTGACTCCAGATTAATTAAAAAAATGGACCGACCCGTCACACTGATCGGTCCTTAATCTGTGGCGTAAGCGTCAAGATGGTTCCGCCCTACTCAGGATCAGACATGCACTGAATGACTAATCCGCACGATTGATGACGTTTTCCTACTACATTCATGCAAAAGCCTACTGTTGCAGTTGCGGTGTTTCCTGCCCCATGCAACGCACCGCCTGCTTCTTATTATTGACCAACACCCCACTCAAGCCTTTCTGCTCAGTATCGAACATGACCAGCACGCCATCGACGCACTGCGCCACTTGAGCGGCCGGGGTCAGGGAGATCTTGTAGTCCTCGCCCGGCACGGTCTTGAGCATGGTGAAGTCGCTGAGCAGCAGCGCATCCTCAGGCTTGGCGAAGTGCAAATAGCCGTAGTACCACAGGCAGCCGACGGTGCCGATGATGGTGCCGATACCGGTGAGGATCAGCGGGATCATGTTGCGTTCTTCGCTCATTGCGGGCTCTCTGATGGATCAGCTTTAGGAATGGGGTAATTCGGAATCTCGCCCAGGCGGCGCAGGCCGTTGAAGTGCTGCGGGTCGTCCAGGTAGCGCAGCATCACGGTTTGCCAGGTCTTGTCGGCAAAGGTCTGCACATGGCCGCCGCGGGTCAACTGCAATACCCTTGGCGGCGGCGCGGCCTGATACAGGCGGATACCGTTGGCCACGGGCACGATCGGGTCATCCAGGCTGTGGAACAGCAATTTCGGCACGCCGGTCAGTTGCGGCATGGCGTTGATCGCGCTGTCGGCGTCGGGCACCAGCCAAGACAAGGGCACCTGCAAGGGCCATGTTAACCAGGAGGTGCTTAGGGCGAATTGTCCTACGTCACGATAACTGGCGGGCACGCCGTCCAGTATCAGGGCCTTGAGTTGGGACTGACGCTGCGGGTGTTCCGCCAGGTAATGCACCGCCAGCGCGCCGCCCAGGCTTTGGCCAAGCACAATCAGCGGCTGGCCCTGGGTTTCGGGCGCCCGGTCGAGCCAGTTGAACGCCGCGTCCACATCCTGATAAATCGCCGGCAGTGAGGGCTTGCCTTCCGACAGCCCGTAACCGCGATAGTCCAGCAGCAGTACCTGGTAGCCCTGCTCCGGCAACCACCAGCTGCCGCCCAGGTGCCAGGCCAGGTTACCGCCGTTGCCGTGCAGGTGCAGCACCGTACCTTTGACGGGTACTCCGGCCTTGGCCGGCAGCCAGCACGCGTGCAGCTTGACGCCGTCGGCGGAGGTGAGGGTGACATCACGGTATTGCAAGTGCGCTTTTTCGGGCGTGAACGGCAGGCCGGGTTCGGGGTAGAACAGCAGCGAGCTGCAACCGTTCAATGTGAGTAGCAGGCACAGAATGCCGAGGATTCTCATCCGTTGAAGCCTCGTGAATAACAGCGTTTAAAGGATGTTGGAGTAATCCGCCTCGATCCGGTCCAGGCTCAAGTGGTTGAGGAAGTTGGAGAAACACATCCACGCCGCCAGTGCGTTCATGTCGCGGAACTGCTCCGGCAGGTACTTGGGCGGCACCACCAGGCCTTCGTCCACCAGTTGGCGCAAGGTGCGCATATCTTCCAGGGTGGTCTTGCCGCAGAACAGCAGCGGCACTTGCTCCAGCTTGCCTTTGCGCACGGCCAGCTGGATGTAGTTGTAGACCATGATAAAGCCCTTGAGGTAGGACAGATCCTTGGTAAACGGCAAGCCGTTCGGCACCGAGCCACGGAATACCCGGCTGGCGTTGCCATAGCTTTCGGCCATTTCAAAGCCTTGCTCGCGGAAGAACTCGAACACCTGCAGGAAGTCGGCCCCCTCTTCCACCATGTGAATGGCACGGGTGCGGTTGGTCAGCTTGCGCAAGCGGCTCGGGTAGGAGGCGAACGTAATGATCTCCATGAGGATCGCCAGGCCTTCCTGGGTCACGGTGGACGACGGCGGGCCCTTGGACAGGAAGGTGCAGATCGGCTGGTTCTGGCCGTTGAGCGTGGTACCGACATGCACCAGGCCTTCGTGGACTTCCAGCGCACGCACGTCGCGGTCGTTGAACATCGCGTCGGCGCGGATCTTGATGTAGTCGGCACCCGCTGCGGCATCGGCAACGATACCGTCGGACTCAAACACCCGGATGGTCTCTTCGGCTTCGCCAAATACCTTGTTCAGGCGGGTTTGCAGCAGGGCCACGGCGTCTTTGGCGGTCAGGGTCTTGGCTTCGTCCTTGAGGTCGCCACGGCCGTCGATATTGTTCAGGTAGTCGGAGAGCATCAGGCCCAGGTCAGCCAGGGTCGGGTCGCCGGCGTGGAAGGCATCGGAGGCGGCGCCGTACAGCTCCTGGGAAATCAGGCCGAAGTCCTCGGTGCCGCGGGCTTCGAGCATGCGCACCACCATGCGGTATTCGCGGCACATGCGACGCATGATCTGCCCCACCGGGCTGAACTGGCCGAGGCGGCGAGTGATGTCGCGTTCGATGTTCTGGAATTCCAGCTTTACCGCACTGGAGTCGAACGACAGCGGTCGGTTCAGGTAGTAGTCGCGATCCACGGCGGGCATGGCCTTGCCCTTGGCCTTGAGGAATCCCTGGCGAATGTTGTCGTCCCACTTCACGGCGTCGAGGACGCGAATCGGTGTTTGCGCCAGCACAATGCGATCGGACAAGCTGCGTATCGTCTGCTGGTAATCGTCCACCCGGTGCTTCCTCTCTAAACGTTATTTGCCCGCACGCTGGTAGCGCACGGCTTCAACGAACACATCGGCATTGGCCGGATCATCCAGGTAGGCAAACACCTGGCTCATGGAACTGTCGACCCGTACGCCGGCGCCTTCGACGGTCTCCACGTTGCTGCCCTGCAGCACCTGTTGCCCGATGGCCTGGTGAATCTGTTCGAGGTCGAGGTTATAGACCACCAATTCGTGCTTATCGTCGAACTCGAACCCCGCCAGGAAGTAATGCCCTCCGAACCGGGCCGGCAACGGTGCCGACAGGTACCAGCGGTTGCCATGACGCGAAACGGTAAACAGGTACTCATCGCGCTGGGCCGGCGTGGCTTTAGGGTAGCTCACCGCCTTGTAGCGGTGCTCACCGGCACGGCTGATGCGCAGATTGAGCGGTTCGCCCCAGGCATTCCTGCTGGTCCAATGGCCCAGCAACTCATCCGGCGCCGCCTCATGGGCGGGCAACGGGTCCTTGAACGTGACCAGGCAACCGCTGAGCAACAGGAACGACAAGGCGATTACCGCCACACGCCAGGTTTTCATTGGACTCCCCCGGTGTCAGACCGAGGCCAACACCAAATGCATGTAACGCTTGAGGATCTCAAGCATCTCTTCACCGGTCAGAGGCTCTGCGCCGCCCAGCAGGCCCTGATATTCCATCCGACTGATAATCGCCGTCAACACCTTGGCGTCCTGTTGCGGCTCGCGGGAGCCCAATACCTGGAAAAACTGCCCCGTGCCCTGCAACAGGATCTGCTGGTGGGACCGCACCAGCTCAGCCAGGCGCGGGTTGAGCAAGGCTTCCTGGCGGAAGGCCTGTTCGGCCATCAAATGTTCGCGGCGGTTGGTCAGTTGGCGCAGCACATAGTCGGCGGTCAGCCGCGCAATGTCATCGGCCAGTTGCGAGCGCGATTCCGGGCTGCCATCACCATAGGCGACCATCTCACGCAGCAGGCCTTCGTTACGCACCCATAGCTTGCCCATGAAGGCCGCGCTGCGTTCAACATACTGGGCGAAGGTATCGGTGAGCAGGTCATCGATGTCCTTGAAGTAATAGGTAGTGGCTGACAACGGCACACCGGCCTCGGCCGCCACGGCCCGATGGCGCACGGCGCGCACGCCATCGCGTACCACGATGCGCATGGCTGCATCGAGAATGTCTTGCCTGCGTTGCTCGCTGCCCCGACGGCTGGCCTTACGGCCCTGGTACTGGACGCTTTCAGCCACGGCAGCGGCAATGCCGGCGGCGCCTTCTTGAGCGGTTACGCGGTTCACGACACACATCCTTGAATAGATCAAAACCTGGCGCTGTTTGCTTGACGCTTAAAAACGCCACATAAAAAAGCCGCCTTATAAAAGGCGGCTTCGGATTTCGCTACGCTTACGCTTGTGGCCGCATGTGCGGGAACAAGATCACATCGCGGATCGACGGCGAGTTGGTCAACAACATCACCAGGCGGTCGATGCCGATACCTTCACCGGCCGTTGGCGGCATGCCGTATTCCAGGGCACGTACGAAGTCGGCGTCGTAGTGCATGGCTTCGTCATCGCCGGCGTCCTTGTCGGCCACCTGGGCCATGAAGCGCTCGGCCTGGTCTTCGGCATCGTTAAGCTCGGAGTAGGCGTTGGCGATTTCGCGGCCGCCGATGAACAGCTCGAAACGGTCGGTGACGTTCGGGTTGTCGTCGTTGCGACGGGCCAGCGGCGACACTTCGAACGGGTACTGGGTAATGAAGTGCGGCTGTTCCAGCTTGTGCTCCACCAGCTCTTCGAAAATCATCACCTGCAGTTTGCCCAGGCCTTCGAAGCCCAGCACCTTGGCACCGGCTTTCTTGGCGATGGCGCGGGCCTTGTCGATGTCATTGAGGTCGTCGGCGGTCAGCTCAGGGTTGTACTTGAGGATCGAGTCGAATACCGAGAGACGCACGAACGGCTCGCCGAAGTGGAACACCTTGTCACCATACGGCACGTCGGTGCTGCCCAGGACCAGTTGCGCCAGCTCGCGGAACAGTTCTTCGGTCAGGTCCATGTTGTCTTCGTAGTCGGCGTAGGCCTGGTAGAACTCCAACATGGTGAATTCCGGGTTGTGCCGGGTCGAGACGCCTTCGTTACGGAAGTTGCGGTTGATCTCGAACACCTTCTCGAAGCCACCGACCACAAGACGCTTGAGGTACAACTCAGGCGCGATACGCAGGAACATTTCCATGTCCAGTGCGTTGTGGTGGGTTTCGAACGGCTTGGCTGCGGCGCCCCCCGGGATGGTCTGCAGCATCGGGGTTTCCACTTCCAGGAAGTCACGCTGCATCAGAAAGCTGCGGATATGCGCGATGACCTGCGAACGCACGCGGAAGGTCTGGCGCACGTCTTCGTTGACGATCAGGTCAACGTAGCGCTGACGGTAGCGTTGCTCGGTATCGGTCAGGCCGTGGTGCTTGTCCGGCAACGGGCGCAGGGACTTGGTCAGCAGGCGCACGCTGGTCATTTCCACGTACAGGTCGCCCTTGCCGGAACGGGCCAGGGTGCCTTCGGCGGCGATGATGTCGCCCATGTCCCAGGTTTTCACCGAGGCCAGGGTTTCTTCAGACAGGGTCTTGCGGTTGACGTAGACCTGGATACGCCCGGTCATGTCCTGGATCACCATGAACGAGCCACGGTTGAGCATGATGCGACCTGCCACCTTGACCGGGATCGCCGCTTCTGCCAGCTCTTCCTTGGTCTTGTCCGCGTACTGCTTCTGCAAGGCATCGCAGTAGTTGTCGCGACGGAAGTCGTTGGGGAAGGCATTGCCCTTGGCGCGCTCGGCAGCCAGCTTTTCCTTGCGCAGGGCGATCAGGGAGTTTTCTTCCTGTTGCAGGGCTTGCGGGTCGAGTTGTTGGTCGCTCATGTCTTTAAATTTTCCATCAGGTTCGTGGTCCCCGGCCTGCGGCCGGGGATCGCCGGCAAGGACTGGGCGTCCCCCCGGTTCCTACAAGGGGTTACAGGCCAGATTTCAGGCTGGCTTCCAGGTATTCGTCAATGTCACCGTCGAGCACCTTGTCGCAGTCGCTGCGTTCGATGTTAGTGCGCAGATCCTTGATCCGCGACGCATCGAGCACATAAGAGCGGATCTGGTGACCCCAGCCGATATCCGACTTGGTGTCTTCCAGGGCCTGGGAAGCGGCGTTGCGCTTCTGCATTTCCTGCTCGTACAACTTGGCCCGCAGCATTTTCATGGCGGTGTCCTTGTTCGCGTGCTGGGAACGTTCGTTCTGGCAGCTCACCACGGTGTTGGTCGGTACGTGAGTAATACGTACGGCCGAGTCGGTGGTGTTTACGTGCTGACCACCGGCACCGGAGGAGCGGTAGGTGTCGATACGCAGGTCAGCCGGGTTGATCTCGATTTCCACCTTGTCATCGATCTCGGGCGAGACGAACACCGCAGAGAACGAGGTGTGGCGACGGTTGCCGGAGTCGAACGGGCTCTTGCGCACCAGGCGGTGTACGCCGATCTCGGTACGCAGCCAGCCAAAGGCGTATTCACCCTTGATGTGCACGGTCGCGCCCTTGATCCCGGCGACTTCACCGGCCGACAGCTCCATGATGGTGGCGTCGAAACCGCGCTTGTCGGCCCAACGCAGGTACATGCGCAGCAGGATGTTGGCCCAGTCCTGGGCTTCGGTGCCGCCAGAACCGGCCTGGATGTCCAGGTAGGCGTTGTTCGGGTCCATTTCGTGGCTGAACATGCGACGAAATTCAAGCTTGGCGAGGTTTTCCTCGAGACGGGCCAGCTCGGCGACGACATCGCCCACTGCGCCTTCGTCGTTTTCTTCGACGGCCATGTCCAGCAGGTCGCGGCAATCGGCCAGGCCGGTGTTCAGTTCGTCGAGGGTGTCGACGATCTGCGCCAGCGCAGCGCGCTCGCGTCCCAGTTCCTGGGCGTATTCAGGTTTGTTCCAGACACTCGGATCTTCAAGCTCGCGATTGACTTCGGTCAGACGCTCATGCTTTTGATCGTAGTCAAAGATACCCCCGAATAGTTTCGGAGCGCTCGGACAGGTCCTTGATGGTGTTAAGGATCGGGTTGATTTCCATGGCGGGCAGCACTCGTTGGCGAACTTTTGAAAGCCGGCGAGTATAACGGCAAACGGGGGGGAACGGCAGTCCGCTGGGCGAAAAGGCAGACTACGCAGGGTTAAATGTGGGAGGGGGCTTGCTCCCGATGGCGGTGTATCAGCCCTGAATCAGGTGACTGACCCTCCGCTATCGGGGGCAAGCCCCCTCCCACATTTTGATCTGTTGCGGCCTCGAGTCACTCGATACCGACCAGATTGCGCCCGTTATGCTTGGCCGTGTACAACCCCTTGTCCGCTGCCATGATCAACTGGCGGCAATCGGTACCCTGTACCGGCGTCATGGTCGACAGCCCGATGCTGATGGTCAGGCTGGAACCTTCGGCCGGGGCGATATGCGGGATTTTCAGTGCGGCGACGGCCATGCGCAGCTTTTCCGCCACCAGGCGTGCCCCACCCGGCGAGGTGTTCGGCAATACCAGGGCAAACTCTTCGCCACCGTAGCGCGCCGGCAGGTCCGAGGGGCGGCTGCTGGCTTCGCGGATGGTGTTGGCCACTTTGCGCAGGGCTTCGTCACCCTCGACGTGGCCAAAGCTGTCGTTGTAGGTCTTGAAGAAATCCACGTCGATCATCAGCAATGACAGCTGGGTCTGGTCACGCATGGCGCGGCGCCATTCCAGCTCCAGGTATTCGTCGAAGTGGCGGCGGTTGGACAGTCCGGTCAGGCCATCGGAGTTCATCAGCCGTTGCAGCACCAGGTTGGTGTCCAGCAGCTGTTGCTGGCTGACCCGCAGCGCACGGTAGGCGGCATCGCGCTGCAACAGGGTCATGTAGGAGCGCGAGTGATAGCGGATGCGCGCCACCAGTTCGATGTTGTCCGGCAGCTTGACCAGGTAGTCGTTGGCCCCCGCCGAGAACGCCGCGCTCTTGATCAGCGGGTCTTCCTTGGTGGAAAGCACGATGATCGGGATGTTCTGCGTGGCCGGGTGGTTGCGGTATTCGCGCACCAGGGTCAGGCCGTCGAGGCCGGGCATCACCAGGTCCTGCAGGATCACCGTGGGCTTGATGCGGATGGCCTGGGCAATCGCCTGGTGCGGGTCGGCACAGAAGTGGAAGTCGATGTTTTCTTCGTGGGCCAGGCCACGCCGGACGGCTTCGCCGATCATGGCCTGGTCGTCGACCAGCAACACCATGGCGGCGTTTTCGTCGGTCTTGATGTCGTCGATCTGTAAATCATTCATGTGCAGTCACCTGAATTACTACCTGCAAGCCAGCCGCGGGAGGTGTGGATCATTTTGCAAATACCTCCAGCAATCGGGGCGCAATTCTATCCAGTGGGCGAATTTCAACAGCAGCATCAATCGCCGCCGCCGCTTTGGGCATGCCATACACCGCCGAGCTTTGCTGATCCTGGGCGATGGTCAAATAACCTTGTTCACGCATTAGCTTGAGCCCCTGGGCCCCGTCACGGCCCATACCGGTCAGCAGTACGCCGACGGCATCGCCATTCCAGTGGCTGGCCACGCTTTCGAAAAACACATCGATGGAAGGCCGGTAAATCTCGTTCACCGGCTCTGCGGTATAGGCTAGCGTGCCATTCTTCAATAAACGAATGTGGTGATTGGTGCCGGCCAGCAGCACCACCCCGCTTTGCGGCGGTTCGCCTTCGCGGGCCAGGCGTACCGGCAGGCCGGAGGCGCTGCTCAGCCACTCGGCCATGCCGGCGGCGAAGACCTGGTCCACATGCTGCACCAGCACAATGGCGGCGGCAAAGTCCCGGGGCAACCCCTTGAGCAGGATTTCCAGGGCAGCCGGGCCACCCGCCGAAGAACCGATCGCCACCAGGCTCTGGCGTTTGCCGGTGCTGCGCTCCGGCGTGGTTTCGGCGCGCACACGGCTGCCGCGCTGGCCGATCAGCCAGCCGATGTTGAGGATCTTGCGCAGCAACGGCGCCGCCGCATCCTTGGGGTTGCCCACGCCGAGCGCCGGCGTGTCCACCACATCCAGGGCGCCGTGGCCCATGGCTTCGAACACCCGGCTCACATTGGCCTGGCGGTCGACGGTCACCAGCAGGATCGCGCACGGGGTCTCGGCCATGATCTGCCGCGTGGCCTCCACGCCGTCCATCACCGGCATGATCAGGTCCATCAGGATCAGGTCCGGGGTCAATTCGGCGCAGCGCTGCACCGCCTCCAGGCCATTGCTGGCCACCCACACCACCTGGTGCATGGGCTCGAAGCTCAAGGCACGGCGCAGGGCCTCCACGGCCAGGGGCATGTCATTGACGATCGCAATCCTCATGACCGTGCGCCTCCGATCAGCTCCACCACAGCATCCAGCAGCGCGTCATCGTGGAAACTGGCCTTGGCCAGATAATAATCGGCCCCAGCATCCAGCCCACGACGGCGGTCTTCTTCACGGTCTTTGTACGACACCACCATCACCGGCAATGATTGCAGGCGACTGTCACGGCGCAGGAGTGTGACCAATTCAATACCGTCCATACGAGGCATATCGATATCAGTGATAAGCAGGTCGAAGTCTTCGGAGCGCAAGGCGTTCCAGCCATCCATGCCGTCGACCGCGACGGCCACTTCGTACCCGCGATTGAGCAGTAACTTGCGTTGCAACTCCCGCACAGTGAGCGAGTCGTCCACCACCAGTACCCGCTTGCGCGGTGCCTCGGTGGCCTGCTGGCTGCGCCGGGCGATGCGCTCCAGGCGCCCGGTGTTGAGCAGCTTGTCCACCGAGCGCAGCATATCTTCCACATCGACGATCAATACCACCGAGCCGTCGTCCAGCAAGGCGCCGGCGGAAATATCCTGGACCTTGCCCAGGCGATCATCCAGCGGCAGCACCACCAGGGTGCGCTCGCCGATAAAGCGTTCCACGGCAATCCCGTAAACCGCATCGCGCTCGCGAATCACCACCACCTTCAAGGTTTCGTCATTGCTCTGCCCCGATGGGCGCTGCAACAACTGGCTGGCGGCGACCAGGCCCACATGCCGACCTTCGTGCCAGAAATGCTGGCGGCCTTCCAACTGCACAATGTCGTCGGGGGCCAGGTCGCACATGCGCTCGATATGCGCCAGCGGGAACGCATAGGCTTCCTCGCCGACTTCCACCACCAGGCTGCGCACCACCGACAGGGTCAGCGGCACCTCCAGGTGGAAGCGACTGCCCTGCCCTGCCGTCTGCTCAAGCACCACCGCGCCGCGCAGTTGGCGGACCATATGCTGCACCGCATCCAGCCCGACACCGCGTCCGGACACTTCGGTGACCTTGTCGCGCAGGCTGAACCCCGGCAGGAACAGGAACGTCAGCAGTTCCTCTTCGCTCAGGTTCAAGGCCGTCTCCCAGGTTGAAAGATGCCGATCGACGATGGTGCCGCGCAGGCGCTCCAGGTCAACGCCATTGCCGTCGTCACTCAGCTCCAACACCAGCAGGCCGGCCTGATGGGACGCGCGCAGGCAGATCAGGCCTTCGGCGGGTTTGCCTGCCAGCAGGCGTTGCTCGGGCATTTCGATGCCGTGGTCGACGGCGTTGCGCAATAGATGGGTGAGTGGCGCTTCGAGCTTTTCCAGCACGTCGCGATCGACCTGGGTCTTTTCCCCCTCGATCTCCAGGCGCACTTGCTTGCCCAGGCTGCGGCCGAGGTCGCGCACCATGCGTACCTGCCCGGCGAGTACATCGGCAAACGGGCGCATGCGACAGGCCAGCGCAGTGTCGTAGAGCACCTGGGCACGCTGGCCGGCCTGCCAGCCAAACTCATCCAGTTCGGCAGTCTTTTCCGCCAGCAGCGCCTGGGCTTCGCTCAGCAGGCGGCGGGTATCGGCCAGGGCTTCTTCGGCTTCGAGGCTCAAACCCAAGGTCTTGAGCTGGCCATCCAGGGTATCCAGGGCGCGTACGCTCTGGCTTTGAATCCGTTTGAGACGCTGCATGCTGGTCAGGTAGGGCTTGAGCCGCTGGGTTTCCACCAGGGACTTGCTCGAGAGGTCCAACAGGCTGTTCAAGCGCTCGGCGGTCACGCGCAATACGCGTTCGCCACCTTCGGTCATGCGTCGGCCCTGACGCGGCGGATCGCTGGCGACGGGCGGTGCGGGCTCGGGCTCCGGCGGCAGCTCTTCGATGAGCGGCGCCGGGGCGGGCTCAGGCACAGCGGGCGCTGGCGCGACGTAGGCACTGGGCTGGGATGGATCCAGCAGGCGCTCCATCAACGCCACATAGGCGTCGATGTCCGCCGTGCCGACATCGTTGCCAGGGGTGGCGATACGCATCAGCAGGTCGGTGCCTTGCAGCAACGCGTCGATATGCTCGGGTTGCAGGTGCAGGCGGCGTTCCTGGGCGCTGACCAGGCAATCCTCCATGACATGGGCCACGCTGACCCCGGCGTCCACCCCGACGATGCGCGCCGCGCCCTTGAGCGAATGCGCGGCACGCATGCAGGCTTCAAGCTGGTCGGCCTGGGTAGGGTTGCGCTCCAGGGCCAGCAGGCCCGCGCTCAGCACCTGGGTCTGGGCATCGGCTTCCAGGCTGAACAGCTCCAGCAGCGAGGCGTCGCGCATCTGGTCGGGGGTCATGTGAGGCTCCGGGTTACGGCGGACAACAATTGCGCCTCGTCCAGCCACCGCAGGCTACGGCCTTTCCACTGCAACACACCCTGGGTGTAGCGCGCGCTGGCCTGGATACCCGAGGCCGACGCCGCCTTCAGGGTGCGCTCATCGATGGCATGGATGCCATCCACTTCGTCCACCGGCACCACCACCGGGCCATCCTGCGCGGCGATGATCAGCATGCGCGGCATGATCCGCCCACCGCTGGCGCCCTGATGGGTTGTTTCCAGGCCAAGCAACTCCACCAGCGACAGGCACGCCACCAGCGCACCACGCACATTGGCCACACCGAGCAAGGCACGGGAGCGCTGGTGCGGCAGCGAGTGAATCGGTTGCAACGGGGCCACCTCCACCAGGCAACGGGTGGCGATGCCCAGCCATTCCTCGCCGAGGCGGAACATCAACAGCGAGCGGGTGACGATCTTTTCGTCAACCTCGGCAGCCGCCACCGGACGACGGTCGTCCTGCTGCAAGGCATAGCGGTCCAGCAAGCGCGTGGCGGCAGCCGAGTACACCGAACAGTTGCGGCAGTGGATATGCTCCACCAGCAGCGGGCACGACTTGTCGCCATGGATACCGATACGGTTCCAGCAGTCGTCGATGGCTTGGGTGTCGGCCAGGGTCAAGTCCAGGCCTGCGGTGTTGAGCGCCTCGGTGCTACTCATCGTTTGGACTCACTGTCTGCTCGCTCGCTGCGGGCGGCCCGCGCCTGTAAACGGCGCGCCCCCGCACTGTCGCCCTGGGACTCGAGCAAGGCGGCCAGGTGCATCAAGGCCTGCGGATGCTGGGGTTCCAGGTACAAGGCTTTCCGATAAAACCCCTGGGCTTCCAGGGCGCTGCCGGCCACGTCGCTGAGCAACCCCAGCCAGTAGAACACCTGGGCGGCCGGCGGGTGACTGTTCAGATACTGCTCACAGGCGGCGCGGGCCTCGGCACTTTTACCTTCGTTGGCCAGGCTGGCGATGCGGCTGAGCAAGGTGCCCGCATCGGAGGGCGGCGCCTTGATCGGCCCCGCCTGGTTGCTGGCCGTGCTGAACGGTCGCGGCTTGACCGGGACCGGCGCGGCGCTGCGCGGTGGCGTCGGCATGGGCACGAATACCGGCTCAGGCTTCACCGGTTCGGCATGCCGGCTGAAGGCAAATGACTGCGGCACCCCAATCGAGCGCATGCCGTGGCGCCCCAGCAAGCTGCCCTCGGCGGGACCGATAAACAGCACGCCGTCCACATGGGTCAGGCCCTTGAGCACATCGAAGACTTGCTTCTGGGTCGGCTGGTCAAAGTAGATCAGCAGGTTGCGGCAAAACACGAAATCGTAGCTCGCCTCGTTCGCCAGCAGCGTCGGGTCGAGCAAGTTGCCGACTTGCAGGCGCACCTGTTCGCGCACGCGGTCGGCGATGTGGAACCCGTCGCCGTATTCCGTGAAGTGGCGGTCGCGAAAGGCAATATCGCCGCCACGAAACGAGTTCTTGCCATACACCCCGCGCCGGGCGCGCTCCACGGACAGCGGGCTGACATCCAGGCCCAGGACCTTGAACTGGTGCGGCGCCAACCCGGCATCCAGCAAGGCCATGGCAATGGAATAGGGTTCTTCGCCGGTGGAACACGGCAGGCTGAGAATGCGCAGCGCGCGCATCTGCTTGATCTCGGCCAGGCGTGCAAGCGCCAGTCGGGCCAGGGTCGCAAAGGATTCCGGGTAACGAAAAAACCAGGTCTCAGGGACGATCACGGCTTCGATCAGCGCTTGTTGCTCGTCCTCGGAGCTTTGCAGGTGCTGCCAGTACTGCCCTGGCGTTTGCGCCTGTACGGCCTGGCTGCGCTGGCGCACGGCGCGCTCGATGATGGCCTCGCCGACCGACGCGACGTCCAGGCCGATACGTTCTTTCAAGAAGGCAAAGAAACGCGGGTCGTTGCTCATAGGCTCAGCTCGGCAGAAAACAACAGGGCGCGCACATCATCGGTGAGCACGTCATTCACGCCAATCCACTGCATCAGGCCCAAGGCATCCTCCCGCACCGGCCCCAGGTACCGCGCCTGGCGGTTATCCAGGCCGTAAGGCTGGAATTCGGCCGGGTCGCACCGCAAGGTGTCCGTGGCCTGCTCGAGGATCAGCCCGAGCCAGCGCGACTCGACCCAGGTGTGCGGCTGGTAATTGACCAGCACCAGGCGCGTACTCGTCCGCGCCTGGGCCGCTGTGCCGAAGGTCAGCGCGCTCAGGTCGATCACCGGTACCAACGCCCCGCGATGGGCAAAGATGCCCGCCACCCACAGTGGCGCATGGGCGATGGGCTTGAGCGGCAGGCGTGGCAACACCTCGGCCACCTCCGTGGCCTTGAGCGCAAAGCGTTCGCTGCCGATGTGAAACACCAGGAACAAGGCTTTTTTCGCTGCCGGAACGGCGCCGCGTTTAGCCGCGAGGTCGCTCATCAGACTTTGAAACGCGACACGCCGCTGCGCAGACCCACCGCAACCTGGCTCAGTTCATCGATGGCAAAGCTGGCCTGGCGCAGGGACTCCACCGTCTGGCTGCTGGCATCGCCCAGTTGCACCAGGGCATGGTTGATCTGCTCGGCGCCGGTGGCCTGGGCCTGCATGCCTTCGTTGACCATCAACACCCGGGGCGCCAGGGCCTGTACCTGATGGATGATCTGCGACAGCTGCTCGCCCACTTGCTGCACTTCGAACATGCCTCGACGGACTTCTTCGGAGAACTTGTCCATGCCCATCACGCCCGCCGAAACCGCTGACTGGATTTCACGCACCATCTGCTCGATGTCGTAGGTGGCCACGGCGGTCTGGTCGGCCAGGCGCCGCACTTCGGTGGCCACCACGGCAAAACCGCGCCCGTATTCACCGGCCTTTTCGGCTTCGATGGCGGCATTCAGGGACAGCAGGTTGGTCTGGTCGGCGACCTTGACGATGGTCACCACCACTTGGTTGATGTTGCCGGCCTTCTCATTGAGGATCGCCAGCTTGGCATTCACCAAGTCGGCGGCGCCCATCACCGAATGCATGGTTTCTTCCATGCGCGCCAGGCCTTGCTGGCCGGAACCGGCGGCCACCGAGGCCTGGTCGGCGGCGGTAGACACTTCGGTCATGGTGCGGACCAGATCCTTGGAAGTGGCAGCGATCTCCCGCGAAGTGGCACCGATCTCAGTAGTAGTGGCCGCGGTTTCAGTGGCAGTGGCCTGTTGCTGCTTGGAGGTGGCGGCAATCTCGGTGACCGAGGTGGTGACCTGCACCGAAGAGCGCTGGGCCTGGGACACCAGGGCCGTAAGCTCGGTCATCATGTCGTTGAAGCCGGTTTCCACCGCGCCGAACTCGTCCTTGCGCTCCAGGTTCAAGCGTTTGCTCAGGTCACCGGTACGCATGGTCTCGAGGATCTCGACGATACGCTGCATCGGCGCCATGATCGCGCGCATCAGCAGCAGGCCACACAGGCCGGCGGCGAGGATCGCCACGGCCAGCGACAGGAACATGCTGACCTTGGCCGAGGCAACGGCGTCGTCAATGGCGGCCGTCGCGTTGTCGGACACGGCCTTGTTTTCCGTGATGATGTCATTGAGCTTCATGCGCCCTTCGGTCCAGATCGGCGTCAATTGCTCTTCCAGCAGCTCGCGCGCGGCCGGCAGGTCATTGGCTTCGACGCGATCGAGTACCTGGGCCAGAACCTTGTTGTAATTGATGTGGGCGGCCTTGAAGTTGTCGAACTCCATGCGATCGGCCTGGCTATGCACGGTTTTTTCGTAATTGGCCATCTGCTGTTCGATACGCGATTCGAAGGCCTTGTAGTCCGACTTATCGCTATTGGTGAAGGTTTTATCCTCGCGCAGGCCAATGATATCGATGGTCTGCAAATAACTGTCGACCCATGCGCTGCGGATCATCGAACTGAGGTAAACCCCCGGCACCGCGTCGTCACGCACCGATTCCTGGCTGGCTTCGATCTTCAGCAACCGTGAGTAGGACACCACAACCATCAGCAGCATGATCGCGATAATGACCGCAAAGCTCGCCAAAATCCGCTGGCGCAAGGTCCAATTCTTCACAGTGTTTCCTCGAAGGGCCATTCAAATGGAGGGGAGTATAGCTGAGCAGAAGCCCTCATTTATCAATGGGTTTCGATGTGGCACACACACATTGCAAAAACACCTGTGGGAGGGGGCTTGCTCCCGATTGCCGTGGGTCAGTTGCAGAGATTCGAACTGGACCACCGCTATCGGGAGCAAGCCCCCTCCCACAGGTTGGATTTGCCCGGCCCCGTTGGTTACTGGTTAAGCCGTACCTGCTTTTCCAGTTCCAGCTTCAAGCCCGGTTCGAGCTTGAGTTGGCGGGCCAATTCGTCCAGATACGCCTTTTCCATAAAGTTCTCCTCATCCACCAGCATCACGCTGGCGATGTACATCTCGGCGGCCATTTCCGGGGTGCCGGCGGCGCAGGCGACGTCGGCCGGGTCCAGCGGCTTGTTCAGCTCGGCGTGCAGCCAGCTTTGAAGTTCGCGGTCGTTGTCCAGCTTGGTGAATTCACCTTCGATCAGTGCGCGCTCGCGTTCATCCACATGGCCGTCGGCCTTGGCGGCGGCGACCAATGCCTTGAGGATCCCCTGGCTGTGCTGCTCGACCTGGGCCGGCGGCAGGCGATCGATGGTTTGCGGCTCACCCTGAGGCGCGTTGGCCTGCTTGGCCTGCCAGTTGCCGTAGGCTTTGTAGGCAATCACGCCCAACGCGGCCAGCCCGCCGTAGTTCAGGGCTTTGCCGCCAAACTTGCGCGCCTTCTTGTTGCCCAGCAACAGGCCCATCGCCCCCGCCGCCAGGGCGCCACCGCCCGCACCGCCGAGCAGGCTGCCCAGACCGCCGCCGCCGAGCAGCCCGCCGAGGGCGCCTTTATCGTCCTGTTTGCGCTGGCCGCCGGTTTTGTTCTGCAACATGTCCTGGCCGGACTTGAGCAACTGATCGAGCAATCCACGGGTATTCATTCGTAGCCTCCAGACACTAGGGTTCATGGACCAATAGGCCCTCAGCGTAAAACTAAGTGCCAAAAAGCCGCGATCTAGAGTGCTTCCAGATGTAACGCCACTGCCCTTCGCTAAAACCGATATACACTCGAACAAATCTATAAAAACACCCCACTGGTAATTCCAGCATGATGACCTTGCGTCAAATCCGGCATTTTATCGCCGTGGCCGAGACCGGCTCGATCTCCGCCGCCGCGCAGACCGCGTTCATTTCCCAGTCCACCCTAACCCTGGCGATCCAGCAACTGGAGCAGGAAATCGGCGTCACCCTGTTCAACCGCCACGCCAAGGGCATGACCCTCACGCACCAGGGCCATCAGTTCCTGCGCCAGGCACACTTGATCCTCGCCACCGTCGACAATGCCAAGCGCAGCCTGCAACAGAGCACCGACCAGGTCGCCGGGCAGTTGATCATCGGCGTGACCAGCCTGGTCGCCGGCTACTACCTGGCGGATTTGCTCACCCGCTTCCAGCGCGCCTACCCCAACGTGGAGATCCGCGTGATGGAAGACGAACGCCCGTATATCGAGCATTTGCTGGTCAGCGGCGAGATCGATGTGGGCGTGCTGATCCTCTCCAACCTGGAAGACCGCCACGCCCTGCAGACCGAAGTCCTCACCCACTCGCCCCACCGCCTGTGGCTGCCGGCGCAACACCCGCTGTTGGAGCACGACAGCATCAACCTCGCCGACGTGGCAAACGAGCCGTTGATTCAGCTGAACGTCGACGAAATGGGGCATAACGCCCAGCGCCTGTGGGCCGCTGCCGGCCTGCAACCGCGCGTGACTCTGCGCACCGCCTCCACCGAGGCGGTGCGCAGCCTGGTGGCCGCGGGCCTGGGCGTGTCGATCCAACCGGACATGACCTACCGCCCCTGGTCCCTGGAGGGCGACATTATTGAAGCGCGGCCGATTGCCGACCTCAGCCAGACCCTGGACGTCGGCCTGGCCTGGCGTCGGGGCACCGCGCGGCCGGCCTTGGTGGATCCGTTCCTCACCGTGGCGCGGGAACAACCACACCCACGCAAGCCATCTATTTAATCGAATGCTGCATTCAGTATTTAGTATTTGTTGACCTCGCGCCTGACCTCTAGTCTCTGTCTATCCATAAGAGAAGGTCAGGCGCCTTGTAAGAGAACGCCCATGACCACACAAGAAAAGAGTTCACGAAAAATGTCCGGCGCGCCCACCCCGCTGCTCACTGCGTTGCTGATCGACGGCGAACTGGTCCAGGGCCAGGGCGTTGCCGAGCCGATCCTCAACCCGGCCACCGGCGAAGTGCTCACCCAGATCGCCGAGGCCAGCACCGAGCAGGTCGAAAGTGCGATCCTCGCCGCACACCGCGCTTTTGCCGGCTGGTCGCGGACCACGCCGCAACAACGCTCGAACGTCCTGCTGGGCATCGCCGACGCCATCGAGAAACACGCCGACTACCTCGCCCGCCTGGAATCGCTGAACTGCGGCAAGCCGTTGCACCTGGCGCGCCAGGATGACTTGAGCGCCACCATCGATGTGTTCCGCTTCTTCGCCGGCGCCGTGCGCTGCCAGACCGGCCAGCTCAGCGGCGAATACCTGCCGGGCTACACCAGCATGGTGCGCCGCGATCCGATTGGCGTGGTGGCCTCGATTGCGCCGTGGAACTACCCGCTGATGATGGCCGCGTGGAAGATCGCCCCGGCGCTGGCGGCCGGTAATACCCTGGTGTTCAAGCCGTCGGAACACACGCCGCTGTCGATCCTCGCATTGGCCCCGGTCCTGAAGGACGTGTTACCCCGCGGGGTCATCAACATTCTGTGCGGTGGCGGTGAAGGCGTCGGCAGCCATTTGGTCAGCCACCCCAAGGTGCGCATGGTCTCGCTGACCGGCGACATCGTCACCGGCCAGAAAATCCTGCAGGCCGCCTCCAAGACCCTCAAGCGCACACACCTGGAATTGGGCGGTAAGGCGCCGGTGATCGTGTGCAACGACGCCGACCTGCAAGCCGTGGTCGAAGGTGTGCGTGCTTACGGTTACTACAACGCCGGCCAGGACTGCACGGCGGCATGCCGCATCTACGCCCAGGCGGGCATCCACGACAAATTGGTCGCCGAACTGGGCGCAGCCGTCAGCAGCCTGCGCTTCGCCGGCAAGCGCGATGCCGATAACGAACTCGGCCCGCTGATCAGCACACGCCAGCGCGACCGCGTGGCCAGCTTTGTCGAGCGCGCCCTCGGCCAGCCGCATATCGAGCGGGTCACCGGCGCGGCCGTGCATTCCGGGGCCGGCTTCTATTACCAGCCGACGCTGCTCGCCGGTTGCAAGCAGAACGATGAAATCGTCCAGCGCGAAGTGTTCGGCCCGGTGGTCACCGTGACCCGCTTCGACGAACTGGAACAGGCGGTGGACTGGGCCAACGATTCCGAATACGGCCTGGCCTCCTCCGTCTGGACCCAGAACCTGGACAAGGCCATGCAGGTCGCCGCGCGCCTGCAATACGGCTGCACCTGGATCAACAGCCATTTCATGCTGGTCAGCGAAATGCCCCACGGCGGCTTGAAGCGCTCGGGGTATGGGAAAGATCTGTCCAGCGATTCGCTACAGGACTACAGCGTGGTGCGCCACATCATGGCCCGCCACGGCCAGCATCTTTAAAACAACAACTAAGCTCATGCGTCACGGCTTCACACACTGCCCCGACCATAATTAAAGAAGAGGGAATCCCCATGTCTGCGCATAAGACCGCACTGCTCAGTGCCTTGACCACCGCGCTGCTGGCCAGCGTCAGTATCCAGGCCGCCGAACCGCTCAAGGCGGTGGGCGCTGGTGAAGGCCAGCTGGATATCGTCGCCTGGCCCGGCTATATCGAACGTGGCGAAAGCGACAAGGCCTACGACTGGGTCACAGGCTTCGAGAAGGAGACCGGCTGCAAGGTCAATGTGAAAACCGCCGCCACTTCTGACGAAATGGTCAGTTTGATGGCCAAGGGCGGTTATGACCTGGTCACCGCGTCCGGGGATGCGTCGCTGCGATTGATCGTCGGCAAGCGTGTGCAGCCGATCAACACGGCGTTGATCCCCAACTGGAAGAACATCGACCCGCGCCTCAAGGATGCGCCGTGGTACGTGGTGGGCCAGCAGACCTACGGCACCCCGTACCAGTGGGGGCCGAACGTGCTGATGTACAACACCACCGTGTTCAAGACCGCGCCCACCAGCTGGAATGTGCTGTTCGAGGCGCAAAACCTGCCGGACGGCAAGCCGAACAAAGGTCGTGTGCAGGCCTATGACGGTCCGATCTACATCGCCGATGCGGCGCTGTACCTCAAGAGCACCCAGCCGGAACTGGGGATCCAGAGCCCCTATGAACTGACCGAAACCCAGTACAAGGCCGTGCTCGACCTGTTGCGCGCGCAGCAGCCGTTGATCCACCGCTACTGGCATGACACCACCGTGCAAATGAGCGACTTCAAGAACGAAGGCGTGGTGGCCTCCAGCGCCTGGCCGTATCAGGTCAACGGCCTGCAAAACGAGAAGCAGCCGATTGCTTCGACCATTCCCAAGGAAGGCGCCACCGGCTGGGCCGACACCACCATGCTGCACAGCGAGGCCAAACACCCGAATTGCGCCTACAAGTGGATGGACTGGTCGCTGCAGCCCAAAGTCCAGGGCGATGTCGCCGCCTGGTTCGGCTCGCTGCCGGCGGTGCCCGCAGCCTGCAAGGAAAGCGAACTGCTCGGCGCCGAGGGTTGCAAGACCAACGGCTTCGACCAGTTCGACAAGATCGCCTTCTGGAAAACCCCGCAGGCCGAGGGCGGCAAGTTCGTGCCATACAGTCGCTGGACCCAGGACTACATCGCGATCATGGGCGGCCGCTAAGACCATGCAGACGGCATAGATCCCCTGTGGGAGGAGGCTTGCCCCCTCCCACATCGACCGCATTCACGGATGTTTTGTTTTTTCAGCAGTCCAGGCCGGGCGCTGCGACCACCCGCGCCTTTTTGGAGCACCGCACCATGACGCTTGCAGTCCAATTCACCCACGTTTCCCGTCAGTTCGGCGAAGTGAAAGCCGTTGACCGGGTTTCCATCGATATCCAGGACGGCGAGTTCTTTTCCATGCTCGGCCCATCCGGCTCGGGCAAGACCACCTGCCTGCGCCTGATCGCCGGTTTCGAGCAGCCGAGCGCAGGCTCGATCCGCATTCATGGCGAGGAAGCCGCTGGCTTGCCGCCGTATCAGCGTGACGTAAACACGGTATTCCAGGATTACGCACTGTTCCCCCATATGAACGTGCGCGATAACGTCGCCTATGGCCTCAAGGTCAAAGGCGTGGGCAAGACCGAACGCCTCAACCGCGCCGAAGAAGCCTTGGGAATGGTCGCACTCGGTGGCTACGGCGAGCGCAAGCCGGTGCAACTCTCCGGCGGCCAACGCCAACGGGTAGCCCTGGCCCGTGCCCTGGTCAATCGCCCCCGTGTGTTGCTGCTCGATGAACCCTTGGGCGCCCTCGACCTCAAGCTGCGCGAACAGATGCAAAGCGAGCTGAAGAAGCTGCAACGCCAGCTCGGCATCACCTTTATCTTCGTGACCCACGACCAGACCGAAGCGCTGTCGATGTCCGACCGTGTGGCGGTGTTCAACAAGGGCCGCATCGAACAGGTCGACACCCCGCGCAACCTGTACATGAAACCGGCCACCGCGTTCGTCGCCGAATTCGTCGGCACCTCCAACGTGATTCGCGGCGAGTTGGCCCAGCGCCTCAGCGGCAGTGCGCAGCCGTTTTCGATTCGCCCGGAACACGTACGGTTTGCCGAGGGCCCGCTGGGCGCCGGCGAAGTGGAAATCAGCGGCTTGCTGCACGACATCCAGTACCAGGGCAGCGCCACCCGCTATGAGCTGAAACTGGAAAACGGCCAGGCGCTGAACATCAGCCAGGCCAACAACCAGTGGCTGGACATCAGCAGCGGCCATCAGGTCGGCCAGTCCATCACCGCCCGTTGGGCGCGAGAAGCCATGACGCCGCTGACTGACCGCGCAGGCGAGGTGTGAAATGAGCCTGGCCCTTTCCCAACCGCCGATGCGCAGGTTTTCCAACCTGCTGTACCGCAAGCCCAACCTGTACCTGGCGATGCTGCTGGTTCCGCCGCTGATCTGGTTCGGCGCGATCTACCTGGGTTCGCTGCTGACCCTGCTGTGGCAAGGCTTCTATACCTTTGACGACTTCACCATGGCGGTCACCCCGGACCTGACCCTGGCCAACTTCACCGCGCTGTTCCAGCCATCGAACTTCGACATCATCCTGCGCACCCTGGGCATGGCGATCGTGGTGTCGATCGCCAGCGCCATCGTCGCCTTCCCGATCGCCTACTACATGGCGCGCTACACCACCGGCAAGACCAAGGCGTTCTTCTATATCGCGGTGATGATGCCGATGTGGGCCAGCTACATCGTCAAGGCCTATGCCTGGACCTTGCTGCTGGCCAAGGGCGGCGTGGCGCAGTGGTTCGTGCAGCACCTGGGCCTGGAACCGGTGTTGCAGTTCGTGCTGGGCATTCCCGGCGTGGGCGGCAGCACCTTGAGCACCTCGCACCTGGGGCGCTTCATGGTGTTCGTCTATATCTGGCTGCCCTTCATGATCCTGCCGATCCAGGCGTCCCTGGAGCGCTTGCCGCCGTCGCTGCTGCAAGCCTCCGCCGACCTCGGCGCGAAGCCGCGCCAGACCTTCATGCAGGTAATCCTGCCGCTGTCGGTGCCGGGGATTGCCGCCGGTTCGATCTTCACGTTTTCGCTGACCCTGGGCGATTTCATCGTGCCGCAACTGGTGGGCCCGCCGGGTTACTTCGTCGGCGGCATGGTCTACGCCCAGCAAGGTGCCATCGGCAATATGCCCATGGCCGCGGCGTTCACCCTGGTGCCGATCGTGCTGATCGCGGTTTACCTGTCCATCGTCAAACGCCTGGGGGCCTTCGATGCACTCTGAAAAATCTTCATTAGGCTTGAAGATCGCAGCCTGGGGCGGGTTGGTATTCCTGCACTTCCCGATCCTGATCATCTTCCTCTACGCCTTCAACACCGAAGAAGCCGCGTTCAGCTTTCCGCCCCAGGGCTTTACCCTGAAGTGGTTCAGCGTAGCCTTCGCCCGGCCGGACGTGTTGGAGGCGATCAAGCTGTCGTTGCAGATCGCCGCCATCGCCACCCTGATTGCCATGGTGCTGGGCACCCTGGCCTCGGCGGCGCTGTATCGCCGCGAGTTCTTTGGCAAGCAAGGCGTGTCGCTGATGTTGATCCTGCCGATTGCGCTGCCGGGGATCATCACCGGTATTGCGCTGCTGGCGACGTTCAAGACATTAGGCATCGAGCCGGGAATGTTCACCATCATCGTCGGCCACGCGACGTTCTGCGTGGTGATCGTCTACAACAACGTCATCGCCCGCCTGCGCCGTACGTCCCACAGCCTGATCGAAGCCTCGATGGACCTGGGCGCCGACGGCTGGCAGACCTTCCGCTACATCATCATGCCCAACCTCGGCTCGGCGCTGCTGGCCGGCGGCATGCTGGCGTTTGCGCTGTCGTTCGACGAAATCATCGTCACCACTTTCACCGCCGGCCACGAACGTACGTTGCCGCTGTGGTTGCTCAACCAATTGAGCCGGCCACGGGATGTGCCGGTGACCAATGTGGTCGCGATGCTGGTGATGCTGGTGACGATGTTCCCGATCCTGGGTGCCTATTACCTGACCCGCGGTGGTGAAAGCGTGGCGGGGAGTGGTGGTAAATAACTTGGCCACTGAAGGAACGCGGTTCAAATGTGGGAGGGGGCTTGCCCCCGATAGCGGTGTGAAAGCCAACACAGCTGTCACTGAACCACTGGCATCGGGGGCAAGCCCCCTCCCACATTTAAATCCGGTTTCTTCAGGGAAATAACGCGCGTTTTTTGGAGGACTCAATCATGCAAACCAAACTGCTGATCAACGGCCAACTGGTACAAGGCGAAGGCCCGGCCCAGGCCATCTTCAACCCGGCCCTGGGCCGCGTGCTGGTGGAAATCAAAGAAGCCAGCGAAGCCCAGGTCGACGCCGCCGTGCGCGCCGCCGATGCGGCCTTCGAAGGCTGGTCGCAAACCGCGCCCAAGGATCGCTCGCTGTTGCTGCTGAAACTGGCCGACGTGATCGAAGCCCACGGCGAAGAACTGGCCAAGCTGGAATCGGACAACTGCGGCAAGCCCTACAGCGCCGCGCTGAACGACGAGATCCCGGCAATTGCCGACGTGTTCCGCTTCTTCGCCGGCGCCAGCCGATGCATGAGCGGTTCGGCCGGCGGTGAATACTTGCCCGGCCACACCTCGATGATCCGTCGCGACCCGGTGGGCGTGATTGCGTCCATCGCGCCGTGGAACTACCCGTTGATGATGGTCGCCTGGAAAATCGCACCGGCCCTGGCCGCGGGCAATACCGTGGTGCTCAAGCCGTCGGAGCAAACCCCGCTGACCGCGTTGCGGATGGTCGAGTTGGCGTCGGAGATTTTCCCGGCCGGAGTACTCAACCTGGTGTTCGGCCGTGGGCCTACCGTGGGCAGTCCACTGGTGAACCACCCGAAAGTGCGCATGGTGTCGCTGACCGGCTCTATCGCCACAGGCGCGAATATCATCTCCAGCACCGCCGACAGCGTGAAGCGCATGCATATGGAGCTGGGCGGCAAGGCGCCCGTGATCATCTTCAACGATGCGGATATCGATGCAGCGGTGGAAGGCATTCGTACCTTCGGCTTCTACAACGCCGGGCAGGACTGCACCGCAGCGTGCCGGATTTATGCGCAGGCAGACATCTACGATGCGTTTGTGGAGAAGCTCGGCGCGGCGGTCGCCAGCATCAAATACGGCTTGCAGGATGACCCGGCCACTGAGCTGGGCCCGTTGATCACCGCGCAACACCGCGACCGGGTTGCCGGGTTTGTCGAACGCGCCGTGGCGCAGCCGCATATCCGCCTGGTCACCGGTGGCAAGGCGGTGGAAGGCAATGGTTTCTTCTTTGAGCCGACCGTACTCGCCGATGCGCAACAGGACGATGAAATCGTGCGCCGCGAGGTGTTCGGGCCGGTGGTATCGGTGACCAAGTTCACCGATGAGGTGCAGGTACTGGGCTGGGCCAATGATTCGGACTACGGGTTGGCGTCATCGGTATGGACCGCCGACGTAGGACGCGCCCATCGCCTGGCCGCGCGCCTGCAGTACGGCTGCACCTGGGTAAACACCCATTTCATGCTCGTCAGCGAGATGCCCCACGGTGGTCAGAAACTGTCGGGGTATGGCAAGGATATGTCCATGTATGGCTTGGAGGACTACACCACGGTTCGGCATGTGATGTTCAAGCACTGATCTCCCCATGCGCCGTAACGCTTTATTGTAGGAGCGAGCTTGCTCGCGAAGAACGCAAGAGCACCGCGGTTAATCAGAATGTCCGCGTTATCGTTGACGTTCTTCGCGAGCAAGCTCGCTCCTACTTTTGGATGTTCATAATTCGTGGGTAATGTGCTCACCCACCGTGCCGGAAATGTCTTGTCGCATTTGCAATGCTATCACCCCGCCATCAATCAATTTTCCTTCTCCATCGAACCGCTTAAGCTATCCGGCGTCTGTTTAATGTCCGTTGCGTTTGGCCGAAGGCATGTCCGAACCGTAATTTCTGATCCAGCACGTGCCAGGAACGGCGCGGGATTTGCTCACGACAGGTTGTCTCTATGCACCGCAGGAATTTGCTCAAAGCCTCCATGGCCATTGCGGCTTACACCGGTTTATCGGCCAGCGGCCTGCTTGCCGCGCAGGCCTGGGCCGGGAACCGTGCCGCCGATGGCAAGGCCGTGGCGTTCGATTTTGAAACGCTCAAGGCCCAAGCCAAACAGCTCGCCGGGACCGCGTATAAAGACACCAAGCAGGTGCTGCCGCCCACCCTGGCGACCATGACCCCGCAGAGTTTCAACGCCATCGGCTACGACGGCAACCATTCGCTGTGGAAGGAATTGAACGGCCAGCTCGACGTGCAGTTCTTCCACGTCGGCATGGGCTTCAAGACGCCGGTGCGCATGCACAGCGTCGACCCCAAGACCCGTGAAGCCCGCGAAGTGCATTTCCGCCCTTCACTGTTCAATTATGAAAAAACCACCGTCGACACCAAACAGCTGACCGGCGACCTGGGTTTCTCCGGCTTCAAGTTGTTCAAGGCGCCGGAACTGGATCGCCATGACGTGCTGTCGTTTCTTGGTGCCAGCTACTTCCGCGCGGTGGATTCCACCGGCCAGTACGGCCTCTCCGCCCGTGGCCTGGCGATTGATACCTACGCAAAAAAACGCGAAGAGTTCCCCGATTTCACGCAGTTCTGGTTCGAGACCCCGGACAAGAACGCGACCCGCTTTGTGGTCTACGCTCTGCTCGACTCGCCGAGCGCCACCGGTGCCTACCGCTTCGATATCGACTGCCAGGCCAACCAGGTGGTGATGGCCATCGACGCCCATATCAACGCACGTACCGCCATCGAACAGTTGGGCATCGCCGCCATGACCAGCATGTTCAGTTGCGGCACCCACGAGCGCCGCATGTGCGACACCATTCACCCTCAGATCCATGACTCGGACCGCCTGGCGATGTGGCGGGGTAATGGCGAGTGGATTTGCCGCCCGTTGAATAACCCGGCCAAGCTGCAGTTCAACGCGTTCGCCGACACCGACCCGAAAGGTTTCGGCCTGGTGCAGACCGACCATGAGTTCGCCAGCTACCAGGACACCGTCGACTGGTACAGCAAGCGTCCAAGCCTATGGGTCGAACCGACCACCGCCTGGGGCGAAGGCTCGATCGACCTGTTGGAAATCCCCACCACCGGCGAGACCCTGGACAACATAGTGGCCTTCTGGACCCCGAAAAAGCCGGTGGCGGCCGGCGATTCACTCAACTATGGCTACAAGCTGTACTGGAGCGCCCTGCCCCCGGTCAGCACACCGCTGGCGCAAGTCGACGCGACCCGTTCCGGCATGGGCGGCTTTACCGAAGGTTGGGCGCCGGGGGAGCACTACCCGCCAGTGTGGGCGCGCCGGTTTGCCGTGGACTTCAAGGGCGGCGGCCTGGACCGTTTGCCGGCCGGCACCGGGATCGAGCCGGTGGTGACCTGCTCCCACGGCGAAGTGAAAGACTTCAGCGTGCTGGTGCTCGACAACATCAAGGGCTACCGCATCCTGTTCGACTGGTACCCGACCAGCGACAGCGTGGAGCCGGTGGAACTGCGGCTGTTTATCCGCACCCAGGACCGCACCCTGAGTGAAACCTGGTTGTATCAGTACTTCCCGCCGGCACCGGAGCAGCGCAAGTACACCTGATCCAGATCGTTCCCACTCGCGTGAGAACGATCCTCGCGTACGGCATCAGAACCGCGACACACTCTTCATCGCTCCAATCAGATACCGCATCGCCACCTGATCGCTTTCGGTCAGGGCGCGATACTGCGCCAGTAATTCGGCTTCGTCCGAACTCAACCTGCGGCCACGCAAGGACATCCTGCGGGTAAAAAAAGACACCACCGCACCCGCTACACCATAGGACTTGGCCATGGACTGTTTCTCCTGATATCGATCAAAAACTCCTGTGCCCACAAACCGTTTCCCGGGGAACGCAATGCCTCGGTGTACAAACAGACTGACTCCCTGGGCCAGAAATCAGTCGTACCCTAAGCGTAGAAACAATCTCGTTACGCGTGGGATTTTTTTAGAGTATTCACTTAAAAAATCACTTCGGTAACAAATACCTACAACCCCATCCCACAGCAGCAGGCAAAAAAAACCCACCGGTTCAAGGTGGGTTTCGAGGGCGCCGACGCAGGATCAATCCCTCAAGTCAGACTCATGGATCGGTTGGTCCCGATGGGTCGCTCGTTGGTACTGAGCCGGCCAAATAGCCTTGCGCCCGCCCAGATCATCATCGGCATGCAACGGCCAGTAAGGGTCACGCAGCAGTTCACGCGCCAGGAAGATGATGTCGGCCTGGCAGGTACGCAGGATGTGCTCGGCCTGGGCCGGCTCGGTGATCATGCCGACGGTGCCGGTGGCGATGCCCGACTCCTTGCGTACACGCTCGGCAAAGCGCGTCTGGTAACCGGGGCCGGTGGGGATTTCGGCGTTGGCGGCAGTGCCACCGGAAGACACGTCGATCAGGTCCACGCCCAGGTCTTTGAGGCGACGCGCGAGTTCCACGGTTTCATCAGGGTTCCAGCCGTCTTCCACCCAGTCGGTGGCCGACACCCGCACGAACAGCGGCAGCTCCTGGGGCCAGACTTCACGCACGGCCTCGGTCACTTGCAGCACCAGGCGGATACGGTTCTCGAAGGAGCCGCCGTACCGGTCCTGCCGCTGGTTGCTGATGGGCGAGAGGAATTGATGCAGCAGGTAACCATGGGCGGCGTGGATTTCCACCACTTCAAAACCGGCGGTCAGGGCGCGCCTGGCGGCGGCGACGAAGTCGGCGATCACTTGCTGGATCTGCGCCTCATCCAAAGGCTTGGGTTGGGTGTGCTGCGGGTCGAAGGCAATCGGCGACGGCCCCACCGGCACCCAGCCACCGTCTTGCGGCTTGACGCTGCCGTGCTTGCCGATCCATGGGCGGTGGGTGCTGGCCTTGCGCCCGGCATGGGCCAGCTGGATGCCCGCCACCGCGCCCTGGGCGGCGATAAACCGTGTGATGCGCCGCAGGGGTTCGATCTGTTCGTCGTTCCACAGGCCCAGGTCTTCGGCCGTGATGCGGCCATCGGCGGTTACGGCGGTGGCTTCGGTGAATATCAGCCCGGCGCCACCGACCGCGCGGCTGCCGAGGTGGACCAGGTGCCAGTCGTTAGCCAGGCCATCGACACTTGAGTACTGACACATCGGCGACACGGCGATACGGTTGAGCAGGGTCAATTGGCGCAGGGTATAGGGTTCGAGCAGCTGACTCATGGCGCACCTCTTCTGGGGTCTGTGGGCACTATTCAAACAGTGCTTAGAGCCTAGTCGACAACCGTGGATTGCACAGGGTTCAGACGTAAAGCGGGAGCCGATTGCCGGCTCCCGTACCGCGCAGGCTTACATTTCGACCTGGGTGCCCAATTCGATCACTCGGTTGACCGGGAGCTTGAAGAACCGCAGGTTGCCGTTGGCGTTCTTGAGCATGAATGCAAACAACGCTTCGCGCCAACGGGCCATGCCCTTGATGCGGGAGGCGATGACGGTTTCACGGCTGAGGAAGTACGTGGTGCGCATCGGACTGAAATCCAGGCCGTCCAAATGGCACAGCTTCAACGCTTCGGGGACGTCCGGCTCATCGGTAAAGCCGAAGTGCAGGATCACGCGAAAGAACCCCTCGCCGTAGGAATCCACCTCGAAGCGCCGTGAGGCCGGGACACGCGGGATGTCTTCGTAGACCACCGTCAGCAACACCACCTGTTCATGCAGCACCTGGTTATGCAGCAGGTTGTGCAACAGGGCATGGGGCACGGCGTCCGGGCGCGCGGTAAGGAACACCGCCGTGCCCTGCACGCGATGCGGCGGCTGCACGCGGATGCTGCTGATGAAGATCGGCAACGGTAGGCCACCTTCGTCGAGGCGGTCCACCAGCAATTGCTTACCGCGCTTCCAGGTGGTCATCAGCACGAACAGCACAATCCCCGCCAAGACCGGGAAGGCGCCGCCCTGGATGATCTTCGGCACGTTGGCCGCGAAGTACAGCCCGTCCACCAACAGGCAGCAGACCAGGACCGGCACGGCCAGAATCGGTGGCCATTTCCACAGCAACAGCATGACTGCCGACACCAGGATGGTGGTCATCAACATGGTCCCGGTCACCGCCACGCCGTAGGCCGACGCCAGTGCGTTGGAGGACTCGAAACCCAGCACCAGCAGGATCACGCCGACCATCAGCGACCAGTTCACCGCACCGATATAGATCTGGCCCTGTTCGGCACTTGAGGTGTGTTGAATGTGCATGCGCGGGATATAACCCAGCTGGATCGCCTGGCGCGTCAACGAGAACGCCCCGGAAATCACCGCCTGGGACGCAATCACCGTGGCCAGGGTGGACAGCACCACCAGCGGGATCAGCGCCCAACTTGGCGCCAGCAGGTAGAACGGGTTGCGTGCGGCTTCCGGGTCGCCCAGCAGCATGGCGCCCTGGCCGAAATAGTTGAGCACCAGCGCCGGCAACACCAGGATGAACCAGGCGCGGGCGATGGGTTTGCGGCCGAAGTGGCCCATGTCGGCATACAGCGCCTCGGCACCGGTCAACGCCAGCACTACCGCGCCGAGGATCGCCACGCCAATGCCAGGGTGGGCCTCGAAGAAACGCACGCCCCACATCGGGTTCAGGGCATTGAGCACTTCAGGGTGCAGGGTAATGCCATACACGCCGAGGCCCCCCAGCACCAGGAACCAGGTCACCATCACCGGCCCGAACAACTTGCCGATGCGGTCGGTACCGTGCTTCTGGATCAGGAACAGCGCCACCAGCACCACCAGGGCGATCGGCACCACCCATTTTTCCAGGCCGTCGAACGCCAGTTCCAGGCCCTCAATGGCCGACAGCACCGAAATCGCCGGGGTAATCATGCTGTCGCCATAGAACAACGCCGCACCGCACAGGCCACACACCACGAGGAAACTGCGCAACTTCTTGCGCTCCCCCGCCGCCCGTCGCGCCAACGCGGTCAGGGCCATGATGCCGCCTTCGCCCTGGTTATCGGCGCGCAGCACGAACAGCATGTACTTGATCGACACCACCCAGATCAACGACCAGAAGATCAGCGCCAGGATCCCCAGCACACCGTCATGGTTGACCTGCACCCCATAACCGCCGTTGAACACCTCTTTGAGGGTATAGAGCGGGCTGGTACCGATATCGCCGTAAACCACCCCGACCGCTGCCACCAGCATGCCGATCGGCTTTGCGTTGGAATGCTCGGCACCTGCTGCCTGACTACTTGCCTGACCCATCAACCACTCCTGCCCTTTGACCTGAGGTCTCTTATAAACAGCGCGTCTAAGCTGACCCTAGCATGCGCTGTTTTACTTCTCGTAACAGACGTTTTATTGACCCAAGGGTTTTCCCCGTGCGCAACGGCGCGAAGCATAGCGCAGCGGTCGTCGTATTTCCCTGCTCAAGTGATTCGGGTATCGATTTACACCGTCAGTCGTAGATGAAGCGGCATTTTGGAGCCTTTTTGCCTGCATTGATCACATTTACGGCCAACCGTATATTTTCCGCCCGGCTCAGTAGCGCAGCCTCAGCGGTGTATGCGCAAGCTCCTTGGCCACCTTGCCTGATCAATAAATCGCGCGCCTGCATCACGTGCGTAGTCGATATAAAAACTCAATCATTGCCCTGTCTCTTTTAAGGTACATTCCGCATGTACGAGGTGAAACACGTACTTTCAGTCAACGGGGTGGATATCTACCAGGCTTGGCTGGACACCGTGCAAGACACGCGTTCAAAGGCAAGAATCACCACCAGAGTGGATCGAGCTTCCCTTGGCCACTTTGGTGTTACCGAGTCGGTGGGTGACGGGGTCTTTGAGATGAAACTCGACTTCGGGCCTGGGTTTCGTGTGTATTACGCAATCCAGGATCGAAAAATTGTTTTCCTGTTGGGCGGCGGCTCAAAGGCCAGGCAGCAGAACGACATTGATCAGGCCAAGGCCCTCTGGAAATCTTACAAGGTGCAGCAAAAATGACCATTCGTACTCGTTCTCATGAAGATAGTGTTCTTGAAATGCTCCGAGACGACGAAGCATTTGCCTTGGAATATCTATCTGTCGCGCTTGAGGAAATCGATGAAGCGGGTGGGGAAGACGCGTTCCTTGTCGCTATCCGTCGAGTGGCGGACGCTCGCGGCGGGATGCTCAGTCTGTCGCAGAACACGGGCCTCAATAGAGCAAATCTCTATAGGTCCCTCGGCGTCGGCGGCGACCCAAAGCTTTCCACTCTCCTGAAAGTGCTTCAGGCGTTAGGTGTGGGCATGTCTAAAGTTGTAACGCACCGCACAGAGCAGGACGTCCGGGCTTAAGAACGTGTAAGGGCTGGGCGATTCACCCAACACAGCACTCGTCGCATTTCCCTGCATAAAGCTGGTCAAGTGCGTTGCCCGTCGCTAGAATTGCGCACTTTTTGATCAGAGGCGCAGCAAGCGCCCGTCCGCAGCCCTGTCGTGCCCGACTGGCGGCGTCATTCAATACCGAGGTTAGACATGTCCACCACCACCGCAAAAGCCAACCCCAAGGTTGGCTTTGTTTCCCTGGGTTGCCCGAAGGCGCTCGTCGATTCCGAACGCATCCTCACGCAACTGCGCATGGAAGGCTATGACGTGGTGTCCACTTACCAGGACGCCGATGTGGTGGTGGTCAACACCTGCGGCTTTATCGACTCGGCCAAGGCAGAGTCCCTGGAAGTGATCGGCGAAGCCATCAAGGAAAACGGCAAGGTCATCGTGACCGGCTGCATGGGTGTGGAAGAAGGCAATATCCGCAACGTGCACCCCAGCGTACTGGCTGTGACCGGCCCGCAGCAGTACGAGCAAGTAGTCAATGCCGTGCACGAGGTGGTGCCGCCGCGCCAGGATCACAACCCGCTGATCGACCTGGTGCCGCCCCAAGGCATCAAGCTGACCCCGCGTCACTATGCGTACCTGAAGATTTCCGAAGGCTGCAACCACAGCTGCAGCTTCTGCATCATCCCGTCGATGCGTGGCAAGCTGGTCAGCCGCCCGGTGGGTGACGTACTTGACGAGGCCCAGCGCCTGGTCAAGTCCGGCGTCAAGGAGCTGCTGGTGATCTCCCAGGACACCAGCGCCTACGGCGTCGACGTGAAATACCGCACCGGCTTCTGGAACGGCGCGCCGGTGAAAACCCGCATGACCGAACTCTGCGAAGCCCTCAGCAGCCTGGGCGTGTGGGTGCGCCTGCACTACGTCTACCCGTACCCGCACGTGGACGAGCTGATCCCGTTGATGGCCGCCGGCAAGATCCTGCCGTACCTGGACATCCCGTTCCAGCACGCCAGCCCGAAAGTGCTCAAGGCCATGAAACGCCCGGCCTTCGAAGACAAGACCCTGGCGCGCATCAAGAACTGGCGCGAGATCTGCCCCGAGCTGATCATCCGTTCGACCTTCATCGTCGGCTTCCCCGGCGAAACCGAAGAAGACTTCCAGTACCTGCTGGACTGGCTGACCGAAGCGCAACTGGACCGTGTGGGTTGCTTCCAGTACTCGCCCGTGGAAGGTGCCCCGGCCAACCTGCTGGACCTGGCCGTGGTCCCGGACGACGTCAAGCAGGACCGTTGGGAGCGCTTCATGGCGCACCAACAGGCAATCAGCTCGGCGCGCCTGCAACTGCGTATCGGCAAGGAAATCGAGGTACTGATCGACGAAGTCGACGAGCAAGGCGCAGTCGGCCGTTGCTTCTTCGATGCACCGGAAATCGACGGTAACGTGTTTATCGACGATGCCAGCGGCTTGAAGCCGGGTGACAAGGTCTGGTGCACCGTGACCGACGCTGATGAGTACGATCTGTGGGCTGAAAAGCGCGACTGATCGAAAAAACTTGAAAAGCCCTGCTTCTGGACAAGATGCGGGGCTTTTTTAGGTCTATCGTTTTGCCCATCAGCGCCAATCAACGCAAGGGGCAGCGGGCATGCGTCAGCATTCGGTTATCCACACACCTAAAACCAGCGACTACGCGGAGTTGGCGCGCATCTGGGAGGCCTCGGTGCGGGCCACCCATGATTTTTTGCCGGACAGTTACATCATATTGCTGAAAAACCTGCTGCTGACCCGCTACCTGGATTCGGTGATGCTGATCTGCACCAAAGACGCACGCCAGCGTATTACCGGGTTTGCCGGGGTGGCGTGCGGTAAGGTGGAGATGCTGTTTATCGACCCGCAATACCGCGGGCAAGGCCTCGGCCGGCAGTTGCTGCGTTATGCAATCGAGCGCATGAACGCCGACGAACTCGACGTCAACGAGCAGAACCCCCAAGCCTTGGGGTTTTATTTCAAGCAGGGTTTCGAAGTGGTCGGACGCACCGAACATGACGGCCTGGGCCAGCCCTATCCGTTGCTGCACCTGCGCCTGCGCCAGCAACAACAAAACGCCCGTCAGGGCTAAATGAAATGGGGCCGGGATTAACCGCGCCCACACAGGTACAATAGCCGCCCCCTTTTGTTACGGCCCTTGTCATGACTGACCCCATACGCCTCTCCAAACGCCTTATCGAACTGGTCGGTTGCTCCCGTCGGGAGGCTGAGCTGTTTATCGAAGGCGGCTGGGTCTCGGTGGACGGTGAAGTGATCGACGAGCCGCAATTCAAGATCACCACCCAGAAGGTCGAACTGGACCCAGAGGCCAAGGCCACCGCGCCAGAGCCGGTGACCATCCTGTTCCACGCCCCGGTTGGTGTAGATGCAGAGACGGCAATGGCCTCGATCAGCGCCGAAACCCTGTCCGAAGAACACCGCTTCAGCAAGCGTCCGCTCAAGGGCCACTTCCTGCGCCTGACCGCCAGCGCCGACCTGCAGGCCAAGGCCAGCGGCCTGCTGGTGTTTACCCAGGACTGGAAGATTCTGCGCAAGTTGACCGCCGATGCCGCCAAGATCGAGCAGGAATACGTGGTGGAGGTTGAAGGTGACATGGTTGCCCACGGCCTCAACCGCCTGAACCACGGCCTGACCTACAAAGGCAAAGAGCTGCCAGCCGTAAAAGCCAGCTGGCAGAACGAAAATCGCCTGCGCTTTGCGATGAAAAACCCGCAACCGGGCGTGATCGCCCTGTTCTGCGAAGCCGTTGGCCTGAAAGTCGTCGCTATCCGCCGCATTCGCATCGGCGGCGTGTCCATCGGCAAAGTGCCGGTTGGCCAATGGCGTTATCTGTCCGGCAAAGAAAAGTTCTAAACAGCCTCCCCCTTTCCAGGCACCGCCCCACCCGGCGGCGCCCACCGTTGAAAACCAGGATTGCCCACCATGATTCACAACGACGTACTGCGCAGCGTGCGCTACATGCTCGACATCAGCGACAACAAGATGGTCGAGCTTATCAAGCTCGGCGGCATGGACGTGACCAAGGAAGACCTGCAGACCTACCTCAAGAAAGACGAGGAAGAGGGTTTTGTGTTCTGCCCGGATGACGTCATGGCCCACTTCCTCGATGGCCTGGTGATTTTCAAGCGCGGCAAGGACGAAAGCCGTCCGCCGCAGCCGATCGAAACCCCGGTGACCAACAACATCATCCTCAAAAAACTGCGTGTGGCCTTCGAACTGAAGGAGGACGACATGCACGCCATCCTCAAGGCCGCCGAATTCCCGGTGTCCAAGCCTGAGCTGAGCGCACTGTTCCGCAAGTTCGGCCATACCAACTACCGCACCTGTGGCGACCAGCTGCTGCGCAACTTCCTCAAGGGCCTGACGCTGCGGGTTCGCACGTAAGCCATGGGTTACCAGGTCTCGCCGGTCGGTTTCGTACGCTCCTGCTTCAAGGAGAAGTTCGCCATCCCGCGCCAACCGCAACTGGCGCCTGCCGCGCGGGGCGTGCTGGAGTTGGTGGCGCCGTTCGACCAAGGCGAGGCGGTACAGGGCCTGGAGCAGGTCAGCCACGTGTGGCTGTTGTTTCTGTTCCACCAGGCCCTGGAAGACAAGCCCCGCCTGAAAGTGCGCCCGCCCCGCCTGGGTGGCAACACGTCCATGGGGGTGTTTGCGACCCGCGCCACTCATCGGCCCAACGGGATTGGCCAGTCAGTGGTCAAGCTGGACAAGGTCGAGCCGGGCCGGCTATGGATTTCCGGAATCGATTTGCTCGATGGCACCCCGGTATTGGATATCAAGCCGTATGTGCCCTACGCCGACATCATCGACACGGCCACCAACAGCATCGCCAGTGGTGCGCCGCAGCTGATTCCGGTGCAGTGGCTGAAGAGCGCACTGCAGCAGGCACAAGGCCATGCCCAGCGCCTTGGGGAGCCGTTGGTGGAGTTGATCGATCAGTGTCTGGCACAGGATCCACGCCCGGCCTACCAGACGCCAGGGCCCGAGCGCGAATACGGGGCGCAGTTCTGGGATGTGGATGTGCGCTGGCACTATCCTGAAGCAGGGATGATTTGTGTGTTGGAAGTGGTGCCAGCGGGATAAACCGGTAACCCAATGTAGAAGGGGGCTTGCTCCCGATGGCAGTGGATCAGTCAACGTGTATATCGACTGACCCATCGCCATCGGGAGCAAGCCCCCTCTCACATTTTTTACCGCAGTTATTTCTCGACGAACGCGCGCTCGATCAAGTAATCACCCGGCTCACGCATGCGTGGCGAAACTTTCAAGCCGAAGCTGTTCAGCACTTCGCTGGTCTCGTCCAACATGCTTGGGCTGCCGCACAACATGGCGCGGTCGTCCTCGGGGTTGATCGGTGGCAGACCGATGTCGCTGAACAGCTTGCCGCTGCGCATCAGGTCGGTCAGGCGGCCTTCGTTTTCGAACGGCTCGCGGGTCACGGTCGGGTAGTAGATCAGCTTCTCACGCAGGGCCTCGCCGAAGAATTCGTTCTGCGGCAGGTGCTCGGTGATGAATTCGCGGTAAGCGACTTCGTTGACGTAGCGCACGCCGTGGCACAGGATCACTTTTTCGAAACGCTCGTAGGTTTCCGGGTCCTGGATCACGCTCATGAACGGAGCAAGGCCGGTACCGGTGCTGAGCAGGTAGAGGTGTTTGCCCGGCTTCAAATCGTCAAGCACCAGGGTGCCTGTCGGTTTTTTGCTGATGATGATCTCGTCGCCTTCCTTCAAGTGCTGCAATTGGGAAGTCAGCGGGCCATCCGGCACCTTGATGCTGAAGAACTCCAGATGCTCTTCCCAGTTCGGGCTGGCAATGGAGTAAGCGCGCATGAGCGGGCGGCCGTTGGGCTGTTGCAGGCCGATCATCACGAACTGACCGTTCTCGAAGCGCAGGCCCGGATCGCGGGTGCACTTGAAGCTGAACAGAGTGTCGTTCCAGTGATGAACACTGAGGACACGCTCGTGGTTCATGTTGCTCATGTACGGGGGACTCCTGGAAATGGGTCTGCGCCAAAGATGAAGTGCGCAATTGCACAGCATTCTAATGGCGGCGACAATATCTGTTAACTGGATTATTAAGATAAGGGTTATCGGTTATATCGATATGCGATTTACTCTCCGTCAACTGCAAGTCTTCGTCGCCGTCGCCCAGCAGGAAAGCGTCTCTCGCGCTGCTGGCCTTCTGGCCTTATCTCAATCCGCCGCCAGCACCTCGATTACGGAGCTGGAGCGTCAATCCAGCTGCCAATTATTCGACCGTGCCGGTAAACGCCTGAGTCTCAACGCCTTGGGCCATCAGCTGTTGCCTCAAGCAGTGGCGCTGTTGGACCAGGCCAAGGAGATCGAAGACCTGCTCAACGGTAAGTCCGGGTTCGGCTCCCTGGCGGTCGGCGCTACCCTGACCATTGGCAATTACCTGGCCACCCTGCTGATCGGCAGCTTCATGCAGCAGCACCCCGAAAGCCAGGTGAAGCTGCATGTGCAGAACACGGCCAATATCGTGCATCAGGTTGCGCACTACGAAATTGACCTGGGTCTAATCGAAGGCGACTGCAGCCACCCCGATATCGAGGTGCAAACCTGGGTGGAAGATGAGCTGGTGGTGTTTTGTGCACCTCAGCACCCCTTGGCCAAGCGCGGCGTGGCCACCCTGGAAGAATTGACCCATGAGGCCTGGATCCTGCGGGAGCAAGGCTCCGGCACGCGCCTGACCTTTGACCAGGCCATGCGCCATCACCGCAGCGCGCTGAATATCCGCCTGGAGCTGGAGCACACCGAGGCGATCAAACGGGCGGTGGAATCGGGTTTGGGCATCGGGTGCATTTCCCGGCTGGCGCTGCGCGATGCATTTCGCCGTGGCAGCCTGGTGCCAGTAGAAACCCCGGACCTGGACCTGGCCCGGCAGTTCTACTTCATCTGGCATAAACAGAAATACCAGACCTCGGCCATGCGCGAGTTCCTGGAGCTGTGTCGGACCTTCACCGCCGGGGTTCAGCGCAGCGACGAGATCGTGCTGCCGAGCATTGCCTGATCGTCAGATCAGGATCACGGCCCACACCAGGGTGATCATGGTCAGCGCCACGAATTGCGCGGCGCTGCCCATGTCCTTAGCGTTTTTCGACAAGGGATGGCGATCGAGGGAAATACGGTCGATCGCCGCTTCTACCGCCGAATTGAGCAATTCAACGATCAAGGCCAACAGGCACACTGCAATCAGCAGCGCCCGTTCAACACGGCTGACGTGCAGGAAAAAACTCAGCGGGATCAGGATGACGTTCAACAAGACCAGTTGACGGAACGCCGCCTCACCGGTGAAAGCCGCGCGCAGGCCATCCAGGGAATAGCCCCCTGCATTGAAGATACGTTTGAGACCGGTTTGACCCTTGAAAGGCGACATAGACGTAGGCAACTGAACCAAAGAAGTGGGGAAACTAGATCACGCAAAGTCAAAAAAGCGTGAATCGGTAACAACTTAATGCTGAGCAATTGACTCAAGTTGTTGCAAGAGCAGCGCCGCCTGGGTCCGCGTGCGCACCCCCAATTTGCGAAAGATTGCCGTGACATGCGCCTTGATGGTCGCTTCCGACACACTCAGCTCATAGGCGATCTGCTTGTTCAGCAAACCTTCGCAGACCATGGTCAGCACCCGAAACTGCTGGGGCGTCAGGCTGGCCAAGCCATCACGGGCGGCCTTGGCTTCGTCGGACACGTTGATGTGTTCGAATGCCTGCGGCGGCCAGGACACATCACCGTCCAACACTGCGCGCACGGCCTTCTGAATATCTTCCATCGCGCTGGACTTTGGAATGAAGCCGCTGGCGCCAAACTCCTTGGAACGCACCACCACGTCGGCCTCTTCCTGGGCAGAGACCATCACCACGGGGATCTGCGGGTATTGCCCACGCAGGAGCACCAGCCCCGAGAAACCGTAGGCGCCGGGCATGTTCAGGTCGAGCAGCACCAGGTCCCAATCGGATTTTTCGGTAAGGCGGGTTTCCAGCTCGGCAATGCTGGCCACTTCAACCAAGCGCACGTCGGGGCCAAGGCCCAGGGTCACGGCCTGATGCAGCGCACTGCGAAACAGCGGGTGGTCATCGGCTATCAGGATTTCGTATGTGGCCATTGATTAAATGATCCTGTTTTTTATGGCAGCCCCGATGGGTTCGGGGTTCACCAATACACAAGGCGACAGCCAGGCAGCCATCGCCACAGGGTACGTTCAACGTCAAAAGCACTTGGAACGACGTCGAAAACTCACGGTTGCCCCCCAATCGGCGCTCAGCATGCCCAGCGCAGCCTGGGGGGTCAAGCACTACGCCCATGGGCATTTTAGCGGGGTGCAGGTTTACGGTGCCATCATGCAAACGTCGTCTGGCTATAGCGTGGGTATATAGGGTGCAAGACGAGTATGGACGCTGTCGGTCGGGTCCAGCGGCAGCTGGAACTTGGCGGCCAGGTAATGGGTGCTGAATACGTCGAGGTAGGCGTCCAGCACTTCGCTTGCTGCGGCGTCCTCGGCCAGTTCCAGGCACAGGGCGGCGACTTCGGCGGTGCAGAAATGGTCGTCACGCTTGGAGCGGCGCAGTTTGTAGCGCGAAAGCTGCTCAGGCGCCAGGCTCAATACCGGCAGATGCTCCAGATAGGGACTCTTGCGGAACATCTTGCGCGCTTCGCTCCAGGTGCCATCCAGCAGGATGAACAGCGGGCGCTTGCCTTCTGCCATCGCCACGGTACTGACAACACGCTCGGGCGCCACGAATTCGCCGGGGAACACGATGTAGGGCTGCCACTGCGGGTCAGCGAGCAGGGTGAGCAAATCCGGGTCGACTTCGGTGCGCGACCAGGCGAATGCCGTGGTGTCCTTGACCACATCGGCGATCAGCCAGCCGGTGTTGCTGGGTTTCATCGGTTCGACATCGTGCATCAACAGGCACATGGCGGACCTGGCTGCGACCTGGGGGCGCCAGGCACACAGGCAGTATTCGGGGATGACCCGGCAGCCGGGGCAGCGTTCGGCACGGGAGCCTCGATTGACGAAGGGCTTGATCGCGCGTGCCAGGCGCTGTGTACGCAGGCGGGAGACGGCGTGGCTCATCGGATGCGCCGTACAGAGGGGTAGATCGACACGGAGAAAACTCGTGGAAGGCTGAAGTGACCGCAGTTTACCAGCGATACGCCTGGCTGTAGTGGCAAGGGGTCACCTATAATTGCGCGCCACTGAACGCACAGCGCAGTGGCTGGTCTATGCACCAGTAACCGAATCAGGAGAGTTTCATGCTGCGTTCCATGCTGCGTCTTGCCGCCCCATCCATCGCACTTGCGCTGGTACTGCCCGTGGGCGCCCAGGCGGCCTCGCTGCTGGAGGCCCAAATGAACCGGAAGCTGCAAAGCGTCGCGACTGAAAGCAACAAGGACCTGCCCCGGGAAATCGACGAAAAAACCCTGGAAGTGGCCTACACCGTTGAGGGCATGCAACTGATCGATCACCTCAGCGTATTGCCTGATCGCGCCGAACAGATGCGCGCCAACCCCAAGGCGGTGTACTTCCAGCTGGGGCAAAGCGTGTGCCTGAACAAAGGTTATCGCGAGCTGATGGCCAAGGGCGCAGTGATGCGCTATGAAATCACCGAGAACAAGACCAACCGCCCTGTGGCATCGGTGAAATTCGTGGAAGCGGATTGCCCGGCACCGGCTGCCGCCAAGAAGAAAAAGTAAACCTCGCTTGCCCTTCGCGCGCTGCTGCTCAGTAGCGCGCACGCCCCTGCTCCGTTTCCCTGCAGTTCAGCTGAACTCCCTGTCGATTGACCAATAAGCGGTTGCCAGCCAAGGGTTTTTCGGCCCATGATCAAGTCATCCCGACCGCCCGTTCATCACGGCTTCCACGCCGTTCTGTAACATTTCCAGGGCAAAAGAGGGTTGCCCTCCTGCGTCATGCAGTGCAAAGGTTTTTTAAATCACAAGGAATATACAGAGCCCGTTTGCTGCCTGGCGAACACGTGCAATGCCTTGGGTATGCAGCGACACATGCAGTGTCGTGGCCCCCGGACGAATCTCTCGCCGCTGGCCCAGCCTCTGTGAAGAAGGAGAAGTTGAATGCCTTACGAACCGAATGACCACCTGCTCCGGCATTTTGAAGAAAACGGGGCTGACCTTACGCAGCAGGTTGAAGCTCAGCTCCAGCAGATCGCCCCCAACAGCCCGAATATCCCCCTGTATCGCGATATGATCCTGACCGTGCTGCGCATGGCCCAGGACGACCGCAACCGCTGGAACGCCAAGATCACCTTGCAAGCCATTCGCGAACTGGACCACGCCTTCCGCGTACTCGAACAGTTCAAGGGGCGTCGCAAGGTCACGGTGTTCGGCTCTGCACGCACCCCGGTGGAAAGCCCTCTGTACGCCTTGGCCCGCGAGGTGGGTGCCGCACTGGCCCGTTCGGACCTGATGGTAATCACCGGCGGCGGCGGCGGGATCATGGCGGCGGCCCATGAAGGGGCTGGCTTGGAACACAGCCTGGGATTCAATATCACCCTGCCGTTCGAACAGCATGCCAACCCGACCATCGATGGCACCGAAAACCTGCTGTCCTTCCACTTCTTCTTTACCCGCAAGCTGTTCTTCGTCAAGGAAGCCGATGCGCTGGTGTTGTGCCCCGGTGGTTTCGGCACCCTGGATGAAGCCCTGGAAGTATTGACCCTGATCCAGACCGGCAAAAGCCCGCTGGTGCCGGTAGTGTTGCTGGATGCGCCGGGTGGCGGTTTCTGGCAAGGCGCCCTGGACTTTATCCGTAGCCAGCTGGAAGCCAATCGCTACATCCTGCCCACCGACCTCAAGCTGGTACGCCTGGTGTACAGCGCTGAAGAGGCAGTGGAAGAGATCAATCAGTTCTATGCCAACTTCCATTCCACGCGCTGGTTGAAACGTGAGTTTGTGGTGCGCATGAATCACCCGCTCAGCGATCAAGCCCTGGCTCATTTGCAGAGTGAATTTGCCAGCTTGCGATTGAGCGGAGAATTCCAGCAGCTGGCCTATACCGGTGAGGAGCATGATGAGCCGAAGTTCAGCCATTTAACGCGGTTGGTGTTCAACTTCAATGGCCGCGACCAGGGCCGGTTGCGGGAGCTGGTGGATTACATCAACTTGCCGGAGAACTGGGCGCAGGCTCAGGGGAAGACGCAACAGCGGGTAGCGCCGCAGCCGGCGTGAAATCCAGAAATGCAGAATCCAGAAACGCAAAAAGGCCCGCTATTTTCATAGCGGGCCTTTTTGGGGGCGTCAGGTTTGGTGTTTCAGGTTTAGATCGAAGGGGAGGCCATTGGGGCTGCTTCGCAGCCCAGCGCGGGGCAAGTCCGCTCACCACACAACAAGCCCATTCAACAAACAACAAGCCTATTTACCACACAACAAGGCCGTTCACCGCACAACAAGGTGTTCAGTCATCCATGTCTCGGCCACTTAATAAGCGGCTGATCATTTCCATCGAAAAACCGCGATAACTTAAGAAGCGCCCCTGCTTGGCGCGTTCCCTGGCATCAATGGGGAGATGACCCGAGAATTTGCGGCGCCAGGTGTCTTCCAGTTGTGCCTGCCAACTGATACCGCACTCACGCAAGGCAAGGTCGATATCGGCTCGCTGTAAACCGCGCTGGCTCAGCTCTTCGCGAATACGCGCCGGGCCATAGCCGGAACGGGCTCGGTAGGAGACAAAACTTTCGAGATAACGGGATTCAGAAAGCAGCCCCTCTTCCGTCAACCGGTCAAGGGCGGTTTCGATCATCTCAGGTTCCGCGCCGCGCTGACGCAGTTTACGCGTCAGCTCGACTCGACCATGCTCGCGGCGAGCGAGCAGGTCCATTGCGGTGCGCCGAACGGCGACGAGTGTATCCAGTACAACGGTCATCGTTTACTTCAGATGTCAGTGTCGGCTTCTTCTACTTCTTCAACCGGCTCGCGGTTGGCGGCAGCTTTCACGTCTGGTGTTGGGGTCAGCAGTTTGTCGCGGATCTGCTTCTCAAGCGTGGCAGCGATATCCGGGTTGTCCGCCAGGAACTTGGCCGAGTTGGCCTTGCCCTGACCGATCTTGCTGCCATTGTAGGCATACCAGGCACCGGATTTTTCAACGAAGCCGTGCAGCACGCCCAGGTCGATCATCTCGCCGTTCAGGTAGATACCCTTGCCGTAGAGAATCTGGAATTCAGCCTGGCGGAAAGGCGGAGCCACTTTGTTTTTCACGACCTTGACGCGGGTTTCGCTACCGACCACCTCGTCACCTTCTTTCACCGCGCCAGTACGGCGGATGTCCAGGCGAACCGACGCGTAGAACTTCAACGCGTTACCACCGGTGGTGGTTTCCGGGCTGCCGAACATCACGCCGATCTTCATGCGGATCTGGTTGATGAAGATCACCAGGCAGTTGGCGTTCTTGATGTTACCGGTGATTTTACGCAGCGCCTGGGACATCAGGCGGGCTTGCAGGCCCACATGCATGTCGCCCATTTCACCTTCGATTTCAGCCTTGGGTACCAGGGCCGCCACGGAGTCGACCACGATCACGTCGATGGCATTGGAGCGCACCAGCATGTCGGTGATTTCCAGGGCTTGCTCACCGGTGTCCGGCTGGGACACCAGCAGGTCGTCAACGTTGACGCCCAGCTTGCCGGCGTATTCAGGATCCAGGGCGTGCTCGGCGTCGACGAACGCGCACGTAGCGCCCATTTTTTGCGCCTGGGCAATCACCGACAGGGTCAGGGTGGTTTTACCGGAAGATTCAGGACCGTAGATTTCAACAATACGGCCTTTTGGCAGGCCGCCAATGCCGAGCGCGATGTCCAGACCCAGAGAGCCAGTGGAAATAGCCGGGATCGCCTGACGGTCATGATCGCCCATACGCATTACGGCACCCTTACCGAATTGACGTTCGATCTGACCCAGGGCCGCAGCCAAGGCTTTCTTCTTGTTGTCGTCCATTAAAGTCCTCACGTAATCAATAAGGCCTGACGGCCAACACCTGTATAAGTAGACAGTATTGTTCCACAAAGATCGGAGATCGCCTACCCCTGATTTTCTATTTCTGCTGCAGCTCGTCGCAACAAGCCCTCCAGCGCGGCCTTCACCGTTTGTCGGCGGACCTCATCGCGGTTGCCGGAGAAGTGCGCAAGCTCGGCCGTGACCTCCTCGCCAACGCCAAAGGCCAGCCACACGGTGCCCACCGGCTTGTCCACCGAACCCCCATCGGGCCCCGCCACACCGCTGACCGCCACGGCAAAGCGCGCCAGGCTTTTCTCCTGGGCGCCGCGCACCATGGCCTCCACCACTTCCTGGCTGACCGCCCCAACCTTTGGAAACAACGTTTCCGGCACATTCAGCTGTCGGGTCTTCTGCCGATTGGAATAGGTGACATACCCCGCCTCGAACCAGGCCGAACTCCCCGGGATCCGCGTAATGGCCTCGGCGATACCGCCACCGGTACAGGATTCCGCGGTGGTGACGTGGGCATTGAGCACCTGCAGGCGTCGGCCCAGGTCAGCGGCAAGTTGAGTGATTTCCTTCACGACGGTCTCCAGAAGTGGGCGGGGGTTTGCCTACCCTACAGGAGCAGATCGCTCATGCAAGGGACAGGCTGGAACAAGAGATCAGCGGGCGACAGCGCGCACATACGCCTGGCAAGCGCGCAAGGCGATCAGTCCCTGGTCGCCGGCATCGGTGATGCCGATAATTCGCTGAGCATGCGCCGGGTCAAGTCGGGCTCGTGCGGCTGCATGAACCAGGCCGGTGGTGGCGGTGGCGGTTGGCATTGCACAGCCACGGGCAGGTTCGGTGGCGTCGAGAAGGACTGACAACCGCACATCAGCAGTGGCCAGACGGTCGCGTAGAGCAGCCTGGTTATGTTGGGCATCGCTCAACTCCCGAGCATGGTGTTGGTCGCTGGCACTGAGCTGTTGCTCCAGGGCCAGCCGTTTGTCCAGTTCAGCCTGTTGTTGATGCAAGGCCGCCTGGCTTTGCTGGCTGAGTGCCTGTGCATGGGCAGAAGCCTGGCGTTCAAGCTGTGCCCCCAACCGCCAGGCCTGGACCTGCCAAGTCGCCGCTACCAACAGGCAAACGCCAGCCAGGCGGCAGGCCACTAGGAAACGCATAACACCGCCTTCGCCCGCGCCCACAGCCGCAAGCGATCCTCCAGCCCATTCAACCCGCCATTGATACGCCGCGTAATGGTGGTGAACTGGTCCTTGTCGGCCAGCTCATTCAGGCCATTGACCTGCCAGAACCAGGCGGCCGACTCAGCTGCCCATTGCGGTTGCTCCAACAACATCGGCTCCCGTAACAGACGATCATCACCAAACAGCGCCTGGCTGCATGCCAGGTAATTGCGCCGACCGGTGATCTGGATCAGTCCTCGGCCGCGATACAACTGGCCATCACCATCCGCTTCGGGGCTATTGCCCAGGCGTGCGGCCAGGCTGCCGGTGTCGTATTTGCCCAGGTAGTGATCGCTGCCCAGCTCGCGCACGTAACGCAGCTCACTGGATTCGTGGCCGATCTGGGCGAGGAAGGCGGCAATGCGTTTGGCACGGTTAATCTCGAAGCGAACGAACGCCGCATTCAAGGGCGTTAAAAAAACGCCCGCTCTAAGGCGGGCATCCGGCATAACGCCAAGCAGTTGGGGGAGTGTTATCACCATTGGTTTTACTCTCGAAAAATAGCTATATCGACAACCCACCCGCCGTGATCGAACTGCGGTATCCCGTCACCGGATCCCCCACATGAACCACCTGCTTTATCGACCAGCGCCCCTGCATATAGGACGGCCAGCTCTCATCCAGCACTAACAGGCCTTCCGCGGCCAACAATGGATTGCCCGGGCAATCGATCAGCAACTTCAAATTTTCACGCCCCACACGGCGTAGCTCGCCTTCGGCAACGGCGCGGGCCTCGGCTTCGTTCTGATAGCGTTGGCGCAAGGTTTTGAACGGCGCGTTCCCCACCTGGACGACGCGCTGCTTGCCGGCGGAGACATCCCACCAACTGGCACGGCAGCCTTCGTATTTCGAGCGGGATTTTTCGTCGAGCTTGGCGGTGATAAAGCTTTGTTCACCGGGGCGATTGTCATCCGTCACGGACAGCTTCACTTCCGGCAACAGCTGGCCGGAGAGCGATTTGGCTTGGCCGGCTTCGGCCAATACATAGAGTTCGTTGAACGGTTTGGTGACTGCACTATAAAGTCGGGCAAGGCGCGAAATGAACGCCATGTCACTTTCGTTGGACTGGTCAATGTGCGCGATAGCAATCCCCTCCAGCGCCGGCGCCACTCGCGGTGAATAGCCGTGACGACTGACCAGTTGGCGAAACAGCGCGCCCAGGGTGGTCGGACCGTAGCTGGCGGATCGACGCTGGCGGTAACCCGTTGCATCGACCACGCTGAAGGGCGCTGCGGTGGCCACGATCATCAAGCGCATGGGAAACAGCACCGGTGTGCGTTGGGTGACGACAAACTCGCCCTTTTCCACCAACCCCGATTCCAGGTAACCGGCACGCAGGCCGATCTTGCCGTTCAGCGTGGGCAGGCCGTCCAGGCCCTCGATATTCAGGGTCAGCTCCAGCCGGTCGGTCTCAATGCACGCGGCGTCGATGAGGCGCACGCAGTAAAAATGATTCGGTGCGCCTTGGCGGGGAGCGGTGATCCAAATAGGAAGTCAGGTGTTAACAGCACGCGCGGGCTGCCGGTATTTTTCCGTAGCACTGCACTACCGGCTTATCCGCGTCCAGGCATCCCCCGAAGGGCAACCCTGGCTGTGGCGAGCCTGAATCAGAAATGAAAAAGCCCAGCGCGACGGCTGGGCTCTATTACGCAAGGAGATAGAAGATCATGGAGTCCAGTAAGCAATCTTGCCGCCTGCACCAACAGCTACAAAATTGCCGTTGCCGTAGGCGACGCTCCGGATATCGGTTCCTGCGAAAGTGTTGGCTTGCTGAACCCAGCCGATCCCATCCTCGGAAACGGCTGTCTTGCCGCCGTCGCCGACAGCTACATACTTGCCATTACCGTAAGCAATGTCGCGGATGATGGTTCCACCGAAACTGGTATCTTCAACAGCAGTCCAGGTAAGCCCATCGGATGAATATGCCATCTTGCCATCCGCACCAACGATAAACATTTTCCCGTTGCAAAGCTTCATGGAAAGGATGGTGCTAGTGCCGAAGGTGCTGGTTCTGGTCGCAAATGATTGCGGATTTTCCGTCGCCATCTTCACAGCGCTAAGCAGCTTCCCATTCGATCCCGCAACCAACACAAAAACGCCAATGACGTTGACGCAGTACACAGTCTCGCTAGAGTTGAAGGTCGTAGTGCGCTCCACCTGGCCTGACCAATCGCCATAACGGGAAAAGACTTTACCGTTAGACCCAACCAGTATCCAGGTCGTGTCAATGCCGGAAATTGGCTGATAATACACGATGCCTTGCAAGTCTCCGGACGCGCGAGCAGTTGCCGTAATGTCTGTCCAAGCCCTTTCAGGGCGTGCTGTGCTGCCGTAGACCACATTGCCGGATTGAGAAAGGGCTTGAAGCTGTGTCCCAAGACCGTTCCAGTACAGGTCGTTGAGGACCTTTCCGCTATCAGAGGTGACGACGCCCTTAAGCTTGGTCCACGCTGTACCAGTTGCGTCTCCGCTGACAAGCTGAGTGGTTGTGGGAAGACCGTTGCCACCAGCCGCATAGAACTTGCCTTGCGCAAAAACTACGCGCCTAAGCATGCCGGTGTTATCCACCGGTTGTACTTGAGTCCAAAGATCTTGCAAGGTTTGAGACGCCGAGTTTGCGCTTTCCATTTTAAACTCCGTTACTTAGCTGATTTAAGTTCAGGCCTCTGTATTGGGCGTATGGCGCTCATGGGCGATTGCTCGAGGCTCGCGGCCTTCACATGATTCAGCGTCCCGCATCGGGAACATTTGATCTGGAGCTCTGTAAACCCACCCGTACGGGCGAGAAGTCTTTTGCAGTTACCGCATCTGAATTCTTTCAACATCTGCAAGTCCGTTTATTTATCTGCTAGGCCCCCTCCCGCTCGCGCGAGCAGTGAGGGCCCTGGCTGGCTACATCTGCGATCTGGCGTCTCCTTAGGGTGTTACAGCACCCTCTGGAGTCGCCCTCTCTTTTTTCGACCCCAACAAAAAGCCCTGAACTTGTCGGGGCTTTTTGCTTTCTTCCGGGCACAAAAAATCCGACACAATGGCCGTTTTTTGTGAATCATCATGATCGGCCTCAAGGGCTCGAGTATCTGCAGTTGCGCGCACCGGCGCTGTGGAACGCATAGTCGATTCAACTTGGGTTCACGCGGCCGTCCAAGCAAGGGCAGGAGTCGGCGTAGGTTTGCAGCAGTTGTTGCGCGGCCGCTTGGGTCAGCAGTTCGCTTTCGTTGTCGAGGCTGACCTTGAGTCTGGCCGCGCTTTGCGGCGCACGGGCGGCGACGTAGTCGACGACAAACGCCTTGAACTCCGCCAGCAGCGGTTCGAACTCATCGACCGCGATAATCGCCGGCTCCGCCAATTGGTTCTGGCCTGGGATCAGCATGCTCATGTCACGACCTCGAAGGATTGTTGGCGGTTTTTCCAGGTGCCGGCAAAACGCAGCAATAACCCGGCGCCCTGGCGAGTGGCGACGATGACCTGGGGCTGGAAGTCGACAATGCCGTTCTGGCGGTTGTAGAACGCTTGCGCGGCGTGGCTTTGGGCGAGGATCAACAGGTCATCGCCAAGGTTCTGGCCGAGCAGTTGCGGGATCATCGAGCCGTACAACGGGCGCTTCTGGCGAGTGCCCAAGGGGGTGGTCAGCGCTCGGGTGGCACGCTGTACGAATTGCAGCCAGTCATCCACGGCTGCCCCGGTGTTCCTATCGATTCCGATCATGGCAAATCCTTATGCGCGGCTGATCACGCGGCCCTGGTGATCCACCAGCGGGCCGCTCAAATGCACGCCGACGGCATCCAGCGTGAGGCCGGTGGCGCCGAGTTGCAGGGTGATGCCCTGGGCACTCAGGGTCAGGCTGGCAGCGCCGACCTTGACGTCGACCTGTTCGCGGGATCCGCTGAACGTGGTTGGGCCGTTAATCCAGTTGAAGGTGTGACTGGCATCGTCGTAGTCGCTTTGCGTGCCATCCTGATGGCGCCGCCGGGTCAGCGAGGCCACGCTGGACACCGGTGGAAACAGACTGCTGTTCAGCCCGAACAGCGCCACCGACTGCGTGCCCCCTTCCCCGCCGCCGTAGTTGAGCAACAGGCATTGTTCGCCCACCGATGGAATACGGGTTTCGGTCTGCGCGCCGGCGCTGGGGTTGAAGAATCGAATCGCCGGGGTAAGCAATTCACCATGGCTGACCTTGCAGGTATTGCTGGCGGCGTCGACCTCCTGGCACACGCCAATGCGGCAGAAACTGTCCGCGCGTCGATACAGGTCTTCGAGCTGGGCTTCCATTTCCGCCAGGCGCTCGATAATCGGCCCCAGTTGCATGCGTAACAATGCGTCGAACATGGACTACTCCTGCAGGGGCCGATATTGATCCGGATCGTCGATGTCCGAGACTTCCCAGGTGCGGGCAAACAGCGGTGTGCCGGTGGGGTCTTCGAGCAACGACGGGCCGAGATAGAGGGTTTGGGTGAAGGATACGGTCCAGGTGTCGTAGTCCGTTTCGGCGCTGGCGAGCCCAGAGGGCGCCGCGACGACAGCCGTGGGTAAATCGCACTGGTCCGACGGCAGGCCCCAGCGGTTATCCAGGGCCAGGTCCATCAATTGGCTGGCCAGGTCGCACGCGTCAAAAGGCGCCGCCGCGCTGGCGACCGTAACCCTGAGTGATACCGACAAGGCATGCGCCTTGCGCCCTTCACGGGAACGCACGCCGGGGCCGTTGCGTTCCACGCTGATCAGCACGCCGGTGTGATCCCCGGCGCCGCCAACGTCCTGATGGTTGCCTACCTGAAGTTGCGGGAAGGCACGCTTCAGCGCCCCCTCAATGGCTACAGGCAGTTGGGAGGGTTTTTCGATAAGTGTCATCAGTTGCGTCCTTGCAGCAGTTACTGCTGATCCGAGCGAGATGTGGGCGCTTCGTTGACCCCGATGCGCTTGGCCGCCCAGCGTTCATAAAGGCCGATGGCGACGTCCGCGCCGGCCATGGCCGTCAGGCAACCAATGGCGCCGGCGGTCCAGATCGACATGCCGGCGGCGTAGCACAGCATCAATGCCGAGACCCCGCAGACCATGCACGCCCCGGATCGCAGGGCCAGGCGCCGGACCAGCGACCAACCGCGGGCGCCCTCCTTGTCGGCACGCCACATTTCGCCGGATACGCCGCCAATCAGCGCCAGTGCGATCACCAGCCAGATAGGCATTTCCGCTAACGCTTGCTGCTCGTTTGTCATGTCACGCCTCCTGGCTGAGCAATGCCGGCAACGCACCGGCTTTTGGGTAAATCCATGTATAGGTAGGCATTCCAAAAAGCCCGGTTGCCCAGGCTTTTCAGTAATGCGGTCCAGCGTCGATCTTTCGGCGCTACTGGCGCGGTACGGATCTTTCCTCGATGTTTTTCCGACCACGATCCCTGTCTGCCGGATAACTGCTTCTGGTGCTTTACGCTGCACACCCGGGTCAGTTGCCAACCCTCTGAACCGTCAAGGCCGGTTCATCGCTGCCTGTTGCTGAAGCGGTGTCACTAAAGAGCGTCGGCATCCTTGCCGGTGTTGCCTGGCGTCCCTGCCATCGCTCTGATGGCGTCCTTGCCGATGTTGCGTGCCTTCCTTGTCTTCCTTGGCAGCATCCTTGCCGCCTCCACCAGGCCTTATTGGCTGGCTTGGGATGAAGAATATGCATGTATGCATATACAGTCAATGCACAAATGCATTTATTTTCACCAGACTAATGCGCTGATGCATTTCAGGCCCTGCGGGCAAAGGGTTGGGCGATTTTCCACAGGCGAAAAAAAGCCCGCTCGATGGCGGGCTGTCTTACGCAAGGAGGTTAACGGGCGTACATCCCCCACCAGAACACATGCCCGAGAATGCTGATCTGCTCATCCTGGATATCCTGAAAGCTGTAGTCCTCATCCGGGTGTTCATCGCGATTGAAACTGCGCAGGCGAATCCCGGAAGGCAGGCGATAGAGCTGTTTAACCCGCAGCTGGCCATTGTGATTGATGGCATACAAGTCGCCATCGACGATGTCGCCGATGCCACTTTTGCCAGCATTCACGCCGACCGTCGCGCCGTCGCGCAGTACCGGCAACATACTGTTGCCGCGCACCGTCACACACTTGGCCTGGTCGAACTGCACACCGTTATGCCGCAGGCTGCGTTTTCCAAAACGCAGGCTGGCCTTCTCGCTTTCCTCGATGACGAATCTTCCTGATCCAGCAGCCAATTCAACCTCGCGCAGAAAGGGGATCGACACCTCGTCATCATTAACGGGCGTGTCGTCGTCCCACAGGCTTATATCCTTGAGTTCCGAATGCATCGGGTCGCGCCCGTCATCGCGCAAAGCCCCCACCGCCGCGCGCCCGCGCAGTTGATCGGTGCTGACGCGGAAGTACTCGGCGATGCGCGAGATGTGTTTATCCGAGGGATCAACGATCTTGCCGCTGAGAATCCGGGACAACGTGGATTGAGGCACGCCAGTACGCCGGTGAAGCTCCGTGGGGGAGATCCGGTCGCGGTCCAGCAGTTCTCTTAAGACGATAGAAACGTTGCGTTTTTGCATAGCGGCGATAGTGACGGGAGTTTTTGGGGTTGGCAAATGCTAATTTGCATATTCCATGCACATCAGCGGAACTTCCGGACAAAATAATGTCAATTTGGCATGATCACCGCGGTACTTGATGCGATGCGCTCAAACAGCGCCAGGCTGATTCCTGGCGAGCCAAGGAAGAAAGCAATGAAACTCGTGCTTGCCGTTTTGTTGATGTTCAGTGGGTACACCTTTGCGGCAAGTTGCACCAGCATCAGCGACTCTGACCAACGAGCCTACTGCAACGCCCAGCAAAGTGGCTCCAGCTGCGAAAACATCAGCAATAGCGATTTGCGCACTCAGTGCAACGCAATGAAGCGTTGATCAGGATGGGTTAAGGGACAAAAAGGGTCGCCCGCACTTTTATTTACGTTCTACCTATCCGTTCATGACCTGCGAAGCCCCCAACCTTACGTGCTAACCTTGCCGCCAACGCCCATTCACCTCAATTTAAAGCGGTATGCGGAAGACCACGAATGACCGAATGGAGAAATCAGAGCTTCTGGGGCAAGGCGTGGATATACGCCGTGCTGGCGCTCCTAATGTTGATCTCCGACGGCGCAGACTTCAGCTCGCTGGGCGGCGGGGGCTCTAATCGCAAGCGGGTCTTCAGCCCCGGGTTCATTGTGCTGTGCTGTTTCGTCGCGGTGATTGAATTGATAGTGCTGAATCATTTCTATGGGGCGAACTGATGAGTCGAGAGCACAGCGTTAAAAACCACCCCGCATGGCAACCCGCCCCAGTGCCGACGGCGCCTATATCTGCAAAGTGAGCTCTGCTATCGTGCCCCCCTCTTATAGAATGGAAGCTTCGAAGAATGGACTCATGGAAGACTCTGGCAATGGCTGCCATGGTATTGATCGGCGCCCCAGCAGTGGCCGCAGAAAACGCCAACCCTTTCGATAAAGCGCTGATGTACACGACGTTCGTGCCCACCATCCTGATTGGGGGAGCCAGCGCTCTCACGACCGATGCGCCGAAGCTTTTCACATCGTCCAAAACCGATGCCCTGGCCTTTATCGGTTCGGACGGCGAGATCCGCGGTGCTGAGTTCGAACAGGCATCTCGGTACTATCGCTCGACCTACGCCTCGCCTCTGATGTCCGATATGCAACTGGCCAAGGCGATCGCCTCATCGTACTGAGGGAGGCATTCTCGGCTGCGCGCCAACAGCGACACGTCCCTGCAGAAGCCTTGCGCATTTAAACAAATGCGCCATCCCACTTTGCGTTTTACCTATCCGTTTGCGACCTGCGAAGGGCCGACCTCGCGTGTTAACCTTGCGGCCATTGCAAAATCAGCAGGGCCGAGTGCCCCACCTTTGCCCCACTCCTTTCAACGAATTTGCCTATTATCCAATGAGTAAAAACACGTCCGATCTGTCCTCCCACACCCCGATGATGCAGCAGTACTGGCGCCTGAAAAACCAGCACCCTGATCAGTTGATGTTCTATCGCATGGGCGACTTCTACGAGATCTTCTATGAAGACGCGAAGAAGGCTGCCAAGTTGCTGGACATCACCTTGACCGCGCGCGGGCAGTCGGCGGGGCAGTCGATTCCGATGTGCGGGATTCCTTACCACTCGCTGGAGGGTTACCTGGTCAAGCTGGTGAAGCTGGGCGAATCGGTGGTGATCTGCGAGCAGATCGGCGATCCGGCCACCAGCAAGGGCCCGGTGGAACGACAGGTGGTGCGCATTATTACGCCGGGGACGGTGAGCGATGAGGCGCTGCTGGATGAGCGTCGCGATAACCTGATCGCCGCGGTGCTGGGCGATGAGCGCTTGTTCGGGCTTTCGGTACTGGACATCACCAGCGGCAATTTCAGCGTGCTGGAGATCAAGGGCTGGGAAAACCTGCTGGCGGAGCTGGAGCGCATCAACCCGGTGGAGCTGTTGATCCCGGATGATTGGCCGAAGGATCTGCCTGCGGAAAAACGCCGTGGGACCAAGCGTCGCGCGCCGTGGGATTTTGAGCGTGACTCGGCACTGAAAAGTCTATGCCAGCAGTTCTCGGTGCAGGACCTTAAAGGCTTCGGTTGCGAAACCCTGACCCTGGCCATCGGCGCTGCGGGTTGCCTGCTCAGCTACGCCAAGGAAACCCAGCGCACCGCCCTGCCGCACCTGCGTAGCCTGCGCCACGAGCGCCTGGACGATACCGTGGTGCTCGATGGTGCGAGCCGTCGCAACCTGGAATTGGACACCAACCTGTCCGGCGGGCGTGACAACACCTTGCAATCGGTGGTCGACCGCTGCCAAACCGCCATGGGCAGCCGTCTGCTGACCCGCTGGTTGAACCGTCCGTTGCGGGATTTGACGGTGCTGCAGGCGCGCCAGACATCAATTACCTGCCTGCTGGACGGCTATCGCTTTGAAAAGCTGCAGCCGCAGTTGAAGGAAATCGGCGACATCGAGCGCATCCTGGCGCGGATCGGCCTGCGCAATGCCCGGCCCCGTGACCTGGCGCGTCTGCGCGATGCCCTCAGCGCCCTGCCGCAACTGCAAGTGGCGATGACCGAACTGGACACGCCGCACCTGCAACAACTCGCCGTAACGGCCGGTACCTACCCGGAACTGGCCGCGCTGCTGGAAAAGGCCATTATCGACAACCCGCCGGCGATCATCCGTGACGGCGGTGTGCTCAAGACCGGCTACGACAGCGAACTGGACGAACTGCAGTCCCTGAGCGAAAACGCCGGGCAGTTCCTGATCGACCTGGAAGCCCGCGAAAAAGCTCGCACCGGTCTGGCCAACCTGAAGGTGGGCTACAACCGCGTGCATGGCTACTTTATCGAGTTGCCGAGCAAGCAGGCCGAGTCGGCGCCCATCGACTATCAACGCCGCCAGACACTCAAAGGTGCCGAGCGTTTTATCACCCCGGAGCTGAAGGCGTTTGAAGACAAGGCGCTGTCGGCCAAGAGCCGTGCCCTGGCCCGGGAAAAGATGCTCTACGAGGCGTTGCTGGAAGACTTGATCAGCCAGTTGGCGCCGCTGCAGGACACCGCCGCCGCCCTGGCGGAGCTGGATGTGCTGAGCAACCTCGCCGAACGGGCGCTGAATCTCGACCTGAACTGCCCGCGATTCGTCAGCGAGCCGTGCATGCGCATCGTGCAGGGGCGTCACCCGGTGGTGGAGCAGGTACTGACCACGCCGTTCGTCGCCAACGACCTGTCGCTGGACGACGATACGCGCATGTTGGTGATTACGGGCCCGAACATGGGTGGTAAATCCACCTATATGCGTCAAACCGCGTTGATCGTACTGCTGGCGCATATCGGCAGTTTTGTGCCGGCAGCCAGTTGCGAGCTGTCCCTGGTGGATCGCATCTTCACCCGGATCGGCTCCAGCGATGACCTGGCCGGTGGCCGTTCGACCTTTATGGTGGAAATGAGCGAGACCGCCAATATCCTGCACAACGCCACCGAGCGCAGCCTGGTGCTGATGGACGAAGTGGGTCGCGGCACCAGTACGTTTGACGGCCTGTCCCTGGCGTGGGCGGCGGCCGAGCGGTTGGCGCATCTGCGTGCCTATACGCTATTTGCCACCCACTACTTCGAACTGACGGTGCTGCCGGAAAGCGAGCCGCTGGTGGCCAATGTGCATCTGAATGCCACCGAGCACAACGAGCGCATCGTATTCCTGCACCACGTGCTGCCAGGGCCGGCCAGTCAGAGTTACGGCCTGGCCGTGGCGCAATTGGCCGGCGTGCCGAACGACGTGATCACCCGTGCCCGCGAACACCTCAGCCGCCTGGAAACCACGGCCCTACCCCATGAAACCGTGGTGGCCAGCCCTGCCAAGGCCAGCCGCAAACCTGCTGCGCCGCATCAGAGCGATATGTTCGCCAGCCTGCCCCATCCGGTGCTGGATGAGTTGGCAAAGCTTGACCTGGACGACTTGACGCCGCGAAAAGCGCTGGAAATGTTATATGCACTGAAGACTCGGATATAACGCTCACGCTTGCAAGCTGATAGACTCTCGCGCGGTTTGGGATGCTGCTGGCTCTTAGCCTGGCCTGCAGACTATCGCTCCCGAACCTCGCGAGCCCTACCACAAAGGGTTTCGCTGCCGCCGCCTGAGGAGAGAATTAGAAATGACCTTCGTCGTCACCGACAACTGCATCAAGTGCAAGTACACCGACTGCGTAGAAGTGTGTCCGGTGGACTGCTTCTACGAAGGCCCGAACTTCCTGGTCATCCACCCGGACGAGTGCATTGACTGCGCCCTGTGTGAACCTGAATGCCCGGCCGTCGCCATTTTCTCCGAGGACGAAGTCCCGGCGGGCATGGAACAGTTCATTCAGTTGAACGTTGAATTGGCTGAAATCTGGCCAAACATCACCGAGAAGAAAGATTCGTTGCCGGATGCCGCCGAATGGGATGGCAAACCCAACAAAATTGAGCAACTAGAGCGCTAAAAGCGCCGCTGCCCAACAAAAAAAGGCCCTTCAAGGGCCTTTTTTGCGTTCCGGGGAACGCATTCACTTTTCTATAGACGAAAAAAGGGGCGGTATGACCCGCCCACATTTTTTCCCTAGTCCCTGTGTTCCTTTTCATCATCCTGATGAATCGCATCCTGCGACGTTCCTTCAACCATCGTTCCTTGATGGCTGTGTCAATCCGTGGACACAGGGCTGATGTTAGAGAGTTCCAAGGGAAGTTCAACGGGATCCAAACCGGGCACTGACAGGCTCCAGCCCCCAGATAAAGATAATTAATTGTTATCTTTCAAAGAGATAGAAAACTCCTTCAAAGATTCGAGACGCGCACACCTAACAAAAAAACCAAACACTTACGAGAAAGTAAGTGAATGCTTACGCGCGCCATTGCGTAAAAGCGTAAAAGAACCCCATTGACCGATCTCCAGACAAGAAAAAGCCCCGACAACGTCGAGGCTTCTTGTCCTTCAGCGAGGTCAGTCGTCGCTGACCGTAATGGTCGGCATTGCCGGGGCCGCCGCTTCCTGCAGGACGATCCGGGCCCCCACATGACGAGCCAATTCCTGATAGATCATGGCGATCTGGCCATCGGGCTCTGCCGCTACGGTGGGCTTGCCGCCGTCGGCCTGTTCACGAATGCCCATCGACAATGGCAACGAGGCCAGTAGTTCAACGCCGTACTGGGTCGCCAGCTTCTCGCCACCGCCTTCACCAAACAGATGCTCTGCGTGGCCGCAGTTGGAGCAGATGTGCACCGCCATGTTTTCCACCACACCCAACACCGGAATGTTGACCTTGCGGAACATCTCCACGCCCTTCCTGGCGTCCAGCAAGGCCAGGTCCTGGGGCGTGGTCACGATCACCGAGCCCGCCACCGGGACTTTCTGTGCCAGGGTCAGCTGGATATCGCCGGTGCCTGGCGGCATGTCGATCACCAGGTAGTCCAGGTCGCCCCAGGCGGTCTGGGTGACCAACTGCAGCAACGCGCCGGAGACCATCGGCCCGCGCCACACCATCGGCGTGTTTTCATCGGTCAGGAACGCCATGGACATGACCTCCACGCCCATGGACTCGATCGGCACGAACCACTTCTGGTCCTTGATCTTCGGCCGCGTGCCTTCGGCGATGCCGAACATCACGCCCTGGCTCGGGCCGTAGATATCGGCATCGAGAATACCCACGCGCGCGCCTTCACGGGCCAGGGCCAGGGCCAGGTTGGCTGCGGTGGTGGATTTGCCCACGCCGCCCTTGCCGGAAGCGACTGCCACCACGTTCTTGACGTTGGCCAGGCCCGGGATCTGCGCCTGAGCCTTGTGCGGGGCGATCACGCACCGGATGTCGACCTTGGCCGCACGCACGCCGTCGAGGCCCTCGATGGCCATTTGCAGCATCTGCGCCCAACCGCTCTTGAACAGGCCGGCGGCATAACCCAGCTCCAATTGTACCGAGACCTGGTCACCCTGGACCTCGATGGCGCGTACACAGCCGGCGCTGACCGGATCCTGGTTCAAATAGGGGTCGGTGTACTGGCGAAGAACGGCTTCCACCGCTGCGCGATTGACGGCGCTCATGGGCAACTCCCGAAAAAAGACTGACTGAAACACGCGGCTATCCTAACCGTTCCAGAAGCGTTACGGCATGCTTTCGCAGGTGCGGAAGATTCTGAAACAGCACCACGGGGTGAAATAAATTTCCCGGCGCTTTATAGTGGCCGACCTCCGTTTCATCAAGTAGCCGAGCCCCATGTCCGAGCCACGCAAGATCCTCGTCACCAGCGCCCTGCCCTATGCCAATGGTTCCATCCATCTTGGCCATATGCTTGAGTACATCCAGACCGATATGTGGGTGCGCTTCCAGAAGCATCGCGGCAATCAATGCATCTATGTCTGCGCGGACGACGCCCATGGTTCGGCCATCATGCTGCGCGCCGAAAAGGAAGGCATCACCCCGGAACAGCTGATCGCCAATGTGCAGGCTGAACACAGCGCCGACTTTGCCGAGTTCCTGGTGGATTTCGACAATTTCCACTCGACCCACTCCGCCGAAAACCGCGAGCTGTCGAGCCAGATCTACTTGCGCTTGAAGGACGCCGGGCACATTGCCACGCGCTCGATCACGCAGTATTTCGACCCGGAAAAGAAAATGTTCCTGGCCGACCGCTTCATCAAGGGCACCTGCCCGAAATGCGGCACTGAAGACCAGTACGGCGACAACTGCGAAAAATGCGGTGCCACCTACGCACCGACTGACCTGAAGAACCCACGCTCGGCGATCTCCGGCGCCATCCCGGTACTCAAGGATTCCCAGCATTTCTTCTTCAAGCTTCCGGATTTCCAGCAGATGCTGCAAACCTGGACGCGCAGCGGCACCCTGCAGGACGCCGTGGCCAACAAGATCGCCGAATGGCTGGATGCAGGCCTGCAACAGTGGGACATCTCCCGCGATGCGCCGTACTTCGGCTTCGAGATCCCTGGCGAGCCCGGCAAATACTTCTACGTGTGGCTGGACGCGCCGATCGGCTACATGGCCAGCTTCAAGAACCTCTGCGACCGTACGCCGGAGCTGGACTTCGATGCGTTCTGGGGAAAGGACTCCACCGCCGAGCTGTACCACTTCATCGGCAAGGACATCGTCAACTTCCACGCCCTGTTCTGGCCAGCGATGCTCGAAGGTTCGGGCTACCGCAAGCCAACCGGCATCGCCGTACACGGCTACCTGACGGTCAACGGCCAGAAGATGTCCAAGTCCCGCGGCACCTTTATCAAGGCGCGCACCTACCTGGACCACCTGTCGCCGGAATACCTGCGCTACTACTACGCCTCCAAGCTGGGCCGTGGCGTCGACGACCTGGACCTGAACCTGGAAGACTTTGTCCAGAAGGTCAACTCGGACCTGGTCGGCAAGGTGGTCAACATCGCCAGCCGCTGCGCCGGTTTTATCCACAAGGGCAACGCCGGCCTGCTGGTGGCCGAGAACGCCGCGCCGGAACTGACCGACGCGTTCCTGGCTGCCGCGCCAAGCATCGCCGACGCCTATGAAGCCCGTGACTTCGCCCGTGCCATGCGCGAGATCATGGGCCTGGCCGACCGCGCCAACGCCTGGATCGCCGACAAGGCGCCATGGTCGCTGAACAAGCAGGAAGGCAAGCAGGCTGAGGTCCAGGCGATCTGCGCCACCGGCGTCAACCTGTTCCGCCAGTTGGTGATCTTCCTCAAGCCCGTGCTGCCATTGCTGGCCGCCGACGCCGAGGCGTTCCTCAATGTCGCTCCGCTCACCTGGAACGACCACGCCACGTTGCTCAGCAACCATCAGTTGAATGAATTCAAGCCTCTGATGACCCGGATTGACCCCGTCAAGGTCCAGGCCATGACCGACGCCTCGAAAGAAGACCTGGCCGCCAGCCAGACCGATACCGGCGAATCGAAACCGGCCGGTAACGGCGAGCTGGCCAAGGACCCGCTTTCCCCGGAAATCGACTTTGACGCCTTTGCTGCCGTGGACCTGCGCGTGGCGCTGATCATCAAGGCCGAAGCCGTGGAAGGGGCTGACAAACTGCTGCGCCTGACCCTGGATATTGGTGACGAACAACGCAACGTGTTCTCCGGAATCAAGAGCGCCTATCCGGACCCGTCCAAGCTCAATGGTCGCCTGACCATGATGATTGCTAACCTCAAGCCGCGGAAAATGAAGTTCGGTATCTCCGAAGGCATGGTGATGGCGGCCGGTCCCGGCGGTGAAGAAATCTATCTGCTGAGCCCGGACAGCGGCGCCAAGCCGGGTCAACGTATCAAGTAAGCGCTGCAAAACAGCCCCGTCGTTTCCGCGACGGGGCTTTTCAACTAGTCCCCCTTTCTCGCTTGCCGGATAATCAAACCCTGTTTGTTCAACCGGCACGCCAATGACCACTCCATGAATCTGATTCAACGTATCGACGCGCTGCTACCGCAGACACACTGCGGCAAGTGCGGGCACCCGGGCTGCAAGCCTTACGCCGAGGGTATCGCCCGGGGTGAGGCAATCAACAAATGCCCGCCTGGAGGACAGGAGACAATCACTGGCCTTGCGCGATTACTGCGAGTCCCCATTCTGGAACTGGACACCAGCCGCGGGGAAGCTCCTGCCCAGGTGGCCTACATTCGCGAGGCCGAGTGCATCGGCTGCACCAAATGCATTCAGGCCTGCCCGGTGGACGCAATTGTCGGCGCCGCCAAGTTGATGCACACCGTCATCGTCGATGAGTGCACCGGTTGCGACCTGTGCGTCGCGCCCTGCCCCGTCGACTGCATTGAGTTGCGCCCACTGGTCACAGGGCTGCCGATCGTCGGCGGCCTGGCAGCGAACGAAAACGAACGCCGTGAACGAGATTTCAAGCGCGATCGTGCCCGGCAACGCTTTGAACAACGCAATGCGCGACTGCAACGGGAAGAAGAGCACAGGATTGCCCAGCGTGTGGCGCGGCCTCAGCGTTCAGCACCAACTCCCCCTTTGCAACTTGACGCAGCGCGGGCCGCCCAGGATGCGGAGGTAAAAAAAGCCAAGATCAATGTGGCCATGAGCCGCGCCCAATTGCACAAATCCTTGAAGGCTTTCGGGCACCCGCCGACCTTTGAACAACAATCCCAACTGATCGCCCTGCAACAGCAGTTCGAGGCAGCGGAGCAAGCATTGGCAGCACTGGACCAGAATCACGCCGCGCCAACACCGCTGCCTGCCGCCGTCAACAACGCCGACCTCAAGCGCGCCAAAATCCAATTGGCGATGCGTCGTGCCGAGTTGAAGAAAGCCCTGGACCAACAGGCTGATCCGCAACAATTGGCCGACGCGCAACACAAGCTCGATGATGCGCAGCGACAAGTAGCCACCCTTGGTACATGACCGATAATCCTGCTTGCAGGGCTTCAGGACTGGACCCACTATTCGAAACTACGCTGACTGCCCGAAAGGAACCTTCCGCCCCATGAACGCCGCAAAACGCCTGGAAATTTTCCGCAGGCTTCACGAAGACAATCCGGAACCCAAGACCGAACTGGCCTACTCCTCGCCGTTCGAGTTACTGATTGCCGTGATCCTGTCGGCCCAATCCACGGACGTCGGCGTCAACAAGGCCACGGCCAGGCTGTATCCCGTGGCAAACACGCCAGAGGCGATTTATGCCCTGGGTGTGGACGGGTTGTCGGAGTACATCAAGACCATCGGCCTGTACAACAGCAAAGCCAAGAATGTCATCGAGACCTGCCGCTTGCTGATAGAACGGCACAATAGCGAAGTGCCAGAAACCCGCGAAGCGCTGGAAGCCCTGCCGGGGGTGGGCCGTAAAACCGCCAACGTGGTGCTCAACACCGCATTCAGGCAACTCACCATGGCCGTGGACACCCATATTTTTCGGGTCAGTAATCGAACCGGCATAGCACGCGGCAAGAACGTGGTCGAAGTGGAAAAGCAGCTCATGAAGTTCGTGCCCAAACCCTACCTGCTTGACTCCCACCATTGGCTGATCCTGCACGGACGCTATGTTTGCCAGGCCCGCAAGCCGCGCTGCGGCAGCTGCCGCATTGAAGACCTGTGCGAATACAAGGACAAGACGTCGGACGATTGAGGGTTCATTGGTTTTCTCGATCAGTCGATTGAAAAAATCTTTTTTACCCATTCATGGATTATCGTTATAAGGAGCGCCAACGGCAGTCTTACTCCGGAGTTAACGTTATGAGCACTGACAAAGAACAGTTGGATGTGGAAGACGACCTCGTTGAATCGGAGGACGATGGCGTGGAAGCACCTGTGGCAGAGGTCGCCAAGACCAATCTGAGCAAACGCCGTACTATCGACAACCTTCTGGAAGAACGACGCTTGCAAAAACAACTGGCCGACTACGACTTCGACCTCTGATCAAGCGGTCGACGGCCGGAAGCCTCCCTGACGGAGGCTTTTTTCTGCCGGTTACGCGGCCTGTGTACAGTGCTGTGCCCTCACCTATACCAAGCCGTTACGCTGGGCCAGCTCGATCAGGTCCACGAGAGAGCGGGCATTGAGCTTGAGCAGCAGACGAGTCTTGTAGGTACTGACGGTCTTGTTGCTGAGAAACATCCCGTCGGCGATTTCCTTGTTGGTTCTGCCCCGAGCCAATTGCTGCAACACCATCATCTCCCGGCCGGACAGACGCTCGACCATATCGGCCTCACTGGCATTACCCATGGTGGAGCGTACCGAGTTGAGTGCCTGGTTTGGAAAATAGCTGTAGCCCGACAACACCGCCTTGATCGCACTCAGCAACTCGGTCAGGTCCTGTTGCTTGCACACATAGCCCGCAGCGCCCGCCTGCATACAACGCATGGAAAAGTGACCTGGGGCCTGGGAGGTGAGCACCAGGACCTTGAACGGTACAGCCTGTTTGGTGGACGAAAGCCGGCAAATAACTTCCAGGCCATCGAGCTTGGGAATCCCAATATCCAGTATGACAATGTCCGGCATATGCTCCCGCGCAAGTTGCAATGCATCGACACCGTTATTGGTCTCGGCAACGACCTCATAACCATGACGTTCCATTAGCATACGCACAGCAAGACGAATGACGGGATGATCATCTACGATCAGCACTTTATTCATGAGAAAGTCCAATTTCGCTGTTCGAATTATTTAGAGCAAACACAATAGCCTAGTCGTTTCCTAGTTGGCATAGCGCTCCCCCCCGAGCAACAGCAAGCAGAGACCCAACCCACAGCGATAAAGGAAATTCCCTACAAAAAAACACCGATTCAGATGTTTCCAGTTTTATGGAGCCTTTCAGAACTTTCCGGGGCATCACATATTTTGAGTGAAATTTCCAAGGTCCCCAGGGGATAAGGTAAACGTGCCGCACACCACTATCAGGAAATGCCCCTTGCCCCTCGACTGCAGGTACCGGAGCTGGCAGAGAAAAATCGGTAGTTTCAGTTCCATTCAACATATTTATTTACTTCCATATTTCCTACAGTATTTTTTACTTCTTACGTACTCCTCGCACCTATATGAGTGAATTATCTGTAAGACTGGTTCCTACATAAATGATAAAAAATCATTCGCCCGGCAAAAAAACCAGCAATCCAGTAGTTGGATCACGAATTAAACAAGTTTAAACAGCGTGGACTTAATCAAAATACCAGGCCAAAAAAAATGGCCCCTTGAAAAAGGGGCCATTTTTTTACAACGAGCTAAACACTCAGAACAACGAGCGACCTTTGTTGGCAGCAATGCGCATGCGCAATGCATTCAACTTGATAAAGCCCGCTGCGTCGGCCTGGTTGTAGGCGCCGCCATCTTCTTCGAAGGTGGCGATGTTGGCGTCGAACAGCGAGTCATCGGACTTGCGGCCAGTAACAATCACATTGCCCTTGTACAATTTCAGACGCACAACACCGTTCACGTGGGCCTGGGAGGCGTCGATCATCTGTTGCAGCATCAGACGCTCAGGGCTCCACCAGTAGCCGGTATAGATCAGGCTGGCGTACTTGGGCATCAACTCGTCTTTGAGGTGAGCCACTTCACGGTCCAGGGTGATGGACTCGATGGCGCGGTGAGCACGCAGCATGATAGTGCCGCCCGGGGTTTCGTAGCAGCCACGGGACTTCATGCCCACATAGCGGTTCTCGACGATGTCGAGGCGGCCGATGCCGTGCTCGCCACCGATACGGTTCAAGGTCGCCAATACGGTGGCCGGGGTCATTTCCACGCCGTCCAGCGCGACGATGTCGCCATTACGGTAGGTCAGTTCCAGGTACTGCGGCTTGTCTGGAGCGTTCTCCGGGGAGACGGTCCATTTCCACATGTCTTCTTCGTGCTCGGTCCAGGTGTCTTCCAGCACACCGCCTTCATAGGAGATGTGCAGCAGGTTGGCGTCCATCGAGTACGGGGACTTCTTCTTGCCATGACGCTCGATCGGGATCGCGTGCTTTTCAGCGTAATCCATCAGCTTTTCACGGGACAGCAGGTCCCATTCACGCCACGGGGCAATCACTTTCACACCAGGCTTGAGCGCGTAGGCACCCAGTTCGAAACGCACCTGGTCGTTGCCCTTGCCGGTAGCGCCATGGGAAATGGCATCAGCGCCGGTTTCGTTGGCGATTTCGATCAGGCGCTTGGCGATCAGCGGACGTGCGATGGAAGTACCCAGCAGGTACTCGCCTTCGTAGACAGTGTTGGCGCGAAACATCGGGAAGACGAAATCGCGGACGAACTCTTCGCGCAGGTCGTCAATGTAGATCTCTTTCACGCCCATGGCTTGCGCCTTGGCACGTGCAGGTTCGACCTCTTCGCCCTGACCCAGGTCAGCGGTGAAGGTCACCACTTCACAGTTATAAGTATCCTGCAGCCACTTGAGGATCACCGAAGTGTCCAGGCCGCCGGAATACGCGAGAACGACCTTGTTTACGTCGGCCATGCCATCACTCCACGGGGTTGTACGGAAAGGCGTCGATTCTACCGATCAAAACCGTGAATTTACAGGGGCGCGACAGCAAATGAAGATAAAGCGACAGATTATGTCGAGCGAGCGACCGATGGTCGCACGTCAGGAGGTGTGTGCCGGGTTGCTCGGGCCCGTGGCCTGGGGGGCCGGTTTCTCAGGGGCAGCCACGCGTTCGAGCTGAATATTCACACGACGATTACGGGCCCGGTTGGCAGCAGTGGTGTTGGGCGCCAAGGGGTAGCTTTCACCATGGAACCGCAGGGTAATCTGGGACTCCGGGATACCGTTGGCCTTGAAGTAGTCCATCACCGCCAGCGCACGACGGCGTGAAACATCACGGTTGCTCAGGCGATTGCCGCTGTTGTCCGAGTGGCCGTTCAATTCGATATGGTTGACGGTAGGGTCCGCCTTCATGAATTCGAGAATCACCGCCAGCTTCTGCTTTGCCGCAGCGTCCAGCTCGATGCCGCCACCGGGGAAGCCCACTTCGGTCTGCTTGACCTGATCGTAATTCATCGGCAGCAGCTTGGCGGTGCACAGCTGATAGTCGCTGTAGGCCTTGTTAAATTTCACCGGCAGCAAGCGAATCTCCGAATAGCCACCCTCGCGTCCATAGTGCCGCACAGTGGGCGAGCGTCCATCGAGCAAACCGTTGAAGAGACGCCCGGCCTGGGCCTGAGAGCTGTTGAACAGCACATCACCGCTGCCGGCACGTACGGCGCCGAGATTGATGTCACCCCGGCCGGGCTGCCAGGGGGCTGCGGCGGCCAATAAGGTGGCCGACCCTGCGCCCAGCGACCCGTTATAGGCTTTCAGACGAAACGTCGCCTGCTCGCCGGCCCGGCGCACGAACTCACCCGAACCGAAGTCGGTGATCGGTTGGGTCAGGCGGCACTCGAACTTGTCCCCCTCCACCTTCCACTCAATGTTCTCCAGACGAGTCTGGAACGTGAGGGCCATAGCAGGCAGGCTGGCGAACACACTGAGCAGGGCTAGATAATGCTGGCGCACGGGAGGCTCCACTGGTTTCTACAACACTTCAAAGCGTCATACATCGATAAGGCATACGAAAGGCTATCGGATGCATCCTGCAAAACTTGATAGCGAGTGCCTGCAAGAGTCTTTTCCGGTAGCATTCCCACCAGATTGACCCGCCTGGAATCCCCAATGTCCGACCGCCTGACCCTGCTGCGTCCCGACGACTGGCATATTCATCTTCGCGATGGTGCTGCGTTGCCCCAAACCGTGGCCGATGTAGCGCGTACGTTTGGCCGCGCCATCATCATGCCTAACCTGGTACCACCGGTGCGTAACGCCGCCGAAGCCGACGCCTATCGCCAGCGCATCCTCGCTGCACGGCCGGCCGGCAGCCGCTTCGAACCGTTGATGGTGCTCTACCTCACCGACCGCACCCAGCCCGAAGAAATTCGCCAGGCCAAGGCCAGCGGTTTCGTGCACGCCGCCAAGCTGTACCCGGCCGGCGCGACCACCAACTCCGATTCCGGCGTGACCAGTATCGACAAGATCCTGCCGGCCATCGAAGCCATGGCCGAAGTCGGCATGCCGCTGCTGATCCACGGTGAAGTCACCCGTGGCGACGTGGACGTCTTCGATCGCGAAAAAATCTTCATCGATGAGCACATGCGCCGCGTGGTCGAGCTGTTCCCGACCCTCAAGGTGGTGTTCGAGCACATCACCACGGCCTATGCCGTGCAGTTCGTCACCGAGGCCTCGGCCAACGTCGGCGCAACCATCACCGCCCATCACCTGCTGTACAACCGCAACCACATGCTGGTGGGCGGGATTCGGCCGCACTTCTATTGCCTGCCGATCCTCAAGCGCAACACCCACCAGGTGGCCTTGCTGGATGCCGCGACCAGCGGTAATCCGAAGTTCTTCCTCGGCACCGACTCTGCGCCCCACGCCCAGCACGCCAAGGAAGCCGCCTGCGGTTGTGCCGGTTGCTACACCGCGTTTGCCGCCATCGAGCTGTATGCCGAAGCGTTCGAACAGCGCAACGCCCTGGATAAACTCGAAGGTTTCGCCAGCCTCAATGGCCCGCGATTCTATGGCCTGCCGGCGAATACCGACCGTATCACCCTGGTCCGTGAAGACTGGACCGCCCCTGCCAGCCTGCCATTTGGCGAGCTGACCGTTATCCCGCTGCGCGCCGGTGAAACACTGCGCTGGCGCCTGCTGGAGGAAAGCAAGTGAGTGAAGACCATTACGATGACGACCAGGAACACGGTGGCGGTGGTGGTTCGCGCCACCCGATGGCCGAACGTTTCCGCGGCTACCTGCCCGTCGTTGTCGACGTAGAAACCGGCGGCTTCAATTGCGCCACCGATGCACTGCTGGAAATCGCCGCAACGACTATCGGCATGGACGAACAGGGCTTTGTGTATCCGGAGCACACCCACTTCTTCCGCGTCGAGCCGTTTGAAGGTGCCAATATCGAAGCGGCAGCCCTGGAGTTCACCGGGATCAAGCTGGATCATCCCCTGCGCATGGCCGTCAGCGAAGAGGCGGCACTCACCGATATCTTCCGTGGCGTACGCAAGGCCTTGAAGGCCAATGGCTGCAAGCGCGCGATCCTGGTCGGGCATAACAGCAGCTTCGACCTGGGCTTCCTCAACGCCGCCGTGACGCGGCTGGACATGAAGCGCAATCCGTTCCACCCGTTCTCCAGTTTCGACACTGCCACCCTTGCTGGTCTGGCCTATGGCCAGACGGTATTAGCCAAGGCCTGCCAGGCGGCCGGAATCGACTTCGACGGTCGCGAAGCCCACTCGGCCCGCTACGACACCGAGAAGACCGCCGAGCTGTTCTGCGGCATCGTCAACCGCTGGAAGCAGATGGGCGGCTGGGAAGACTTCGGCGACTGAGGTCAAATCCCGCGCATGAAAAAACCGGCCTTCTCAGGCCGGTTTTTTTTGTCCCGCGAATCCGGCTTACAGCTTGCCAGCGTTCTCGGTCAGGTAAGCCGCAACGCCTTCTGGCGAAGCGTTCATGCCTTTGTCGCCTTTTTTCCAGTTGGCAGGGCAGACTTCGCCATGCTCTTCGTGGAATTGCAGGGCGTCGACCAGACGGATCAGCTCTTCCATGTTACGGCCCAGCGGCAGGTCGTTGATGATCTGGGAGCGCACAACGCCCTTGTCGTCGATCAGGAACGCGCCACGGAACGCCACGCCGCCTTCGGACTCAACGTCGTAGGCCTTGGCGATGTCGTGCTTCATGTCGGCAGCCATGGTGTATTTGACTTTGCCGATGCCGCCATCGTTGATGGCCGTGTTGCGCCAGGCGTTGTGGGTGAAATGGGAGTCGATGGAAACGGCAACCACTTCAACGTTACGTGCCTTGAAATCGTCCATGCGGTGGTCCAGAGCGATCAGCTCCGAAGGGCAGACGAAGGTGAAGTCCAGCGGGTAGAAGAACACCAGGCCGTATTTGCCTTTGATGGCTTCAGACAGTTTGAAGCTGTCAACGATTTCGCCATTGCCGAGCACGGCAGGTACGTCGAAATCCGGGGCTTGTTTGCCGACGAGTACGCTCATTGGATATCTCCTGATGTAAGGGTGACGATTGAAGTAAAAGGACCGGCCTTGAGTCTGCCGCATTCAAGCGACAGCCCTGTGACGCAGTCACGCTTCGTGAAGACCGACCATCATACACTGAAAAAACCGTTCGTCAGCGTGAGGGCGGTGCAGGCGAATACCCTACGAATCTACTTTGACAATCATTCTCGTTAACATTAAGATCCATCGCACTTAAGCCTTAAACCCGCGACGGTTCTCCCTTATGTATGTGTGCCTGTGTACCGGCGTCACCGACGGACAAATCCGCGAAGCAATCTATGAAGGTTGCTGCAGCTACAAGGAAGTGCGTGAAACCACCGGCGTTGCCAGTCAATGTGGTAAATGTGCTTGCCTCGCCAAGCAAGTGGTACGGGAAACCCTGACGCAGCTGCAAACAGCCCAGGCCGCTGTTCCCTACTCAGCAGAATTTACACACGCTTAAATAGGCGTGTTTTGAAGAACCGGACCGAGTGTCCGGTTTTTTTATGCCTGTAATTCAATTAGTTAGCGCTAAGACGCGGAACACAAACATTCTTATTCCGATTAATTTTCATTTATTATTCAATAACTTAGGTTTGACACTAGGGTTTTCGCCGCTCAAACTCCGCCTTATACACAGCTACTACAGGGCAGGACCCCAGTCATGAAAGGCGACATCTCAGTCATCCAGCAACTCAACAAAATCCTTGCCAATGAACTGGTCGCGATCAATCAGTACTTCCTGCATGCGCGCATGTACGACGATTGGGGCCTGGAAAAGCTTGGCAAGCGTGAATACAAAGAATCCATCAAGGCCATGAAGGACGCCGACGCGCTGATCAAGCGCATCCTGTTCCTCGAAGGCCTGCCGAACGTACAGGACCTGGGCAAGCTGAACATCGGCGAGCACACCCAGGAAATGATCAGCAGCGACCTGGGCTTTGAACGCAAGAGCCACAGCGACCTCAAGGCCGCCATCGCACATTGCGAGACCAAGGGCGACTTCGGCAGCCGTGAGCTGCTGGAAGATATCCTCGAAGACCAGGAAGAACATATCGACTGGCTGGAAACCCAACTGGGCCTGATCGATAAAGTCAGCCTGGAAAACTACCTGCAATCGCAGATGGGTGAATAACCCCGTCGCCCACAGGTACAAAAAAGCCCCGCTCTCTCACGAGAAGCGGGGCTTTTTATTGCAGGCGAATCAAGCGTCGGTCTTGGCCGCCGCGTTTGCCGCTGCATCTTTGATCAACGCCTGCAACGAACCATCAGCCGCCATTTCGGTGATGATATCGCTACCGCCGACCAGCTCGCCGGCTACCCACAGTTGCGGGAAGGTAGGCCAGTTGGCGTACTTCGGCAGGTTGGCGCGGATTTCCGGGTTTTGCAGGATATCCACGTAAGCGAACTTCTCGCCACACTGCATCACAGCCTGGGAAGCCTTCGCGGAGAAACCGCACTGAGGAGCGTTAGGTGCGCCCTTCATGTAAAGCAGAATGGTGTTGTTGGCAATCTGCTCTTTGATCGTTTCGATGATATCCATGGAACACCTCGGCTGGAACTTTGCGACTCACAGGTCGGCACGGTGGCGCATTGTAACGCAAAATTCCAACGCGGTGCTCGGGCTCCTTATGCGGCAGCGACTTGGACCGGTACGCCATTCAATGCCGCATTGCCCGATAACTCATCCAATTGCCGCTCGTCGGTCAAGTCATTCGCGCTCGCCCCCGGTTGCTCGCTGGCGATGGTCATCTGGACCCCAGGACGGGCGTGGCCCCAACCATGGGGCAGGCTGACCACGCCGGGCATCATGTCCAGGCTGGCGACCACCTCTACCTCGATCATGCCGATACGTGAACTGACGCGCACCCGCTGTCCATCTGCCAACTGGCGACTGGCCAGGTCGTCGGGATGCATATGCAACTGGTGCCGAGGCTTGCCCTTCACCAGCCGGTGATAGTTATGCATCCAGGAATTATTACTGCGCACATGGCGACGGCCGATCAGCAGCAACTCGTCAGCCACAGGCATCGGCTGCGCCGCAAAGCGCTCCAGATCCGCCAGAATCACTGCCGGTGCCGCCTGAACCTTGCCATCCACGGTTTTCAACCGCGCTGCGAGATTTGGCTGGAGCGGCCCCAGGTCCATGCCATGGGGATGATCCGCCAGCTTCGCCACCGACAACTGATGGCTCGACGCATCACCATAAGCACCGGCGCGCAGGCCGAAGTCGATCATTTGCGCAGGCGGCATGGTGGGCTTGAGCGCCCTACCGGTGTGCGCAGCGAATGCCGTGGCCAGGCCGACAAAAATCTCCCAGTCATGCAACGCCCCCTCAGGCTTGGGCAGGATCGCGCGATTGAAACGGGTGACATTGCGCACGGCGAACATGTTGAACGTGGTGTCGTAGTGGTCGTTTTCCAGCGCCGAAGTGGACGGCAGGATCAGATCGGCATAACGCGTGGTCTCGTTGATATAGAGGTCGATGCTGACCATGAACTCCAAGCCGTCCAGCGCCTGCTCCAACTGACGGCCATTGGGGGTCGACAGCACCGGGTTGCCCGCCACCGTCACCAGCGCGCGGACCTGCCCTTCGCCGCCGGTGAGCATTTCTTCGGCCAATGCAGACACCGGCAACTCGCCGCCGTACTCCGGGCGCCCGGACACGCGACTCTGCCAGCGATTGAAATGCCCGCCACCGGTGGACGCGACCAAATCCACCGCCGGACTGGTGCATAACGCACCGCCCTCGCGGTCGAGGTTGCCCGTGACCAGGTTGATCAACTGCACCAGCCAATGACACAGCGTGCCGAACGCCTGGGTCGACACCCCCATGCGCCCGTAGCAAACAGCTCTATCCGCAGCAGCGAAATCCCGTGCCAACTGGCGAATCTGCTCGGCGGGTACGGCACACCGGCGGCTCATGGCTTCGGCGGTAAAGCCGAGGATCGCACGGCGCACCTCCTCAAGGCCCTCTACCGGCAAATGACTGTCACGCGTCAGGTTTTCGGTGAACAGCGTGTTGAGTACCCCGAACAGCAACGCCGCATCCCAGCCAGGCCGCACAAACAGATGCTGATCAGCGATCGCCGCCGTCTCGCTGCGCCGAGGATCGACCACCACCACCTTGCCACCCCGCGCCTGGATGGCCTTGAGACGCTTCTCCACATCGGGCACGGTCATGATGCTGCCGTTGGAGGCCAGCGGGTTGCCGCCCAGGATCAGCATGAAGTCAGTGTGGTCAATGTCCGGAATCGGCAGCAACAGGCCGTGGCCGTACATCAGGTGGCTGGTGAGGTGATGGGGCAACTGGTCTACGGAGGTGGCAGAAAACCGGTTGCGCGTCTTGAGCTGGCCGAGGAAGTAGTTGCTGTGGGTCATCAGCCCATAGTTGTGCACGCTGGGGTTGCCCTGATACACCGCCACCGCATGCTGCCCATGCCGCGCCTGGATGCCCGCGAGCCGCTCGGCGACCAGGGCAAACGCCTCATCCCACGGGATTGGCTGCCATTCGCTGCCCACCCGCAACATAGGCTGGTGCAGGCGGTCAGGATCATTCTGGATGTCCTGCAACGCCACGGCCTTGGGGCAGATATGGCCGCGACTGAAGCTGTCCAGCGTGTCGCCCTTGATCGAGGTAATCGCCAGGCTGCCGTCTTCGGCTTGGGTGGTTTCCAGGGTCAGGCCACAGATGGCTTCACACAGGTGGCAGGCACGGTGGTGGAGAGTCTTGGTCATGGCCAGTCTCTTTATTGGGCTTTGGCCTGACTATGGGCCGTGACCATGACAGGCGCCAGCATCGTTCGTCCTGTGAATCGATAGCCATCAGGCCAGGCCATGCGCAAACATGAGCAAATGTTACAGAACCTGTCATCAACCTCTGAAACCGACGCAGCCTGATCCAGGCCCGCCCCCGCGCATTGCAAAAGGTGATGGCGTCAGTGTACAAATGGCCCGCTGCTGTCAGGAAATCGTCTTCAAAAGCGCTCTCGCGCCCTTCTTGAACACCCCTAAAAACGTAGCCCTATTGGTAAGACGCGACATTTAATGTCAATATCGCGCCTTCCCCTATTTCGTCGCCCCGTGCGGCTTTCGCCGCAGGTCTCGCCCGTTGTCACAATAAACAAGGCTTTGAGTATCTGCGGTCTGTTGCAAAAAGGTAGTTAATGATGAGCGCAAGGCACTTTCTCTCCCTGATGGATTGCACGCCCGAAGAGCTGGTCAGCGTGATCCGTCGAGGCATTGAGCTTAAAGACCTGCGTAACCGCGGCGTACTGTTCGAGCCTTTGAAAAACCGCGTGCTCGGGATGATTTTCGAGAAGTCGTCGACCCGCACTCGCCTGTCGTTCGAAGCCGGCATGATCCAGCTGGGTGGCCAGGCCATCTTCCTGTCGCCGCGTGACACCCAACTGGGCCGTGGCGAGCCGATCAGCGACTGCGCGATCGTCATGTCGCGCATGCTCGATGCGGTGATGATCCGTACCTTCGCCCACAGCACCCTGACCGAATTCGCCGCCAACTCGCGCGTGCCGGTAATCAACGGCCTGTCCGATGACCTGCACCCGTGCCAATTGCTGGCCGATATGCAGACCTTCCTTGAGCACCGTGGCTCGATCCAGGGCAAGACTGTGGCCTGGATCGGTGACGGCAACAACATGTGCAACAGCTATATAGAAGCGGCGATTCAGTTCGACTTCCACCTGCGCATCGCCTGTCCGGAAGGCTTCGAACCGGCCGCCGAGTTCCTGGCCAAGGCCGATGGCCGTGTGCAGATCCTGCGCGATCCAAAGGATGCAGCGATCGGCGCCCACCTGGTCAGCACCGACGTCTGGACCTCCATGGGCCAGGAAGACGAAACCGCCAAGCGCCTGGCCCTGTTCGCGCCCTTCCAGGTGACCCGCGCCCTGCTCGACATGGCCGCGCCGGACGTGCTGTTCATGCACTGCCTGCCCGCCCACCGGGGTGAGGAAATCAGCCTCGACCTGCTCGATGACCCACGCTCCGTGGCCTGGGACCAGGCAGAGAACCGCCTGCACGCGCAAAAAGCCCTGCTCGAATTCCTCGTCGAACCGGCGTACCACCACGCATGAGCCAGCCATTACTGCTGAACTTGCGCAATCTGGCATGCGGTTACCAGGATCAACGGGTGGTGCAGAACCTCAATCTGCACCTCAACGCGGGCGATATCGGCTGCCTGCTGGGTTCTTCGGGCTGTGGCAAAACCACGACCTTGCGCGCGATTGCCGGTTTTGAGCCGGTGCATGAAGGCGAAATCAGCCTAGCGGGCGAAGTGATCTCCAGCGCCGGTTTTACCCTGGCGCCGGAGAAACGTCGTATCGGCATGGTGTTCCAGGACTACGCGCTGTTTCCCCATCTCAGCGTGGCCGACAACATCGCCTTCGGCATTCGCAAGCACCCACAAAAAGACCGTGTGGTCGCCGAACTGCTGGAGCTGGTCAACCTCAAGAACCTGGGCAAGCGTTTCCCCCACGAACTGTCGGGCGGCCAGCAACAACGCGTCGCCCTCGCCCGCGCCCTGGCACCGGAGCCGCAGCTGTTGCTGCTGGACGAACCGTTCTCCAACCTCGACGGCGAACTGCGGCGCAAGCTCAGCCACGAGGTACGAGACATTCTCAAGGCACGGGGCACCAGTGCGATCCTGGTCACCCATGACCAGGAAGAGGCATTCGCCGTGAGTGATCATGTCGGGGTGTTCAAGGAAGGCCGCCTGGAGCAGTGGGATACCCCCTACAACCTCTATCACGAACCCCTGACGCCGTATGTCGCCAGCTTTATCGGCCAGGGTTATTTCATTCGTGGCCAGTTGAGTTCGCCCGAGTCCGTCCACACCGAACTGGGCGACCTGCGCGGAAACCGCGCCTACACCTGGCCTACGGGGGGTGCCGTGGACGTCTTGCTGCGCCCGGACGACATCGTCTACGCGCCGGACAGTGCCTTGAAAGCTCGGATCGTCGGCAAGACCTTCCTCGGCGCATCGACCCTGTACCGCCTGCAACTGCCGACCGGTGCGCAGTTGGAGTCGATTTTCCCCAGCCATGCCGACCATCAGGTGGGCGCGCAAGTGGGCATTCGCGTGGCCGCTGAGCATCTGGTGCTGTTCCAGGCCTCAGGCAGCGTCGCGGCGCAGGTTCCTCACGCCGAATCCGGCGTACGACGCTACAGCCCGGCTGGCTGAGTCAATGATCAACGTGTGGGAGGGGCAAGCCTCCTCCCACATTGGTTATCCAGGATACCGGGACTACGCCCGGCCAATTTCTGCGAATTTGGCCTGGGTATGTTCCGCCAGCACTGCGGCGGACAACTCCACTTCCAGTCCCCTTCTCCCCGCACTCACAAAAATTGTCGCGAACGGCTGTGCCGTTACATCAATAAATGTGCGCAGCCGCTTTTTCTGCCCCAGTGGGCTGATGCCTCCCAGCAGGTAACCGGTGGAACGCTGCGCCGCTGCCGGATCAGCCATTTCGACTTTTTTCACCCCCGCCGCATGAGCCAGGGCCTTGAGGTCCAGACTTCCGACGACCGGCACCACAGCCACCAGTAATTCGCCTTTTTCACTGCTGGCCAACAAGGTCTTGAACACCTGCGCCGGATCGAGGCCCAATTTCTCTGCGGCCTCCAGGCCATAGGAGGCCGCCTTGGGGTCGTGTTCATAACTGTGGATGCGATGTTCGGCGCGAACTTTTTTCAACAAATCCAATGCGGGGGTCATGACCTCTCCGAGCGTGGCAAACAGACGGCAATTCTAGGCCAACCCCGCATAAAACGCTCTAGTCCGCCCTCCCCATCCATAACACTTAACGTCGCGAGCGTGATCATTCATCAAACCAATAGTTGTAAAGTGACCGATAGTTCACTTTCGACCTTTGACAGCCGTCATTCTTGTCTATATTTTTTCGTTTCCGAATACTGTAGGAATACACCTGCAGCGTTCCAGCAGTAAGCCGTGCCTTGGATGGGGATCCTCGTCACGGTGAAAATCGCGCAACCGTCCGTTGAGGCAGTGCGCCAGACAAGAACAACAATCGAGGTTTTCCATGACAACTGCTCTTCAACAGCCTTCACTTTCGAGCCAATGCATGGCCGAGTTCCTAGGGACTGCGCTTCTGATCTTCTTCGGTACAGGCTGCGTTGCTGCGCTCAAGGTCGCGGGTGCCAGCTTCGGGTTGTGGGAAATCAGCATCATCTGGGGGATCGGCGTCAGCATGGCGATCTACCTGAGCGCCGGTATTTCCGGGGCTCACCTCAACCCGGCAGTCAGTATCGCCCTGTGTATTTTTGCCGACTTCGACAAGCGCAAACTGCCGTTCTACATCCTGGCCCAAATCGCCGGTGCCTTCTGCTCGGCGGCGCTGGTGTACACGCTCTATAGCAATCTCTTTTTCGATTACGAACAAACCCACCACCTGGTGCGCGGCACCCAGGCCAGCCTGGAATTGGCCTCGGTGTTCTCCACCTACCCCCATGCACTGCTAAGCACGGCGCAGGCCTTCCTGGTGGAAATGGTCATTACCGCGATCCTGATGGGCGTGATCATGGCCCTGACCGATGACAACAACGGCCTGCCGCGTGGTCCGCTGGCGCCACTGCTGATTGGCCTGCTGATTGCGGTCATCGGCAGTGCCATGGGCCCACTGACCGGCTTTGCGATGAACCCAGCGCGGGATTTCGGGCCCAAGCTGATGACCTTTTTCGCTGGCTGGGGTGAAATGGCCTTTACTGGCGGCCGCGATATTCCTTACTTCCTGGTTCCGATTTTCGCGCCGATTGTCGGCGCATGCCTCGGTGCTGCGGCCTATCGCGGGCTGATTGCCCGCCACTTGCCGAGCGCCGCACCTGCTGTAGCGGAAACAACTGACACGGCTGTCAACGGCAAGACTCGTATTTCCTGAAAGCGCCAGCCTGGTCCTCTGCCCTTCGCGGCCCCGGCTGATTTCTGACTTCCTTATTTCGTCCAAGGCAATTGACATGACCGATATCGAGAATAAGAACTACATCATTGCCCTTGATCAGGGCACCACCAGTTCCCGGGCGATCATCTTCGATCGCGACGCCAACGTGGTCTGCACCGCCCAACGTGAATTCACCCAGCACTACCCGCAAGCCGGCTGGGTCGAACATGACCCGATGGAAATCTTCGCCACCCAGAGCGCGGTGATGGTCGAGGCCCTGGCACAAGCCGGCCTGCACCATGACCAGGTCGCCGCCATCGGCATCACCAACCAGCGTGAAACCACCGTGGTCTGGGACAAAGTCACCGGCCGCCCGATCTACAACGCCATCGTCTGGCAGTGCCGCCGCAGCACCGAGATCTGCCAGCAGCTCAAGCGCGACGGCCACGAGCAATACATCAACGACACCACCGGCCTGGTCACCGACCCGTACTTCTCCGGTACCAAGCTCAAGTGGATCCTCGACAACGTCGAAGGCAGCCGCGAGCGTGCGCGCAACGGCGAGTTGCTGTTCGGCACCATCGACAGCTGGTTGATCTGGAAATTTACCGGCGGCAAAACCCACGTCACCGACTACACCAACGCCTCGCGCACCATGCTCTTCAACATCCACACCCTGGAGTGGGATGCGAAGATGCTGGAGATCCTCGACGTTCCGCTGGAAATGCTGCCGGAAGTGAAGTCTTCCTCCGAGATCTACGGCCGCACCAAAAGCGGCATCGCCATCGGAGGTATCGCCGGTGACCAGCAAGCGGCGCTGTTCGGCCAGATGTGCGTGGAGGCCGGCCAGGCCAAGAATACCTACGGCACCGGCTGCTTCCTGCTGATGAACACCGGTGATAAAGCAGTGAAATCCAAGCACGGCATGCTCACCACCATCGCCTGTGGCCCCCGTGGCGAAGTGGCCTATGCGCTGGAAGGCGCGGTGTTCAACGGCGGCTCTACCGTGCAATGGCTGCGTGACGAGCTGAAAATCATCGCCGATGCCACCGACACCGAATACTTCGCCGGCAAGGTCAAGGACAGCAACGGCGTGTACCTGGTCCCGGCCTTCACCGGCCTGGGTGCCCCCTACTGGGACCCGTATGCCCGTGGCGCACTGTTTGGCCTGACCCGCGGCGTACGCGTGGATCACATTATTCGTGCCGCCCTGGAATCGATTGCCTACCAGACCCGCGACGTACTCGACGCCATGCAACAGGACTCGGGCGAACGCCTCAAGGCCCTGCGTGTGGACGGCGGTGCGGTGGCCAACAACTTCCTGATGCAATTCCAGGCCGACATCCTCGGCACCCAGGTCGAGCGCCCGCAAATGCGCGAAACCACGGCACTCGGCGCCGCCTACCTGGCAGGCCTGGCCTGCGGCTTCTGGGGCAGCCTCGACGAGCTGCGCGGCAAGGCCGTGATCGAGCGCGAATTCGAACCGCAACTGGAAGAAGCCGCCAAGGAAAAACTCTACGCCGGCTGGCAAAAAGCGGTGAGCCGCACCCGTGACTGGGAACCCCACGAAGGCGCCGAATAAGCCATGCGCCGGCCCCATATCGGGTTGTAACTGGCAGGGAGCAGATTCCTGCGTCATCATGGGCCACTTTTGTATGGCAGCCCAAAGGACGCCCCATGAATCTGCCTCCCCGCCAGCAGCAAATCCTCGAACTGGTCCGCGAACGCGGCTACGTCAGTATCGAGGAAATGGCGCAGCTATTCGTTGTCACCCCGCAAACCATCCGCCGCGATATCAACCAACTGGCGGACGCCAATCTGCTGCGCCGCTACCACGGCGGCGCGGCCTATGACTCCAGTGTCGAGAACACCGCGTATGCCATGCGCGCCGACCAGATGCGCGATGAGAAACAACGCATCGGCGAAGCCATCGCGGCGCAAATTCCCGATCACGCCTCGCTGTTCATCAATATAGGCACCACCACGGAATCCATTGCCCGTGCGCTGCTCAACCACAACCACCTGAAAATCATCACCAACAACCTCAACGTCGCCACCATGCTCAGCGCCAAGGACGACTTCGATGTGTTGCTGACCGGCGGCAATGTGCGCCGTGACGGCGGCGTGGTGGGTCAGGCCAGTGTCGACTTCATCAACCAGTTCAAGGTCGACTTCGCGTTGGTGGGTATCAGCGGCATCGACGAGGACGGCAGCCTGCTGGACTTCGACTACCAGGAAGTCCGGGTTTCCCAGGCGATCATCGCCAATGCACGCCAGGTGATCCTGGCGGCGGACTCCAGCAAATTCGGGCGCAATGCCATGATTCGACTGGGGCCGATCAGCCTGGTGGACTGCCTGGTGACGGATCGGGAGCCGGTGCCGGCCCTGGTGCAGTTGTTGAACCAGCACAAGGTTCGCCTGGAAGTCGTATAGCGCCTGCACTGATGCCATCGGGGCGACGATTCGACTTGCCCCCGATGGCGATCTGTCTGACAGGCCATTTCTAAAGCCTGCCGCGGTTTCATGTTCACAAATTTTCCTTTTCCCGCCCTTCGATGAGTTTTTTCAATCGAAGTCGACTGGCTGTGCCCACGTTTATCAGCTACCATTTTCGCAAATGAACATTAATGTTCGAATTCCAATACGAAAAAGCTCCCGAGGCCAGTCGATGAACCCTTCTACCTTGCCTGCTCCACCGCTTGCCGAAGTCTATGACGTTGCCGTAATCGGTGGCGGGATCAACGGCGTCGGGATTGCAGCAGACGCAGCCGGTCGCGGTTTGTCGGTATTCCTTTGCGAAAAGGACGACCTGGCCAGCCACACCTCCTCAGCCAGCAGCAAGCTGATCCACGGCGGCCTGCGCTACCTCGAACATTACGAATTCCGCTTGGTACGCGAAGCCCTGGCTGAACGTGAAGTGCTGCTGGCCAAGGCCCCGCACATCGTCAAGCAGATGCGCTTCGTCCTGCCACACCGCCCCCACCTGCGCCCGGCGTGGATGATCCGTGCCGGCCTGTTCCTCTATGACCACCTGGGCAAGCGCGAGAAACTCGCCGGCTCCAAGAGCCTCAAGTTCGGCCCTGACAGCCCGCTGAAAAGCGAAATCACCAAAGGCTTCGAATACTCCGACTGCTGGGTCGACGACGCCCGCCTGGTGGTCCTCAACGCCATGGCGGCCCGTGAAAAGGGTGCGCATATCCATACCCAGACCCGCTGCATCAGTGCCCATCGCAGCAATGGCATGTGGGACATGAACATGGAACGCGCCGATGGCAGCCTGTTCTCGATCCGTGCCCGCGCCCTGGTGAACGCCGCCGGCCCGTGGGTCGCCAAGTTCATCAAGGACGACCTGAAGCTGGACTCGCCCTACGGTATCCGCCTGATCCAGGGCAGCCACCTGATCGTGCCGAAGCTGTATGAAGGCGCCCACGCGCACATCCTGCAGAACGAAGACCAGCGCATCGTCTTCACCATTCCGTATCTGAACCACCTGACCATCATCGGCACCACCGACCGCGAATACACCGGCGACCCGGCGAAAGTGGCGATCACCGAAGGCGAAACCGACTACATGCTCAAGGTGGTCAACGCGCACTTCAAGAAACAGCTGAGCCGCGACGACATCGTCCACACCTACTCGGGTGTGCGCCCACTGTGCAACGACGAGTCGGACAACCCGTCGGCCATTACCCGTGACTACACCCTGTCGCTGTCCGGTGGTACGGGCGAGGCGCCGATCCTGTCGGTGTTCGGCGGCAAGCTGACCACCTACCGCAAGCTCGCCGAATCGGCGATGGCGCAACTGGCCCCGTACTTCACGCAGATGCGTCCCAGCTGGACCGCCACCGCCAGCCTGCCCGGCGGCGAGGACATGACCACCCCAGAAGCCCTGGCCGAGGCCATTGGCAGCAAATTCGACTGGTTGCCGAGCGAGATCGCGCGCCGCTGGTCCACCACCTATGGCAGCCGCACCTGGCGCCTGCTCGAAGGCGTGCAATCGCTGGCTGACCTGGGTGAACATTTGGGAGGCGGCCTGTACACCCGCGAGGTCGACTACCTGTGTGCCGAGGAATGGGTAACCCAGCCCCAGGACGTGCTGTGGCGCCGGACCAAACTCGGCCTGTTCACCACCCCACAGGAACAGGATAACGTGCAACGCTACCTGTCCAAGGTTGAGCAGACCCGCAGCAAGATCGAAGCGGCCTGACAGGCCCATCGCACAAAAGCCCCTGCGCCGTAAGGCCCAGGGGCTTTTTTGTATCGCCAGGCATTCGGTTTTCCGAACGCCACAGGCAAGCCTATTCGGTTTACCGGATCAAACGGTTACATATTTGTCGTCATACAAAATTAATCCTCATATAAATCAACTTGTTAAGCTTTTATTTTCGGTCTGGCACGACTCATGCTCTACACTCCCAGACGATTGCCTGGGACGCTTCAGGAGCCGTCACGGGCATTCGCTGTACAAGAGAGCCGTCTAGCCGGCTTCATAAAAAAAACAAATGTCGAGGAAGTATTGATGCGCATCGTTCCCCATATCCTGGGCGCAGCTATCGCTGCTGCTCTGATCAGCACTCCAGTTTTTGCCGCCGAACTCACCGGCACACTGAAGAAAATCAACGACTCCGGCACCATCACCCTCGGGCACCGCGACAGCTCCATTCCGTTTTCCTACATTGCGGATGGTTCGGGCAAACCTGTGGGCTACTCCCACGACATTCAGCTGGCCATCGTCGAAGCCCTGAAAAAAGACCTGAACAAACCCGATCTGCAGGCCAAGTACAACCTGGTCACCTCGCAGACCCGTATTCCGCTGGTTCAGAACGGCACCGTCGACATCGAGTGCGGTTCCACCACCAACAATGCCGAACGCGCCCAGCAAGTCGCCTTCACCACCAACATCTTCGAAATCGGCACTCGTCTGCTGGTCAAGAAAGATAAGGAAGGCAAGCCTAGCTACGCCGACTTCGCCGACCTGAAAGGCAAGAACGTCGTGACCACCGCCGGCACCACGTCCGAGCGCATCATCAAGGCGATGAACGCTGACAAGCAGATGGGCATGAACGTCATCTCCGCCAAAGACCATGGCGAGTCCTTCCAGATGCTGGAAAGCGGCCGTGCCGTAGCCTTCATGATGGACGACGCCTTGCTGGCCGGTGAAGAAGCCAAGGCCAAGAAGCCGGATGACTGGGTCATCACCGGTACTCCACAGTCCTTCGAAGCCTACGCGTGCATGGTTCGCAAAGAAGACCCTGCCTTCAAGAAAGCGGTGGATGACGCCATTGTTGGCCTGTACAAGTCCGGCGAAATCAACAAGATCTACGCCAAGTGGTTCGAAAGCCCGATCCCACCAAAAAACCTGAACCTGAACTTCCCAATGAGCGACAAGGTTAAGGAACTGATCAAGAACCCGACCGACAAGCCGGCGCCTGAAGTAAAAATCTGATTCCTGACTAACCTTATCGCCTGAGGGAGCCTACCCTCCCTCAGGCGTCTGTTACTACCTGCTGGCTATACTTTGGAACACTCGACCTGGCGGTTTTCGAGCCGATCGCGTGTGCCTGGCGTTCATCGCCGGGCGGGAATGGACTTTCCCCAAGCGGGTGCTTGTACATCGATCGATCTCGAGGGGAGACCCTAATGAATTACAACTGGGACTGGGGCGTGTTCTTCAAGTCCACCGGCGTGGGCAGCGAGACTTATCTCGACTGGTACATCGCCGGCCTGGGCTGGACCATCGCCATCGCTGTCGTGGCATGGATTATCGCCTTGCTGCTGGGCTCCATTCTGGGGGTCATGCGCACCGTGCCAAACCGCCTCGTATCAGGCATCGCGACCTGCTACGTGGAGCTGTTTCGTAACGTGCCGCTGCTGGTGCAGCTGTTCATCTGGTACTTCCTGATACCCGACCTGCTGCCGCAGAACCTGCAGGACTGGTACAAGCAGGACCTCAACCCGACCACCTCGGCCTACCTGAGCGTTGTCGTGTGCCTGGGCCTGTTCACCGCTGCCCGTGTGTGCGAGCAAGTGCGTACCGGTATCCAGGCGCTGCCACGTGGCCAAGAGGCCGCTGCACGTGCCATGGGCTTCAAGTTGCCGCAGATCTACTGGAACGTGCTGCTGCCCCAGGCCTACCGGATCATCATTCCGCCGCTTACCTCGGAATTCCTCAACGTCTTCAAGAACTCCTCCGTGGCGTCCTTGATCGGCCTGATGGAACTGCTGGCGCAAACCAAACAGACCGCCGAGTTCTCGGCCAACCTGTTTGAAGCCTTCACCCTGGCCACGCTGATCTACTTCACCCTGAACATGAGCCTGATGCTGCTGATGCGCGTGGTCGAGAAGAAAGTCGCCGTGCCCGGCCTGATCTCCGTGGGGGGTAAATAATGGAACTCGATTTCAGCGGCATCATCCCCGCCATCCCGGGCCTGTGGAACGGCATGGTCATGACCTTGAAGCTGATGGTCATGGGCGTGATCGGCGGTATCGCGCTGGGTACGATCCTCGCACTGATGCGCCTGTCGTCCAGCAAACTGCTGTCCCGGGTGGCCGGCGCCTATGTGAACTACTTCCGCTCGATCCCGCTGCTGCTGGTGATCACCTGGTTCTACCTGGCGGTGCCGTTCGTGTTGCGCTGGATCACCGGCGAAGACACCCCGATCGGCGCGTTCACCTCCTGCGTCGTGGCGTTCATGATGTTCGAAGCCGCGTACTTCTGCGAGATCGTGCGGGCCGGCGTGCAGTCGATCCCCAAGGGCCAGATGGCGGCGGCACAGGCAATGGGCATGACCTATGGCCAGACCATGCGCCTGATCATCCTGCCCCAGGCGTTCCGCAAGATGACTCCGTTGCTGCTGCAGCAGTCGATCATCCTGTTCCAGGACACCTCGCTGGTCTACACCGTGGGCCTGGTGGACTTCCTCAACTCCGCCCGCTCCAACGGCGACATCATCGGGCGCTCCAATGAGTTCCTGATCTTCGCCGGTGTCGTCTACTTCATCATCAGCTTTTCCGCCTCGCTGCTGGTCAAGCGTCTGCAAAAAAGGTTTGCCGTATGATCTCGATCAAGAACATCAACAAGTGGTATGGCGACTTCCAGGTGCTGACCGATTGCAGCACCGAGGTTAAAAAAGGCGAAGTGATCGTGGTGTGCGGGCCATCGGGCTCGGGCAAGTCCACCCTGATCAAGTGCGTCAACGCGCTGGAACCGTTCCAGAAAGGCGACATAATCGTCGACGGCACGTCCATTGCCGACCCGAAGACCAACCTGCCGAAACTGCGTTCGCGCGTGGGCATGGTGTTCCAGCACTTCGAGCTGTTCCCGCACCTGACCATCACCGAAAACCTGACCATCGCACAGATCAAGGTACTCGGCCGCAGCAAGGAAGAAGCCACCAAGAAAGGCCTGCAACTGCTTGAGCGCGTCGGCCTGTCGGCGCACGCCCACAAGCACCCGGGCCAGCTTTCCGGTGGCCAGCAGCAACGTGTGGCGATCGCCCGCGCCCTGGCCATGGACCCGATCGTCATGCTGTTCGACGAACCGACCTCGGCCCTCGACCCGGAAATGGTCAACGAAGTACTGGACGTGATGGTGCAACTGGCCCAGGAAGGCATGACCATGATGTGCGTCACCCACGAAATGGGCTTTGCCCGCAAAGTGGCCGACCGCGTGATCTTCATGGACGCCGGCAAGATCATCGAAGACTGCCCGAAGGAAGAGTTCTTCGGCGACATCAGCGCCCGCTCCGAGCGCGCGCAGCACTTCCTTGAGAAAATCCTGCAGCACTAAGTACCACCCAGCAGTGGTGAAGGGGCACCCCCTTCGCCACAACTGGTTGACCCAAGGCATCTGTGATGAAATGCGACCCCAACCTCTATCGCGCCGCACCGCCATCACTTGCCGTGAAACCTCGTCTGATTCGCCAACTGTTCCTGCCGCCGTTGATCATCGCCCTGATGATCGGCCTGGGTTATATCGGCTTCTGGATCAGTGAGTACTACGGCATCCGCACCCTCAGCGACAACGGCGAACGCCAGCTGGAGCTGCATGCCCGCACCGTCGAAAGTGAAATCAGCAAATACACCTACCTGCCCAGCCTGCTGGAGCTGGAGTCGAGCGTCTCCAAGCTGCTGGCCGAGCCGAACCAGGAAACCCGCAAAACGGTCAACGACTACCTCGAAGGCCTGAACCGACGCAGTCGCAGTCGGGCCATCTACGTGATGGACACCACCGGCCGCGTGCTGGCCACCAGTAACTGGCGCGATGCCGACAGTTACCAGGGTGAAGACCTGTCCTTTCGCGCCTATTTCCAGAATGCCGTGCGCGGCCAGCCCGGGCGTTTCTACGGCATCGGCAGCACTAACGGCGAACCCGGCTACTACCTGGCCCACGGCCTGGAAGAGCACGGCAAGATCATCGGCGTGGCGGTGGTTAAAGTGCGCCTCGAAGCTCTGGAAGAGCGCTGGCAACGCGCGCGCCTCGAAGCCTTTGTGAGCGATGAGAACGGCATCATCATTCTCTCCAGCGACCCGGCTCGACGCCTCAAGGCGGTGCGACCGCTGAGCGACGAGACCAAGGATCGCCTGGCCCACAGCCTGCAATATTACTGGGCCACGCTCAACGAACTGGAACCCCTGGCCCGTGAGCGCTTGAATGAACGCAGCGAGAAGCTGACCTTCCCGGCCAACACTGAAGTGGTCAACGACGAGCACGAAGTCAGCTACCTGGCGCAAACCCGTCCACTCAACGACACACCGTGGAATTTCACCCTGCTCACCCCGCTCAACGACCTGCGCCGCGCGGCGATCAACCAGGGCATCCTGGTGGCTGTCGCGTTTGGCCTCGTCGCGTTTTTGCTGATTGCCTGGAACGAGCGGCGCAAAGTCATCGCCACCCGCCTCGCTGCGCGGGAAGCCTTGCAGGAAGCCAACAGCCAGCTGGAACGGCGGATCGCCGAACGCACCGCCGACCTGCGCGCCAGCAACGAGCGGCTCAAGGGCCAGATCCGCGAACGGCGCCAGGCCGAGGAAACCCTGCGCCGCGCCCAGGATGAACTGGTACAGGCCGGCAAGCTGGCGGCCATCGGCCAGATGTCCACCAGCATCGCCCATGAACTGAACCAGCCGTTGGCCGCGCTGCGCACCTTGTCCGGCAACACTGTGCGCTTCCTCGAACGCGGCGCGCTGGACACCGCCAGCGCCAACCTCAAGACCATCAACGAACTGATCGACCGCATGGGCCGTATCACCGCCAGCCTGCGCTCCTTTGCCCGACGCGGCGATGACCAGGGCGAAGCCAGCCTGGCCAAGGCCGTGGACGCCGCGTTCCAGGTCCTCGGCCCACGCCTGGACAGCCTGCCGCTGAGCCTGCACCGCAACTTTGCCCCGGCTCAATTGCAGATCGACCAGACGCGCCTGGAACAGATCCTGGTCAACCTGATCGGCAACGCCCTCGACGCCATGCAGGCACAACCGGCTCCCGAGTTGTGGCTGGAAGGCAGCGCCGCCGAGGGCAAATACCGCCTGCTGGTGCGCGACAACGGCCACGGCATCGACGCCGAGGCGCGCAAGCATCTGTTCGAACCCTTCTTCACTACCAAACCCGGCGAGCAAGGCCTGGGCCTGGGCCTGACCCTCTCCGCCAGCCTCGCGGCAGCCACCGGCGGCACCCTCGCCGTGGAGCACCCGGCCGGCGGTGGCACTGCCTTTGTCCTGAGCCTGCCGCTGGTGGGCGCTCAACAAGCTGAGTCGACATGAATATTGATCCTCAAGACCTCACCGTGCTGATCGTCGAAGACGACCCCCATGTGCTGCTCGGCTGCCAACAGGCCCTGGCGCTGGAAGATATCCCCAGCGTGGGCGTGGGCAGTGCCGAGGAGGCATTGAAACGTATCGGCGAGAACTTCGCCGGCATCGTGATCAGCGACATCCGCCTGCCGGGCATTGACGGCCTGGAACTGCTCACCCGTCTCAAGGCCCTGGATAAAAGCCTGCCGGTGGTGCTGATCACCGGGCATGGCGACATCTCCATGGCGGTAGGCGCCATGCGCAATGGCGCCTACGACTTCATGGAGAAACCCTTCTCCCCCGAGCGCCTGGTCGACGTCGCCCGCCGCGCCCTGGAACAACGCGGGCTGGCGCGGGAAGTCTGGTCGCTGCGCCGCCAGTTGGCTGAGCGGGATTCGCTGGAAGGCCGCATCATCGGTCGCTCGCCGGCCATGCAGAACCTGCGCGAGCTGATCGCCAACGTCGCGGACACCTCGGCCAACGTGCTGATCGAAGGCGAGACCGGCACCGGCAAGGAACTGGTCGCGCGTTGCCTGCATGATTTCAGCCGCCGGCACGCCCACCAGTTCGTCGCCCTCAACTGCGGCGGCCTGCCGGAGAACCTGTTCGAAAGCGAGATTTTCGGCCACGAAGCCAACGCCTTTACCGGCGCCGGCAAGCGCCGTATCGGCAAGATCGAACACGCCCATGAAGGCACGCTGTTCCTCGATGAAGTGGAAAGCATGCCGATCAACCTGCAGATCAAATTGCTGCGAGTGCTGCAGGAGCGCACCCTGGAACGCCTGGGCTCGAACCAGAGCGTGGCCGTGGATTGCCGGGTGATCGCCGCCACCAAGTCCGACCTCGACGAACTGAGCCGCGCCAGCCAGTTCCGCAGCGACCTGTACTACCGCCTCAACGTGGTCACGCTGGAATTGCCGCCCCTGCGCGAGCGCCGCGAAGACATCCTGCAGCTGTTCGAACACTTCCTGCAGCAGTCGTCGCTGCGTTTTGACCGCACCGCGCCGGAACTGGACAACCAGACCCTCTCCAGCCTGATGAGCCACGACTGGCCCGGTAACGTACGCGAACTGCGCAACGTCGCCGAACGCTTCGCCCTCGGCCTGCCCGCTTTCAAGAAAAGCGGGGCCAGCAGCGGCAGCCAAGGCCTGGCGTTCACCGAAGCGGTGGAAGCCTTTGAGCGCAACCTGCTCAGCGATGCCCTGCAACGCAGCGGCGGCAACCTGACCCAGGCCAGCCAGGAACTGGGCATGGCCAAGACCACCTTGTTCGACAAGGTCAAGAAATACGGATTGAGCCACTGATGGATCTTTTTTTGAAAGCCGCCCTGGGCGCGGCGGTGGTGCTGATCCTGGCGGCGCTGGCCAAGACCAAAAACTACTACATCGCCGGGCTGGTGCCGCTGTTTCCGACCTTTGCGTTGATCGCCCACTACATCGTCGGCAAAGGCCGCTCGCTGGACGATTTGAAGACCACGATCCTGTTCGGGATGTGGTCGATCATTCCGTACTTTGTGTATTTGGCGACGTTGTATGTGATGGTGGGCCGCATGCGGCTGGAGGCCTCTTTAGCCATCGCAGCGGTAGCGTGGCTGATGGCCGCGACGGTGTTGGTGAGCGTGTGGGTACGCGTCCACGCCTGACACCACTCAATCCAAATGTGGGAGGGGGCTTGCCCCCGATAGCGGTGTATCAGTCACCTTATCTTTAACTGACCCACTGCCATCGGGGGCAAGCCCCCTCCCACATTTTTAATCGAGGCATGTCAGCGGACGATCTTGTCGACCTGGATGCCCAGCTTCTTCAACCGATACCAGAAGCTTCTCTCGGAAATCCCGATCTTCGCCGCTGCCGCAGCCTGCACGCCGTTGCTCTCCTGCAAGGCGGCCAGGATGTAGGCTTTCTCCACCTCCGCCAGCGCCGCATCCAGGTCATGGGGAATCCCCGGCCCGTCGCTGAGGATCGCGGTCACGCTACCTTCGCTGGGTTTGGAAGCAAACAGATAGCCCGGCAAATCAATGTCTTCGATCACAGGCGTGGCGGCCACGATGGTCGCGCGCTCCACACAGTTTTGCAGCTCACGGATATTGCCCGGCCAGTGATACGCGGCCATGGCCTGCAACGCTTCAGGGCTGAAGCCGGTAATCCGCTTGCCGGCAGTGGCGCTGAGGGTCCGGGCAAAGTGGCGGGCCAGGGGCGCGATGTCTTCCACGCGTTCACGCAGGGCCGGCAGCGGGATCGGGAACACATTGAGGCGGTAATACAGGTCTTCGCGAAATTCCTTGTTGGCCACCGCCTCCAGCAGGTTCTTGTTGGTGGCAGCGATCACCCGCACATCCACCTTGCGCTCGCGGGGGTCGCCCACCGGCTCGATCACCCGCTCCTGCAACGCCCGAAGGATCTTGGCCTGCAATGCCAGGGGCATATCGCCCACTTCATCGAGAAACAGCGTGCCCTTGTCGGCCTGCTGGAAGCGCCCGACCCGGTCAGACACGGCGCCGGTAAACGCGCCCTTGCGATGGCCGAACATTTCGCTTTCCAGCAGCCCTTCGGGGATCGCCGCGCAGTTGACCGCCACAAACGGCTTGTCGGCACGGCTGCCGTGCTTGTGGATGGCGCGGGCGACCATTTCCTTGCCGGTGCCGCTTTCGCCGGTCAGCAGGATGGTGGTGCTGCTGTCGCGCACCGAATCCACCGCCTGCAGCACCTTGCGAAACGCCGGGCTGTCGCCTACCAGGCTGTCGAACTGCGCCTGTTCATCCAGCTCGGCACGCAGGCGCGCGTTGTCGCGCATGATGTCGCGAAACTGCAGGGCCTTGGCCACGGTAATGTCCAGCTCGTCGATATCGAACGGTTTGGCAATGTAGTCGTAGGCCCCGTTGCGCATCGACTGAACGGCGTTTTTCACCGTGCTGTAGGCGGTCATCACGATCACCGGCACATGGGGGTAACGCACCTTGATCTCGGCCAGCAAGGCCGACCCGTCCATGCCCGGCATGCGCCAGTCACTGATCACCAGGTCGATGTCTTCCTGCTCCAGCACCTTGAGCGCATGCAGGCCGTTGCCCGCAATGAACACCTGCACGTTGTTCTGGCCCAGGGCCGACGCCAGCAGGTCGCAGAGCTTGGGTTCGTCGTCGACTACCAGAATGTTATGCGTCATGACTGTCCTCGTCGTCTTCGCCTGTCGCTGGAATGTACAGGCTGAAGGTGGCGCCGGCATCGTTTTCGCTGGCGCATTCGATGCTGCCGTCGTGACTTTCCATGATCGAATAGACTTTGGCCAGGCCCAGGCCCGTGCCCGAGGCCTTGGTGGTGACGAATGGCGTAAAGATACGCTCGATCATCTCCGGCGCGATGCCCTGGCCGGTGTCGGCGATGGCGATGACGGTGTTGTCGCCCACGCTGCGGATCCCCAGGGTCAGGCGCCCGCCTTCAGGCATGGCATCGATGGCGTTGAGAATCAGATTGAGGCAGGCCTGCTTGAGTTGCTTGGCGTCGGCGTAGATCGTCGCCCCCGGCGCCTGGTCGTCGATCTGCGCGTCGATGTTATGGGTGGCCAGTTCCGGCGCGCAGAAGCCCAGGATCTCCTCCACCAGCGGACGGGCCGGCTGCAGCACGCGCAACGGTGGGTTGGGTTTGGCAAAGTCGAGGAACTCGGTGATCAGGTCATTGATGCGGCTGACTTCGCTGATCACATATTCCAGGTGGCGCTTGTCGGCGTCCGGCAGGTCAACGCGGCGGTGCAACAACTGGGTGGCCGTCTTGATGATGCCCAACGGGTTACGGATCTCATGGGCCAGGCCCATGGCGACTTCACCCAGGGCATGCAGGCGATCGCGCCGGCGCAGTTGGGCTTCGAGGTGGTGCAGCTCGCCCAGGCGCTCGGTCATATGGTTGAAGGTGCTGCTCAATTGCGCCAGTTCATCGCCGCCACTGACCAGCACGCGGTGCGTGTAGTTGCCTGAGATCACCGCGCCCACGCCTTCGGACAAATCCCGCAACGGCTTGGTCAGGCGCCGTGACACCAGCACCCCCGCCGCCAGGGACAGCGCCGAGCTGAGCAGGAAAATCAGCACGAACAGATTGCTCTGGTTCACCAGCCCCACCAGGCTGGTATGGCGCAGCAGGCCGCTGAAAATCACGCCTTGGAGGTCACCGGCGTCGTTGAAAATCGGCCAGTACAACCCGCTGTAGCTGTTGGTGAACTGCTCGCTGGGCTGCTTGGTACTGCGCATCGCGGTCTCGACACTTTTCGGAATGCGCGCAGGATGGTCCACGAAGCGCTGGGTCGAAAATATCTCCGAGAACCCCTCGGGGTTGGCCAGGTACAGGCGCAGGTCGAGGGAATGCACATCGGCGACGCTGGTGAGAAAGCTGCTGTCCAGGTAGGTCGCCACCAACAGGCGGTAGTCGACGCCGTCCTGGCTGGTTTCGAAGGTCGAGACCACAATCCCGGTGCTCACCCCCGCCACTTGTACGGTCTGCAGCACCGCATTACTGGTCAGGCTGATCTGTTTGACGATGTCATCGGAGGCGGTGCTGAACACCACCTTTTGATCGCTGGTGCGGATCAGCGCCACCACGTCGATGTCGGTGGCATCGGCGATGTCTGCGGTCAGCCGGTCATGCTTGGCCGCCTGCCGGCTCGAGGGCGGGCTGGTGTAGCGCAGGAACAGCTTGGCCATGCGCGCGTTGTCGTGAAGGATGTCGCCGATCTCGTCCTTGACGATCTTGGTCGATTCCTGCAGCCAGATACGCACGTTGCTGTCGAAAATCTGCGACAGCGTGGTCGCCGCCAGCTCCGCCGCGATCATGGTGGGAATCACGCTGACCAGCCAGAACGCCAGCACCAGCTTGCGCTGGACGCTCCAGCGCGAAATGGCAAAGGGGCGGGCTTTCTGGCGGGTCTTGGTGATCATCAGGTTTCGCTTATCGCAGCAGCCATGGCAGGGTCGGAACGATCCGGTCGAATAAACAGTTTTACAAGCGCGAGCAGGCCGTTGACCAGCCGGTTGCGGTGGCGGAAAAACACACTGTTGCCCTGGAACTCGCAGCCCAGGCGCAGCTTACTGGCATAGCCGGCCTGGCCGCACTCATACACCGCAATATTGTGTTGAATACAGTAGTCGACGTTGGTCAGCCAACTGCGGAAGTACAGGTTGTAGTCACGGGTGAACGCAACGTCATGGGCGAAAAACTTGTCCACCAGCCGGTGCTCGTCCAGCAGCAGCAGGTTGAACGCCACCAACTGCTCGTCGACCCAGTAAAGAACACAGACGGCGCGATCGCCAAGACGTTCCAGCACGCCGGTGAAATAGCCGGCAGGCAGGCGTTCGAACTGCAACTCGGCGCGCGTCAGCGTGGCTTCATACAGGCGCATGATCTCGGGCAGCACGTCGTCGATATTGCCGCGCCACTCCACCCGCGGTCCAGGTGCACGCAGCTTGCGGCGCAAGTCCTTGCGGGTGGATTTGCCCAGCGAGCCGAGGTAGGCGTCCACCGAGCCGTATGGCAGCGGCAACACCCCGGTGGGCAAGCCCGGCATGCTTTGAAAACCCGCCACCCGGCAACTGTCGAGCCAATGGGGATCCTGGCTGGGTGCATCCTTGACCGCCAGCAGGCCGATACCGAAGTCATCGGCATCCTGGCGCGCGGCTTCCAGCAAGTGTTTGAGCAACAACGGACGACGCGACTCGGGTACGCCACTGGCCACCCCGGCGTCGCAACGCTCGGCCACCGGGGAGCCAATGGCATACAAGCCCAATTGCAAAACACCCGGCCACAGCCGCTCCACACGTTCGGCCAAACGCTTGCCGGCGCCCGACACCGTGGTGTCGAGGCGATAATGGGTGATGAAGGCGGCGGCCACGGCCACCAGCGTTCCATCGTCGTAAACCGCCAGGTAGCGCCATTGGAAATCATCGATAGCGGCGTTTTCCACGGCGACGTAATAATCCCAGTCTTCCAGGGCACCGGGAAAACAGTCGTTCCAGGCGCTACGCTGGAGGGCCCGGATGGACGGGAAGGCTTGGGTGGTGATCACATCGTTTCCCTTGTTATGGCTGGCGAGCGACATCTTGTGGTGAGCGGGCTTGTTGTGGTGAGCGGGCTTGCCCCGCGCTGGGCTGCGAAGCAGCCCCAAACCCAGGCACCTCAGTTCTAACTGGACGCATGCAGTGTCAGTGATGGGGCGGCTTCGCCGCCCGGCGCGGGGCAAGCCCGCTCACCACAACAAGCCCGCTCACCACAACAGCAAGCCAGCTCAACACAACAAGCACGCTCGCCACCCAGTAAGCCGGCGTCCACAAACGCAGTGTGCCGTTCGACAAAGTCGGCACTCAACTCGATGACCCGGCGGTATTGCAGGTCGACGGTGATCATGTGGTAGCAGTTGTCCAGCAGGATCTTGGTCACCGGGCCGCCCAGGTGACGCTCCACGTAATCGGCGTTCCAGCGGCTGGTGATGTCGTCCTCGAGGGAGTGCAGCACCAGGGCCGGCACCTTGACCTTGGGCATGCGTTTCCTGACCACGGCGTTCATGCGGTGCAACTCGCGCACCGTGATGCCTTCCATGGTCAGCAAACCGGCTTCGCTGCTCTGCCCTTCCTTCATCTGCCGCTCGACGATTGCCCGCAGACGTTCGTTCTTGATGCCGTAGGGCGGCTTCTCTTCGAAGCGGCAGATGTGCACGCCGAACGGAATTTTCATCAGCAACGGCGTGAGGAACGCCAACTTGTTGATGCTCCAGCCGTCGTACTTGAGGGTGGTGGAATACATCAACAGCCCGGCAACTTGCCCAGGGTGCTCGGCGGCCACGTACATCGACATCACCGCGCCCATGGACAAGCCACCGACAAACACCTGTTCATGACGTTGCCTGACCTGTACGAAGGTCTTGCGCACGCCTTCGTACCAGTCCAGCCAGCCGGTGGCCTGCAGGTCGCTGTTGTCACCACAGTGCCCGGCCAGGGTGGGCACGTACACCGTGCAGTTACCCGCCTTGGCCAGGCCCTTGGCGACCTGGCGCAATTCCGTCGGGGTGCCGGTCAGGCCGTGGATCAACAGGATCCCGACCGGACCTTCACCGAGAACGAAACCGGCGCTGCCTTCACCGAGGTCGATCCCGGCGGCGCTCACCGTTGGGTCGCCCGTACCAGCAGTTGCTCGAGCAGCTTCAGGCCCAGTTCGATTTCCGGGTAGCTGATTTCCAGGGACGGTGCCAGGGTGATCACGTTTTTGTAGTAGCCGCCCACGTCGAGGATCAGGCCGAGTTTGCGGCCATCGACGACCATGTCGCCTTTCATGCCTTCTTCGACCATGTAGTCCAGGGTCGCCTTGTCCGGCGTGAAGCCGTCCGGGCCGCAGATTTCGCAGCGCAGGGCCAGGCCCAGGCCATCGACGTCGCCGATGATCGGGAAACGTTTCTGCAGGTCCTGCAGGCCTTCGAGGAAGAATTTGCCCTTGGCCATGACCATCGCGCCGTAGTCGACTTCGTTGGTCATCTTGAACATTTCCAGGCCCACCGCCGTGCCCAATGGGTTGGAGGCGAACGTGGAGTGGGTCGAACCTGGCGGGAAGATCTTCGGGTTGATCAACTCTTCACGGGCCCAGATGCCGCCCAGTGGGTTGAGGCCGTTGGTCAGCGCCTTGCCGAAGACGATCACGTCCGGCTGGACGTCGAAGTGCTCGATGGACCAGAGTTTGCCGGTGCGGTAGAAGCCCATCTGGATTTCGTCGGACACCATCAGGATGCCGTGCTGGTCCAGTACCTGCTTGAGTTCGCGATAGAAGTTCATCGGCGGGATCACGTAGCCGCCGGTGCCCTGGATCGGCTCGACGTAGAACGCGGCGTATTCACTCTGGCCGACTTTCGGGTCCCACACGCCGTTGTATTCGGTCTCGAACAGGCGTGCGAATTGCTGCACGCAGTGGCTGCCGTACTCTTCCTTGGTCATGCCCTTGGGACCGCGGAAGTGGTACGGGAACGGGATGAACTGCGCACGCTCGCCGAAGTGGCCGTAGCGGCGACGGTAGCGGTAGCTGGAGGTGATCGACGAGGCGCCGAGGGTCCGGCCGTGATAGCCGCCTTCGAAGGCGAACATCAGGCTTTTGCCGTTGGTGGCGTTACGCACCACTTTCAGGGAATCTTCGATCGACTGCGAGCCGCCGACGTTGAAGTGCACGCGACCGTCGAGGCCGAATTTCTTCTTGGCGTCCACCGCGATCATTTCCGACAGCTCGATCTTGCCTTTGTGCAGGTACTGGCTGGCGATTTGCGGCAGGGTGTCGATCTGCTGTTTCAGCGCGTTGTTCAGGCGCGGGTTGGCGTAGCCGAAGTTGACGGCCGAGTACCACATTTGCAGGTCAAGGTAGGCCTGGTCTTCGGTGTCCCACACGTAGGAGCCTTCGCAACGGCTGAAAATACGCGGTGGCTCGATGTAGTGAACGGTGTCGCCGTAGGAACAATACTTGGCTTCTTTATCCAGAAGGATCTGGTCTTCGGCGGTGGCGATGCGGATATCAGACATGGTGGAAGAGTTCCTGATTGTCAGAAGAGGTGTTGAAGGTGGTGGCGTTGGCGGCGATGCCCTGAGGCAGGCGGGCCAGCAACGCAGGCACTTCGGCGAAGGTGTCGAAGCGCGCGTGAGGGATGTTGTTGGCCGCGCAGTACTGGGCGAGGCTGCCTTTGGCGAACACGAAGTCGGCGGTGGAGGCCACGCACATGTCCGACTTGCCGTCGCCGATCACCAGCACGCGCTTGTTGCGCGGGGTAGATTTGCACTTGCAGTTGCCGGACGCCGCACGGCACGCATCGCTGGCATACGGGAAGTCGATGCGCCAGCTGTTCTGGTCGACCTGGCGCAGGCGGTTGGCGAGGATCGGCAGCAACGTCACGTAGTTGCGCGACAGGATCCGCGCAATACCCTGTTCGATGCCGTCGCTGACCACTTCGAGGGAAGCGCCCAGGCCGAGCACGTGATCGACGAAGTCGGGGAAATCCGGGTCGATCTCGACACTGTCGAAATACGCCAGCAGTTCACTTGGGGTGGCCTTGATCAGCGCCAGTTGACGGCTCAGGCATTCGCGGGAACCGATATGCCCATCCAGCCATTCCTGTTCGATGGTTTCCCACTCGGGGCCGGCGAAGCGTTGGAGGACGTTGTCGATGACATCGGTGGGGGTAATGGTCCCGTCGAAGTCACACACGATATGCCAGTGGATCATCTGCGTTTACCTTGAGGAGCGCGCTGTGTGCGCTTGCCCAAGGGGTAGAGCAGGGAGTGTGCCAACTGGCTGAAGCCCAGCCGGGCTGGGGGTTCTGGCGTTAGCGGTGGAGATATGTGTCGTGCAAGCTACAATTTTTGTAGCTCGCTACAAACAAGATGAGTGCTTGCGCAAGGGATGCCCTTCGCGCGTTCATGCGCGCATGTCCACATAAGGAACCTGCTCCATGCTCAAACTCACTTGCGCTGTATTCGCCGGTTTACTGGGGCTGTGGGGCATTGCCGGCACCGCCCTGGCAGCCCCGGTCACCGGTGAAGTCGGCGCGGGCCTCAGTTATCAACCCCACGACCCCACCGGCAGCCGCTACGAAACCCGCCCCGTGCCCTACCTGGACCTGGACTGGGGCCCTGTCAGCCTGAGCACCGATGACGGCCTGACCTGGAGCGCCCTGAACACCAACGGTTTTACCGCCGGCCCCTATATCAACTACCTGCAGGGGCGTACCTCCAACGGCGAGCTGCAAGGCCTGCGCAATGTGTCGGACATGGCGGAAGTGGGCGGTTTCATCCAATACGCGCCGGCCGACTTCTGGCGCGTGTACGCCCGGATGGGCCAGGCCGTGGGCGGCGGGCATTCGCAGAGCGGCGCGCTGGGCAAGGTCGGCGGCGAGCTGGGCTACCCACTGGGTGGTGGGGTTATCGGCAGCAGCGGCCTGGCGGCGAATTTCGCCGATGCGCGCCAGACTCAGACCTATTTCGGGGTAGACGCCAATGAATCCGCGGCCTCCGGCATTCGCCCCTACAACGCCAGCGGCGGATTCCAGAACCTCACGCTGACCCAAAGCTTCGAGTTCCCCCTGGCCTCCCACTGGTCGCTGCTGACCAGCGCCAGCTGGATCCACCTGGTGGGCTCGGCGGCCAACAGCAGCATCGTCAAGGAGACGGGCGACGTGAACCAGGGCCAGGTGCAGACGGCGATCAGCTACACGTTCGATTGATCACTTCGGACAACATGTGGGAGCAAGCCCCCTCCCACATGAATCCGTGTTTCAGTTTTCCTCGCCTTCGGCCAGCAGTGCTATACCGCCGATGATCACTGCCACCCCCACCCAATGCAGCGGGCTGATGTGCTCCCCCAGCCCCAGCCACGAACCCAGCAACACCACCACAAACACCAGCGAACTCAACGGAAACGCCAGGGACAGGCTGCTGCGCCGCAGGATCAGCATCCACACGAAAAACGCGCCGATGTAGCAGGCGATCGCCGCCAGGATCCCCGGGTTGCGCGCCACCTCGGACAACCACTGCCAGTTGAAATCCATCTGCCCCAGCTGGTCCCCTGCAACCTTGGTAAACAGCTGCCCGGCACTCTCGGTGCAGATCAGCAAGGCCCACAGCACCACCGTGCCGAGGCGCCCATGCAACCAACCGGTATGCATCGTTTGCGTACTCATGCCTGACTCCCAGCAATCGCTACCAGCATCACACCCAAGGTAATCACCAGCGTGCCCAGCCAACGACGGCGGCTGACGGTTTCGCCCAGTACCACCTTGCCGGCCAGCACCACCCCGCAATAAGCCAGGGCCGCCGCCGGGAATAACAGGCTCAACGGCGCACGGGACAGCGCTTCGAGCCACACGAAAAACTCGATCACATAGGCCGCGATCCCCGCCCACAGCAACGGCGCATTGAACACCTGGCCCCAGAACGCATTCAGGCGAAAACCGCCCTCCAACTCCGGCAAACGGTCCAGGCCGAGCTTGAAACACAGTTGACCGATCACATCGAGCACGATGGAAAAGGCCACCAGCAACACCACAGTCAAGGTCACGGGAACAGCTCCTCAAACAGGTCGATCAGGGCTTCATTGGTGGCGGCGTTGCGCTGCAGATCCTCCGGGCTCCAGCGCTCCGCGGGCGGCTGGTCGGACTTGGCTTCCCAACGCTTGAACGCGTTGCTGAACGCCGGCGTGGCGAACTCGCCGCACACGTCGATGCCGATGATGCGCTTGCGCGCCGCCAATGCGCGCAGGGCTTGCAGCAGGTGGGTCAGGCGCATGCCGCCCTGGTCCCAGTTGGTGGCGGCGTCTTCACTGGCAAGCACGTCTTTGTCGATGGTGATCCAGATCGCTTCGGTGGGCAGGCTGCCGATCATCTGCTCGAGAAACGCAGCCCAGTCCAGCTCCGCCAGGTTGCGCCAGTGCAGGTGGTTTTCCTGCTGCTGGTGGCCGGCGCCATCGCCGACCCGACCCCAGACTTTCGACGGTGGGTGCTGCCAGGGGAACAATTGCAGGCGCCCGCGCTTGAGGGCTCCGAGGTTGCCACCACGCAGTTGCGGGTTATGCAGGTCATCGCTGCATGGGCCGAGGGTGACGATGCGTTTGATCGCCGGCATGTTCAGTGCGCGGTTGACCCACGAGCCACAGTGGCGCCTGGGCGCAAAGCGCACCCAGTCGGGGTGGTTGTCGAAGTGGATCAGGCTGATGGGTTCTTTCAGGTCGGCCAGAAATGCCGGCGTCAGGTGGTGATAATCGCCGGAGCCGACGAACAGGATCTCCGGGCGCGCGTCCGTGGGCCGAGGCCGCCGGGCCAGGCGTTCGGCAAAGCGCTTCCAGGTTTTTTCGGTGGACCACAGGCGCAGCTTCGGGCCCAGGTCCAGCAGGTCGATACGCGTGGCACGGCCACTGGCCAGGCGCCGGGCAATCGGTGCCTGACCGGTGAGGCTGTGGTCGAGGTCGAGAATGTTCAAGGTCATGTTTCCCCTATGGCTTTAGGGGGGCAATGCAAGGGGCGGGCCAGCGCTTACCTCAAGGACAGTGAGAAACAAATGTGGGAGGGGGCTTGCTCCCGATAGCAGAGTGTCAGTCAACAAAGATGTTGAATGTGCACCGCTCTGGGGGGCAAGCCCCCTCCCACATTTGGATCAGTGTTCGATTTTAGTTTTTAGCTTCGTTGATGATCTGGCGAATCGCCCCCACAAAGGCTTCCGCCGGCTGGCCACCGCTGACGGCGTACTGGTCGTTGAACACGATGGTCGGCACCGAGCTCACCCCACGGGATATCCACAACTGCTCTTGCTCACGGACTTCGGCGGCGTATTCATCGCTGGCGAGAATCTCGGCGGCGCGCTTTATACCCAGGCCGACGCTTTCGGCGATGATCGCCAGGGTGGCGTGATCGGAAGGGTCCTGGCCGTCGCTGAAATAAGCCTTGAACAACGCTTCCTTGAGGTTGTACTGCAAGCCCTCGAGCCCGGCCCAATGCAGCAGGCGGTGTGCGTCGAAGGTGTTGTAGATACGGCTCTGGCCGTCGGTGCGGAAGGCAAAGCCCAGCTCGGCGCCCATGTCGCGGATACGCGCACGGTTGGCCTGGGACTCTTCGGCGCTGGAGCCGTATTTCTCGGTGATGTGTTCGACGATATTTTGCCCTTCGGCGGGCATGTTCGGGTTCAGTTCGAACGGCTGGAAATGGATCTCGGCCTGCACCTCGGTGCCAAGCTGGTCGAGGGCTTCGGTCAGGCCGCGCAGACCGATGATGCACCAGGGGCAGGACACGTCGCTGACGAAATCGATTTTCAGGGGAGTACTCATGACAGGCAACCTCGCAGGCTTCAATACGCCGTAAAGGGTGCACGATACACCAATGTCACAGCAGCTTCGAAGGCCCGACCGGATCGATCTGCGCCCAATGGGCGGCATCTTCACGATGAGCCTGCAGGTACGGCAGCACCGCCGTCAGCAGCGGCGCCTTGAACGCTTCCTGGAAACGATGGGCCATGCCTGGAATCAACTTCAACTGGCTGCCCTGGATATGCGCCGCCAGGTGCACGCCGTGCATCACCGGCAGCAAGGGGTCGGCGGTGCCGTGGACCACCAGTGTCGGCACGCGCAGCTGGTTGAGCAACGGCACACGGCTGGGTTCGGCGAGGATCGCCATGATCTGGCGCTTCACGCCGTCCGGGTTGAAGGCGCGGTCATAGGACAGCGCCGCCTGGTGCAGCAACACCTGGCGATCGTCCTTCACCGTCGGGCTGCCCAGCGCCGCGAGCAAGTCGGCCTGCTGCTCCAGCGCCACTTCGCGATTCGGCGCACTGCGTCGCGACAATAACTGCACCAGCGCCGCATTCGGGGCTGGCAAGCCTTCGGCGCCGGAGCTGGTCATGACCAGGGTCAGGCTTTCCACGCGCTGGGGCGCCATAGCCGCCAGGTGCTGGGCGATCATGCCACCCATGCTTGCGCCCAGTACGTGGAACTGCTGGATCTGCAAGGCGTCCATCAGGCCCAGGGCGTCATCGGCCATATCCGTCAGCGTGTACGGCGCCGATACCGGCAGGCCGAGCTTGTAGCGCAGCACTTCAAAGGTCAGGTTGGCGCTCGCCGGCGCCTGGCGCCAGGTGGAGAGGCCGACATCGCGGTTGTCGTAGCGGATCACCCGGAAACCCTGCTGGCACAGGGCAACGACGACTTCGTCGGGCCAGTGGATCAGTTGCCCGCCCAGGCCCATCACCAGCAGCAAGGCCGGGTCGGACGCACGGCCGATACTCTGGTAGGCGATGCTCACCTGGGCCAGGTCGACCGTTTGGGTCGGGACATTGACATCACATCGAGACGCCGCAAAAGACGGCAGGCCGAACAGTAGAGCGGCCAGTAAAAGCAACACGCGCATGAAAAACACCGAAACGCAGAACCCCAGTAGAGCGCGAGTCTGATGAAGTTTGTTCAAGGGCGCTGCCACAGTTCCATGACAGTTTGATGAAGAGTGCCCGGCGGTCATGGTCGACACGGCTTGCAACATGAGACAAACTCACGCTATCCCGCTTCGTCACAAATTGTCTTCATGGAGAGCCCGTGCTCGAGATCCGTCACCTCAAGACCCTGCACGCCCTGCGCGAAGCCGACAGCCTGGTGGAGGCCGCCGAGCGCCTGCACCTGACGCAATCGGCGCTGTCCCACCAGTTCAAGGAGCTGGAAGAACGCCTGGGCATGCCGCTGTTCGTGCGCAAGACCAAACCCGTGCGCTTCACCAGCGCCGGCCTGCGCCTGCTGCAACTGGCCGACGCCACCCTGCCCCTGCTGCGCGGTGCCGAGCGCGATATCGCGCGCCTGGCCGGTGGCACTGCCGGGCGCCTGCACATGGCGATCGAGTGCCACAGTTGTTTCCAGTGGCTGATGCCGACCATCGACCAGTTCCGCGATGCCTGGCCGGAAGTCGAGCTGGACCTGGCCTCGGGCTTTGCGTTCGCGCCGCTGCCGGCCCTGGCCCGTGGCGACCTGGACCTGGTGGTGACCTCCGACCCGCTGGAGCTGCCGGGCATCACCTATGTGCCGCTGTTCACCTACGAAGCCATGCTCGCCGTGGCCAACCAGCACGCGCTGGCGAACAAGGCGTACATCGTGCCCGAAGACCTGCTGAGCGAAACCCTGATCACCTACCCGGTGGAGCGTGACCGCCTGGACATCTTTACCCGCTTCTTGGAACCGGCCGACGTGGAACCGGCCCAGGTGCGCACCTCGGAACTGACGGTGATGATGATGCAACTGGTCGCCAGCGGCCGCGGCGTGTGCGGCATGCCCCATTGGGCCCTGCATGAGTACAGCTCGCGCGGCTACGTGAAGGCCAAGCGCCTGGGTGAGAAAGGCTTGTTTGCGACGCTGTATGCGGGGATTCGTGCGGATATGCTGGATGCGCCGTATATGCGCGATTTTTTGCTGACGGCCAAGGACACGTCGTTTTCAACGCTGGATGGCGTGAGCGCGGTGCGCTGAAACAACACCGTTCCAAATGTGGGGTGCTTGCCGCCTCCCACATTGGCTCTCAGTCAGCGTTGAGTTCGCGCCACATGTGGATTTTGTCGAAGTAGTCCACCCCCACCCGCACCGCCAGCGGTTCCAGGCCGTACTGGATAAACCCGCAGCGGCGGTACAGCGCAAACGCCGCGTCGTTGCCGGCGGTGACGGTCAGTTGGATCACTTTCAGGCGCGGATGTTGGCGTGCCTCATCCAGCGCGGCCTCGACCAATCGCCGGCCCAGGCCTTTGTGCTGGTGCGCCTGGGTTACGTACATGCCGAACAGGGTTACTTTGTGCCGCGCCTTCTCCCGAGGCTCGAAGGCCAGGCCGACGATGCCGGCCAGCTCATCCCCGGCGTACGCGCCGAGCAAACGATCCAGCGGACTCTCCAGGCGCTTTTCCCACCAGCTCAACGGCATCGCCCCACGCTCGGCCACACTGGAAGTGAACGCCTGGGGATAGGCGCCGTAAGCTTCCAGCATCAACGCCCGATAAGCCTCGGCATCGTTGGCCCCCAGCGCACGCACGCTCATTCGCGTCAGGCCGGCGTGGTCAGTGAAGCGCGGTAAAACGGCAGGATCAGGTCACGGGTCAAGGGCGCCAGCACCAGGCCGCCATCACCGGCCGGGTCGATCCAGCGCACCTCTTCGATTTCAGCGGCAGGGCTGACCGGAACATCGATCTGCACCTGGAACAATTCAGCGTCCACGGTAAACCCCGGTTCGTTGGCTGCGGGGGCCGAGAAGTGACCCAGGTAGACCGCGTCGCCGGGCTCGATGCGCAGGTTCAGCTCTTCGTACAGCTCGCGGGCCAGGGCCTCGGCGGGCTGCTCACCGGCGTCGATCTTGCCACCGGGTTGCATAAAGGCCTGGGTGCCGCGCTTGCGCACCAGCAAGGTGTGGCCGTCGCTGCCGATCAGCAGGGCAGCGGCGATACGGATAGTGCTAGGCATGAACTGAAAACCTTGAACTCAAACAATGAAAATTAATGGAGCACCCCTTCGCTCTCGTCCGGCTCCTTGATGAACACGCTGTACTTGGCGCCTTCCATCGCCTCGAACGCAATCAGCTTGTCCACCAGCGGCAGGTTCAGCACCTTGCCGGCATTAAGGAGCAACATGCCGTTATCGGCGTTGAGGTTACGCGCCAGGACCATACCGTCTTCCAGCTCACGGGTGGTGAGCACCTTGACCGTGGGATCGCCCAGGGTCACATCACTGAGAAACGCAGCGCACGCCAGGATGAAGTCCTCGACCAGGTCCGGATCGTAGAGGCGCCCGGCATACTTGCGGATATACAACAGCGCTTCATCGCTGTTCAGGTGCCGCTCAAGGATCAGGCCTTTCTGCAACTCGATGAAGTCCACCGCCAGTTTCAGCAGGCGTGAACCGAACGGAATCGCATCGCCCTTGAGGTGGTCGGGAAAACCACTGCCGTCCCAGCGTTCCTGGTGATGACGTATGATCCGCGCCGCATCCTTCATCGGCTCCAGGGTCATCAGCAGCGATTCGCTCTGGGCCGGATAGCCACGGTAGCGCTCGCGATCGGTGCTGTGCAGCTTGTCGGCCGGCTCGATCAACATGCTGTCGCTCCAGCTCAGCTTGCCGATGTTGTACAGCGCGGCGGCCATGGCCATGTCGCGGGCGCTGGCTTCGTCTATGGACTGGGCGGTGCAGTACACCCGCACCAGTTCGATCAGTGCACGGTTGGTCTGTTTGTTCTTGGGCAGGCGCAGGTTGGCCAGCAAGGAAAACACTTCGGTGCCGGTCACGTAGCTGCGCTTGAGCTCGTCGTAGGCCAGGTCGAGCATGTCGGCGGTCTGTTGCAACTCACTGGTGCGTGCTGCCACGCGCTTTTCCAGGGTCGCGTTCAACAGCTTGAGCTGGTCGTTCTGCTGATGGGCCAGGCGTTCCAGCCGCTGAAATTCCAGGGCCTGCTGCAGGATCAGCTTCAGTTCGTCGTCGTTCCAGGGTTTGCCGATATAGCGGTGGATCGCCCCTTCGTTGATCGCCTTGATGATCGTCGGCAGGTCGGCGTAGCCGGTGAGCAGGATGCGACTGGTGGCGGGATAAAGGCGATGAACCTCAGCCAGCAATTGCGCGCCGTCCATGCCGGGCATGCGCGCATCGCTCATCACCAGGTCGATGGGCTGGGCGGCCATGATCGCCAGGGCCTCGGCGCCGCTGCCCGCGAGCACGACATCGAAGGGTTGGCCGCGCAACAGGCGACGCAAGCTGTTGAGAATCGACTCTTCATCGTCGACCAGCAAAATAGTGGATTTCGTCGCAAGTTGTTCATCCATGCCTGCTGCGCCTTCACATTGAACTGAATTGAGCTGATTTGAACCCGTGTGCCAAGCCGTCTTCCCTCGCTTAAGGCGCGGGGTTGATTTGACGCCAACTGGCCGCCGAATTCAAGGGACCTCGACTACACTGTCACGGCAGGCCTGCGCCCCGCTCAGCCACGGAACCAAGGAAGGAATGGTTATGCCGTCGAACCGTTTGCAGATAAGGCGCGCACTATGAACCCGAACCCTGAGCGGGCCAACCGTCGCATCCTGATCGTCGATGATGTCACGTCCATCCACCTGGACTTTCGCAAGATCCTGTGCGCCGACGCCGACGCCGAGCCCTCCCTGGATACCCTTGAGCAGACCCTGTTCGGCACCACCACCGTCGCTCGCCAGGCGTTTATCCTCGATTCCGCCTACCAGGGCCAGGAAGCCTTGGATCTGGTGAACCGGGCCCTGGCAACCAACACCCCCTACGCCATGGCGTTCATCGATATGCGCATGCCGCCCGGCTGGGACGGCCTGCAAACCATCGAGCAGTTATGGAACGTCGATCCCAACCTGCAGATCGCCCTGTGCACCGCCTATTCCGACTATTCCTTTGAAGCGATCGAGGCGCGATTGAAGTACAACGACCAGTTGCTGATCCTGAAGAAGCCCTTCGACCACCTGGAAATCCGCCAGATGGCCAGCGCCCTGACCTGGAAATGGCAGCTCGCCCAGGATGCCGCCCTCAAGGTGATCGGGCTCGAACGCACGATTGAGGAACGCGTGCAAGAGTTGCTGAAAGTCTCCCACCTGCTGCAATACGACGCGCTCACGGAGCTGCCCAACAGCACGCTGCTGGGCGACCGCCTGACCCAGGCCATTGCCCTGGGCCGGCGCCATGACACTCAACTGGCGGTGATGTTTATCGGGCTCGACCGCTTCAAGCGCATCAACAACGCCCTGGGTTATCCGGTGGGGGATGAGGTGCTCCAGCAGGTCAGCCAAAGCCTGGTGGCGGCCGTCCGTGAGTCGGACTCGGTGTTTCGCTATGGTTCGGACGAGTTCGTGATCCTGCTCAATGATGTCCAGCATCCCCAGCAAACCCAGCACATCGCCCAGAAGGTGCTCCAGGCCATCAGCGTTACCCGGCATGTCGCGGGGCACGACCTGAGCGTCACCGCCAGCCTCGGCATCAGCATCTACCCGAACGACAGCAGCACTGCGGTGGAACTGATCAAGCACGCCGAAACCGCCATGCACACCACCAAGGAGCGTGGCCCGGACGATCTGAGTTTCTACACCGAAGACATGAACCTGCGCGCCCGGCACCAGCAGAACCTGGAAAGCGCGATCCGCCAGGCCCTGGAACACGATGAGTTTGCGCTGCACTACCAGCCCAAGCTGGACCTGAAAACCGGGCGGATCCTCGGCGCAGAGGCTCTGATCCGCTGGTTTCAACCGCGCTCGGGCTGGGTCCACCCGGCCGACTTCATTCCGGTGGCCGAAGACAGCGGGCTGATCGTGCCCTTGACCCAATGGGTGCTGCGCCACGCCTGCGAACAGGCACAGGCCTGGCGCGCCATGGGCCTGGCGCCGCTGCGCATCTCGGTGAACATCTCGGCCATCGACTTCCGCCAGCGGGAGTTTGTCGACAACCTGGCCGCGATCCTCAAGCAGACCGGCCTGCCGCCCAACCAGCTGGAGCTGGAAATCACCGAAAGCGTGCTGATGCAGAATGTCGACGATACGGTCGATATCCTCAACCGGATCAAGGCCATGGGCGTGCGCCTGGCCCTGGATGATTTCGGCACCGGCTACTCCAGCCTCAGCTACCTGCGACGCTTTCCCATCGATGTGCTGAAGATCGACCAATCATTCGTGCGCGGGCTGCACGAAAATAGCCAGGACGCGCAGCTGATCAGCGCTATCATCGGGATGGGCAAGAGTCTGGAACTGAACATCATCGCCGAAGGGGTGGAGACCGTCGAACAGCTGGACTTCCTGAGAGCCCAGCACTGTGAAGAAGGCCAGGGCTTTCTGTTCAGCAAGGCCGTGCCTGCGAAGGATTTCGCCCAGTTGCTGCAGGTGGGCAGCCCCACACTGATGCCCGACCAATAGCCCTATGCCTGCAAGGAGTGCTCGCTTGAGCGACGTTTCAACCTACCGTTTCGGTTCCATCCTCGCGTTGGGGCTGTGCCTGGGGACGACCGTGACGGCCGCGCCGCTGGACGAAGCGCTCAAGCCCCTGCCGCCGGCGCCGCACCTGGATGCGGCCAAGGTCGAGCTGGGCCGCCAGCTGTTCAATGAGCCGCGCCTGTCAGTGAACAACACGCTGTCTTGCGCCAGTTGCCATCACCTCGAATCCGGGGGCGCCGACACCCGGCCCTTCTCCCTGGGTTTCGACGGCAAGCCCGTGGAGATCAATACGCCGTCGGTCTTCAACGCCAGCCTGAACTTCAAACAGTTCTGGAATGGCCGCGTGGACACCCTGGAAGCGCAGGTCGAGCAAGTGGTCATCAGCCCGGTGGAAATGGGCAGCGACTGGAACACCGTGGTACAGAACCTGACCGCCCTGCCCGCCTACCAGGCAGCGTTCAAACAGGCCTACCCCGATGGCGTCACCGCCGCCAATGTGCAAAACGCCCTGGCCACCTATGAACGCACGCTGCTGACGCCCAACTCACGGTTTGACCAGTACCTGCTGGGCAACACGGACATCCTCACGATCCAGGAAAAGTACGGCTACCAGCGCTTCAAGGATTACGGTTGCATCGCCTGTCACCAGGGCATCAACATCGGCGGCAACATGTTCCAGAAATTCGGCGTGATGGGCGACTACTTCAAGGTGCGCGGCAACCCCGTCGAGTCGGACCTGGGGCGCTACCTGCTGACCAAGGATGAGGAAGACCGGCACGTGTTCAAGGTCCCCAGCCTGCGTAACGTCGCGGTCACGGCCCCGTATTTTCACGATGCCTCGGCCAAGACCCTGGAAGAAGCCGTCGACGTCATGTTCAAGTTCCAACTGGGGCGCAACCCTTCGCAGGAGGATAAAGACCTGATCATCCAGTTTCTCAAGACCCTGACCGGCGAATGGAAAGGCAAGCCTTTATGAGCAGACCGTCATGACCCTTTCTCGCCGCCGCACCAGCCAGTTGGCCTTGGGGTTGATCACCCTGTTGCTGGCCTCGACCCTGATCTTTCTGTACATCAAGTCCTCCAGCGACCAGGCGTCTTCCTACACCCACTCCCGGGACCTGATCCGACAACTGCAGCAACTCAACGCCCAGTGGGACAGCGAAGTCCTCAAGGCCAGGATCGCCATCACCCACAACTACGACCCTCTGGTGACACCCCTGACGGAAATGACCCGGTTGTGGGCCGAGCTGGAAGCACGCGGCTCGTACCACAGCCCGCAAGACCTGCCCGCCTGGCAAGCCAGCCAGCAGGCTTATCAAGCGGCCATCCAGGAAAAGGCCCGGCGCGTCGACCAGTTCAAGTCCCATAACGCGGTATTGCGCAACTCCCTGGCTTTCCTGCCGACCGCCGAAGACGATATCCAGGCGCAGTTCAACCAGGTAAACGACGATACAAAAGCGCAACTGCAAAGCGTGGCCACCGACACCTACGACCTGCTGCTCAGCAGCCTTGAATTCGCCCAGGTCACCAGCGACGAGCGCGCCGCCGACATTCTCGTCGGCCTGGGCAAGCTGGCCGTCAACCAGGAACTGCTGCCCAGCGAATTCCGCGGCCCGGTGGAGATCCTGAGCAATCACATCGAACTGATCCTGCGTGAACAGCCGGTGGTGAACACGTTGCTCGACCAGATCGCCGCCATTCCGGTAGCCGAACGCCTGGATGACCTGACCACCCACCTCAACCTGGACCAACAGGCCCTGGACCGGGTCGAGCAGCAATACCACCGTTACCTGCTGGTGTTCTCCACACTGCTAGTGGCCCTGTTGCTGTACCTGACGATTCGCCTGCTGCGCAGTTTCGCCGAGATCAACCGTGTCAACCGCGCCTTGCAGGCGGTGAACGAAACCCTCGAACAGCGCGTGGAACGGCGCACCCGACAGCTCAAGGATGCCCAGAGCGAGCTGATGGACAGTGCACGCCAGGCCGGCATGGCGGAGATCGCCACCAACGTGCTGCACAACGTCGGCAACGTGCTTAACAGCGTGAACATCTCCGCCGACCTGGTCACCCGCAAACTGCGCAGCAGCAAGGCAATGGGCCTGGGCAAGGCCATGCAGTTGATCAACGAACGCCAGGGCGACCTGGGCACTTTTATCACCGAGGATGAGAAGGGCAAGTTGCTGCCCGGTTACTTGAACCAGTTGGTGGACGCCATTGCCGTCGAGCAACAAGGCCTGATCGAGGAACTGGGGCAATTGAGCAAAAGCGTGGACCACATCAAGGACATTGTCTCCACCCAACAATCCTATGCGGGCGCGCCCTCGCTCAAGGAGCCGGTGCAGATCAGCACCTTGATGGAAGACGCCCTGCGCATGAACGCGGGGGCCCTGAGCCGGCACAATGTCACAGTGGTCAAGCACTACGGGCAGGTGCCGGAAGTCCTCGCGGACAAACACCGCTTGCTGCTGATCATGGTCAACCTGATCAGCAACGCCAAGTACGCCATGTCCAACCTCACTGACCGGCCACGGCAGATGACCCTCACGGTCCAGTCGCTGGAGGACAACAGGTTGCAGATCAGCGTGAAGGACGAAGGCGAAGGCATACCTGCCGAGAACATGACGCGGATATTTACCCACGGTTTTACCACCCGCAAGGAAGGCCACGGTTTCGGGCTGCACAGCTGCGCGCTGGCCGCCGTCGAAATGGACGGCCACCTCAGCGCCCACAGCGACGGGCCGGGCCTGGGCGCGCTATTCACCCTGACGATCCCCCTCATTCCTGCCGGAAGCCTCGTATGAACCAGCCTCCCAACCGGCGCATCCTGTTGATTGATGACACGCCGTCGATTCATGAGGATTTTCGCAAGATCCTGATGCCGCCCATTGAATCCAATCAGGAGCTGGATGACATGGAGTCGGCATTGTTCGGCGAAACCAGCAAACCCACGGCTCCCCCCTTCGACCTGCACTCGGCCTACGGCGGCGAAGAAGGCCTGCAGCTGCTCATCACCGCCATGGCACACCAGCAGCCCTATGCCCTGGCATTTGTCGACATGCGCATGCCCCAGGGCTGGGACGGCGCGAGGACCATAGAAGAGCTCTGGAAAGTCGCCCCCGACCTGCAAGTGGTGGTGTGCACCGCGTACTCGGACTATTCCTGGGAGGACCTGCTCGACCGTCTGCAAGGCCATGATCGCTTGCTGATCCTGAAAAAACCGTTCGATAACATCGAAGTCCAGCAGATGGCCAACACCCTGGCCAATAAATGGGACATGGCCCGTCGCGCCGCGCTGCAAACCACCCAGCTGGAACGGCTGGTGGAACAACGCACCCACGCGCTGCAGCTGGAAATCGAAGAACGCAAGCACCTGGAAAGCCAGCTGGTGCAGTCGGAAAAACTCGCCTCCCTGGGGCAACTCGCCGCGGGCGTGGCCCATGAGATCAATAACCCGGTAGGCTTTATCTCGTCCAACCTCAGCACCCTCGACGGCTACTTCACCCAGTTGCAACAGATGCTGGAGGCTTACCGGCAGGCCGAAGAAAGCCTCGCCACGGGTGAACAGCACGAGCAGCTCAAGGCCTTGCGCACCCGCCTGGAACTGGAGTTTCTACAGGAAGACATTCCGGTGTTGATCCACGAGTCCAAGGAGGGCATCGGCCGCGTGGTGCAGATCGTCAAGGACTTGAAAAACTTCTCGCGGGTGGACAACGACCAGACCTGGCAATTCGCAAACCTGCAACAGGGCATCGATTCGACGCTGAACATCGTTGCCAGCGAACTCAAGTACAAGGCCGATGTGGTCAAGCACTACGCACCGCTGCCAGAGATCGAATGCCTGGCCTCGCAGCTCAATCAGGTGGTGATGAACCTGGTGATCAATGCCGCTCAGGCCATGGGGCCGGAGCGCGGCATCATCACCATCAGCAACGGTGTGGAAGGCGAGCACGTGTGGCTGGAAGTGGCGGACAACGGCTGCGGGATTGCCCCCGAGGCGGTGCAGAAAATCTTCGACCCGTTTTTCACCACCAAGCCGGTGGGGGAAGGCACTGGGTTAGGACTGTCACTCTCCTACGGCATCGTCAAGAAACACCATGGCGATATCTTTGTCAGCAGCGAACTGGGCAAGGGCACGAAGTTTCGCGTGGTATTGCCGATTCGGCAGACGGCGGCGTAGGGCACGCCGTCCGCGCCGTTAAGGACATCGCTCGGACGCGGGAAGTCAAATCCCGGTCGGCGTTGTTTTCAGCGTTCCTGCAAGCCCAGCAGCGGCAGTGAACGTGCCCCCAATCGCCTGGGTCAGCCCCAACGTCGACTTGACCGACTTGGGTGTGGATTCGTTATGGGCGACCGCTTGTCCGTATCCGTTTAGAACCGACACCCAATCGCCCTTCGCCGCCCCCGCAATCGCTGTGGCCAACCCCGTCTTCAGGGTTTTATCAAGGCCGCTTTTCAGCCCGTCCATCATCCCGTCTACACTGCCATCTGACTTTTCCAGCCCATGAAGCATGTTGCTCAAACCGGGAATAAACCAGGTGTGCCGAGCGATGTCGCCACTTGCCTTTTGGACCCAGCTGCGGTCGGCGTCTACGGGCGCTTGCGCCGATAATGACGGTGCCATTTGCTGATAGAGCCTGGACTTGACCAAAGGGTTGCCATTGGACATGAAAGGGGCAGATTCGCGGGGTGTCGACGTAAAGAACCGCGCGCTGTCTGGCGCAGGATGGGGCGTGGTAGAAGGCATCTGCGACGACGAGGCAAAGCGTGTCAGCAGATCCACTGCGGTCAGGGCAGTATTGATATTGCTAATCATGGTCGGCTCACTTTGGGAAAGGTTGGGGAACTCCCGTTTAAGTGGCCAGGGGCGACCTATGAGTTCCGCACGCCAAGGCCTCTGAAATGGGCACCTGCATGGCCAAACCTTGGCCACGATTTCGCAGCGGACGCAGCATGAACGATCGACCTTTTCAAAACCTGCTCAGATCATTGATCTGCCTGCCCTCGCAACCTGTTATTTCTGACAGTAGACAGACCCTTTTCCCGACTCGACACTCCACACAAGCAACACGATTGCATGCCGGTGGCGTGCTGAACGTGAGGCCTGGGCTCTCATCGTCGAAGGAAATGACACAATGTCTACGCGCCGCGAGTTCCTCACATACGCGTCACTGGGCGCCTTGCTCATGCCACTGGGCAGGGACGCCCCGGCGGCCGATACAGCCGACCCGTCCAGTACTTTTTCCTTCGAAGGCTTGATCGAACAGGCACAAGCCGATGCCTTGAAACCCTACACCTACCCCAGCACTGCATCGGCCGCGCTGCTGGCGCGGCTCGACTACGCCGCCCACGGCCAAATCCGCTTCAAACCCGAGCACGCCCTGTTCGCCAAAGGCCCGGGCAAGTTCCCTGTGACATTCTTTCACTTGGGGTCGTTTTTTCGCACGCCCGTCAGGCTGTATGTGCTGGACAACGGCATCGCCCGCGAGATCGTCTACGACCCGGCGCACTTTGATATGCCGGGCGACAGCCCGGCCCATGCCCTGCCCCGTAACAGTGGATTCGCCGGCTTTCGTATCCAGGAAAGCCGCCTGGGCGACCAGGCCAGGCTGGCGTGGCAACAAAACGACTGGATGGCCTTTCTTGGCGCGTCGTACTTCCGGGCCATCGGCGAGTTGTACCAGTACGGCCTGTCGGCACGGGCGATTGCCCTGGATGTGGCACAAGCCGGCAAGGCCGAAGAATTCCCCGACTTCACCCATATCTGGTTCGAGCCGCCAAAGAACCAGCACACAAACGCCATGACCCTCTACGCGCGGCTCGACGGCCCCAGTATCTGCGGGGCCTACCGTTTCGTGATCCACCGTACACAGGGCGTGGTCATGGACATCGACTGCACGTTTTTCCTGCGCAAGAACGTCGGCCGGCTGGGCATTGCGCCGCTGACCTCGATGTTCTGGTTCAGTGAAACCGCCAAGCGCACCGCCGCCGACTGGCGCCCCGAGGTCCACGACAGTGACGGCCTGGCGCTGTGGACCGGCAACGGAGAACGTATCTGGCGGCCCTTGAACAACCCGCCACGCACCCTGGTTTCGGCGTTCAGCGATCGTCAACCGAAGGGCTTCGGCCTGCTACAGCGCGACCGTAATTTCGACCACTACCTCGATGGGGTGAATTACCAACGGCGCCCCAGCCTGTGGGTCGAACCGTTGGGCGATTGGGGCGAAGGCAGCGTGCAACTGATGGAAAACGGTACCGACGACGAGATCCACGACAACATCGTCGCGATGTGGGTACCCTCGGCCCCGGCGGAAGCGGGCAACCGTTATGCGCTGCGTTATCGCCTGCACTGGCTGGCCCAGGAACCCTACGTTTCGCCACTGGCGGTGTGCGTGGCCACCCGCCTGGGCAAAGGCGGCTCACCGGGCGAGCCGCGCCCGCTGGGGGTACGTAAATTCGTGGTGGAATTCCAGGGCGCCCCCTTGGAAAAACTCGCACCGGGGGTCAAGCCCGAGGCCGTGATCAGTTGCTCCAGGGGCGCCCTCAGCCGGGTCTTTACCGAAGCGGTGCCGGACGGCGTCGCCGGCCATTGGCGAGCACAGTTCGACTTGAGCGTCGACGGCAAGGACCCGGTGGAATTGCGCCTGTTCCTGCGCATGGACGGCCAGCCGCTGTCAGAAACCTGGCTGTATCAGTACCATCCCTTCCACTCCGAATCGACGGCAATCGGTACCCCCTCAACGGCTGCCCCAGGCAATAGTCCATGAGGCTCGGCGGTCAATGGGCGCTGCTCTGCCTGGCGCTCAATGTCAGCGGCAACGCTCTTCACGCCGGCGAGCAGGACCGCGTAGAGGCCTTGTTGCAGCAGATGACGCTGGAAGAAAAAGTCGCTCAACTCAACCAGCTCGGCGTCCAGGACACACCTACCGGCCCGGCCATTGACCCAGGCGAGCTGGCGCAACTGCCCATGAGCACCGTCGGCTCGGTCCTTGGCGCCTACGGCGTCGAACAGACCCGACGGTTGCAGGAACACGCCGTCACCCATTCGCGCCTGCCTATACCTTTGTTGTTTGCTTTTGATGTGGTCCACGGGTTTCGCACCGTATTTCCCGTGCCGTTGGCGGAAGCCGCTGCCTGGGACCCTGACCTGGCACAACGAACCGCTCGCGCGGCGGCCGTTGAAGCGACGGCCAGCGGCATACACTGGACCTTCGCGCCCATGGTCGACATTGCCCGCGACCCGCGTTGGGGCCGTGTGGTGGAAGGCACCGGCGAAGATCCGTTCCTGGGCGCAGCGCTGGCCAGCGCCAAGGTGCGGGGGTTCCACGGCGCCGGGCCTGCCGACCCGTCATCTATGCTGGCGACCGCAAAACACTTCGTGACCTACGGTGCCGCCGAAGGCGGGCGCGACTACAACGTCGCCGACGTGTCGGAACGCACCTTGCGGGAAGTGTACTTGCCGCCTTTCCAGGCCGCCGTGGCGGCTGGCGTCGATGGGATCATGCCGTCGTTCAACGAACTGGCCGGAACGCCCCTGCACAGCAACACCGCACTGTTGACCGGTGTGCTGCGCAATCAGTGGCGGTTCAGTGGCCTCATTGTCAGTGACTTCAACGCCCTCTGGGAACTGAGCCAGCACGGCATCGCCGGCAGCCCGGCCGACCGGGCACGGCTGGCGTTCAACGCCGGGGTGGACATCGACATGGTCAGCCAGACGTACCGCCAATACCTGCCCACCCTTGTGCGCACTGGCCAGGTTCCCCTGACCGCCGTGGATAATGCGGTGCGCCGTGTACTCCAGGCCAAGCAGCGCCTGGGACTGCTTGACGATCCCTACCGCTACAGCGACGAGGCGCGGCAACGGGCCAATGTCCTGACCCCGCAGCACCGGGCACTGGCGCGCGAGGCCGCGCAGAAGTCCATCGTATTGTTGAAAAACACCGACGCCCTGCTGCCGCTGTCCAAGCACCTGCGCAACGTGCTGGTGGTCGGCAGCCTGGCCAAGGATGCCGAGGCCACGCTCGGTCCCTGGGCCTTGGCGGCTCGTCCGGAAGATTCGATCACGGTCTTGCAGGGCATACGCCACGCCGTCGCCCCTGGCACCGAGGTGGTTTACCTGCCCGGCGCTTCGCCTATCAGCAACGAGACCCAGAACCTCAACGAGGTCCGGCAGGCCGCCCGCCGCGCCGAAGTGGTGGTCGCCGTGCTCGGCGAGCGCGCCGATCAGAGCGGCGAAGCCCGCAGTCGCGCGGACCTGGGCCTGCCGGGTGCCCAGGAAGCACTGTTGCGTGCCCTGCTGGACAGCGGCAAACCCGTGGTCATCCTGTTGATGAATGGCCGCCCGCTGGTGCTCTCGCAAAACGTGCGCCAGGCGCCGGCGCTGCTGGAAACCTGGTTCCTGGGCAGTGAGATGGGCCATGCCGTGGCCGACATTCTGTTTGGTGACGTCAACCCCAGCGGCAAACTGCCGATCACGTTCCCCCGCAGCGTAGGGCAGATTCCCCTCTACTACGCGCACAAAAACACCGGTCGTCCGCCCAGCGGCGATGGTCATTATGCCTCCGCCTACATCGATGAACACTGGACGCCGCTGTATCCCTTTGGCTTCGGCCTGAGCTACACCTCGTTCAGCTACTCCGCACCGCGGCTCAGCACAGAGCGGCTGGCGTCCACCCAAGTGCTGAGCGTGGCGGTCACCGTCACCAATACCGGAGCGCGCCCAGGCGAAGAAATCGTGCAGTTATACCTGCGCGATGATGTCGCCAGCGTGACCCGCCCGGTTCGCCAATTGCGCGGTTTCCGCAAAGTGCAGCTGGCGCCCGGCGAGGCGCGGGAGCTGACCTTCACCCTTGACCAGGCGGACTTTGCCCTGCTGGACAGCAACTTTTCGCCGGTGATTGAGGCCGGCACGTTCACCGTCTTCGTCGGGGCAGATTCGACCACCGAAAACCAGGCCCGGTTTGAACTGACCGATAGCCGTGCCTTGTCTATTTCGGGCCAGTCCGTCCCATCACCGGGATCAAACTGAGTACACCTGCAGGTTGTCTGGCGTTTCATTACTGGCGCAGAATGCCGGATCGACCTGAGAGTCCGAACCCAAGGAAACCGTATGAGCCTGTCCTTGCTAAGCCGTTACGCCTTCTTTGCCGTGTGCGTTATTTTCACCCTCGCCAGCCTGCCCTTTATCCAACACGAATGGCTGTGGCCCATCACCCTGGTCACCGGCGTGTTGAGCCTGATCGGTATTTTCGACCTGTTGCAAAGCCCCCATGCGGTGCGCCGCAACTACCCGATCCTGGGCAATATCCGTTACCTGGTGGAAGCCATCCGCCCGGAAATCCGCCAGTACCTGCTGGAGTCCGACAGCGACGCCCTGCCCTTCTCGCGCTCGCAGCGATCCCTGGTGTACTCGCGGGCCAAGAACGAAACCGCCGACAAACCCTTCGGCACCCTGATCGATGTGTACCAGCTGGGTTTCGAATTTATCGGCCACTCCATGCGCCCCGCGCCGCTGAGCGACCCCAGCGCCTTTCGCGTGATGGTCGGCGGCCCGCAATGCACGCAGCCGTATTCGGCGTCGGTGTTCAATATCTCGGCAATGAGCTTTGGCTCGTTGAGCGCCAATGCGATCCGCGCGCTCAACCAGGGCGCCAAGCTCGGCAATTTCGCCCATGACACCGGCGAAGGCAGCATCAGCCCCTATCACCGCGAAAACGGCGGCGACCTGACCTGGGAACTGGGCAGCGGCTACTTCGGCTGCCGTACCAGCGATGGCCGCTTCGACCCGGAGCGCTTCGCCGCGCAGGCGCAGAACCCGCAGGTGCGCATGATCGAAATCAAGATGAGCCAGGGCGCCAAACCCGGCCACGGCGGCATCCTGCCCAAGCACAAGGTGACTCAAGAGATCGCCGAAACCCGCGGCATCCTGATGGGCGAAGACTGCATCTCGCCGTCACGTCACAGCGCGTTCTCCACGCCCATTGAGCTGATGCAATTCATCGCCCAATTGCGTGAACTGTCTGGCGGCAAGCCGGTGGGCTTCAAGTTCTGCCTGGGCCACCCGTGGGAGTTCATGGGCATTGCCAAGGCCATGCTCGAAACCGGCATCCTCCCGGACTTTATCGTCGTCGACGGCAAGGAAGGTGGCACCGGCGCCGCGCCCGTGGAGTTCACCGACCATATCGGCGTGCCGCTGCGCGAGGGCCTGCTGTTCGTGCACAACACCCTGGTGGGCCTGAACCTGCGCGACAAGATCAAGCTCGGTGCCAGCGGCAAGATCGTCAGCGCCTTCGACATCGCCAGCGTGCTGGCCATCGGCGCCGACTGGGCCAACTCGGCGCGCGGCTTCATGTTCGCCATCGGTTGCATCCAGTCCCAAAGCTGCCACACCAATAAGTGCCCGACCGGCGTCGCCACCCAGGACCCGTTGCGCCAACGTGCCCTGGTGGTACCGGACAAGGCCCAGCGCGTGTTCAACTTCCACCGCAACACCCTCAAGGCCCTGGCCGAGATGCTCGCGGCGGCAGGCCTGGATCACCCGTCGCAGCTGTCGGCCAAGCATCTGGTACGACGCATGTCGGCCACCGAGATCAAGCTGTTCTCGCAGTTGCATGTGTTCCTCAAGCCTGGCGAGTTGCTCACCGGCGAAGTGAATGGCGAGTTCTATTCGCGCATGTGGCAGATGGCGCGGGCGGACAGTTTTGAGCCCCATGAGGTGGTGGCTGCATAACCTGCAAACACCCTTTCCTGCTGAACCGGACCACCGACGGCATCGTAGAAACAAGGAGATTCACATGCCGTTACTGGACTTCGCTGCAATCGCCGGGCAACTGCCTGACAGCTGGAAATCGATACGCCTGGGCCAGGTCGGCCCGGCGCGGATCAAGGTGCTGCGCATGGATGAGCAGGCTTACGAAGCAGAAGTGCACGACTACAACGAAGGGCTACTGGTGATCAGCGGCCATTTGCGCCTGAGCATCGCTGATGAAGAGATCCACGTAGAGACCGGCCAGATGTACCTCGTGGAAGCGGGCACCGCTCATGCCGTACTTCCAGGTAGCCAGGGCACCCTGGTGATCATTGACGCCTAGAGACATTCAGTAATACCCAACCTTTGCAATTGCTTACAAATACCGCCAACCTGCGCCCGCCCGACGTGCGGCGTACGACAACCTGCGCGCTCGCCGGTCATTACTAAACCTTTTGTTCAAGAGCCCGCTGCCATGCTGAACGGACGCGACCCACGCATCGATTTTTTTCGGGGCCTGGCGTTGATCTTCATTTTCTGGGATCACGTCCCCCACAATCCTCTCGGCCAGATCACCCTGCGCAATTTCGGTTTCAGCGATGCGGCCGAGGTCTTTGTATTCCTCGCCGGTTACGCCGCCGTGCTGGCCTACGGCAAGATCCTGCAACGCGACGGCTACTGGATTGCCTCGCTGAAAATCCTGCGCCGCGCCTGGGTGTTGTACGTGGTGCATATCTTTTTGCTGGCGATGCTGATGGGCATCGTGTTCTTCGCCAACAGCCATGTGGAAACCCGCGACCTGGTTCAAGAGATGGGCCTGACGCACTTCGTCACTCACCCGCAACAGGCTCTCACCGATGAGCTGCTGCTGCGCTTCAAGCCCAACCTGATGGACCCGCTGCCGCTGTATATCGTGCTGCTGGCGGGGTTGCCGCTGGTATTGCCGCTGCTGCTGCGCCACACCTGGCTGGTGGTGGCCGCGTCGGCGACGGTGTATCTGCTGGCGCCGTGGATGGGCTGGAACCTGCGGGCGATTGCCGACGGCGTGTGGTACTTCAACCCGGTGACCTGGCAGTTTCTGTTTATCCTCGGTGGCGCGGCGGCGCTGCAGGCCAGTCAAGGGCGACCGCCGGAACAGCGCCCGCTCAAGCGCCAGCCGTTGTTCATGGCGGCGGCGGTGTACACCGTGGTGGCGTGTGTGCTGACCCTGTCATGGCGCTGGCCCGAGGTGCATGACGCGTTGATGCCGTCGTGGCTCAGCGACCTGATCTATCCCATCAGCAAGACCGACCTGTCGCCGCTGCGCCTGCTGCACTTCCTGGCCCTGGCCTATGTCACCGCCAAGCTGTTGCCGGGTCGCGGCTGGACGCAAACCTGGTGGGCGCAACAAAGCTGCCGCATGGGCCGTTACTCCCTGGAGGTGTTCTGCCTCGGCGTGCTGCTGGCACCGCTGGCGGACATGCTCAACGCCCAGGTCGAGGATGCCTGGCCGATGCAGGTTTTCAGCGCGTTGCTGGGGCTGGCGCTGATGGCCGGGCTGGCGGCGTGGCTGGAGTTCAACAAGCGCCTGGACCTGGCGCTGCGCGGCGAGGCGCCGGCCCTTAAATAGATAGCCCCAGCGCCGGTATGCGCGGTGCTTCCATCTGCCTTCCACTTATCGTGAAAGGTAGAGCGCATGCCGACTCATCAATTACTCAACGGCCTGTCCGGCAATCTGCAATCAAGTACCACCTGGGCCCAGCAACAGGCGCTGGAGCTGATCCAGCGCAATATCCTGCAAGCCCTGGAAGGCCTGGACGCCGAGGAAAAACCCCGCTTCCTGCGCCTGCAACGCAACGCCCTGGCGGCCATGGCGGCGGTTGAAGCCGAAAAGGAACGGGTGGTCCGCAGCTTCAAGGCAGATGGCCTGGCGCAGTTGCGTGACCGGATCGGTGGGCGCGATCCGGAGCAGTATCGCTTCGAAACCACCTACCTGGAAAAGATCGAGCAACCGCTGCCCTGGGACCGGCAGCCGGGCAGTCACGTGCGGGTACCGCGGCGCTCCGACAAGGATCTGCGCTTTATCGAACACATCAAAAGCCTCTCGTTGTGGGAGGCCGCCTGCCTGAATTTCGGCTTCACCGCCTCGGTCCGCCAGGACTCCGGCTACAGCCTGGTGGACGCCAGCCGTGTGGTCGGGCCGGGTGGCGATCGCAGCCTCACGGCGCAGGCGTTCATCGCCATCGCCCGTGAGCTGGACCTGGGCCACCAGTTACAGGTGAAGATCACGGCCAGCCTCGATGAAAACGGTACGCTGCGCCGCTTGATGGGCGAGGCGGCGCTGGCGCTGCTGCAGTTCGATGTGCTTGACGCCTGGCGCAACCGCGCCCGCAACGGCCTGACCCGCGAGATGTATGACAGCCTCACCGCATCGATCGACGGCAGCGGGTCGCAACTGCCGGTCGACAGCCTGAGCCTGACCTCGGGCGTCACCCCCGTCATCGCCGTGCCCTTCGTCGCCTGGGAGAGTGCCATTCCCGTACCGCTGCTGCTGATCAGGGTCGCCAGCCTCGGGGTGCTGTCCTATTTTCCGTTCCGCCCCGGCGGCGCGCTGCGTTACCACAGCGATGCGCGCGCGGCAGAGGTGGATTTTCGCCAGCAGTTGCTGGACAGCCACCAGCAAGGCGACCTGGGCTGGTTTTCCCGGCAATTGCCCCTGGTGGGGTTGTCGGTGTTCCAGTCGTTGGTGACCCGGCAACCCCGCCCCGAGGGCATGAGCTGGCTGGCCGAGCGGCTTTACGATGGCTTTCACGCGGCCTTCCCGGAGCGCACCCTCAACGACATCCGCTTCTCCACCGACCCGCACGCCGGCCCCGCCGTAACCCTGGTGCAAGCCCTGACTTACCGGCAGATCCAACGCTGCCAGGCCGACCTCGACACCCTGGCCAACAGCCGTTCCGAAGCCGACTGGCAGGCGGTCCAGGACGCCACCGCCGCCGTTGCCGCCGAAGTCTTGCAAGTGCTGCTCACGCCCTTGCCCGGCGGGGTCACGGGGATGAACCGGGTGATGCAGCTGGCCGTGTTGGGCAGCATGACCTACAGCGTCAGCGTGGGCCTGAATGAAGCGGTCAAGGGCGATGCCAGCAGCTTCGCCTCGACCCTCAGCGATGTCGCCGACCTGGCCATCAGCGGCCGCTTGATCAGCGTCGCCGGCAGCGCCCATCGCCAGCGCATGCTCGGGCACCTGCAGCGGCTGGGCAATCCGCGCAAAGTCACGCGTCCCGACGGGGTGGAAGAGCTGTGGAAACCCGACGCACGTCCCTACGCCCATCGCCAGCAGTACCTGCTCGAGGGTAAACGCGCCGACGCCCTGTGCGTATTCACCGTGCAAGGCCAGCAATACGTCAAGCTGCACCATGACAACCAGACCCTGGTGGCCGAGGTCGCCCACGACCAGGCCACCCAGCGCTACGTTCTCAAGAACGGCAGCAGCCCCTACAAGCCACCGATTGTCTTCAACCCGGCGCTGCAAGCCTGGACCTTCGACCTGCACAACACCCAGGCCCTGTCGGATGCCCAGTTGCTGCAACAGATGCTGCCCGATGGCTCATCGCTGATCGCGCGGGCCGACCTGGAACGGATGCTGCGCAGCACGGCCACCTCCCGCGCCACCCTGGAGCACGTGTGGCAAGGCGAACCGGCACCGTTGAACCTGATCGAAGGCGTGCGCCGCCTGCAAGCCGACCAGGTGATCGAGCACATCATCAACCGCTTTCATGAGGCCGGCTATCTGCCCCCCTCTGGCGACAGCGTGGTGTTATGCCTGCTGACCCAACTGCCCGATTGGCCCGCCGCGACCTTGCTGAGCATCAGCGATCCGCAACGCAGCGTGATCGAAACCTTCGGCAAGACCGAGCCGACGGTGCCTGGCCCGACGACGATCACCCTCGTGCGCGGCGCCGACAACCGCTACCAGGCCGAAGGCGACGGCGGCCTGCCGCCTTATCGGGCCGACCCGTTGTTGAGTCTGGTCATCAGCCTGCAACCGAGTACCTCGCTGCTGGGTCTCACGGACCAACTCGACGCCACGCTCGAACAGCGGATCCTGGCAGTACGGCGCGACGTCGCCGCCCTGGCGCGGCGCGAACGCCTGGCCCTGTTCGCGGCCCTGGTGAACTACGCCGGCTATGAAAAACATGAGCTATTGCCGCCCGCCAATGTGCGGCGTTTCCTGCCGGTCAAGGCGTCGATGCCCTTGGTGGCGGTTACGCCGTTGCTGAAAAAACTGCGCGACCTCAACAGCCCGCTGTCACCGGCCTTGCTGGAGCGTCTGTTGGCGCAGCATCCCCTCACCCCACGCCAGCAGCAGGCCTATCTGCGTGAAGGCGGGCTGCCCACGGCCTTTGCCGAACTGTTGGACAACCACCGCACCGCCCTGCGCATCGACGCTGCGATCGATGCGCTGTACCACCCGCGCCAGTTCAACAACGATGCCGATCAATGGGCGCGGGAATTCGCCTCGGCGTTGATACGCCGAAGCCTCAAGCGCGACTTCCTCATCACCGAAGTGGTCGCGGGACGCATCGCCAAACCCTATCGCTCCAGCGGCCCCGAGGACCTCACCGTGGAGCTGCGTCACTACGGCGAGGGTGTCTATGAAGCCTATGACATGCGCAATGCCGGCACGATTGCGGTGACGCCGGCGGTGGACAGTTTCTACCTGGCCATCGGTTCGGTGCTGCAACCCCACGAGCGGCAACAATTGGGCATGCACAGTGCCACCGACGCCAGGGGCCTGCGCATCACCCTGGGCGACTACATGAGCAACCAGCGCGGCCCGGAAGGCTTTGTCAGACTGGCCGACGGTTCACTGGCCCAGTACGAGCACACCCTGGCACTGCCGCCCAGCCTGCGGCCGGATTCCGAGGGTATTTTCCCTCTGGCCGGCGACCACTATCTGCCGCTGTTCGGTTCCTGGTACCGGATCGTCTATGACAAACGGCTGTTCAAGTGGCGGCTCAAACACCCGCAGAAGATCGGTGTCGACACCCCGACCCTGGAGCACAACGGCGAGGGCGCATGGCGCCTGTCCAGCGAGAACCCCATGGGCTGGGACGACCACAGCCTGCTCTATCGCCTCGGGGGCGACCATTACACATTCCCCCAGGACACCGCCCGCAGCATTCTCGCCCTGACCGACACCCCGCCCCACGTACTGCGCCAGATACACCGCAGCGGTCGGGCATCGCCCCCGTTGTTGGCCGATACCTGCAAGCGCCTGCGCATCGACCAGGAAATCGACCGCTTCATCGAATCGATGTATGAGCTGCCCAGCGCCCCCGATCCGCGCCCGGACCTGCAACTGCTGGTGGTCTCCAGCCTGCCCGGCTGGCCCGACAGCCATGTGCTGGAGATTGTCGGCCAGGACGCCCCCATCAGATACCCTGCCCGCCATCGGCCCGACGCCAAAGTGGTGAGCGCCACCGACCAGGACCTCGAGTCGGCCGGGCTGCTGGAGAAATTCATCGCTGACGACGACCTGACCCTGGCACTGCTCGGCACGCTGCCGCAGACCCAGGAACAGCGGCTGTTCCAGCTGATCACCCGGATCGTTGACTACACCGACCGCGAGCGCTCGCAAATCCTCGAGTCCTTGTACATGCGCAGCGAGTCGGCGGGCAGCGAGCCCGAGCGCCGCTTCAAGACCAAGCACCCGGACCTGTCCACCAGCACGGTCAAGGCGATTCTCGGCCAAGCCTCCAAGCGCGAGCTCAAACAGCTGCATGAGCATGACCGCCTGAGCCTGCGCCTGGCCGAACAGGCACGCCTGAGCGGCCACGAGTTACGTTTGAACCGGGCGTTCGAAGGCCTGTATGTGGATGCCTGCGCCAACGCCGACAGTGACCGCATCACCCTGTACCTGCTGCACAACCTGCCCGCGTGGCCGAAGACCCTGCGCATCGATGTGCGTGAACGGGACAATCAGGGGCGCCTGCTGGAAACCGCCGGCCATCGGCAGGGCTCCTCGCGCCGGACCGTGGCCAGGACCAACCGCGGTTACCAGGCCTACACCCCGCAGGGCGAGCCGCTGGGCCAGCCTTCGAACCGATTGCTGCGGGTGATTCTCAGCAGCTTGTCCGCCGACGAGCAGGCCTTGCTCGAGGTGGACAGCGAAAGCGGCATCGCCCAACTGCGCACCCAACTGGCCGAACTGGCCTTCGCGCGCCGTGTGGAAATCAAGGGCCTGCTGGATATCCCCCATCTGCAACCCTGGATGCAACCGGCCATGGGGGTGGATCGTTCGTTCCTGGTGTATCCGTTCTGGCAACGTATCTGGCCGTTTCGCGGCCCACGGCCGCCGGATCTGGTGGCCAAGGTCCAGGAGCTTTACCCGCATTTCAACAATGACGATGCACGGCGGATGCTCCAGTCCCTGAACATGACCGACCCGGAAAAACTCATCGAGCTGGAACGCCGCCAGGCCGAGTACCAGGCCATGGATGTGGAGCTGTCACGCTGGAGCGAAACCCTGCTGCCGGCCGACGACGAACTCAATGACCCTCTGGGCATGAACCGTGGCCGGCGTCGCCATATCGCCTACCAACTGCGGGGCGCATGGCGGCGCGAAAACGCGACGTTCTACATCGCCGGCCTGTTCAACGTGCCGTCACTGGAGTTGCAGCTGGACGACGAAGGCCTGCCGCCCGGCTCGTTCCTGACCGGCACCAGCGGCTTCAGCCACATCGAGTACCTGCGGATTTCCGATAATGCCTTCCCGACCACGGGGGCAGAGTTCCTGGGCAAATTCACCCAGCTCAAGGCCCTGCGCATCGACTGTCGCCTTACCGACTTGCCCAGCGCGATCACCGACATGACCTGGCTCACCCACCTTGACTTGAACGACAACGACCTGCGCTTGACCGAAGAGTCGGTACAGCGCCTGGCCACTATGGTCAACCTGCAGAAACTCGACCTGAACGACAACCCGGACCTGACCCTCACCCCGGATGTCAGCCGGATGCTGCAGCTCAATACCCTGCACCTGGCCAACACCGGCATCACCCAATGGCCCATCGGCGCCAGCGCGCTGCCGGTGCTGACCGAGCTGCACTTGCAGGCCAACGGGATCAGCACCATTCCCGACGAAGTCTTCAGCAACCCCTGGCTGCAAATGGCCAATCGCAACACCCTGCTGCACGAAAACCCGCTGTCCGCCGAGACCCTGGCAAGCATAGACGCCTACCGTATCGCCACGGGTATCCGCCTGGGCGGTCAACTGCGCACACCGGCCCATGCCCCCGTGGCGCCGAATGACTTCGATAGCTGGCTGACCGGCGTCGCGGCGCAGGACGTGGCGGCCCGCCGACAATTGTGGGAGCAACTGCAGGCCAATGAAACGGCGAGTGCCGATGATGTGTTCCGGGTCCTGCGCGACCTCAAGCGGACCCACGCCTACCGCAGCAATACCTCAAGAACGCGGCTGACCGAGCGGGTCTGGAGCCTGCTGATGGCAATGGGCGAGTCGACGCAACTGCGCAACACGATCTGCCTCAATACCTACGGCTCAGGCAATTGCGGCGACAGCGTGCTGCTGGCCTTTACCAACATGGAACTGCATCACCGTATCCACCAGGCCAAGCTGCAACCCAGGAGTTACCTGGCCGACCGGGCCTTGCTGGAACTGGCCAAGAGTTGTTTCTACCTCAATCAGCTCGACCACTTTGCCGACCAGTTCGTGCTGGCGCGCGAACGGGCCGACCTGGACGCCGACCCCGCCGAGGTGACGATCTACCTGCGCAGTAAACTGGCACGGGAATTCAACTTGCCGTTTTATCCGCTGGAGCTGCTGTACAGCGTGGATGACTATGTGACACCGGCGGTGATCGACGAGGCGCGCCGGACCCTGCGCAGGCTTGGCCAGTCACCGGCGTTGCAGGAGGCGATCCTGGCCACCGAGTTCTGGATCGAGTACCTGGCCAGCAGTGAGCCGGAGGCGTTTTTCACCGTCAAGGACACCATCACCTACAAAGTCAGTGTGCTGGATCAGGAATTGCCGGACAGGCGTTCGGATGAATACCTGGAGCGTCGCCAGCAACTGGCCGACGATGAAGCCAACGAACACAACCGCCTGGTGCGGCAGTTGACCGAGGGCACGCAACGCACGTTGCAGCGGGTCTGAGACCGTGCGGGCCGACCTGTCGTAAAACAGGCCGGCCCGCGCTCAAGGGATCACGCCGACGGCTGTGAACCCTGGACGACCGGGGTCGGCTGCAGCTTGAACACGTAGAACAACACGGTCAGCAGCACCAGGAAGGCCGGCCCCACATACAGTGCCACGCGGGTATCCGGGAAGTACGCCATCAGGCCCACCACCAGCACCAGGAACCCCAGGGCCAGGTACGAACTGAGCGGGTACAGCCACATGCGGTACTTGAGGGCTTTCTGTTCGGCCGGGCTCAGGCTCCTGCGGAACTTGAGCTGGGCCAGCAGGATCATGACCCACGTCCAGATCGCGCCGAAGGTGGCGATGGACGTGACCCAGACGAAGACTTTCTCCGGTACCAGGTAGTTGAGCAGCACGCCCAGCAGCAAGGCGAAGATCGACAACAGCAGCGCCTTGCGCGGTACGCCGTTGCTCGAGGTGGTACCGAACGCGGCCGGTGCCTGGCCGTTCTGCGCCAGGCTGTAGAGCATGCGCCCGGTGCTGAAGATGCCGCCGTTGCACGACGACAGTGCCGCAGTGATCACCACGAAGTTGATGATGCCGGCGGCGGTCTTGATGCCCAGGCGCTCGAAGGTCATCACGAACGGGCTGCCCTGGGTGCCGATTTCATTCCACGGGTAGATCGACAGGATCACGAACAACGCGCCCACGTAGAACAGCAAAATGCGCCAGAACACCGAGCCGATGGCGCGGGGAATGGTCTTCTGCGGGTTCTTCGCTTCCCCGGCGGTGAGGCCGATCATCTCCACGCCCAGGTAGGCGAACATCACCATTTGCAGGGACATCAACACGCCCTGGACGCCATTGGGCATAAAGCCGCCGTGGCTCCACAGGTTGGAAATCCCTAGGGCCACGCCGTCGTTCCCAAAGCCGAAGGCAATGATGCCGACGCCGCCGATCACCATGGCAATGATGGTGACGATCTTGATCAGCGCGAACCAGAATTCGAACTCACCGAAGGCCTTCACCGCGATCAGGTTGATGGTGCCCATGCTGATCAGGGCTGCCAGGGCCCAGATCCAGCGCGGCGTATCGGGGAACCACACGCCCATGTACACCGCCACCGCGGTGATCTCCGCCACGCAGGTCACCAGCCACAGGAACCAATAGTTCCAGCCGGTCAGGAAGCCCGCCAACGGACCGAGGTAATCCTGGGCATAGCGGCTGAACGAGCCGGCGACCGGGTTGTGCACGGCCATTTCGCCGAGGGCACGCATGATCACCAGGATGGCCAGGCCACCGATGATGTAGGAGAGCATGATGGCCGGACCGGCCATTTCGATGGCCTTGGCCGAGCCGAGGAACAGCCCGACACCGATACAGGCGCCGAGCGCCATCAGGCGGATATGCCGTTCGCCCAGTTCGCGTTTGAGCGGGCCGCCCGAAGCGGTCTCGCCATGGGGCAGGTGGTTGCCGACTGGCATAGGGATACAACCTCGTCTTGTTATTGGATATGAGCCTCCGAGTCCGGCACGCCACGGCGGGTCAGCCATGGCATGCCGTCTCCAGTGGACCTTTTGGGTCAACCGGTCTGGCCGGGCCAGATCAGGGGGGTGCAGTATAAAAAGCTCAACCCAGTGATTTTCACTCTATAAACGGCAATATTCAGCGGGAACTCCCGGAAAATTCCGATTGTGCGGTGGGAGTATCGCACGGAGATGGTGCGCGGCTTAAGCCCATTGCCCTGCGTACTGACCCTGGCGGCGCACGCATCGGCGCGTCGAAGAACAGCGTGCGGGCCATGGGCAGGCTGATTTCGCCGCGACGAATCTCCAGGGGTTGCACGCGGTCGCCCGCACGCCGACAAATTTCTCGACGGTGCCAATCAGCGTCTACGCTTGAATCAAGTCCGATCAATCTGCCGGGATGGATCAATCGACTATGGGCGCTTTATGGCAAACCGATTCAACCAAGGCTGCGGCTCCCACCGACAGCATGGACGAACAGCCATTGCCACGACGCTCCCGCAAACGGCTGTACCGGTGGCGAATGGCGTGGCTGTTGCTGGTGATCGGCCTGATCGCCGCCGGATTCGCCGCCCAGCGCGAAATGCGCACGTCCCATTGGCAGGCCCGGGAATTGAGCCGCCTGGCCGCCACCTTGAACTACCGGATCGAACCCGGCCCCAGCGATGCCGTGGTCTATCCCGGTGACGGGCCTTTCGACAAGCGCCTGGGTTACAGCGACCTGGATGAATTCCTGCCGCGCCTGCTCAAGCGCAACTACCTGGTCCAGAGCCAGGTGCGCTTCTCCGCCCCCCTGATGACCTATGCCGAGCGCGGCCTGTTCGTGCCCTATGGGGAGAAAATCCAGGCCGGTTTGTCGATCAGCGATTGCCGCGCCGAGCCGTTGTACCGGTTCACCTACCCACAGCAGTCCTACCAGCGTTTCGACGCGATCCCGCCGGTGGTGGTCAACAGCCTGCTGTTCATCGAGAACCGCGATTTACTCGACCCGGCCCAGCCCCAGGCCAACCCGGCGGTGGACTGGCCGCGCTTCGCCAGGGCGGCGTGGTCGCAAGTTGCCAAGCTGTTGCACTTGCCCGGGCAGACCGCCGGCGGCAGTACCCTGGCCACCCAGCTGGAAAAATACCGCCACTCCCCTGATGGGCTGACGCTGTCCGGCGGCGAGAAACTGCGCCAGATGTTTTCCGCCAGCGTGCGCGCCTATCGGGATGGCCCGCAGACCTTGCAGGCGCGCCAGGACATCGTGCGCGACTACCTCAACAGCGTGCCGTTGTCCGCCGTACCCGGTCACGGCGAAGTGCATGGCATGGCCGAAGGGTTGCGCGTGTGGTACGGAGCCGACTTCGACCGCACCAACGCGTTGCTCGCCGACACCAGCCCGCAGGACCTCGCGCAAAAGGGCCTGGCCCTGCGCGAAGTGTTGTCGTTGATGATCGCCCAGCGCCGGCCTTCCCATTACCTGTCCAAAGGCCACGCGGAACTTTCGAACCTGACCGACAGCCACCTCCGCCTGCTGGAGCAGGACGGGATCATCGACCCTGCCCTGGCAAGGGCCGCCCTGACCAGCACAGTGAGTTACCGCGACTGGCAGCAACAGCCGACGCTCCAAGCGATTGACACCAACAAAGGCATCAGCATGGCCCGCAGCCGCCTGGCCGCCCTGCTCAACCGCCCGCTGTATGACCTGGATCGCCTCGACCTGTCCGCCACCAGCACCTTGCACAATGAGCTGCAAACCCAGGCCACGGCCTACCTCAAGCACCTGGCCGATCCGGCCTTTGCCGGGCAACTCGGCCTGCTCGGCCCGCGCCTGCTGACGCCCGCCAGCACCGCGCAAGTGCGCTACAGCTTCACGCTGTACGAGATGACCGGCGACGGCGCGCGGGTCCGGGTGCAGACCGACAACACCGACCAGCCCTTCGATATCAACGAGAGCAGCAAGCTGGAACTGGGCTCCACCGCCAAGCTGCGGGTGCTCACCACCTACCTGCAAATCATCAGCGAACTGCACCAGCGCTACGCCGGCCAGACACCGGCTGCGCTGAGAAAAGTCGATATCGATGAGCAGGATCGCCTGTCGCGCTGGGCCGTGGATTACCTGGCGCAAAACAGCGACAAGAGCCTGTCGAAGATGCTCGAGGCCGCGCTCGACCGGCCGTATTCCGCCAGCCCCGGCGAGAGCTTCTTTACCGGCGGCGGCCTGCATCGCTTCCATAACTTTCGCAATGAAGACAACGGCCGCAACCCGACATTGCGCGACGCTCTGCGTGAGTCGATCAACCTGCCATTTATTCGCCTGATGCGTGACTTGGTGCGCTACAGCACCTATCACGCAGACAACAACAGTGCCGAGTTGCTCAAGGACGACAGCAACCCACGGCGCCAGGAATACCTGGCCCAGTTCGCCGACCGCGAAGGCACGACCTTCCTGCTGCGCTTCTGGAAAAAGTACCGCAACAAGGACACCCAGGCGCGGCTCGCCACCTTTCTCGACAGCCTGCACCCCACCGCCATCCGCCTGGCCGCCGTGCACCGCTACCTGTTGCCCCAGGCCAGCCAGGCGAGTTTCAACAGCTTTGTGCGCTCGCACCTGACCGGCGCCAAAGCCACAGAAAAACTGACCGACGAACGCCTGGCCAAGCTCTACACAGACTACGGCCCCGGTGCCTACGACCTACCGGACCAAGGCTATATCGCCAAGGTCCACCCCCTGGACCTGTGGCTGCTCGGCTACCTGTTGAACCACCCCGACGCCACCTTCACCCAGGCCGTCGCCGCCAGCGAGCATGAGCGCCAGGAAGTCTATGGCTGGCTGTTCAAGAGCCGCCACAAGAGCGCCCGCGACAGTCGTATCCGCACCATGCTGGAGGTCGAGGCGTTCCTGGATATTCACCAGCGCTGGCAGGCGGTGGGCTACCCGTTCGACCACCTGGTGCCGTCCCTGGCCACGGCCATCGGCAGCTCGGGGGACCGCCCGGCGGCGCTGGCGGAACTGGTGGGCACGATCCTCAACGACGGCGTACGCGAGCCGACGCTGCGCATCGACAGCCTGCACTTTGCCGTCGACACGCCCTATGAAACCCGCCTGGTGAACAACCCCGACAAAGGCAAGCGGGTGATGCCCAGCGAAGTCGCCACCGCCTTGCGCGGTGCGTTGTCCCAGGTGGTGGATGCGGGCACGGCCAAACGCGTGTCGGGCAGCTTCAAGTTGCCCGACGGCACACCGCTGGCCATGGGCGGCAAGACCGGCACCGGGGACAATCGCATCGAAGCCATCGGTGCCGGTGGGCGCATCCTCAGCTCCAAGGCGATCAACCGTACCGCGACCTTTGTGTTCTATATCGGCGACCGGCATTTCGGCACGCTGACGGCCTTCGTGCCCGGCAGCGGCGCGCAGAATTTCACCTTTACCTCGGCGCTGCCGGTGCAGGTGCTCAAGGGCATGGCGCCGGTGCTGATGCCGTACCTGCAACCGGGCGGCCATACCCTGTGCAACCCGCCTCGTACCGTGACCTCAACAGACTAACCGTTGATTTCGATGATGCGTTCGGAGGTGTCCTCCACCAGATAGAACCGATACGTCCGCCCGGGCTGTTTTTCAAAGCTGAACACCCGGCCAGGGAAGATATGGTTCTTGGTGGTCGGGGCGCAGGATGTACGGTCCTTTGCCGCGCAATCCTTGAACTCATCCACCACCACCACGGTGTTGCCGGCATTGCGCAAGGTGTAACGCTGCCCGCCGTTTTCGACCCGGGTGTCGAAGCGGCTGTCCTTGGGCCGCACGAAGAACACCGTGCCGTAGCCGGCCATCACCTGCACGCCTCCGACCAAGGTCTCTTCGTAGGCTTTGCGCTCTTCGTCGCTGAGGCCAAAGCCGTCTTCGGTCTCGGGCGCGACCGGCAGGTAGCGTACCCGGAAGTAGCGCTCGCGCTCGCGATCGCCGATAAACACAAAGCGCGTGCTCTGCATGCCGTCCGCCGGCACGATCAGCCGCGCCGGGCTGGCCACCAGGCCGTTGCGCACGCTGCCATCGGCTTCGAGCTTGAGCGGCACCTCGTCGTAGCTGCCGTCGGGCTTGTAGAGCATCTCGGTGACATTGACCTTGACGAAGGCCGTCTTGGTGCCGCCATTGAATACCCGCTTAAGGTAGGTGCTTTTATCGCCGCGCAAGTAATCGTAGAAGTCACCGACGTTGATGTTCGGCCCGGCCTGGGCATTGAGTGAACACAGGATCAAACCCAGCATTGCATATAAAGCCTTCATAACTACTCCTCTGCCCATCATCACGGCCGTACCGCATCGAACAGCAGCTCGACGCTGCCGTAGTACTCACCTGGGGTAAAACCATCCGCCGGCTCGACCGCCGAGATATCCAGCAGCACGCGCTTGCCCTGGCGCGCCTCGTCGTGCGGCACCACCAGGGTGTCATCGAGTCCCAGCACCTGGCCGTTGAAGGTGACGTTCAGGTCGATATAGGTGCGCCCGCCATTGAACAGCGTGGGCAGCGCGCCCAAGCGGGCGTTGATGCCGCCGGCGGAGCTCTTCACGTCGAAGTGCTCGCGCAGCGGGCGCAGGCGCCCGGGTACCAGGTCCCAGACCATTTTTTGCTCGCGCTCCAGGAACCCGGGGTTGATCGGCAGGACGTAAAAGTCTGCGGTCGGGATGGTCACGGACACATCGAACACCTGCTCTTCACGGATCGCCAAGGCCTGGGTACTCAGCAATGCGCCCACCATCAGCAGCAGCGCCGCCAACACGAGTTTGCAATGTCTGCACGACTGGCGCGCGCCCCCTGGGGCTATTTCACTGACCATCAGCCTTTGACCTCATATGGTTTTTTTTCGCTGCCCTCGATCAGGGTGAAGCGGTAGGTACGCCCGGCCTGCCTGGCAAAGCTGAAGGCACGCCCCGGCAGGATGTGATGCTTGGTGACGGGCAGGCAGTCCTGGCTATCGCCACTGGCGCAGTCCTTGAACTCATCGACCACCACCACGCTGTTGCCGTCGTTATGCAGCCCGTATTCAACCGGCTGCTCATCGATGCGGGTGGCGAAGCGGGTGTCCTTGGGCCGCACGAAAAACACCGTGCCGAACCCCGCCAGCACCGTGACCCCAGCTGACAGTTGGTTCTTGTAGGCCTCGCGCTCTTCGCTGGAGACCACGAAATCGTCCTCGGGCTCGGGCATCACGGGCACGAAACGCAGGCGGAAATAACGCTCTTTTTGCCGCTCGCCCAGGTACAACAGGCGTGTGCCCTGCATGCCATCGGGCGGCACGATCAGGCGGGCCGGCGTGGCCATCAGGCCATCGCGCGCGGAGTTGCCGGGGGTGTTCTTGAGCTCGACCTCCTCGGCGCTGCCATCGGCGTTGTAGAGGATCTCCATCACCGAGACCTTGATGAACGCCGTACTGTCGCCACCGTTGAATATCCGTTTCAGGTAGGTACTTTTGTCACCGTCGAGGTAGTCATAGAACACCCCGACGTTGATGTTGGGAGCCGCTGGCGCCGACAACGGCAACCAGCACAGCGCACACAGCGCCAACAGATGTTTCATCGCCATAAATCCTCGTTAGAGTTCCGAATCCCAGACCACCGTGACCTGGCCTGAGTAGGTGCTGCCTCCCCGTTCGAGCATCTGTTCGGCGTAGTCCTTCTTGACCTCGAAGTGCAAGGTGCCGGGCCGTCGGTTGACATAGAACCCCGGTTGAAATGACTCGGTACCGGCACCGCTCAGCAGCAGCGGCTGGCGATTCACCGGCGCACCGTCCATGCCGCTCAAGCCATGGGGCAGGCTGACGCTGACATCCACCGGCACTGCGTGGCCGTCGGTAGCGTTTCTCAAGGCGCAGGTATCCCCCATCGTTCGCTCGCAGCCCAACTGCATCTTGAAGCGCGACGAGGCAGAGATACTGAAGGTCTGGTCACGGAACAGGCGCGCAGGTTTGCGGCCCTGGTTCAGCCAGGCCTGCCAGCCGCCCTGGGGCACCAGTTCAATGCGATTGCCCCCCGGTGGTACTTCGACCTTGAGGTCGTGCTCCACGCTCAAGGTGAAGTTGAACGTGAGGGCGTTCTTGGAGGGCATCATGACGTCGCCGAAATCGTAATCGCCGCCAGGGCCCATGGTGTAGGTGATGCTGCCGGTGTATTGCCCGCTGGACATGCCCAAGGGGTTGGGGGTGCGCAGTTCGTAGGCATACTCCATGGTATTGAAGCGCAGGCTCGCCAGGTCCACGGAGGGCTGCCGACTGCATGGCCCCGCTCCCTCGGGTGTCAGCCAGAAGTACGAGGCGAACGAGACGCCGGCGGCAAGATGGCTGGTGCTCACACACGGTGCGGGCGCCCTCCTCCATTGGAGTGCCCAGTGAACCCCTGGCATGCCCCAGGCTGACACGCCTGGCGGACGAGGCACATACCAAAGCGAGCCGATACCGGCGATCCGCAGTTGGACGGTCTCGGTCTCCTGGGTGGTGACATGCGTCACCGTCAAGTCACGCCAATCGGAGGGCACCTTGACCATGAAGCCCTGGCGCTCGTCCTCATGGTTGGCCTTGATTGGCGCAAGGGACAGCGCCGTGAAGTTGGTGTCCCGCAGGCTGAAAATACCCAACGCCTTGCAACGCGCCGGAATATGCGCGGCGCAGATCGAGCTGATCGGCGTGGTGTTTTCGAATTTGTTCACCATGGGGTTGGAGGGGTCGGGGCGGAACCGCGCGGTGATGTTTTCGTCGGCCGTTGCAGCCGCGCCACACAGCAGGACGGCCAGGCCCAGGGCGAAACGTTGAGGCGCGCGGGCGCTGGGGGTTTTCATAACGTTGCTTAGTCTCGTCATCATGTTCAACCGGCAATCTGTTCGGCGGTGGTGGTGTCGGCCAACGTATCCGGCGTGCAACGCAAGTCACCGATCATCAGCACGCTGTTTTCGCTGCGCGCCTTGGAGGGGTCTAGCCGGAACTGGCAGAGCAACTGGTTGTTGCGACGCACTTCCAGGGTGGGTGAACTGGCGTTCATTTCCAGCGAGAAGAAGCCGTCGACCTCGCTCACCCCACGGGTGGCGTGATTGATCACGTGCAAGCCCTTGAGCGGTTTGCCCTGGGGGTCCACCAGGCGACCGAGCACGGTCACGGTTTGCATCACACTGATCTTGCGATACTCCACGCCCCCCTTGTTCAAGTGGTAGCGCGTGCGCGGCGGCTGGATCGTGGCCGAGGGTGCATGGTTGCCTTCGAAGTCGAAGCTCACCGAGCTGCCCTTGTAGGCGGTGATCGGGATGAAGTTGCGGCCGGGGCGCAGGGCCGTGCTGCCGCCGCTCAGGTCGTCGGCGCGCAGGGCTATGTCATCGACGTCGGTCTCCACGTCCACGATCAGGCCGGAACCGGTGCCGTGGTACTGGCTGGTGAGCACCATCTTCTGCTGGCCCAGGGCGAAGGTGCTGTCCAGGTTGAGGCCGCCGGACAACTCGTTGTTGAACGACGAGCGTTGGGCATAGCCGTCACCACTGACAAACTCGTTTTCGAAACTGGCCATGCCGGACAAACCGACGCCGTAGGTATCGGTGGTTGCCGTGGCGGACACGCTTTGCAGCAGGTGGTCCTGCAGGTCCTTGCGGTAGGTCAGCGAGGCATTGTTGTCACGGGTCCCGTCGCGGGAAGTCCGCGTGCCGATACTGGCGGACCATTGCTCGCCCGGCGCGCCAAGGGCCAGGCTGACGCTCAGGTCGACCCCGCGGTTGCGCCGGTCGCCCGTGCTGGCGCTGGCGGGCCGGTCGAACACCGACAGCCGCCAATTCGCGTCGTTGCCGAACAGGTGGGTGCGCTCGGTCCAGCCCAGGTCCAGGCCGACGCCTTCGTTATTGCCCTCGCTGTAGAACAGCCGGCCGTTGATCGAACGCAAGTTGCTCAGGCGATGGTTGACCGAAATCGACGAACTGCTGGTCTGGCCGACAAAGATGTCGCGCTGGCGAATACGCGTGCCATCGGGCAGGGTTTCGTAGGTGTTGCGGGTGTCGAGCCAGCTGCGGGTGTGGTTGAACACCACGCTGCCCAGGCCGTAGTTGTATAAGCCGTTGAGGTCGAGGCCGGTGCCGTACTTTTCCGTCCAGTACACGTTGGCGTACAGGCTGGCCTGATCGGCCAGGGTCCAGTCGATCGAGGAGCCGTACTGCATGTTGTCCTTGACCTGGCGCCCGGATACACCCAGCACCACACGGGGATGCGCCAGGTAATTGAGGGAGACGCCGGCAGTCGGACTGCCGCTGCTTTGTTCGTCGAAATTACTCAGCAGTTTGCTTTCCTGGCCGGCGAACAGGTTGTAGCGCCAACGCTCGTCGTGGTTGCGCCAGTTGTTGGGCTTGTACACCAGCTCCTGGGTAGTGCTGGTGATCTGGCCGTCTTCCACCAGGCGCACTTCCACTTCATAGATGCCGCCGGGCAGTGGTCGGGTGTCCAGGCTGTGCAGGCCACTGCCGACCGGCTGGGTGTTGATCAGCAGGCCGTTGCGGTAAATCTCCACCGATGCCTGGCGGCTGGCGGTGACATAGATCGGGTAGACCGCCGGTTTGGAATTGTTGATCACCAGGCTGTCGGAACTGCCGTACATCACGCCGACCGCAGTGTCCGGGCTGGCGCCGAAGGTGCGCAGCTGGCGGGTCAGGCCTTCGGCGTTGGGGGTGAAGTAGCCCAGGCGCAGGAAGTTGCCCTGCAACTCGCGCTGGGTATAGAGCGCATACACCGCGTGGTTGAGGTCGTCGTCATCAGGACCGCCGAGGCGCGAGAACTGCATGTTCAGGGTCTGGCTCCACAGGCCCAGGCTGCTGCTGGCGTCAATGCCGAAGCGCCCGCCCAGGTCCTGGCCTTCGCCGCCGCTGAGGTTCAATTGGTTGCGTACGATCAGGCCGGTGCTGCCGCCGGTGGGCAGGAAGTAGTAGCGCTGCGCCTGCTCATCACGCTCGGCGTTCTCGGTCAGCAGCGACACCGTGGAGTTTTCCAGGTTGTAGTGCACGGCCATGAGTCCGTCCGGGCAGTTGCTGGCGCAGGTCCCCAGGGCCACCCCCTGCTTGAGGTAATCGGCCCACTGATCGCGTTCCTCATCCTTGATCACGCTGCCGTCGTGGTCGGTAAAGTCGAGCAGGGTCAGGCGGTCATCGCGGGTCAGGACAATCATCGCCTCGGAAACAAACTCCTGATCCAGCTCAACCCTGACGGCCAGCGGCACGTCGAAAAAATGCTCTTCAAAATCCGCCGGCAATCCCTTGGCCTGGGAAAGCAAACTACGAGGGGTTGTACCGTCGGCGGTACCTGCCGCCAACGCGCCCGCACAAAACAACAGGGCGAGCGCTGCCGCGATGGGAGTCATCGGGAACATGAACGGAATACTCTGGATTCGGACGTCAAAACAGGGAGACCGATCGACCGACAAATGCTGCCTGCCGACCGGTACCGCTACCCAACAATAAGCCGCTGCTTATTGAGTCAACGGGCTTGGCGTTACGGAGTAACGCGTGGCTCGTGGTCAAACACGATGGTGTAGTTAGTGGTGAAGAGGCCGGAGATGCCATCCGCCGGCTTGGCTGCGGCCACGACCAGATCTGCCTGGGTACCCGGGGTGGAACTGGCGTCGTCGACCACTTCCAGCGGCGAACCGGTCAGCACCACACCGTTGAAGGTGTTGGTCAGTGCGATCGATGCAGTGCCGTTGGTCAACGAAGCAGGACCGCCTTCGATGTAGGCCTTGATCGAGCCATCCGTGTTCTTCACATCGTAGGTGGCGCGCAGCGAACTCAGTTCACCGCTGACGGTGTTGTAGGCCATGGTTTCATCACGACCGAAGTTGGGATCACGCGGCTGGACATGAAACTGCTTGGTAGGAATGGTGGCCTTGATGTTGATGACGCTGGTGGCTTCGCCGGCAGCGAATACGCTGGATGAGCCGAAAGCCAATGCGATGAATGGCAGGACGAAAGCGGTCTTCTTAAGCATTTTAAGTACCTGTAGTGGCATCAGTATTTAGTTGAGAAGCGGTGTTCTCTGGCGTCAAGAAAACGCGTAGTGCGTGTCTTGCGACGCCGGTAAATACTCCCTTGAAAAACCACTTGGCGATGCCAGCACTTTCGTTTAAGCGCGTAATTAATCACGACCGGGCAATACAGAAAAAAACAATATTATTCAATAAGTTGAATATTAACTGTCACCCACGTATTACCTTTAAAAGTAATCAACACTACTTAATTTATTCTCTTATCTGTAAGACATTAACTACACGCTCTGCAGACGCCCACTATTCAAGCGTTTCACCTAAATACGTATTTAATAAGTTTATTCCACATTCATAAAATTGCCATTTAACTGTCAAATAAATGATGGTAACGCCGGAACGGATTGTGAGTCGTGGCGCCCCTTCGAAGCAGCGCTCGCCTGCCGGCACCGCTCGTCAGAAGATTTTGCATCCTTCGTAAGATATATCTTAAGTTGTATCGAAATCAGACAGGAGAACATCATCATGAGAGACCCTCATCACCACCGAGACCACGGTGACCGCCACGATGGCTTTGAAAAGCGCGCCGGCCGCGAACGCGGTGGGCGTGGCCCGCGTGTCTTCGCACCGGGTGATCTGAAACTGCTGCTGCCCGCGCTGATTGCCGAGCAGCCGTGCCACGGCTATGACTTGATCCGCCGCATCGAAACCCTGTTCGACGGCGCCTACAGCCCCAGCCCCGGGGTGATCTACCCCACGCTGACTTTCCTGGAAGAAAGCGAATTGATCGCCGGCGACGCCGAAGGTGGAAAAAAACGCTACACAATCACCGAGGCCGGTCGTCTCTTCCTAAGCGAACAGGCAGTGGCCCTCGACGGCATTCGCCTGCGCATGGACGTGAGCAAACGCTCGCTGCGCGGTCATGACCGCCCTGCGGAAATCCACGAGGCCGTGCACAACCTGCGCCATGCCTTGCATTCGCACCACGGGCGCTGGAGCCCGGAAGAAATCGTTCGTGTCGCGGCGCTGCTCAACGGCGCCGCCCAAGCCATTGCCGACGGGACAGCCCAATGAATACGCAAGCCATCCACCGCGTGACCCACGAAATCAAACGCCGCCGCCTTGAAGTATTGCGGGTAGTCGACCTCACCCCGCGCATGCGCCGCATCACCCTGGGCGGCCCGGAACTGGCCGGTTTTATCAGCTTGGGCAGTGACGATCACATCAAGCTGCTGTTCCCACAGAACGCTGCGGAACAAGCGGCGCTGGAAAGCCCGACCTTCAACATCAAGGGCGACGGCCCGCAACCGGCGATGCGCGACTACACGCCACGCCGCTTCGACCTGGACATCGGCGAACTGGACATCGACTTCGTGCTGCACGGCGACGGCCCGGCCTCCACCTGGGCCGAACAGGCCAAGGTCGGCCAGCACCTGTACATCGGCGGGCCACGGGGTTCGATGATCGTGCCGGATATGTTCGACAGCTATTTGCTGATCGGCGATGAGACGGCGATCCCGGCCATTGCTCGGCGCCTGGAAGAATTGCCGGCCGGGCGCAAGGTGCTGGCGGTGATCGAAATCGCCAATGCGGCGGAACGGCAGGCACTGGCAAGTGCTGCCGATGTGGAGGTGAAATGGGTCGTGCGCGGCCAGGACGACCTGCTCGACACCGTGCAGAAACTGACGCTGCCGAGCGGTTCGTTGTACAGCTTTGTCGCCACCGAAACCAGGCTGTCGCGCCAGGTCCGCCGGGTGCTGCTGGACACCCACAAGGTCAATGAGGCGTTCCTCAAGGCGGTGGGTTACTGGCGTGCGGAAGGCAGCGAAGAGGAGTAAGCCTCAGGGCACACCCATTACGAGGACACCGCTGCCGCTGACAACCCCAGCGGCAGGCAGTGAACCGAAACGCCGTACGAGAGAAAACGTCACATCGTCGCCCCCCACACTGTTGGTGATTTGGGTCAGGAATGAACCACCGACTTGAACCGCGCTTGCGCCACGAACCAGGGCGGTGCCCACGTCCGGGTTGGTCATGCGCAGCAGGCGCGTGTCGAACGACGAGGCAGTGCCTTTGTAGGTGATGGTGATCGGCGTGGTAATCCCACCGTCCGGGCATGAATAGGTGAGCCGGCGGTTGCTGCGGATGGTCGTGGTCAGCGGATCGGTACCTATTGCTCTTTGGTGCACATTGCCGAAGTCGATCTCGATCGGGTTGTTATTGTTGATCGTGCAGGTTGACGGGGAGATGGTGAAGTTGTTGGCAGCCGTATAAGTGACAGTGAGTTGCGGCCGTGTCGCGTCGTAATTGTTCGAGCTGGTGAGACGCAACAGGCCGAGGGTATCTCCTGTTCGTATATCGATCGGATTGGAGGGACTGTGACGCACCAGAATGTAGGGGGTGATATTGATCGGATAGCCAATACCGTTGTTGGGCATGGTAGCCACCCGTATACCCGCCGGAACCGGGGTATTGAGGAAAGCGCCATTGATACGCAAACCACTCCGTTCACTGACGAACTTGGGGCCGGATGTCCAAGGTGTCCCAGAGGCATTGCCGGTTTCCCAATAGTCCGCCCCCCAAACGGGGCCTGCGCCAGCCGTAAACCGACACTCGAGCCGAGCACCTTCCATCAGAATCCTCGTGCGATCAGTATCAAGTCGTACCGTTACGGGGACGGTCAGATGAGTGACGCGCGCCCACTCACCACCATTGACCCGACAGTCTACGGCCTGCGCGGTCGTGCTGACGCCAATCAGCAGGAGAAGCACAATGGCGCTGTCATATAGTCGTTTCATGTTGATCTCTCGTTGCTTATCTACACAGGCGCCATCCAGTGAACAATCAGTTCGTGCAGACCTGATTGATCTGAAGACCAATGCGTATGCGCCCGGTTGTTGAGCGTGTGAATTACGGATAGTCCAGCGTAAAAGTAGAGGTCGCGGTATAGCTGCCGTGCCCTATGGTCTGGTCCCTGATGGCCGTCGGCTCCCCTTGCACGTAGGCTTTGAGTTCGATGACATTGCTGCCATTACTCAGTACCTGTTCGTCGCTGGTTTTATTCAGCGGCAAGGGCTTGTTACCCGGCGTCTCTATACCGATCCCGATACCGGAGGCGCCGCTTCCACCATCGAGTGCGAGCAACCCTGGAAGCTCCCGGTTTTCTACGCCGCCGAACGTGATGGTCACCGTGTCGCCGATGGTGGTGTCGCAGTCCTCCAGGTGCAGCTTGAAACCTTTGCCCACCGAACGCGTATTGATGTAGAGGTGCTTGCTGGTCAAGTCCCAGAGTTCCAGGCTGATGGCCTCGTCACCCGGGCGGATGGTGCAGGCTTCTTCAACCAGGTTGCCCTTGAAATTCAGGTTATCCGCCGCATGTGCTTCGCAGATCAGGCCCAGGGCCGGCAGGCACGCCAGCACGGCGTACAGCCTGGCCCTACGAACAGTTTCATGTCCCATATCCAACTCCTACTGGTACTCGGCCAACAACGTCGCCACCGCGGTAAACCTGGCGGGGGCAAGCGTTGCACCGGGCTGTTTGACCGGCACGACTTCCAATACCGGCGGGGAAGACAGGGTGATGTCCAGTGGCGTATTGAGTCGAAACGGCAGGTTGTTTTGGAATATCCGAATACCCAGGTCAGGTGCACTGGTCTGCAATGCCGCGCCGTCGAACGTCGTGGGGGTACCGTTAACACTCAACTTGAGTACCCACGGGAGCGTGTCGACGCCACAATTGATGGTGTAACCCACCCCCCGGCGATATTTCACCCCATCGACCCGCTTGACCCCCACATCCCCAAAGTCGACTTCAATCTTGTTGCCCGCATCGATGGTGCAGGGCGGGGGCTCGTTAAGCGTTCCGCTGAACGTTACGTTGGCCGACGCACTATGGCAGAGGCCGATGGAACACAAAGCGAGCAAGGCTCGCTGCTGCCAGCATGTCATTGCGCGCTCCTCATCACTGGTAATCGATCACGAAGGTGGCGGCAGCATCGAATGCGCCTCCCACCAGCCGGCTGCCCGCGCGCTTGACAGGCACCGCCTGCACCACGGGAAAGTTCGGATAGGTAAAATTCACGCTCGAATTCAGCGCCCAGTCAGCGCCATTGAGCGACAGCTTGACCCCCAGGTCCGGGTTGCGGGTCGAGAGCACACGCCCATCAAACGAAGCCCCGGTCCCCCTGAGCTGGAGAGTCATCGCGTTACTGAACGGGGCGTCACAGGTGACGGTGTAAGGCACGGTGCGACGGTAGTTGACCCCGTCGATCCGTGACGTAAGAAGGTCATTGCCAAAAGGCACATTGAGCGTACCGCCGCCATTGATGACGCAGGGCGGAGGCGCAATGATGACCGCGCGGATGATCAGGCTGGTCTCGGCCTGCGCGCCTTGACTGACCGCCCACAACAGGCCCCCCGCGATAAGAATGGCCCGCGAGCCGACTGACTTAGCCATTGTTCTGCCCTTACTCATAACTGAGCCTGAAATCCACCACCGCCCGAAACGCTCCGCTGGTCAACGGCGCGGCGGTACGCGTGGGTTGAACATTCCACGTCTGGGTCGTGCTGCCCTCGCTCAGATACAACGGTTCGCCCCTGGAACCCAGCTGTACATCGCGCCCCAGGGCATCGGTCAACCGCAGTCCCATCCCGGTGATGCCTTGCACTTTGACCAGTCGTGGGTCGTCGGCATCGGCAGGGGCAACAAACGTCACCGACAACACCGGTTGGTGAGCGCTCCACGCCAGGTTCCCGGTACGTTCGCTGCGGATACTGCCTGCGGTGCGCTGGCAATCCTGAAAACGCAGTTGAAACGGCTTCGATGGGGCCTGATCGCCAGGTCGTTGCAGCTGACTGGCAGACACGGCGCCCAAGTCGACCGTTTGATGCAGCGATGTCATCTCCAGCGTGCAAGGGGACTCATGCATGGATCCGGAAACGTTCAACCGGCCACGCTGGCCATCGATTCCATCGTCATCCTCGGCGCCCGCGCGCGTTGCCAGGACCAGTAACACACAGCCCAGGACTTTCACGTTGTGCAACTTCATGACGCTCTCCCGCTGCAGGCTGCTACTCATTAGGCGTCGAGACTTGCAAGTTCACCTTGCATGTTTCGCCCGTGCAGGTGAACGCCAGTAATGGACGCCCGCCGTAGTCATTCACGTAGGCCAGGTAGGGTGAATTGCCCAGCGCCTTGGCCGTCGGCCCCAGGGTTTGCGTGCCTTTAGGCGGGATCATCACGGGCTCGAAACCCGGCACGGTCTTGCCGTCTCTGCTGCTGCGAGCATCCACCAGAGACACGTAGTAAGGCGTAGGGTTGTTCACCTGGTAAAGGTCGCCCTGGCGGGTCAGGGTCAGCTTTTCCTGCCAGGGGTTGGACAGGTCTTGCTGACTGGGAGCGATGGCCTGCGGTCGGTAGAACAATTTAATCCGGGTCTGCAGCGCGATTTGCAGGGTGTTGGATTTGTCGCTGCGCGGTGGAATCTCCCGCAGGTTGAAGTAGTAGACCGTCTCGCGATCCTGCGGCAACGACTTGGCCGCCGGCAACGCCTGCACTTTCACCTGGCTTTGCTTGCCGGGCTCCAAGCGTTGAACCGGCGGCAGCACGATCAAGGGCGAGGTGATCTTGTTGCCCTCCTCGTCCTCGATCCAGCCTTGGGCCAGGTACGGCAGTTGGGTGTTGTTATTGGTGATATTCACGCTGGTCGCATCCTTGCCACCGTCAAAAATCACCCGGGTTCGGTCCAGGCCAACCGCGGCGCCGGCACTCTGGGTCAGGCCCAGAGCCAGCAGTGCGAAAACCAGGAGTGTGGGGTGCGTATTGAGCATCATGAGGCGTTGTTCTCCGTATCGGTACGCTTCCCGGTCAGCGCTGCTGGCTCGGGTGAGGATTGATCAGTGGCTACGCTCTGGCAGCGCAATTGCAAGGCATCGGTCAAGCTGTCTGCGGGCAGCGCGACGGGCAGCGTGAGCAGGCAGCGCTCGATGCCGCCCCAACTGACGATCATCTGCTCACCGGCCTGAATACCGCTCAGGTAAACAGCGCCACCGTCGTTCACAATCCCGGTGTCCTGCTGTTTGGTGTTCTTCACCGTCGCGCCGAAGGGCGGTGCGCTGCCATCCGGCAGGCGCAGGACAGCCATGGCCTTCTCACCGGCAATCACGTCCAGGGACCGATAACCAATGGCCCCTTCGGTAAGGGTCAGTTGGGTCACCGATTGAGTGGCTTCAACGTTGCTCGGCAGGTTCTCCAGGTCGACACTGGCGGCCGTACGCTGGTAGCTGCTGATATCGGAAATCACCGCCTTGCCGAACGCGTTGGTGCGGGTCGATGTGCCGTAACCACGCACAGGCACATCGGGCACACCCCCGGTGTCGAGCATCAGGCGGGTGCCACCGGTGCCATTGGTTCGGTGCAGCGCCGCACCGTAGGGCGTGAGCGTGCCGCCGCCGCGAATGGATGCACTGAGGGTCCTGCCACTGCCTTCCTGGGTGCTGGCGCTGAGATCGATGTCGGCCTGGTCGCCGATATGACTCAGGTAGCCGCTGGCGGAGCGGTCGCTTGCATTGAGCTGGTAGCTGTTGCGCTCATCGAGGCGATCGCTGTAGCGCGTCGAGAAACTCTCTTTACCCGAGGTCCTGTTGGCGTCCAGCGACAGGGTGCCGCTGCGCCCCAACGGCAGGCTGACCGTCAGCGCCATTCCGTTATCCTTGTAGGCATACTCCTGGGTGCGAAACATGTTCAGGGACAGGCTCATGTTCCTGACGGTTCCCACATTGAAGTAGCGCGACATCGACAGGTTCCAACGCTGAGTGTCCGGGCGCCCCCAATACGTCTGCTTGTTGTAGCTGGCGTAGACGGTCGCCCCAAGGTCACGAAACTGCTTGTTGAGCGTCACCGTATACAGGGCCTTGCTGTCGCCAATCGGCTTCCAGCCCTCGATGTATTCACCGCGCTCGATCCCGCCGCGCTCACCGTTCAACCCGTAATGACGGGCGTCCAGGTATTCGCTCATGCTCAAGTAGTTTTTCTCGGAAAACCGGTAACCGGCAAACGTGACCTGGCTGTCGTACTGCTCGAAGTGCTTGGAGTATTGAAGGCGGTAGGATTTGCCCGAGAGTGTCTGGTTCCACACACTGGCGTGGGACTGGGTGGCATCCAGCGATACGGCGCCGAACGCCAGCAGGTCGCGACCGACCCCGACAGACAATGCGCGGTAGTTGTTATCCGTTATCCCGCCGCCAAACAGCGACCAGCCATTGCTGATCCCCCAGGAGAATTCGCCGGTGCCGAAAAAGCTGCCGTTGGCGCCGTACTGAAGATCGGACGGGCGCCCGGTCGCCAGCTTGTATCGAACGTGCCCAGGACGTGTCAGGTAGGGAACGCCTGCCGTATCGATCTGGAAGGTCTGAACCGAACCATCCTGCTCCTCGACCCGCACATCCAGAGTGCCACTCACGGCATCGCTGAGGTCCTGAATGCGATAAGGGCCTGCGGCGACCAGCGTTTCATACAGCACGCGGCCCTTCTGGCTGATGATGATTTTTGCGTTGGTCTTGGCGACCCCGACGACTTCCGGTGCGTAGCCACGCAGGTTGGGTGGCAGTTGGCTTTGATCCGAGATCAGCGAGGCACCGGTAAAACGGAAGCTGTCGAAGATGTCCGAGTACAGGTAGTCCTCTCCGACCGTCAAGCGTGCCTTCAGTGCAGGCACTGCGCGATAGGCGTAGTAACGACTCCACTCCAACTGTTGTTGATCCCTGGGCGCCCCCTCCACGCCTTTCTCGATCCGCCCCTGCCAGTCGGCCCTCAGGCGCCAGGCCCCGGCATTGGCGCCAAGGGTTCCGTTACCACTGAGGTTGTTGCGGGTGCCGTCATTCTTTTGATAGCTGGACTGCGCCGTCATGTTGTAGTCAACCAACAGCCCCGGCACACCCTCATCCCACCGGGACGGCGGATCCCAATGAATGGCGCTGTACTCGAGGTAGGCCTGGGGCAGGTTGATGTTCAGTGTGGAGGTGGCCAGGTCGCCACTGACCTCCATGCCAGGCAAACTTTCGGTATCCAGGCACTCGCCGTTTTTCCACCATTTGAGTTTGGCCGCGTCCGACGCCTTGAGACCCAATTGATCGACAAGTTCCAGCGATAAACATGCCTGGCTGCCTTTAGGGTCATTATCGGGGGGATAGAAAGCCACCGATTGCTCAGCAATGGGCTGGGCATTGATCTGCACGACCATCGAATAGGTGCCCGGCAGAATAAACCCGCTGCGGGCAAACTGAGACAAGTCAATATTAGTGCGATCACTCAGATCAAGAACATCAGTATTAAACTCAATATCCCCAGCAGCCAGTGCAGTGCCTGCCAATGATATCAACCCGCCAAAAAGGCTTGGGCGCAGCGTATTTTTGACCTTCGCTGTATTTAACATGCAAGCAACCCATCAACGTTCAAAAATATTCCAACTTGAACCGCACGGCAGTACGGTGGGCTCCGGCCACTATGGGCAATCCGTTACCGACAAAATGAAGCGTGTAGTGCAGCGTCATATCGCCTTCCGTTAACGGATGTGGAGTCATCGGCTGACCCGGAACACTTAACTGGCCAGCGGAATCCTCAATATTCAGCGCAACGCCTTGGGAGCCACCAAAGACCGCAAAAGAACGACCACCTCTATCCGTGGGGCCGTCAAACGTCACCCGAAGGTGCTGCCAGTCGGGCAGCGTCACCCCTGGACGGGATGGATCGGTACGACTCAAGGTGCAATTGACCAGGCGCAACTGGAAGGACTGGTCCTGGCCCCTGGCGCGCCGCAGGAAGCGGCCAATGGGCTCGGGGTCCATATCGATGGTTTGATCGACGCTGACCAACTCCAGCCCGCAGGCCGAGTCGACGACCTCTCCTCCCAGCGTGACAAGCCCATCACCTTGAGCAGGCTCCTGGGCAACCACCCCAGGGCTGATGAACATCGCCAAAGAAGAGGAGATAGCGAGACTTATGAATGTTTTCACCTGTGCCTCCACCAGCCTCCCCCGCCACGCTGGGTGGCGGGGGAAAACGCTTACTGATAAGCCAAGGTGAAGTTGGTCACCGCGCTGAAGTCGCCTGGCACGATGTCGCCCGTGGCAGCGCCTTGTACATAGGCACCGAACTCCAGTGTGTTGTCACCGGCGGCAATCACTTGCGGCGTGGTAGCCACGCCCAATTCAACGGGTTTACTGCCATGGGTCATCATGATGCCCACATTGCCCGCGCTCCCGACGGTGCCCAGCGCACCCGGCACAACGCTCGATGGCGCTCCGGTGAAGGTGGTGGTCACGGTGTTATCGGTGAGACCCGCCAGGTCGCAGCCCTCAAGTTCAATCAGCAGACGACGCGGCTCGGACTTCCCGCCCGCTTGCAATTGATGTTTTGCGATCGCGCCAAGGGGAATGGTCTGATCGACCGAATCAGGCTTGATAGAGCAGGCACCCGAATGGACCGACCCCAAGAACGTGACAGTTCCGTCCGCCGCCTGGGCAACGGACATCGACCCCACCAACAGCCCGATAGAGAACAGCGCGGTTTTCATTTTAGCTTTCATTTATAGATGCCCACATGAGTAATAAACGTTGTTTAAGTGATTCCGACGCCATGGCGCACAGAATCCCTCTATTTATTCCAATTACTTGTATTGCAAACCAGCTCATTTGAAGCCAGGCGATTATCCCGGCCAATTTCAAAAAACATAAGTCGGCCAGTTCTTCTAATTGCGTAGCCTTGCAACACTCGGACACATAGGAAAAATATGGCAAATTGCCAAAACTTTAAAATTACCCGTAAGAATTGGACTACATCAGCTTTAGTTGCAGAAACTTGTCTTCAGATATCACTGTAAGAGAGGGATTACATTCAACGAAAAATAACAACGTTTACTGGAGCACATCAACTAACATGTTGATAAGTGCGCGACGTGGTGAAACACCGTTCAATGGAAAACCATGGACGGTGCGCAGCGGGGGGAATGAAGAGGCTTAAAGCCTGGGAGAAGGGAGTTGCTCCCTGCCCAGAGATCTGTACAAGTTAAATTCGGGGTGACTTCAAGGTCTTGTCCAGGCCGACCGCCGCCAGGGCAACCAGCACGAACCCCAGCAGGATCCCCCCGGCATTCACAAACACTTGTGGATAACCCAGGGTGCCGACATCGATGAACGGGTACTGGTACTGCCCGAGCAAATCCCCGCGCAGCAGCACATAGCCGAAGTACACCAGCGGGTAGATGACCCACAGGCCAATGTGCTTGAGGCGCAACTGGCCCTTGGGCACGCAGCGCCACCAGTACAGCACGAACAGCAGCGGCATCACGTCGTGCAGCAGTTCATCGGCGATCCATTGAAAGCCTTCGGGCTGCCACAGATGCCGCAGCAACAGGCTGTAGGCCAAGCCGACCACCACGATGCTGACGGCGATGCCGCTGCTGACGCCGGGGGCGAGGAAAAACCGCCTGGCTGCAGAATCGCGCTTCACCCACGCATAACTCAGCACCACCGCTGCCAGGGTATTGGTCAGCACCGTGAAGAAACTGAAGAAGTTGATCAGCCCGCCGAGCAGGCTGGCGCCGGACTCCCAGCGCGAATAGAAAATCAGGTATTGCTGAATCGCCAGGCCCACCCAACCGGCCAGCGCCGCTGCCGCCACATACCGCTTCATGAGGTCAATCCAGCGGGCGTTTGGTGCGCATCAGCTTGACGTACAAGCCTTCGACCTTCTCCCGCGCCCATGGGGTCTTGCGCAGGAACGTCAGGCTCGACTTGATGCTCGGGTCGCTCTTGAAACAACGGATATCAATGCGTTCGGCCAGACCTGCCCATTCGTAGTGTTCCACCAGGGTGGTGAGGACGTGTTGCAGGGTCACGCCGTGGAGGGGGTCGTTGTTTGTCGCGGTCATGCCGGGCCTATGAAAAAGTGCTCACGAAGGCGCACACCTTATCACTCCGCCCTCGCAGGTAAAAAAAGTTCCCGCTCCCGGCAAAAAAGAGATGTTATATTGTAACTATAGATCTCAAATCTTTTCGTCGTTTTGCCAAGGAATGTCCGATGTCCCTCTCCTCCCTGTGGCGCTTGTCGCCCCTCGCCGCCGCCCTGTTGATCAGCTCGGAAGCCCACGCCCTGGAACTGCAACCCCAAGTCATCACCGGCAACCCGCTGGGCAGCGAGCAACTCGCCTCGCCGACCACCGTGCTGGAGGGCGATGAGCTGACCCTGCAACAAAAAGGCAGCCTCGGCGAAACCCTCAACAAGCAGCCGGGCGTGTCGTCTTCGTACTTTGGCCCGGGCGCCAGCCGGCCGATCATCCGTGGCCAGGACGGCGACCGCATTCGCATCCTGCGCAATGGCGTGGGGGCGTTGGATGCCTCGTCACTGTCCTACGACCATGCGGTGCCGCTGGACCCGGTGAATGTCGAACGCATCGAAATCGTACGCGGCCCGGCAGCGCTGTTGTATGGCGGCAGCGCCATCGGTGGCGTGGTCAACACCTTCGACAACCGCATCCCCACCGAAGCCATCGAGGGCATCCACGGCGCCGGTGAATTGCGCTACGGCGGCGCCGACACCACGCGCAGCAGTGCGGGCAAGCTGGAAGCCGGCAATGGCACCTTCGCCTTGCACCTGGACGCCAACGCGCGGGAATTCAACGACCTGAAAATCCCCGGCCAGGCCCGCAGCCGCCACGCCCCGGACAGCGACGACGCACCCGGCAGGAACGGCCGCCTGGGCAACAGCGACGGGCGCCAGGATGGCGGCGCGGTAGGCGGCTCTTACACCTGGGACGACGGTTACGCCGGGCTGTCCTACAGCAACTACGACAGCAACTACGGCTCCCCGGCCGAGCAGGATGTGCGCATCCGCATGCAGCAGGATCACTACGGGTTCGCGTCCGAAATCCGCAACCTGCAAGGCCCGTTTACCTCGGTCAAAGTCGACGCCGGTTATACCGACTACGAGCACCGCGAAATCGAAGGCGGCGAAACCGGTACGGTCTTCAAGAACAAGGGCTACGAAGCCCGCGTCGAAGCCCGTCACCAGCCGCTCGGCCCATTCGACGGCGTGGTCGGGGCGCAGGTGACGCGCAACGAGTTCTCGGCCTTGGGCGAAGAAGCCTTCGTGCCGCAGACCGACACCAACGCCGGCGCGCTGTTTATCCTCGAAGAAATGCAGGCCACCGACCGCCTGAAACTCAGCCTCGGCGGACGCCTGGAACACACCCGCGTCGACCCCGACGCCAAGGGCAACGAACGCTTCGCCGGCGCCGACAGGAGCAACCACTTCACCGCCGGCAGCCTGTCGTCGGGCGCGGTGTATACCCTCACGCCGATCTGGTCCGTGGCCGCGACCCTGGGCTACACCGAGCGCGCACCGACCTTCTACGAGCTGTACGCCAACGGTGCCCACGTCGCCACCGGCACCTATGAGTTGGGCGACGCCAACCTGAAGAAAGAGAAAGCCGTGTCCAGCGACCTGGCCCTGCGCTTTGACACCGGCACCCACAAGGGCAGCTTCGGCGTGTTCTACAGCCACTTCTCCAATTACATCGGTTTGCTGGGCACCGGTCGTACGCTGAACGACGAAGGCGAAGAAGACGCTGGCGGCATCCCCGAGTACGAATATTCCGGTGTGCGCGCACGTTTCGCCGGCTTCGAGGCCCAGGATCACTGGAAGCTCGGCGAAGGCGCCTACGGCAAGTTCGCGCTGGAGCTGTCAGGCGACTACACCCGCGCCACCAACCTGGACACCGGCGAAGCCTTGCCACGCATCGCGCCGCTGCGCTTGAACAGCGGCCTGCTGTGGGAACTGGACCGCTGGCAGACGCGCATCGACATCGAGCACGCGGCCGGGCAAGGGCGCGTGCCGGATAACGAGAGCGGTACCGATGGCTACACCACCCTGGGCGCGAGCGCGGGCTATCGCTTCAATGTCGGCGGCAGTCAATGGCTGGCGTTTGTGAACGGTGAAAACCTGACCAACCAGACCGTGCGCTACGCCAGCTCGATCCTGCGCGATATCGCGCCGGCACCGGGGCGCAGCGTGCAATTGGGCATCCGCACTACCTTCTAAACACACTGAAATGCCCCTGTGGGAGGAGGCTTACCCCCTCCCACCGTTATTGGGCAGCGACGATCTGTCACTGTTACCAAATCTGAAATGATGCATCTTGCGATTCGTGCTTTCTCTTGGTGCGCCAGCGCTTTATCCTTGTCGGCAATAACCTGAAACGTTTCACTCCCCCGGCCGACCCCACTTTGCTGATTATTCCTACCCGCCAAGACAGCGCTGTCTTACACCGACCTGCGCACGGGAATAAATCGCCCACCTGTGGATAAGTCCGTTATCCACAGAAAAACGTAATTAACGCTGAACCAAGCCCGTGTCGAATCGTCATCTACAGTGAAGAAACACGGGGATACATAATTCCAACGTAACGGAGAAACACAACTATGAGCACTGACGGTGCTTCACGTCCGAGCCGCCTGCTGCCGAGGCTGCTAGGCGTCTTGCTGCTGATCATGGGCCTGGCCTTGCTGGCCGGCGGCGTCAAGCTGAGCCTGCTCGGCGGGTCGCTGTACTACCTGCTGGCCGGTATCGGCATCACCCTGACCGGCCTGCTGCTGCTGGCCACCCGCCGCGCCGCGCTGGGTCTGTACGCACTGGTGCTGTTCGCCAGCACCGTATGGGCCCTGTGGGAAGTCGGCCTGGATTGGTGGCAGCTGGTGCCGCGTCTGGCGCTGCTGTTCGCCCTGGGCATCGTCATGCTGCTCCCGTGGTTTCGCCGTCCGTTGCTGCGCGGCCAACCTGCCCCGCTGGGCACTGGCGCGCTGAGCGTGGCCGTGGTGCTGGCCGGTGCAACCGCCCTGGCCAGCCAATTCACCAACCCCGGTGAAATGGTCAAGACCGGCCAACTGGACCGCGACGCGGTACCGGGCATGGCCAGCGCTGCACCGTCCCAGGCCGATGGCGACTGGAACTCCTACGGCCGCTCGGCCTACGGTGATCGTTACTCGCCATTGGCGCAGATCACTCCGGAAAACGCGCACAAGCTGGTACCGGCATGGACCTATCGCACCGGCGACATCCCCGGCCCGAACGATCCAGGCGAGACCACCGCGGAAAACACCCCGCTGAAAGTCAACGGCATGCTCTACGTGTGCACGCCCCACAGCCAGGTGATTGCGCTGGACCCGGACACCGGCAAGGAAATCTGGCGCTTCGATCCAAAGATCAGCAGCCAGGGTGCCGAGAACTTCAAGGGTTGGGCGCACATGACCTGCCGTGGCGTGTCGTATCACGATGACGCCGCCTACGCTTCCGAGCAGAGCCCGACCGGCAGCGCCAGCCCGGCCGCCGCACCGAATGCCTGCCCGAAACGCATCTTCGTGCCGACCGCCGACACCCGCCTGATCGCCCTGAACGCCGACACCGGCAAGATGTGCGAAGACTTCGGTGACAAAGGCCAGGTCGACCTGCGTGCCAACATCGGCAGCTTCGCCCCAGGCGGTTACTACTCCACTTCGCCACCGGCCGTGACCAAAAACCTGGTGGTGATTGGTGGCCACGTCACCGACAACGTCTCCACCGACGAGCCCAGCGGCGTGATCCGCGCGTTCGACGTGCACACCGGCAAGCTGGTGTGGAACTGGGACAGCGGCAACCCGGACGACACCACCCCGTTGGCCGAAGGCAAGACCTACACCCGCAACTCGCCGAACATGTGGTCCATGTTCGCCGTGGATGAAAAACTCGGCATGCTCTACCTGCCGATGGGCAACCAGATGCCCGACCAGTACGGCGGCGACCGTACCGACGATTCCGAGAAATACGCTGCGGGCCTGACCGCCCTGGACATCGACAGCGGCCACGTGAAGTGGACCTTCCAGTTCACTCACCATGACCTGTGGGACATGGACGTGGGCGGCCAGCCGTCGCTGATCGACATCAAGACCGAAGCCGGCGTGAAGCAGGCGGTGATGGCGTCGACCAAGCAAGGCAGCATCTACGTGCTGGACCGCGCCACCGGCCAGCCGGTGGTGCCGATCCACGAAGTGGCCGTGCCCCAGGGCGCTGTCGCGGGCGACCGTACTTCCCCGACCCAGCCGAAGTCCGAGCTGAACTTCATGCCACCGCCGCTGAAAGAGCGTGACATGTGGGGCGTGACGCCGTTCGACCAGATGCTGTGCCGCATCGATTTCAAATCCATGCGCTACGACGGCCCGTTCACCCCGCCCTCGCTGCAAGGTTCGATCGTTTACCCAGGTAACTTCGGCGTGTTCGACTGGGGCGGCATTTCCGTCGACCCGGTACGCCAGATCGCCTTCGTGAACCCGAGCTACATGGCGTTCAAATCCAAGCTGATCCCGGCGGCCGATATCGCCAAGCAAGGCCCGCGCGTCAGCGAAACCCAGGGCGTGCAGCCGAACAAAGGCGCGCCGTACGGCGTGATCCTCGAAGCACTGCTGTCGCCCCTGGGCCTGCCGTGCCAGGCACCGGCGTGGGGTTACGTGGCCGCGGTCGACCTGACCACCCACCAGACCATCTGGATGCACAAGAACGGTACCGTGCGTGACAGCTCGCCGGTCCCGGTTCCGCTGACCATGGGCGTACCGAGCCTGGGCGGCACCTTCACCACGGCCGGTGGCGTGTCGTTCCTCAGCGGTACCCTCGACCAGTACCTGCGGGCCTACGACGTGAAAAACGGCAAGCAGTTGTGGGAAGGCCGCCTGCCCGCCGGCGCGCAAACCACCCCGATGACCTACACCGGCAAGGACGGCAAGCAGTACGTGCTGGTCATGGCGGGTGGTCATGGTTCCCTGGGGACCAAGCAGGGTGACTACGTGATGGCGTTCAAACTGCCGGATTAAGCGTTATCGGCGGCAAAACCAAGGCGGCTACCCTCACAGGTAGCCGCCTTTTTCATGGGTGGAGCAGGATTCACTGTGGCAGGGGCCGGCCGGGATCAGTGTTCGATCACTTCGCCACGCATTGCCGCCAGGCGCGTGATCAGGCGATTCTGCACCGGTACTGCGATCCCTTCGCTGTCCATCGCCTTGATCAGGTCCTCCACCAATGCGTTGAAGTCACTGCGGCTGAGGTTCTGGCCCTTGTGGCTCTCGGCCATGCTGTCGCCGGTGTAGGTGCACGGCCCACCCGCTTCCACGCAGAACTGTTCGATCAACTTGTTGCGCAGGCGCTGGATATCGATGCGCCGGAAGCGCTCGACAATGCGTTCATCGCGGGCAATGTTGAGCAACATGCCTTCAACGATGCGGGTAATGCCGGGGCTGGCGCCGAGGTCGCGATACAGGCTGTCGTCCCTGGGCGGTTGCTGGGCACAGGCGCTGAGCAACAACGCCAGGCATACGGGTAACAGGCGCATCAGAAACTCCCCTGCACAGACAAGTAGGTGCCGTTCTGGTTATCCAGCGTGGCGATCTCCCCGAGCCGCGCGTAGGCCAGCACGAAGGACACGTGCTTGTTGGGAAAGTAGCCAATAAACAGGTCCGCCCAGTCGCTTTCACCGGCAAACGAAAGATTGTCGGGCTTCTCGCGATACTCCACGCCCACCGCCCAGTGCGGGTTGAGCAGCAGCGCCACGGAACCTTCCTTGAGCAGGCTGCGGCTATCACGACGATCACCGCCAAAACCGAGCAGACCGGTTTCATTGGCGCGGCTGTAGCGCAGGCTGGCGTTGACCAGCACGTTGTAGCCAAACGCTGCGCCCATGAACAGGCGGCTGGCAGCCAGGTAGCCTTCGACATCACTGTCACGCCTGGCGCCGACCAGGCGGGGAATATCGAAATGGGTCTGGTGCTTGTATTCCAGGCCCAGCGCGACCTGGGGCAAGCGGTCGTAGATCACATCGCCGAACAGCCGCACCTTGAGCCCGAGCACGTCCTGGCCGAGCGTGTCCTCGGGCAGGTTGAGCCTGTGCACCAGCGTGCCGAGGTCGAAGCGCTGGCGGGCGAAAGACAGCTCGACCCGGTTGTCATAGGCCAGCGCCAGCCCTGCCACATCAAGGCGATAATCCGGCAGGTCGACCGTTGTCGCGAACGCCGTGGCGCCCCATTCGTGCTGCTCGCCATAGCCGGCCAGCACCGCCCACGGCGTGATGCCGCCGCCCGCCGTGCCCTCGATACTGCTGGCACCGCCCGTAGCGATCAGGCGACCGTTATCGGCCAGGGTCGTTTGCACGGTCAGGGCGGCCAAGCAGCCAATCAAGAGAGAGCGTCGCACGTCAGCCATTCAATGCACCAGGGAAGTCTGCACGCCGAGGGGCAACGCCACCCAGGCTTCGAAAGCGTCGGCACTCAAGGGCCGACTGATCAGGTAACCCTGGGCCGTGTCGCACTGCCAGCGCTCCAGCAGGCGCAGGCTGTGGGCGTACTCGACGCCCTCGGCGACGACCTTGAGACCCAGGTTATGGCTCATCTCGATGGTGGAGCGCACGATCACCGCGTCTTCACTGGTTTCATCGAGGTTACGCACGAAGGATTGGTCGATCTTCAGCTCCTGTACCGGCAGGCGCTTGAGGTGCGCCAGCGACGAGTAACCCGTGCCGAAGTCATCCACCGACAGGCTGATGCCGCAGTCGCGCAGCAGGTGCAGGACCTTGAGGGCTTTTTCCGGCTCGCGCATCACCGCGCTCTCGGTGATCTCGAACACCAGCTGTTCTGCGGGCAAGCCATAACGCCGCAGCAGCGCCGAGACCTGGTGCGCGAGTTCATCGCCAAGCAAGTCGTCCGCCGAGATATTCAGCGACAGTTGCAGATACAGCCCGCGCCGGTTCCACTCGCACAACTGGCGAATGCCCTCCTCGATCACCCATTGGGTCAGCAAGCGGATACTGCCGGAGCGCTCGGCCAGGGGAATGAATTCTGCCGGCGAGACCATCCCGAACTGCGGATGCTGCCAGCGCAACAACGCTTCGGCCTGGCGCACATGGCCTTGGCGAATGTCCAGCTTGGGCTGGTAATGCAGCAGCAGTTGGCCTTGGCCGGGCGCGTGGCGCAGGTCGCGGATCAAGGTAATTTGCCGACGGTGCGCCAAGTCGCGACCGTGTTCATAGACATGCAGACGGCCGGGCATTTGCGTGGCGTCTTTCATGGCGATCGCCGCGCGCTCAAGCAAGGTGTGGGCACTGTCGCCATCGGCCGGGAAGGCGGCGATGCCCAGGCGGCAGTCCAGCGCCAGGTCATGGCCGTTGATACGCTGGGGCCGCAGCAACAGTTGTTGCAGCTTGTCGGCCAGGCCTACCGCCTCCTCACTGCCCGCCCCTTCGAGCAGCAGCAGGAATTCATCGGCGATCAGGTGCGCCAGGGTATCGCCGGCGCGCAAGGTGGCTTGCAGGCGATTGCTCACGTTGAGCAGCAATTGGTCCACGGCCTCCGGCCCGGCGGTTTCGCTGGCGGCGCGCAGGTTATCGATGCCCAGGTAGATCAACGCCATCGGTCGTTGCAGGGCAATCGCACTGCCCAGGCGCTCCATGGCCAGCGCACGGTTCGGCAGGCCGGTGAGGCGATCGTGCAGGGCGTTATGTGCCAGCTGTCGCTCGCGCTCGGCGATGCCGCTTTGCATGGCGTTGACCGCGTGAGCCAGGCGGCCCAGCTCATCGCTGCGCTTGAGCACCACCGGCGTCTGGTAGTCGCCCTGGCCGATGCGTTCGGCCGCCAGCGCCAGCGCCTGGACCGGCCGCGACACGGTGCGGGCCAGCAGCAAGGCACCGAGCAACGAGGCCATCAGCGCCACCAGCGCAATGCCGAGGATCTTTTCATCCAACGGAATAAAGGCCTGCATCGCCGCATCCAGTGGGCTCTGCAGCAGGGCCAGGACCTTGCCGTTCTCATCGCTGGCCAACACCAGTGATTGGCTGAGGAAACGGCGCTCGACGTGGTCGGTGGTGGACACGCCACGGCGCGGCGAGTCGCCCTGCATCAGTTCGATAACGCTGCCATGCAGTGCTTGGGGCTGCGTGCTGACCAATTCGCCGGGGTGGCCATGATCGATCGCCAGGAACGACACTTCCAGGTTACTCAACGAACGCAACTCTTCGGCAAATGCACCGTCCATGCTGAAGCCCATCACCACCCGCGCAATCGGCAAAGGCGCCAGCACCGAGGCTTCCACCAGCAGGTGCGGCTTGCCTTGCAACGGCACCATCAGCGTGGCCTGGCGATTGCGCCGGGCTTCGCGCAGTGCCTGGTCGTAGCGGAACGTCGAGCCTTCGGGCACTTCGTCGAGGGTGCTGGCCAGGACTTTGCCGTCCATGCCCAGCAGGATCATGTCGCTGGCGTTGATGCGCTTGCCATGGTTCAGCAGCACCGAGCGCATCGTCGCCGAATCGCCACTGGCCACTGCGTCGCGAAAACCGAAATCGGCGGCGAGCAGCTGCACACCATCGGCCAGGCGCCGGCCACGTACATCCAGCAAGCGTTCAAACACCCGCGAACCGACGTCCAACTGGGCCATGGCCTGGCCGCGCACCGCCGAACTGGTCGCGGCCTTGACGCTGAAATACACCGCGCCGATGACCACCAGCGACAGCAGGATCAGCACGCAGGCGACCCGCGCCTGGAAGCTATTGCGCAGTTTCACGGGCAGCTCGATTGAAGGCATCGCCAAAAGCGGTAGGCGTCGGCGGAAGGTCTTCCGAAACCGGCTCCAGGCTCAGGACCACACGGTGGCTCAGGCCCGCAGCGGGCACGTGCAGGGTGCCGCCCTCCACGGGCTGCATATCCGCCAGTTGCGGATGCCACAGGGTGGCGTGGTAATCGCCGGGCGGCAGTTGTTCCAGGCGCACCCGGCCCTGGGCATCGCTGACGCCGAAGCGGGGGTCGTCGGTGACGTAGATGTAGCCGAGCATCCAGTCATGGATATTACAGCCCAGCACTACCACGCCAGGCTTGTCGAACAACAGCGGCTCGGTGGGCGTGCCTTCGTAGAGGCGCAGTTCGAAACGCTTGGCGGCGGAAAAGGAATAGACCTGGTGGCGAATATTGTCGCTGTTGGGAAAGCGCACCTGGGTACCGGTGTGCACCGCCAGCACATGGGGGGCAAAACGCTGGCCGCGCTGGTCCATGTCAGCCCTGGGTAGGCCGGTGGGCCCCCCGACCGGACCTTGCAACGTCACCACCGCATCGGCGACCGGGCGGCCATCGGCCAGATGCATCAACACCTCGAGCGTCGCCGCCGAGGCCGGGAAAGCCACCGCCAGCAACACGGCAACGCGCGGTAACAGGTTAACAAGTGAGGCCATGGGGGATCCGGGAAAAAGCGGCCAGCCTTGGCAAAAAATAAAACCAATGAACAGTATGATGCCGCAAATAAGGCAAAACGCCATCACTGAACACCCGTGCAGGCATCACCGTTGGTCGGTAAAAACTATGCAACCGGTCAAGCTCTGTAGAGGTTATCGACGCCAGCCAAAAAAGCTGTAGTCCCCCGGCGCGCTTTCTAGACCAACTGCCGCTCGCGCCGCATCCACAGCTCGAACGCCGTGGCATTGAGCGGCCGGCTGATCAGGTAGCCCTGGGCCGTATCGCAGTTCCACTGCCTGAGCAGCTTGAGGCTGGGCTCGAATTCCACGCCTTCGGCCACCACCTTGAGCCCCAGGTTGTGGCTCATTTCGATGGTCGAACGCACGATCACGCCGTCGCCGCTGGTGCTGTCGAGGTTGCGCACGAAGGATTGGTCGATCTTCAACTCCTGCACCGGCAGGCGCTGCAGTTGCGCCAGGGAGGAATAGCCGGTGCCGAAGTCATCCACCGACAGGCTGATGCCGCAGCCGCGCAGTCGCTCCAGCACGCTCAAGGCTTGCTGCGGGTTGTGCATGATCGCGCTTTCGGTGATTTCGAAAATCAGCTGCCGGGCCGCCACGCCGTACTGCATCAGCAAGGTGCTGACGCGGATCGCCAGGTCGTCATCGGCCAGGTCATCCACCGAGATGTTCACCGACAATTGAATGTGCATGCCGCGCTGCGACCACTCGCCGATCTGGCGGATGGCTTCTTCGATCACCCACAGGGTCAGGCCGCCCATGCTGCCGGTGCGCTCGGCCAGGGGGATGAACTCGGCGGGCGACACCAGCCCCAGGGTGGGATGCTGCCAGCGCAGCAGGGCTTCGGCCTGGCACACCTCGCCATGCTTGAGGTCGAGCTTGGGCTGGTAGCACAGGTACAGCTCGCCTTCGACGACGGCCCGGCGCAGGTCGCGGATCAGGGTGATCTGGCGCTGGTGGGCGAGGTCGCGGTCCTGCTGGTAGATCTGCAGATAGCCCGGCAGCGTCGCCGCATCGTGGCGGGCGATGGCGGCGCGACTGATCAACTCTTCCACCTGCTGGCCATCGGCGGGGTAGGCGGCGATGCCGATGCTGACTTCGTGGCGCACTTCATCATTGCCGATGCGCTGGGGCTCGGTAAGCAGCGCGTAGAGGCGGTCGGCGCGGGCCACGGCGCGGTCGATCTCGGTGTTTTCCAGCAACAGCAAGAACTCGCTGCCGGTGATGCGCGCCGCCGTGTCGCTGGCCAGCAGGCTCATGGACAGGCAGCGGCTGGCTTCGCGCAGCATGTCCTCGACCCCCTCCGGGCCGAAGCCTTCGTTGATCACCCGGTAGTTTTCGATGCCCAGGTACAGCAATACCACCGGCCGCCGGGCACTGATCGCACTGCCCAGGCGTTCCATGGCCAGGGCTCGGTTGGGCAGGCCGGTGAGCGGATCATGCAGGGCGTTATGGGCCAGTTGCCGTTCGCGCACGGCGATGCCGCTTTGCATGGCATTGAAGGCGCGGGCCAGCAAACCGAACTCATCGTGGCTGCGTACCCGCACCGGCGTGCGGTAATCACCGGCGCCGATGCGCCCCGCCGCTTCCACGAGGGCGTTGAGCGGGCGCGAGACCCGCCGCGCCAGGAACAACGCGCCGGCCAACGACACCAGCAGCACCGCAAGGGCAATCCCGAGAAACTGCCGGTCCAGCGGCGCAAAGGATTCCAGCGCATGGTCCAGCGGGCTTTGCAGCAATACGCGCACGTCATCGCCGTCGCCGGTATTGGCCAATGGAAGCACGCGGCTGAGCACGCGCTGACCGTGGAACCCATGGATCTGTGCCTCAGGGTTGAGCGGAGCGTCGTGCAGCAGGCTGAGGGCGGTGGCCCGGTACGCGTCGGGCTGGGTGCTGAACAGCGGGCCGGGCGTGCCGTCCTGCACACTGAGAAACGACACTTCCAGGTTGCTCATGGAGCGCAGTTCATAGGCGAACAGTTGGTCCATGGCAAAGCCCATCACGATGCGCGCGATGGGCAACGGGTCGCGCACTTCATCCTGCACCAGCAGGTAAGGCCGCCCATCCAGGGCCACGATCACCATGTGCAGGCCATTGCGCCGCGCATGGCGCAAGGCGGCGTCATAGGGGAACGGCTGGCCGCGGGTGAGGATAGGGAGTGTGCTGACCATGACCTTGCCATCCAGGCCCAGCACAAACACTTCGCTGGAACGGATGCCGGTGCCGTGGCGCCGCAGTGCCGCCAGGATCGGCGCAGGCTTGCCCTCGGCCACGGCCTGCTTGAACGGACCATCGCCGGCGAGCCAGTCGAGCCCGTATTGCAAGCGCCGCCCGCGCAGGTCCAGCAGGCGCTCGAATACCTGGGTTCCGGTTTTCAGTTGGACTTGTGCCTGGTTCTCCACGGCACGGCGGGTGGCGCTCTTGACGGCGAAATAGGTGGCGGCGACCACCACCAGCAGCAACAGCGCCAACACCCCGGCAATACGGGTTTGAAAGGTATGGCGCCATGTCATGGCAGTGCCCTCCGGCAGCGTTCGCCGCTCGCCGCCGCGTCCCTTAGTCATGTGCATTCCTTGCGCCCTGACCTGCTGTCAAAAAAACATCCATTTAGACTGGACTTTTTGTTTTAGCAGATTAGCTGGGACATCGCAGAAGCGCACCGAATAAAACCGGGGATTTAACTGTCATTTTATTGGCGACAACCGCTTGGCCATATCCGCCTGTCAGCTGCGGGCGCGCATGAAATCCCCCCAACGCCGCACCAGGTAGTTGTGCTCATCCATGACCGAGTTCCACACCGCAATATGCCCCATGCGCTGCTCATAGGAGCCGCCATCGCGCACCTCGCCGATATCGATCAACGGCAACCCATCACTGCCGGGCAGTTCCTCCCGCGCAGGCTTGCCGGCGTACCAGTAATCCCACTCGGCACTGCTCAGGTGATCACGGCTGCGCGCCGGGTTGCCAATGTAGTAACCCTGGCGCGCCATCACCGCGCCCGGCCAGCCGGACAGCCACCAATTGAGGTACGCGTAGGCCGCATCCAGCACCGGGCCCCGGGCATGGCGCGACAATGACAAGCCGCCGAACCAGGCGCGATAGCCTTCGCGGGGCACCGCCAGGCGGTATTTCACTCCGGCGCGGTGCAGACGCATCAAGGTCGGCGACCACAGGCTCTGGATATCGATGCTCGGGCTGAGCATCAGTTGCGCCGCCTCTTCATCGTCGGACCAGAACGCGGCGAAATGCCCTTCCTTCTGCTTGCGCACCAGAATATCGGCGAGCACGTCGATCTCTTCGATGCTCATATTGCCGATGTCGTTGAAGCGCGCCAGCCCCGCGCCCTGCACCGCCAGCGCAGCATCCAGGGCGCCGATGGCGGCATCGCTCTGCAGCGCCGTGCGGGCGCGCCAGGCCGGGTCCAGCAGCCAGCCCCAGCTTTCGTTACCGTGGCAAAAACCCTCGGGCAGACGCTCGGGGCGGTAGGCGAAGCTGTCGGCATTGTGGGTCAGGGGCAGCATGCTGATGCGTTCGGTGACGGTGCTGCCGAGGCTGCCGTCGTGCTGCACGAACAAACGCTCGCTGGGCACGCTGCCGCTGCCCAGGCGGTCGTTGGGCGACAGCCGACCGCGCTTGGGCAGATCGTTGATCTCGTGCCACAGCGCGATGCGCCGCGTGTCGATGGGCTGGATCGCCCGGGCCGGCCACACGAAGTCGACGTTGTGAAACCATTGGTCGTACAGGTCGTAGCTGTCGGGCTGCATCACCGCAATGCGCTGGGCCTGTTCGACGTCGTGCACCTGGTACACCAGGCGAATCCCCAGTTCCTGTTCGGCGCGCACCCGCAGGCATTCGAGCAAAGTAACCGAGGTGCCGAGCACTCGTAAGGTGATCATCCGGCGAACCGCCGTGAGAACACCTCAAAGGAACGCCGCAGCAACGCTGGGTCGAGACCGCGCAGGATAAACACCAGGCGCGATTGCCGCTCGGTGCCTGGCCACGCGGGCAGATGGACCGGGGCATGCAGGCAATGCTGCACGCCATGAATGACGATGGGGGCGTTACTGGCGTTCACGTTGAGCAGTCCTTTGACACGAAGGATTCGTTCGCCGTGGCATCTTAACAGCATCGACAACCACACCCCGAAGCCGACCCAGTCCAGCGGCTGGTCGAAGGTCATACTGCACACTTGGGCCGCCCCATGGCTGGCGCTGGTGGTCTGATGCAATTGCCAGCGGCTGACTTCCAGGGCGGGCTCGGCACTGCGCAGACCTTCGCCGAGCAACAGTTGGTCGCCACTGTGGATGGCGTGGGTATCGAGGATCGGCGTACCGGCGTTGAGCGCCTGCAGATGCGCACGCAGCGGTTCGCAGTCATCCACAAGATCAGTCTTGCTCAGCAGCAAACGGTCTGCCGCCGCAACCTGGGCCAGCCATTCCGGGTGCAGGCGTTCCTGCAACGCGGCGTGGCTGGCGTCGACCAGCGTCACCACCAGGCCAATATGAAAACGCCCACGCAGTTGCACGTCGTTGTTCAAGGTGGCGAGGATCGGGGCTGGGTCGGCCAGGCCGGTGGTCTCGAGGATCACCCGTTTGAACGCAGGAATTTCGCCGCGCTCGCGGCGTTGCAAGAGGCCGAGCAACGCGTCCTTGAGCTCGCCACGGATGGAGCAGCAAATGCAGCCGCTGGGCAGCAGTACGGTGTTCGGTGCGACTTCTTCCACCAGCAGATGGTCGATGCCGATATCGCCGAATTCGTTGATCAGCAGTGCCGTGTCGCCCAGGCTTTCGCCTTGCAGCAGACGCTTGAGCAAGGTGGTCTTGCCGCTGCCAAGGAAGCCGGTGATGACATTCAGGGGCATGCTCATGGGGCTGACTCCAAGTGATCGAGCAGTCGCGGATCAAGGGGATCCAGCGGCCGGCCGAGCATGGTTTCAGCCGCCTGCCAGAGTTGATCCAGCCCGCTCGCCAGTGCCTGTTTACCGGTGGCGCCCACCAGCAGATAGGACGCGCCCTGGAAGTCTTCGACCTTGAGCCGGAACACCGCCAGCACCTGGTTGATCGCGGCGATACGGCGCAGGCGTTCGCGGCGCCTGGGCAGTTCATCGCCCAGGGGATCGCTCCAGTGCAGGTCTTCGCCGAGCAGTCCGCAGAGTCCGCACATGGCTACACCCCGCTCATGGCATGACATCGCCGGAGTTCGGGCCCAGAGTCTGACCGACGAACAGGTTGCCGCCCGGCTCGCTGGCCAGCAGCACGGCGGTGGGCGCCACTTCATCCGCCAGGCCGAAGCGTCCCAAAGGCAATTCAGCGGCCTTGGCACGCTTCCAGTCGGCGCTGATACCGCCCACTAACGGCGTCTCGATCGGACCGGGAGCGATGGCGTTGACCAGCACATTGTCCTTGGCCACTTCCAGGGCCAGGGACTTGGTAAAACCGATGACCCCGGCCTTGGAGGCCGCGTAGTGGGTGAGTTCGGCGCCGCCCTTGATGCCCAGTTGCGACGCCACGTTGATGATCCGCCCCCAACGCTGCGCCAACATATGCGGCAAGGCGCGCTGGCTGGCGACGAACACACTGGTGAGGTCGACGCGCAGCATGTCGTTCCACATCTCGATGGACAGGTCGACGCAACGCGCCTGGGTGAGCATCCCGGCATTGTTGACCAGGATATCGATGCCACCGAAGTGTTCGACGCATCGGTCGACACTGGCTTGGGCGCCTTCGACCGTGCCCACATCGGCCACGCACTCGACCACCTCGGCGCCCAGGTGGCGGCAGGCGGTCGCGGTTTCGGCGAGGCTGGCGGGGTTGCGGTCGGCCAGTAACAGCCGCGCGCCTTCAACGGCATAGGCGCGGGCGATGGCGGCACCGATACCGCTGCCGGCGCCGGTGATCACGGCGCGGCGGTTATTCAGTTGAGGCATATGAAAATCTCCTGAAACAAACACAGTTCCAATGTGGGAGGGGGCTTGCCCCCTCCCACATTTGGATTGAGTACATCAGTCAGTCAGGCCAGCGCACGGTGAGGCCGCCGTCGATGACGATGCTCTGCCCGGTCAAATAACTCGACGCTTCACTGGTCAAGAACTGCACCAGCGACGCCACTTCATCCGCGCGCCCTACCCGCCCCAACGGAATCGCTCGAGCAGCCTTTGCCAGACCTTCCGGCCCCAGCGAGTTCTTCGCATCCAGCGACTGCGGCGTCTCGATCAACCCCGGGATCACCGCATTGCAGCGAATGCCCAGGGGCGCCAATTCCACCGCCAGCGAACGGCACAACCCCGGCACACCGGCCTTGGCCGCCGCGTAATGGCTGTGGTCCTGCCAGCCATACACGCCGCCGGCAATCGAAGAGATCGCCACCAGCGCGCCGCCTTCGTTCATATGCCGCGTCGCCGAGCGGAAGGTGCGCATCACCCCGGTCAGGTCGACATTGAGCATCTCGTTCCACAACTCGTCGGTCATTTCCAGCAGCGGCGCACGGCGCAGCAAACCGGCGTTGGCCACCGCGTAATCCAGTCGGCCGAAATGCTGGACCGCCTGCTCGGCGAGGGCGTCCACCGAGTCGGTATCGCCCACGTCCAGCGGCAACATCAGGCACTCGCCCCCCGCGTCCTCCACCAACGACACGGTGGTGCCCGGGTCGTGAGGATCGGCCGGGTAATACCCGCCCACCACCGCCACGCCGCTGCGGGCATAGGCCACGGCGAGGGCTTGGCCGATGCCACTGGCGGCACCGGTAATCAGGGCAACTTTACGGCTCATCACATTCTCCTTACTGAACGGTTTCCGGACGCACATGGCGGGCGGCAAACATCAGCGCGCCGGACAAGAAGCACGGCAGCGCGCCGAACCACAGCGCGGCGGTCTGCCAGTCACTGCCGGCGGACAACACCTGGGTCGCACCAAAGCCCGCGACCACGGCACCAATCGGGCCCATGGCATGGATGATCGCGCCGCCGGTGGCGCGGATGCTGGTGGGGAAACTTTCACTGATAAAGAACAGCGCCGCCGAGTACGGCCCGATCAGGAAGAACAGGCCCAGGCTGTACAGCCCGACCACCATCGGCATATTGCTTGGGCCAAACAGCATGCCGGCAAACGCCAGGCCGCCGAGCATCCACCCCAGGCCGATCACATTGCGGCGGCCGATCTTGTCGCCCATCCAGCCGTGGCTGAGGTAGCCGCAGTAACCCACCAGGTTGGACAGCACGAGGATGATCAGCGAGTTCTCGAACGAGATGTGGTGCACGCTTACGATCACCGAGGTGCCGAGCACGCTGAACACCTGGATCGCTGCCCAGTTGAGCAGCAGCGCAGCGCCGATCACCAGGGTGGCGCGACGGGCCGGGCCACGGAAGGCCGCCTTGAGACCGGCCTTGCTGTGTTCGTCGTAGTCCACGCCGTAGGTCACGGCAACGTTTTGCGCTTCGGTCACCGCACCGCTTTTACGCAGTTGGCTGATGCGCTGGTGGATCTGGAACTGCGGGCTCTCCTTGAGCTTGCGCGCCATGATCGCGATGACGATGGCCGGGATCGCGGCGAAGATGAAGCAACCCTGCCAGCCGATGATCGGCAGCAACAGCGCGGTCAAGCCGGCGGCGATCAACGCACCGACCGGCCAGCCGCCCTGCACCAGGCTGTAGATGAAGCCGCGGCGCTTGGTCAGGCGCGGGTCTTCCGAGGCGCCATACAGCTCGGTCAAATAAGTGGCGTTGACGGTTTCTTCGGCATACCCCAGGCCGCCCAGCGAACGGATCAGAATCAGCGGCGACTTGCCCCACGCGCCGCCAATGGCGGTCAGCGCCGAGCACAGGGCGGAACCGGCCACGGTGAAAATAATCCCTTTGCGCCGCCCCAGCTTGTCGACGATCGGCCCGATGGCCAAGGCGACAACGGCGGTACCCACCGCCACCCAGGTCGCGATTTCAGCCTGCTCCACTTCACCCCAGCCGAAGTGTCGGCCGATCTCCGGCAGCAAGGTGCCGAACAGGATGAAGTCGTACACCGCAAACACCCAGGCGAAAAACGCAATCCAGGTGGCGAAGCGCACTTCCTGGGACGTCAGTTGCCGGGGTTTCCAGCCAGTCAGGTCAAGCTTGTTGTAGATGGACATAATCGCGCCTCGGGAGGTGGGGGCTGCTTGGGTTGGGATCAGGTACGCGGTTGGCGGCGGATAAAGTCGTCGGCGATTTCGTCGAAGGTGACGAAGCGCACGCCGGCATGGCTCTGGATGTGTTCGATCAAGCGCTCGAGCATCAGCAGCACTTGCGGGCGGCCGGACACGTCGGGGTGGATGGTCATGGTGAACACCGCGTGTTCGTGCTCGCGGTAGACCCAGTCGAACTGGTCGCGCCACATTTCTTCGAGGTGGCGCGGGTTGACGAAGCCGTGGCTGTTGGGGGCTTTCTTGATGAACATCATCGGCGGCAGGTCGTCGAGGTACCAGTTGGCCGGGATCTCCACCAGATCGGTTTCTTCGCCGCGCACCAGGGGTTTCATCCAGGTGTCGGGGTGCTGGCTGTAGTCGATCTTGGTCCAGCTGTCGCCCTTGCGTACGTAGTAGGGGTGGAAGTCGTTGTGCATCAGGCTGTGGTCGTACTTGATGCCTTTTTTCAGCAACAACTCGTTGGTGACCTTGCTGAATTCCCACCACGGCGCGACGTAGCCGGTGGGGCGTTTGCCGGTGACTTGGGTGATCAACTCGATGGATTTATCGAGGACGATTTCTTCCTGCTCGGCGGTCATCGCAATCGGGTTTTCGTGGCTGTAGCCATGCACGCCGATTTCGTGGCCGGCGTCGGCCACGGCCTTCATCTGCTCGGGGAAGGTTTCCATCGAGTGGCCGGGGATAAACCAGGTGGTGCGCAGGCCGTAGCGTTCGAACAGTTTGAGCAGGCGCGGCGCACCGATTTCACCGGCGAACAGGCCGCGGGAGATGTCGTCGGGCGAGTCTTCGCCGCCGTAGGAACCGAGCCAGCCGGCGACGGCGTCGACGTCGACGCCAAATGCACAGAGGATGTCTTTAGCCATGGTGTTTCTCCTTAAAGGTTGAGGACGGATTCGACGGACAAGGCCGCGCGCAACAGCCGCGCGTCTTCTCCGCTCGGGGCGCTGAGCAGCAGCCCGGTGGGCAGGCCCTGGGCATCGCGGCCGCTGGGTAAGCTGATGCCTGGCATGTCGAGAAAGCTGCCGGGCATGGTCAGGCGCAGGGTGGCGAGGTTGGTTTTGACGAACAGTTCGTCGTCGGCTTCAAGCGGTGCCAATGCCGGGGCGACATGGGCGACGGTGGGGGTGATCAGGATCGCGCCGTCAAGCGCGTCGAGCAGTTGCTGTTGCAGGCGGCGGCGTGCGTCGGTCAGGTGGATCAACTGGCTGGCCGGCAATGTGCGCGCGGCTTCAAGGCGGCGGCGCACGCGGGGGTCGAGGTGTTCGGCGTCAGCACTGTCGAGCAGGGCCTGGTGCAGGGCGAAGGCTTCGAACGCGCCAAGCCAGCCTTGGTGCTTGATCAAGTCCAGGGTGGCCTGGAACGGGGTGCTTTCACGCTCTTCAATCAGCGCACCTTCGGCCTTCAGTCGCTCAACGGCACGCAGCAGGTTGTTGCGCACCGCAGGCTCCACGTCGGCCAGCACGCCTTGTTCCAACACAAAACGCTGCCCTTTCAGGCGGCGGGCAGTGTGCTGCCGGGCACGTCCATGGAGCAGGTCGTCGATGGCCAAGGCATCGCGCACGCTGCGGGTCAACGGGCCAAGGCTGTCGAGGGAACGGGCCAGGGGAAACACACCGTCGCGGCTGTAGCGTCGGCTGCTGCTGCGGTAACCCACCAGGCCGTTGAGCGCCGCCGGAATGCGGATGGAGCCTGCGGTGTCGGTGCCCATGGCGATCGGCACGATACCGGCCGCGACCGCCACCGCCGAACCGGACGACGAGCCGCCGGGAATACGCGCCTGGTCGGTGCCATGGGGATTGTGCGGCGTACCGAAATGCGGGTTCAGGCCCAAACCGGAATAGGCGAGTTCGCTGAGGTTGGTCTTGCCGACACTGACCATCCCGGCACGGCACAACAGGCCCACGCTGGGGGCGTCCAGCAACGCGGCGGGCGCAGTACGGCGGTAAGCGGCACCGGCGGTGGTGATGCTGCCGGCCACATCGAACAGGTCTTTCCAGGCCAGGGGCACGCCATCGAACACGCTCAAGGGCTGGCCGGCACGCCACCGGGCGGCGGACGCTTCGGCTTCACGGCGGGCGCGTTCGGCGGTCAGGGCAATAAATACGCTGGTCGAGCGGCTCGCTTGATCGAGTGCCTGCTCAAGGGCTTGCACCGGGTCGCTGCGACCGCTGGCGAAATCCTCGGCCAGTGAAGTGGCGTCTGACATCAGGGAAACCTCATAAAACGTACATATTCATAAAATGTACATTTTACAAAGGCAGCTTTCGTGCCAGTCTCTGCGTAGCGCTCGTGGCGCGATTACGCATTTTTACCCAGAGCTACGGGATAGATGGTGTTAATCGTTGGAAAAAAATGTGCACCACGCTTGCGAAGCGACTTCAATGAAATAATGTATCTTTTATTAATAAGTACATTTTGGTGCAAAAAAGTAACATTCCTACATTCAAGGCCCCAAAAAAGTGCCACCGACGTGGCGCAGGGTGACAGGCGCAACTTATGAGAGAATCCCCGGCCATCGTCCTACATGCCTTTGAGAAATCGATGAAAGCAGTGTCCGCCTCGGCCTCCCGTTACGCGATGATTCACCAGGTGTTGCGCGACGCGATCGTCAATGGCACCGCGCGCCATGGCCTGGTATTGCTCGAAGCGCCCCTGGCCGAGCTGTTCGGCACCAGCCGCGTGCCGGTGCGCAAGGCGCTGGACCTGCTGCACGCTGAGGGCTTGATCTGCCGCTTCAATGGCCGGGGTTACCTGATCAACCCCGACGGCCTGGCCATGGAGCCGCTGCGCCTGCCCCTGAGCCATGCGCACCTGGGCCTCAATGGCGAGGCCGAACTGGTGGACACCCGGCCGCTGGGCGAACGCATCGTCGAGGAAATCGGCGCGGCGCTGTCCACCTGCATCGCCTTTGGCCATTACCGCCTGGATGAGCAAGCCGCCGCCGACCACTACGGCGTCAGCCGCGCGGTGGTGCGTGAAGCGCTGATGCGCCTGCGCGACCGCGGCCTGGTGGAAAAAGAGCCCTATTCCCAATGGCTGGCGGGGCCCCTGACCGCGCGGGAAGTCACCGAAGATTACGAACTGCGCGCCTGCCTCGAACCCGAAGCCCTGCGCCAGAGTGCCCCGAACCTCGACCGCGACATGCTGGAGGCCATGCTGCAGCGCGTGCTGGATGCCCAGGACAGTCCCCAGTGCAGCCTGGAAGCCATCGAGCAGATCGAAGAGGACCTGCACCAGCGCTGCCTGGCCGGCCTGCAGAACCGCAAGATTGCCGCGCTGATTCGCCAGGGCCAGAGCCCGATGATCATCAGCCGGATTTTTTACCGATTGCTGGGGATCGGTGCCGATCCGGCGATGCTTGCCGAACATCGCTTGATTCTGGAGCTGCTGCTGCATGGCGCATTCGATGCCGCGGCGTTGAACCTGCGCGAGCATTTGCAACGGGCGCGGCAGCGGATGTTACAGCGCTTGAAAGTCCTGTCGGTGCTGCCAGAGCAGCCACTCCCCGCCTACCTTCACAAAATCAGCTGATCCCATGCGGGAGGGTCGCCACAGTAATTTCCTGCAATATGTTGCTATCTCACCCCCACCATTGAAACCACTGCTACCCCGCCCCATCTAAGCTGCATACTTCCTGATGCAGGTGCCCCATGAGCGACCAGCAAGAATTCCCTGATTACGACCTCAACGATTACGCCGACCCCGAAAACGCTGAAACCCCTTCGTCCAATACCGGCCTGGCCCTGCCTGGGCAAAACCTGCCGGACAAGGTCTACATCATCCCGATCCACAATCGGCCCTTCTTCCCGGCACAAGTGCTGCCGGTGATCGTCAACGAAGAGCCGTGGGCCGAGACCCTGGAGCTGGTGAGCAAATCCGACCATCACTCCCTGGCCTTGTTCTTCATGGACACGCCACCCGAAGACCCGCGCCATTTCGACACCTCGAGCCTGCCGCTGTACGGCACCCTGGTGAAGGTGCACCACGCCAGCCGCGAGAACGGCAAGCTGCAATTCGTCGCCCAGGGCCTGACGCGCGTGCGCATCAAGACCTGGCTCAAGCACCATCGCCCACCGTACCTGGTGGAAGTGGAATACCCGCACCAGCCCAGCGAGCCGACCGACGAGGTCAAGGCCTACGGCATGGCGCTGATCAATGCGATCAAGGAACTGCTGCCGCTCAACCCGCTGTACAGCGAAGAGCTGAAGAACTACCTCAACCGCTTCAGCCCCAACGACCCGTCGCCCCTCACCGACTTCGCCGCCGCGCTGACCTCGGCCACCGGTAACGAGCTGCAGGAAGTGCTGGACTGCGTGCCGATGCTCAAGCGTATGGAAAAAGTCCTGCCGATGCTGCGCAAGGAGGTGGAAGTCGCACGCCTGCAAAAAGAACTCTCCGCCGAGGTGAACCGCAAGATCGGCGAACACCAGCGCGAGTTCTTCCTCAAGGAACAGCTCAAGGTCATCCAGCAGGAACTGGGGCTGACCAAGGACGATCGCAGCGCCGACGTCGAACAGTTCGAGCAACGCCTGGAAGGCAAGGTGCTGCCGGCCCAGGCGAAAAAACGTATTGATGAAGAACTGAACAAACTGTCGATCCTCGAAACCGGCTCGCCGGAATACGCCGTCACGCGCAATTACCTGGACTGGGCCACCTCGGTGCCCTGGGGCGTGTATGGCGAGGACAAACTCGACCTCAAGCACGCACGCAAGGTGCTGGACAAGCACCATGCCGGCCTGGATGACATCAAGAGCCGCATCCTCGAGTTTCTCGCGGTGGGCGCCTATAAAGGCGAGGTCGCCGGCTCCATCGTGCTGCTGGTGGGCCCGCCGGGCGTGGGCAAGACCAGCGTGGGCAAGTCCATCGCCGAGTCCCTCGGGCGGCCGTTCTATCGCTTCAGCGTCGGCGGCATGCGCGACGAGGCCGAGATCAAGGGCCATCGCCGCACCTACATCGGCGCCCTGCCGGGCAAGCTGGTGCAGGCGCTTAAAGATGTCGAAGTGATGAACCCGGTGATCATGCTCGACGAGATCGACAAGATGGGCCAGAGCTTCCAGGGCGACCCGGCTTCGGCACTCCTGGAAACCCTCGACCCGGAGCAGAACGTCGAATTCCTCGACCACTACCTCGACCTGCGCCTGGACCTGTCCAAGGTGCTGTTCGTGTGCACCGCCAACACCCTGGACTCGATCCCCGGCCCGCTGCTGGACCGTATGGAAGTGATTCGCCTGTCGGGCTATATCACCGAAGAAAAAGTCGCCATCGCCAAACGCCACCTGTGGCCAAAACAGCTGGAAAAAGCCGGTGTGTCGAAAAACAGCCTGAGCATCAGTGACGGCGCCCTGCGTGCACTGATCGACGGGTACGCCCGTGAAGCCGGGGTGCGCCAGCTGGAGAAACAGCTGGGCAAACTGGTACGCAAGGCGGTGGTCAAGCTGCTGGATGAGCCGAACTCGGTGATCAAGATCGGCAACAAGGACCTGGAAAGCTCCCTCGGCATGCCGGTGTTCCGCAACGAGCAGGTACTGTCGGGTACCGGCGTGATCACCGGCCTGGCCTGGACCAGCATGGGTGGCGCGACCCTGCCGATCGAGGCGACCCGTATCCACACCCTCAATCGCGGCTTCAAGCTCACCGGGCAGTTGGGTGAGGTGATGAAAGAGTCCGCCGAAATCGCCTACAGCTACATCAGCTCCAACCTGAAGTCGTTTGGCGGCGACCCGAAGTTCTTCGACGAAGCCTTCGTGCACTTACACGTACCGGAAGGCGCCACGCCGAAGGACGGCCCGAGCGCCGGGGTGACCATGGCCAGCGCGCTGCTGTCCCTGGCGCGCAACCAAGCGCCGAAAAAAGGCGTGGCCATGACCGGTGAACTGACGTTGACCGGGCATGTGCTGCCGATTGGCGGCGTGCGCGAGAAGGTGATTGCGGCGCGGCGCCAGAAGATCCACGAGCTGATTCTGCCGGAGCCGAACCGTGGCAGTTTTGAAGAGTTGCCGGAGTACCTGAAGGAAGGCATGACGGTGCACTTTGCCAAGCGCTTTGCGGATGTGGCGAAGGTGTTGTTCTGATAGAACGCTAGCGCCTGAACTGGCCTCATCGGGGCAAGCCCCCTCCCACACTTGAATGTGTTCACACATCAACATGTGGGAGGGGGCTTGCCCCCGATGGTATGAGTGGCCGCAACCTGTATCCTGCTTGTAACACCCTGTCTTATCTTCGGTTATGCTCGGTCTTCGTCGCCAAACAACGGAGCCCCCATGACCGCTGCCCGCCTGCTTCTCCCCCTGAGCCTTTGCCTGCTCGCCGCCTGTGCCAGTGCGCCGAAGCAAAACGTCACCGTGGACAACCAGAGCGCCTGCCCTCTGCAACTCAAGACCGGGCAAAACCTGATCCTCACCCTGCCGAGCAACCCCACCACCGGCTACCGCTGGGCCATCCAGGATTCCGCCGGCGGCGTATTGCGGGCCCTGGGCCCCGAGGTGTACAGCAGCTCGGAATCCGGTGTGATCGGCGGCGGCGGCCAGTCCACCTGGCGCTTCCAGGCATTCGCGGCCGGCCAGGGGCGGTTGCGCCTGACCTCCCAGCAACCCTGGGAACCGGAAGCCGAACCCGCCGAGACCTTCGACTGCGCCATTACGGTGAACTGATATGCCATGGCTGATTCTTGCGTTGATGGGCGCCGGCACGTTTATCTACGGCCTGAGCACCCATGCCACGTTGCTGTGCCTGCTGGTCAAGCCGCTGCCGGTGCTGGCGCTGCTGGGTTGGCTGCATGATGCGCCGCCGACCGACTATCGACGCTGGATCAGCCTCGGGCTGATTTTCTCCCTGGTCGGCGATGTGTTGCTGGCCTGGCCGGGCGACCTGTTTATCTTCGGCCTCGGCGCCTTCCTGTTTGCCCACCTGGCCTACCTCAAAGCCTATTGCAGCGACTGTCGCCGTCTGGCGCTGCTGCCGTTGGCGTTGGCGCTGGGCGTGGGCGCGGTCCTGCTGAGCATCCTGATCTCCCATGGCCTCGGTGAACTGCTGATACCGGTGGTGGTTTACGCACTGGTGATCAGCGCCATGCTCTGGCGTGCGCTGGCACGCGTGGGCAGCGATGTGCCGAAACGCTCGGCGCTGCTGGCGGCGGCGGGCGCGGTGTCGTTTGTGTTTTCCGACACGCTGATCGGTATCAATCGGTTTGTGCTGTCGTTCGACGCCGCGCCGTATTTGTTGATCGTCACCTACTGGCTCGGACAGTGGGGCATCACCGCCTCGGCTTTCCATCAGACAACCCGCGCACACGAGGGCCAACTTGGCTAAAATGCCGGCCTTTCCCCTTCGTCGCCGGAACAACCGTGAGCAAAGAACCCGATCGCCTATTCGCCCAGCCCCTGCCCCAGGTGCCGGACTTCGCCTTTAACGAGGACGTGGTGCGGGTGTTCCCGGACATGATCAAGCGTTCGGTGCCCGGTTACCCGACGATTGTCGAAAATCTCGGTGTACTTGCGGCGCAGTTTGCCCAACCCCACAGCGTGCTCTACGACCTGGGCTCGTCCCTGGGCGCGGTGACCCAGGCCTTGCGCCGTCATGTGCGCACCGACGGTTGCCGCGTGATCGCGGTGGATAACTCGGCGGCCATGGTCGAGCGCTGCCGCGAATACCTCAATGGCCAGGACTCGATGTTCCAGGAGCTGCTGCCGGTCGAGGTGATCGACGGCGATATCCTCGCGTTGCAGTTCCAACCGGCCTCGGTGGTGGCGTTGAACTTCACCCTGCAATTCATCGCCCCGGATGAGCGCCTGGCGTTGCTCGGGCGTATCCGCCAGTCGTTATTGCCCGGCGGCGCACTGATCCTTTCGGAAAAGCTGCGCTTCAATGACCTGGAAGAGCAAGCGCTGCTCACCGACCTGCATATCGCGTTCAAACGCGCCAACGGCTACAGCGAACTGGAAATCGCCCAGAAGCGCAGCGCCATCGAAAACGTCATGAAGCCCGACAGCCTCGAAGAACACCGCGAACGCCTGCTGGCAGCCGGGTTCTCGAAAGTCGTGCCGTGGTTCCAGTGTCTTAACTTTGCCTCGTTGATTGCCTTGCCATGATTGATCTGTCCCCCCTCGCCCGCCATCTGGTCGGCACCCCGCTGGCCGTATGGGCCCAAGGCCTGCAAGCGCAGCTCGATAGCAAGATGGAAAAGGGTCATGGCGACCTGGAGCGTTGGCAGAGTGCCCTGGACGCGCTGCCAAAGATCCAGCCCAGCGAAGTCGACTTGCTCAATGGCCTGGTGCTGGACACCGATTGCGACGACGCCACCCGCGCGCAGATGCACACCGCGCTGATGGGCTTAAGCCCGTGGCGCAAGGGCCCGTTCCACCTGTTCGGCGTGCATGTGGACACCGAATGGCGCTCGGACTGGAAGTGGTCGCGTGTGGCCCCGCACCTGGACCTGAAGGGCAAACGCATCCTCGATGTCGGTTGCGGCAACGGTTACTACATGTGGCGCATGCTCGGCGCCGGGGCCGACAGCGTGATTGGCGTCGACCCGAACTGGCTGTTCTTCTGCCAGTTCCAGGCCGTACAGCGTTACCTGTCCGAACCCAAGGCCTGGCACCTGCCGTTCCCGTTTGAAGACCTGCCGGCGAACCTGGAAGGCTTCGACACGGTGTTTTCCATGGGGGTGTTCTATCACCGCCGCTCGCCCATCGAACATCTGCTGGCGCTGAAGGACACCCTGGTCAAGGGTGGCGAACTGGTCCTGGAAACCCTGGTGGTGGAAGGCGACCAGCAACAGGTGCTGGTGCCGGAAGACCGTTATGCGCAGATGCGTAACGTGTGGTTCCTGCCGTCGGTGCCGGCACTGATGCTGTGGCTGCGGCGTGCCGGGTTCAGTGATGTGAGGTGCGTGGATGTGAGCGTGACCACGGTGGAGGAACAGCGCGGAACGGAGTGGATGAAGTATCAATCCCTCAGCGACTTCCTCGATCCGCAGGATCACAGCAAGACGATTGAAGGGCTGCCGGCGCCGATGCGGGCAGTCATCATCGCTAAAAAGTAAGCCCCCAAGCTCCCTGAAAAAATGAAGTGTTCTTTAGAGCGGGGGCTTGGCCCGGCGGGCCTTGAAGAATTCGCTCAACACCGTGCCGCACTCCTCGGCCAGCACCCCGCCTTCAAACAACACCCGATGGTTCAGAAAGCCCTGGGTAAAGAACTGCCCCTGGCTTTGCACGATCCCCGCCTTCGGCTCCAACGCGCCATACACCACCCGCGCGATGCGTGAATGCACGATCAGCCCGGCGCACATGCTGCACGGTTCCAGGGTCACGTACAGCGTACTGCCCGGCAGGCGGTAGTTGCTGACAGCCTGCGCGGCGGCGCGGATGGCGACCATTTCGGCATGGGCACTGGGGTCATTGCCACTGATCGGGCAGTTGAAGCCGCGACCGATGATGTCACCGTCCTGCACCAGCACCGCGCCCACCGGCACTTCGCCCAGCGCCGCGCCTTGGGCGGCAAGGGCCAGGGCTTCGCGCATGAAATCCTGGTCGCGGCTGCGGTCGATGATCGCCGTGGGGCGAAACTGGCGCATCACGCCACCTCGATGGCGGCCATCAGGCCGGTTTCCATATGGTCGATCACGTGGCAGTGGAACATCCACACCCCGGGGTTATCCGCCACCAAGGCCACGCGGGCGCGTTCGTTCTTGCCCAGCAGGTAAGTGTCGGTGAAATACGGGATCACCTTGTGGCGGTTCGAGGCGATCACCTTGAAGCTCATGCCGTGCAAGTGGATCGGGTGCTGGTACTGGGTCATGTTCTTCAATTCGAAAATGTAGCTCTTGCCTTTTTCCAGCTTGGCAATCGGGCGGTCGGCGCAGGTCTTGTCGGTGATGTCCCAGGCCTGGCCGTTAATCTGCCAGAGGCTCGGCGGCTTGCCATTATCGACATTCACCGACACTGAACCGACCCACTCGAAATTGAAGTTGAGTTTCTCCGCATTGGCCAGGTCCGGCTCGGCAATCGGGTTGGCGGGCAATGCCGGTGGCCATTCGGTCGGTGCATCGGTGTTGGCGACTGAGCGGAAAGTGCCCAGGCGCACCGGGCCGTTGCGGATCGACAGTTCTTCACCCGCCGGCGGCGCCTTGATCGCCAGGCAGATACGCATGCCCGGACCCAGCCAGTATTCCTTGCCCAGCGGGCGCGGTTCGACGGGGTTGCCGTCCAGGGCGTAGATCTGCGCTTCGACGTCGGGGATGTTGATGCGATAGGTCAGGGTGTTGTCGAGGTTGAGCAGGCGCACGCGGGTGATCTGCCCGGCAGGCAGGTCGATCACCGCCTGGGAGACGCCATTGATGGTCGACAACCGCCCGGCCGTGCCCCCGCGCGCGGCCTCACGGGGAATGCTGAAGGCGACAAAGGCGCCCTCTTCGTCCACATGCCAGCTCTTCAGGCTGAGGGTGCGTTCGTGTTTGAACCCGGTGGGTTCGCGTTCTTCGATGATCAGCGGGCCGACCAGGCCTCGGCCGAGTTCTTCGCTGCTGTTCACATGGGGGTGATACCAGTAGCTGCCGGCGTCGGGCACGCGGAATGTGTAGTCGAAGTATTCGCCGGGCAGCACCGGCAATTGCGAGACGTAGGGCACGCCGTCCATTTCCAGCGGCAGGCGAATGCCGTGCCAGTGGATCGTGGTAGCGACCGGCAGGTGGTTGATAAAGCGCACCCGCAGCCACTCACCCTGGCGCACGCGCAACTCGGTGCCCGGTGCCGAAGGGCCGAAGGCCCAGGCCTGGGTCTTGTGCCCCGGCACCAGTTCTACGTCGAGCGGCGCGGCGATCAGTTCGTAATCATGCCCCGCTTCGGCTTCGGCGACTTTCCCCAGCCAGTAGCGGTAGGCGCCACCGGCACCGACGCCCACTACGGCCAGGCCTGCAAGACCACCCAGGATTTGTCGACGGGAAAAGGATCGGGACACAACAACCTCACGTATCTGCCGCAGGCACAGGGCCTGCAAAGGGCAGATACGATACACCTGCATTGGCTAAACAGTAAGGCTTCGCATTGCCGCGGATCTGCGATCAGCGCTTGGCGGCCGCCAGGATCAGGGCTTTCATCTCGGCCACCGCGCCTTTGAAACCGACGAACAGCGCGTGGGCCACCAGCGCATGGCCGATGTTCAGCTCGTTGATGCCCTTGATCGCAGCCACCGCTTCGACGTTGTGATAGTGCAGGCCGTGGCCGGCATTGACGATCAGGCCTTCATTGAGGCCGCAGTTCACACCGTCAATGATGCGCTGCAGTTCATCCGCCACCTCGGTCGGTGTGGTGGCGTCGGCGTAACGGCCGGTGTGCAGTTCGATGGCCGGCGCGCCGACACGGCGGGACGCTTCGATCTGGCGTTCGTCGGCGTCGATGAACAGCGAGACTTCGCTGCCGATCTTCGACAGCCGCTCCACCGCAGCCTTGATCCGCGCTTCCTGGCCGGCGACGTCGAGGCCGCCTTCGGTGGTCAGTTCCTGGCGGGTTTCCGGGACCAGGCAGATATGCGCCGGGCGAATGCGCTCGGCGAAGGCCATCATTTCTTCGGTGACGCCCATCTCGAAGTTCATACGGGTTTGCAGCACGTCCTTGAGCAGCAGCACATCGCGCTCCTGGATGTGGCGGCGGTCTTCGCGCAGGTGCACGGTGATGCCGTCGGCACCCGCTTCTTCGGCGTCCAGCGCGGCCTTGACCGGGTCAGGGTAACGGGTGCCCCGGGCCTGGCGCAGGGTAGCGACGTGGTCGATGTTGACGCCAAGAAGAATGCGATTGCTGGTGGTCACGGAAGCGCTCCTGAAAAGGGGAAGAAACGCTGCACAGCATACACGGGGATGTCAGGGCTTTCGAAACAACTCGCGACTGACCAGCGGCCGTCCGCCCAAGTGCACGGCCAGGGCCTGGCGCATCAAGCGCTTGGCGGCGGACAAGGCACCGGGAGCGCTCCAGTCGGCCTCGCTCATGGCCAGCAGTTCGGTGCCCTGGAACAGCCCCGGTTGCAGCAGGTACACACGCTCCAGGCCCGCATCCACCTGCAGGCGGTACATGCCGTCGGCGGCGATGGGGTCGCCGTGCAGGTCGTTGTTCAGTTCGAAGCCGTAGCCCAGGTCGTCAAGCAGGCGCCATTCGAAGGCGCGCAACAGCGGCTCCAGGGGGCGACCCTCGGCCAGGGCCAGCAAGGTGGCGGCGTAGTGATCGAAGACCGCCGGGTGCGGGTCTTCGGCGGGCAACAGGCGGATCAGCAGTTCATTAAGGTAGAGGCCGCTGAACAGTGCATCGCCATTGAGCCAGGCGGAAGTGCCGACGCTTTCCAGGCGGCCGACGTTCTTCAATTCGCCCTTGCCGCGAAACTCCACGTCCAACGCCACGAAGGGGCGCGCCAATGTCCCCGCCTTGCCCCGCGCGCTGCGCAACACCGCGCGCAGGCGGCCTTGGGGCGTGAGGAAATCCACCAGGGCGCTGGTCTCGCGGTAGGCGCGGCTGTGCAGCACATAGGCGAGTTGGCTGGTGGGTGGGGATTGGGACATGGGTTCTCTATCTTGAAAACAACACAAACGTAATGTGGGAGGGGGCTTGCCCCCGATGGCGGTGGTTCAGTCACTTATCTATTAACTGACCCACTGCTATCGGGGGCAAGCCCCCTCCCACATTTTTTGCCCTGCGGTGTCCTTACAGGTCGCCGTAGCCGAGGGAGCGCAGTGCGCGCTCATCATCGGACCAGCCGCCTTTAACCTTCACCCACAGATTGAGCATGATCTTGGAATCGAACAGCAATTCCATGTCCTTGCGCGCTTCGGTGCCGATGCGTTTGATGCGCTCGCCCTTGTCGCCGATGATGATTTTCTTCTGGCCGTCACGTTCGACGAGGATCAGCGCATGGATATGCAGGGTCTTGCCCTGCTGCTTGAACTCTTCGATTTCAACGGTGATCTGGTACGGCAGCTCGGCGCCCATCTGGCGCATGATTTTCTCACGCACCAGTTCGGCGGCGAGGAAACGGCTGCTGCGATCGGTGATCTGGTCTTCCGGGAAGAAGTGCTCGTTCTCCGGCAGGTAACCGGCGATCACGCGCTCCAGGGCTTCGAGGTTGTGCCCGTGCTGGGCCGAGATCGGCATGATCTGGGCGTTCGGCAGTTGCTCCTGCAGCCAGCTCAGGTGCGGCATCAGCTCGGCTTTGTCCTCGATGCGGTCGGTCTTGTTCAACGCGACGATCAAAGGGCCGGTGACGTACTGCACACGCTCGAGGACCATCTGGTCTTCGTCGGTCCACTTGGTGCGGTCGACCACGAAGATCACCACGTCGACGTCTTTCAACGCCGCCGAGGCCGTCTTGTTCATGTAGCGGTTAAGGGCTTTTTCGCCGCCTTTGTGCATGCCCGGGGTGTCGACGTAGACCGCTTGCACGCTGCCTTCGGTCTTGATGCCCAGCATGTTGTGGCGGGTGGTCTGCGGCTTGCGCGAGGTGATTGCAAGCTTCTGGCCGAGGATGTGGTTCAGCAGCGTGGACTTGCCCACGTTAGGGCGGCCGACGATGGCAACATAGCCACAGCGTGTTGCGGTTGAATCAGTCATGGCCATTCTCCACGCCCAGGGCAATCAGTGCTGCAGCGGCCGCTACCTGTTCGGCAATACGACGACTCACACCCTGACCTCGGCTTTTTTCATTCAGTAAGGTGATTTCACATTCCACGAAGAACACGCGGCAATGGGGCTCACCCTGGATATCCACCACTTCGTAGCGTGGCAGGTCGCAACCGCGCGACTGCAGGAATTCCTGCAGGCGGGTCTTCGGATCCTTGTTGGTGTCGACCAGCGTGAGGCTTTCGATCTCGGAGGTCAGCCACGCGGTGACGCGCTCCTTGGCCGCTTCCATGCCTGCATCGAGGTAGATCGCGCCGATCAACGCCTCAAGCGCATCGGCCAGGATCGACTCACGGCGGAACCCGCCGCTCTTCAACTCACCGGAGCCGAGGCGCAGGTACTCACCCAGGCCAAAACCACGAGCCAGCACGGCCAGGGTCTCGCCCTTTACCAGGCGTGCGCGCAAACGCGACAGCTGACCTTCACGGGCTTGGGGAAAGCGCTCGAACAGGGCTTCACCGGCGACGAAATTGAGGATGGCATCACCGAGGAATTCCAGGCGTTCGTTATTACGCCCTGCAAAACTGCGGTGTGTGAGGGCAAGGACCATCAATTCCTGATCCTTGAAGGTGTAGCCGAGCTGGCGCTCGAGACGACTTAGAGAAACGGTCACGGTTTACCCATATCTGTGTGGTGGCACCGGCGGCCATCGACGATTGACGCAGTGTTCAAATTCAAATCCTGTTGGTATTGCACGGGGACGGAAAATGTCCAGGCCCCAGAAAAGCATTCGGCGCTGTGTGCACAGCGCCGCTTGTATTACTTGATCAGCCCGACCCGCGAGAAGTTCGGCAGGTGGCTGAGCTTGGGTTCCGGCCAGCTCATCCAGACCGCAAAGGCCTTGCCGACGATATTCTGGTCGGGAACCATGCCCAGCAGGTCCTTGGGAATGCTGGGGTCATCCCAGTAACGGCTGTCATTGGAGTTGTCGCGGTTGTCGCCCATCATGAAATAGTGCCCGGCCGGCACTTTCCACTCGCCATCAGGCATGGCGCGGTAGCGGCTCATTTCCTTGCGGATTTCGTGCTCTACCGCACCGAGTTTTTCCTGGTACAGCTCGGCACTGCCCAGGCTGTTCGGTTCGGAACCGATCAGCTTCTCGGCCACCGACTCGCCGTTGATGAACAGGCGCTTGTCGCTGGTGTAGCGAATCACGTCGCCCGGCAGGCCTACCACACGCTTGATGTAGTTGACGTTCGGGTCGCTCGGGTAGCGGAACACCATCACATCGCCGCGCTGCGGATCACCGACTTCGATGACCTTCTTGTCGATCACCGGCAGGCGAATCCCGTAGGAAAACTTGTTCACCAGGATGAAGTCGCCCACGTCCAGGGTAGGTTTCATCGAGCCCGACGGGATCTGAAACGGTTCCACCAGGAACGAGCGCAGCACCAGCACGATGAACAACACCGGGAAGAACGACTTGCCGTATTCAACCAGCAAAGGCTCTTTGTTCAGCTTCTCGATCACCATGCCATCGGGCTGGCTGACGCTGCCCTGATAGGACGCGATAGCCGCCCGCCGACGCGGGGCGAAGAACACCAGATCGAGCAACGCCAGGAGACCGCAAACGGCAACGGCGATGACCAGCAACAGCGGGAAATTTAGCGACATAGGACCTAACTATCCAACCTGAGCACCGCAAGGAAGGCTTCTTGTGGAATTTCCACGTTGCCCACTTGCTTCATGCGTTTTTTACCGGCCTTTTGCTTCTCAAGCAGCTTGCGCTTACGGCTGACGTCGCCACCGTAGCATTTGGCCAGTACGTTCTTTCTGAGTGCCTTGACGGAGGTTCGCGCAATGATCTGCCCGCCAATGGCGGCCTGGATCGCGACGTCGAACATCTGGCGCGGAATCAGTTCTTTCATCTTTTCGGTCAACTGGCGACCTTTGTAGTGCGCGTTGTCCTTGTGCACGATCAGTGCCAGGGCATCGACCTTGTCGCCGTTGATCAGCACATCCAGTTTCACCAGATTAGCCGATTGGTAACGGTCGAAATGGTAATCCAGCGAAGCATAGCCGCGACTGGTGGATTTGAGACGGTCAAAGAAGTCCAGGACCACTTCGTTCATCGGCAAATCGTAGGTCACTTGCACCTGGGTACCGAGGAACAGCATGTCGTGCTGCACGCCACGCTTTTCGATACACAGGGTAATGACGTTGCCCAGGTGTTCCTGCGGCACAAGGATATTGGCCCGCACGATCGGTTCGCGCATGTCTTCGATGGAAGACAGGTCTGGGAGCTTGGACGGGTTGTCGACGTAAATCGTTTCACCGTTTTTGAGCAGCAGCTCGAAAATAACCGTCGGCGCCGTGGTGATCAGGTCCAGGTCGTATTCGCGCTCAAGGCGCTCCTGGATGATTTCCATGTGCAGCATGCCGAGGAAGCCGCAGCGGAAGCCGAAGCCCAGGGCGTCGGAGCTTTCCGGGGTGTACTGCAACGACGAGTCGTTGAGGGTCAGCTTTTGCAGGGCTTCGCGGAAGTCTTCGAAGTCGTCGGAGCTGACCGGGAACAGGCCGGCGTAGACCTGCGGCTGGATGCGTTTGAAGCCCGGCAGCACGTCGACGTCAGGGGTGGAGCTCAAGGTCAGGGTGTCACCCACCGGCGCACCGTGAATGTCCTTGATACCGGCGATGATGAAGCCTACTTCACCGGCTTTCAGATCAGTGGTCGCGGTGTGCTTGGGGTTGAATACACCGACGCTGTCCACCAGGTGGATCTTGCCGGTGGACTTGACCAGGATCTTGTCGCCCTTCTTCACACGGCCGTGGCGCACGCGTACCAGGGAGACAACCCCCAGGTAGTTGTCGAACCAGGAGTCGATGATCAACGCTTGCAGCGGATCTTCGTAGTTGCCGGTGGGGGCTGGAATGGTCTTGACCAGGCGCTCGAGCACTTCGTCGACGCCCAGGCCGGTCTTGGCGCTGCACTCGACGGCGTCGGTGGCGTCAATGCCGATGATTTTTTCGATTTCTTCTTTTACGCGGTCCGGATCGGCCTGTGGCAGGTCGATCTTGTTCAGCACCGGCATGACTTCCAGGCCTTGCTCGATGGCGGTGTAGCAGTTGGCCACGGACTGGGCTTCAACGCCCTGGCCCGCGTCCACCACCAGCAGCGCACCTTCGCAGGCCGCCAGGGAGCGGCTGACTTCATAGGTGAAGTCCACGTGGCCCGGGGTGTCAATGAAGTTCAGCTGGTACTTGATACCGTCTTTGGCTGTGTAGTACAGGGTAACGCTGTGGGCCTTGATGGTGATCCCGCGCTCGCGTTCGAGGTCCATGGAGTCCAGCACCTGGGCTTCCATTTCACGCTCGGCAAGGCCGCCGCACATCTGGATGAATCGATCGGCCAGCGTCGACTTACCATGGTCAATGTGGGCGATGATGGAGAAATTGCGGATATGACTCAAATCACTCACGGATCAACACTCAAAAAGGCTGCAGGCAGATTGCCCGCTGAAAAATAGCCGGGAATTGTACCTGATGCTCAGGCCGGGCGTCATCTTTGCTGACCAGAACAAAAATGCCCCACTCATCCGAGCGGGGCATTTTTTATCCATCGGTGCGCTATCAGCCCGCTCGGCGCAGCAGCCAGAAGCCGGCCAGGGCGCAGATGGCCGTCGGCACCAGCACTGCAAACAGTGGCGAGAACCCGAACACCAGGCTCGACGGGCCGAGCAGGTCCTGGGCAATGCGGAAGGTGAAACCGACCAGCACGCCCGTGAATACCCGCTGACCGAGGGTCACGGAGCGCAACGGACCGAAGATGAACGAGATCGCCATCAACACCAGTGCGGCGGTCACCACCGGCTGCAACACCTTGACCCAAAATGCCAGCCAGTAACGACCGTTATTCAAGCCTTGATCCTTCAGGTAGTGGATATAGCCCCACAACCCGGAGATCGGCAGGCTTTCGGGGATCATCACCACTGTATTGAGCAGTTCCGGCTTGAGGGCGATATCCCACTCTTCACTCGGCACATTGATCACTTCGGTGCTGGCCTTGATGCCTTGGCCGACATTGCGGAAGTGAGTCGTGGTGACGTCGGTCAGTTGCCACTTTTCGTCGCCGTACTGCGCGCGTTTGGCGAAACTGGACGACAGCATGTGACGTTCCTTGTCGAACGTGTAGCGCGTCACACCGATCAACAGCCCGCCCGGTTGCACGGCGTTGATGTGGATGAACTCATCACCCTGGCGGTGCCACAGGCCATGCTTGGCGCTTTGTGCATCACCCGAGCCCTGGGCCAGGGCGCGATTGGCCTGGGCGGTGGTTTCGGCCGGCGGCGCGACGTATTCACCGATCAGCACGCTGCACAGCATCAGCAGCAACATTGGCTTCATGACCGCCCAGACGATACGCCCGATGGACACACCGGCGGCGCGCATGATGGTCAGTTCGCTGTTGCTGGCCAGGCTGCCCAGGCCGATCAGGCAACCGATCAGCGCGGCCATCGGCATCATGTCGTAGAGACGACGCGGCGCGGTGAGTGCCACGTAGCTGAGCACGTCCCATACGGTATAGGTGTCGCTGACGTTGCCGACTTCATCGATGAAGGCGAACAACGAGGCCAGGCCCAGGATAATGCCCAGTACCGCCAGGATGGCGATCAGGACGCTGCTACCAATGTAGCGATCGAGCTTAGCCACGAGCCAACTCCTTCTGGCCACGACGGCTCATCATTTTCAAACGAATAGGCTCCCAATACAGCAGCCCCAGACCGATCACCAGGAACATGCCGTGCACCCACCACAGGCCCAGGACCGGCGACAGCTTGCCTTTCTCCAGGGAGCCACGGGCGGAAATCAGGATGGTGAGGTAAGCCATGTACAGCAGGATCGCCGGCAACAGCTTGAGGAAACGGCCCTGGCGCGGGTTGACGCGCGACAGCGGCACGGCCATCAGGGTCACGATAAACACCAGCAGCGGCAGGGAAATCCGCCATTGCAGCTCGGCGATGGAACGCAGTTCCTTGCTGCCGAGCAGGTCCGCCGTGGGGATGGCGTCGCGGTCGGTGACTTCGTCGCTGATGTCCGGGCGGGCCAGCATCACGCCATAGGTGTCGTACTTGATCGCGCGATAGTCGGCCATGCCTGGACTGCCATCGTAGCGATAGCCATTTTCCAGGATCAGGTAGCGGCTGCCGTCAGGACGCACTTCCTGGCGGCCCGAATCGGCCACCAGCACGGAAATGCCCCGGTCTTTCTTGTCCTGGCCAAACCGTTTCTCGGAGATGAACACACCGCCCAGGTTGGCGCGGTCGTCGGTCAGGGTTTCCGTGTAAGTCACCCGTGAACCGTCATTGAGTGCCTGGAAACGGCCCGGCTCGAGGGTGTCGAACTCGGTCATCGCGTCCTGCTTGTTCAGCACCAGCTGGAACTGCATGGCGCCCTGGGGAGCCAGGCTCAGGCTCAACCAGGCCACGATCAGCGCAACGCCGGCCGCCGGAATCATGGTCATGCCCAGCAGGCGCTGCTGGCTCATGCCGGTGGCCGAGAGCACGGTCATTTCACTTTCAAGGTACAAGCGGCCGTAGGCCAGCAGGATGCCGAGGAACAGGCCCAGCGGCAGGATCAGCTGCAAGAATCCCGGCAGGCGAAAGCCCATGATCAGGAACAGCGAGCCTGGGTCCAGGGCGCCGGAGGCAGCCTGGGCCAGGTATTTGACGAAACGACCACTCATGATGATGACCAGCAGGACCGCACTCACGGCACTCAGGGTCAACAGGACTTCGCGGGACAGATAACGGAAGACGATCAAACCAGACACTCCAGGGTTGTCAGGCTAAGGCGGCCAAACAAGCAAGCATACCGAGTCAGCCCGTTTGCACCGGGCCGGCTAAAAAGATGGCGCATTATCCTGTGATTGACCGCGCCTGTCACTGCGCAACCTCATGCGCACGCACAAAGCTGGTGGCAAGGGTTGTCAGGCTCCGCCGGCGAGGTTCAAACTGCGGCCTTTGTCGCTGGCGGTTTACACAGCCGCCAAGCTTTAAAGCCTGCGTACAGACGCCAGGCTCTCAGACCTTATATAAGGGACCCGAAAATGGAATTGGTTGTAAAAAGCGTTAGCCCCGAAACGTTGAAAACCGCCACCCTCGTGGTCGCCATCGGCGAAGGCCGCAAGCTCGGCGTAGCCGCCAGGCAGCTCGACGAACTCAGCGGCGGCGCGATCAGCGCGGTCCTCAAGCGCGGCGACCTGGCCGGCAAAGTCGGCCAGAGCCTGCTGCTGCAAAGCCTGCCCAACCTGAAAGCCGACCGCGTATTGCTGGTGGGCGTGGGCAAGGACGCTGAACTGGGCGACCGTCCGTTCCGCAAGATCATCAGCGGCATCCTCAACACCCTCAAGGGCCTGGGCGGCAGCGATGCGGCACTGGCGCTCGATGAAATCGTCGTCAAAGGCCGTGACAGCTACGGCAAGACCCGCCTGCTGGCCGAAACCCTGGTGGACGGCGGCTACATTTTCGATCAGTTCAAGAGCCAGAAAACCGAACCCCGCGCCCTGAAGAAAATCACCCTGCTGACCATCAAGGCCGCCCAGGCTGAAGTCGAGCGCGCCGTGACCCACGCCCAGGCCATCGCCAATGGCATGTCGTTCACCCGCGACCTGGGCAACCTGCCGCCGAACATCTGCCACCCGACCTACCTGGGCGAACAGGCCAAGGCATTGGGTAAAGAGTTCAAGGGCCTGAAAGTCGAAGTTCTGGACGAGAAGAAGATCAAGGAACTGGGCATGGGCTCGTTCTATGCCGTGGGCCAGGGCAGCGACCAGCCACCACGCCTGATCGTCATGCAATACAACGGCGGCAAGAAGTCCGAGAAGCCTTACGCCCTGGTCGGCAAAGGCATCACCTTCGACACCGGCGGCATCAGCCTCAAGCCGGGCCTGGGCATGGACGAGATGAAGTACGACATGGGCGGCGCCGCCAGCGTGTTCGGCACCCTGCGCGCCGTGCTGGAACTGAAGCTGCCGATCAACCTGGTGTGCATCCTGGCCTGCGCCGAGAACATGCCCAGCGGCGGCGCGGCCCGTCCGGGCGACATCGTCACCACCCTCAGCGGCCAGACCGTGGAAATCCTCAACACCGACGCCGAAGGCCGCCTGGTGCTGTGCGATGCCCTGACCTACGCCGAGCGCTTCAAGCCACAGGCCGTGATCGACATCGCCACCCTGACCGGCGCCTGCATCGTGGCCCTGGGTTCCCACACCTCGGGCCTGCTGGGCAATAACGACGAGCTGATCGAGCAACTGCTCAGCGCCGGCAAGGCCGCCGACGACCGCGCCTGGCAACTGCCGCTGTTCGATGAGTACCAGGAACAGCTGGACAGCCCGTTCGCCGACATCGCCAACATCGGCGGCCCGAAAGCCGGCACCATCACGGCTGCGTGCTTCCTGTCGCGCTTCGCCAAGAACTTCAACTGGGCACACCTGGACATCGCCGGCACCGCCTGGACCAGCGGCGGCAAGGACAAGGGCGCCACCGGCCGTCCGGTGCCATTGCTGACCCAATACCTGCTGGACCGCGCCAAAGCCTGACACTGAAGATGCCGGGGCGGTGATCTCGCCGCCCCGGCCTCAGGAACCGCAATGACCCAAGTCGACTTCTATATATTGCCCAGCGCCGATCCGCTCGCGCGCCTGGACTTCGCCTGCAAACTCACCGAGAAAGCCTGGCGCATGGGCCACCGCATCTACCTGCATTGCAGCGATGCCGCCCAACGCGACGAGCTCGACGCCCGCCTGTGGCGTTTCAAGGGCGAAAGCTTCGTGCCCCACGGCCCCGCAGAATCAGAACCCGAAGGCCAGGTTGTCCTGGGCTTGGGGGACAGTTGCGGCAATCACCAGGACCTGCTGGTCAACCTGGACCTGAAAGTACCGCCTTTTGCCAAGGCCTTCGCCCGTGTGGCGGAAGTGGTGGTGGAAGATCCGGCTATTCGTCAGGCCGCGCGGGAGAGTTTCCGTTTCTACCGCGAACAGGGCTATCCTTTGCAAGATCACCGGCTACAACGACTTTGAGTACATGATGGACACTCCCAACCCGACAAAAAAAGATGACCACCTGCTGGACGACCTCGAGTCGATTCGTCAGTTGCTGGGTGATGATGACTTGCAACCGCCGCTATTGACCGAACAGGCCGATGGCGAGGTACAGATTCCGCTGTTGTTCGACATGGTCGGCGGCAAGCAGGTCGCCCCGGAACCGGTTGTCGAAGCCCCCGCTGTCGTGGACGCTGCCCCTGCTGCGGCTGAAAAAGGTCCCGACGCCCTGCTGCTGCACCTGGACAACGAACTGCGTGCCGCTGCGCAATTGATCATGCAAGACGTGATCGACGACTTTGCCCCCCATATCGAAACCGAGATCAAGCGCCGGATGGATGCACGGATGGAGCGGCTGCTCAGCCAGTACCAGTCTTGAACCGTCCATAGATCCCCTGTGGGAGGTGGCAAACTCCTCCCACATTTGATTGCCTGCACCTTAAGCCCGCCTTCGCCTCGCCCTGCGCCCTATCCCCCGTTATACTTGCCGGCTTTCCTGAATATATGCCAACTAGGGTCCCGCCGCGCATGGATAAGACCTACCAGCCGCACGCTATTGAAACTTCCTGGTACAACACCTGGGAGTCCGAGAACTATTTCGCTCCGCAAGGCGCGGGCGAGTCCTACACCATCATGATTCCGCCACCGAACGTCACTGGCAGCCTGCACATGGGCCATGGCTTCAACAATGCGATCATGGATGCGTTGATCCGTTTCCGCCGCATGCAGGGCCGCAACACCCTGTGGCAACCGGGTACCGACCACGCTGGTATCGCCACCCAGATGCTGGTGGAGCGCCAACTCGAAGCCACCGGCCAGAACCGTCACGACCTGGGTCGCGAGAAATTCCTGGAAAAAATCTGGGAGTGGAAAGACCAGTCCGGCGGCAACATCAGCCGTCAGATCCGTCGCCTCGGTTCGTCCGTCGATTGGAGCCGAGAGCGCTTCACCATGGATGACGGCCTGTCGGAATCGGTGAAAGAAGCCTTCGTGCGCCTGCATGAAGACGGCCTGATCTACCGCGGCAAGCGCCTGGTCAACTGGGACACCAAGTTGCACACGGCAATTTCCGACCTTGAAGTGGAGAACCACGACGAGAAAGGTTTCCTGTGGAACCTCAAGTACCCACTGGCGGACGGTGCCAGGACCGCTGAGGGCAACGACTACCTGATCGTCGCCACCACCCGTCCGGAAACCATGCTTGGCGACGCCGCCGTCGCGGTCAACCCGAACGACGAGCGCTACCAGGCACTGATCGGCAAGTTCGTCGAGTTGCCGCTGGTAGGCCGCCGCATCCCGATCATCGCCGACGATTACTGCGACCCTGAATTCGGCACCGGCTGCGTGAAAATCACCCCGGCCCACGATTTCAACGACTACGAAGTCGGCAAGCGCCACAACCTGCCGCTGTTGAATATCTTCGACAAGAATGCCGCGGTGCTGCCGGCCTGCCAGGTGTTCAACCTGGACGGTACGCTGAACGAGAGCATCGACGGCAAGATCCCGACCGAATACGCCGGCCTTGACCGTTTCGAAGCGCGCAAGCAGATCGTTGCTGCCTTCGACGCTGCCGGCCTGCTGGTCAGCGTCGACGACCACGCCCTGAAAGTGCCGAAGGGCGACCGCTCCGGCACCGTGATCGAGCCTTGGCTGACCGACCAATGGTACGTGTCCACCAAGCCCCTGGCCGAGCCGGCGATTGCTGCCGTGGAGGACGGGCGTATCCAGTTCGTGCCCAAGCAGTACGAAAACATGTACTTCTCGTGGATGCGCGACATCCAGGATTGGTGCATCAGCCGCCAGCTGTGGTGGGGCCATCGCATTCCGGCCTGGTACGACGAGTCGGGCAAGGTCTACGTGGGCCGCGACGAAGCCGAAGTACGCGCCAAGCACAACCTCGGCCCGGACGTGGCACTGCAACAGGACAACGACGTACTGGACACCTGGTTCAGCTCGGGCCTGTGGACGTTCTCCACCCTCGGCTGGCCGCAGCAGACCGAATTCCTGAAGAAATTCCACTCCACCGACGTGCTGGTCACCGGCTTCGACATCATTTTCTTCTGGGTTGCCCGGATGATCATGCTCACCATGCACTTGGTGAAGAACGAGGACGGCACCCCGCAGGTACCGTTCAAGACCGTGTACGTGCACGGCCTGGTGCGGGATGGCCAGGGCCAGAAGATGTCCAAGTCCAAGGGCAACGTCCTCGACCCGCTGGACATCATCGACGGCATCGATTTGGAAACCCTGGTGCAGAAACGCACCTCGGGCCTGATGCAGCCGAAACTGGCGAAGAAGATCGAGAAGCAGACCCGCGACGAATTCGCCGACGGCATTGCCAGCTACGGCACCGATGCGCTGCGCTTCACCTTCTGCTCGCTGGCGTCCACCGGTCGCGACATCAAGTTCGACATGGGCCGCGTCGAAGGCTATCGCAACTTCTGCAACAAGATCTGGAACGCCGCGCGCTACGTGCTGGACAAAGGCGAAGACTGCGGCCAGAACGGCGAGGCCATCGAGCTGTCCCTGGCGGATCGCTGGATCATCTCGCAATTGCAGCGCACCGAAGCCGAAGTGACCCGTCAACTCGACCAGTTCCGTTTCGACCTGGCCGCACAGGCCTTGTACGAGTTCATCTGGAACCAGTATTGCGACTGGTACCTGGAACTGTCCAAGCCCGTACTGTGGGACGAGAACGCGCCGATCGAGCGTCAGCGCGGCACCCGTCACACCCTGGTACGCGTGCTCGAAGTCGCCCTGCGCCTGGCGCATCCGTTCATGCCGTTCATCACCGAAGAAATCTGGCAGCGCCTCGCGCCGCTGGCCGGCAAAGACGGCAAGACCATCATGCTGCAACCTTGGCCGGTGGCCAACGAAGCACGCATCGATGAGGCCGCCGAAAGCGACATCGAATGGCTCAAGACCCTGATGCTCGGCACGCGCAACATCCGCGCCGAAATGAACATCGGCCCGGGCAAGCCCCTGGCGGTATTCGTGAAGAACGCCAGCGCCGAAGACCAGCGTCGTCTCACCGAGAACGATGCGCTGCTCAAGAAGCTGGCGAAGCTGGAATCGATCACCGTATTGGCGGATGGCGCCGAAGCGCCACTGTCGGCGACCGCGCTGGTCGGCGACATGGAAGTGCTGGTGCCGATGGCCGGCCTGATCGACAAGGGCGCGGAACTGGCCCGTCTCGACAAGGAAATCCTGCGCCTGCAAGGTGAAGTGGCGCGGGTGGGCGGCAAGCTGTCCAACGCGGCATTCGTCGACAAGGCACCGGCTGAAGTAATCGATAAGGAACGCGCCAAGCTGGCCGAGGCCGAACAAGCTTTGGGCAAGCTGGCGGAGCAACATGCGCGGATTTCCAGCCTCTAAGGGGCAATCCGTGTGAAAAAAAGAGACCTTCGGGTCTCTTTTTTTGCCTGGTGTTTCCCAATCCATTGCTGGCAATACAGTCAATGTGGGAGGGGGCTTGCCCCCGATGGCGATCTGTCAGCCAGGCTAGTCTTGACTGATCCACCGCTATCGGGAGCAAGCCCCCTCCCACATTTGACCGAGTTATCCTCGGGAATGTGTGACAATGGCCGCCACTTTGAGCCAACACCAGAATCATCATGACCGCCCCCACTACGCCCAAACCTCCACGCAAGAAGCCTAAGACCGCAGCCACGGCCAAACCCGTCGCGCCGCGCAAAGAGGCTACCCTGCACCCACGCAACCGCCACACAGGCCGTTACGACTTCCCGGCGCTGATCAAGACCACGCCGGAACTGGCGCAATACGTGATCATCAACCCCTATGGCAAAGAGAGTATCGACTTCGCCAGCCCGGACGCGGTACGGGTGTTCAACCGGGCGTTGCTCAAAGCCTTCTATGGCATCCAGCATTGGGACATCCCGGCGGATTACCTGTGCCCGCCGGTACCGGGACGTGCCGACTACGTGCACTTCCTCGCCGACCTGCTGGCCAGTGTCAACGAGGGCAAGATCCCGCGCGGTTCAATCGTCAAGGTGCTGGACATCGGCATGGGCGCCAACTGCGTCTACCCGCTGATTGGCTATATGGAGTACCGCTGGAACTTCCTCGGCTCGGAGGTCGACCCCATCGCCGTGGCCGCCGCCAAGGCCATCGTGCAGTCCAATGACCTGAGCAAGGTCATCCAGTTGCGCCAGCAGGAAAACCCCAAGCACATCCTGCTGGGCCTGCTGGAACCGGGTGAGCGTTTTGACCTGACCATGTGCAACCCACCGTTCCATGCGTCCATGGACGAAGCCACCAAGGGCAGCGAGCGCAAGTGGCGCGCCCTGGGCCGGGCCGATCCCAAGCGCAAATTGCCGGTGCTCAACTTCGGTGGCCAATCGGCCGAGTTGTGGTGTGAAGGCGGTGAAGCACGCTTCGTGACGCAGTTGATCGCCGAGAGTGCGCACTTTGCCCACAAGGTGTTGTGGTTCAGCACCCTGGTGTCAAAAGCGTCAAACTTGCCCGCGATCGAGACCGCCCTGAAAAAAGCCGGCGTGCTGGAAAGCCAGGTGGTGGAAATGTCCCAGGGCCAGAAGCAGAGCCGTTTCGTGGCTTGGACCTTCCAGACCAAGAACGAACAGCAGATCTGGCGCCAGCGCTGGGTGAGATAGAGACAAATCCCAGGCAACAAAAAACCGTGCCCGGATCGCTCCGGAGCACGGTTTTTTTTGCTGCGTCTTACTTGTTAACAGCGTCGGTCAGGCCTTTGGCCACAACCAGCTTGATAACTTTCTTGGCAGCGATTTCGATGGCAGCGCCAGTCGAAGGGTTACGGCCAGTACGGGCAGGACGCTCGGTCACTTTCAGTTTGCCAACGCCTGGCAGAGTGATTTCGCCGCCGTTTTCCAGCTGGTCAGCAACAACTTGGCTCAGTTGGTCCAGCAGTGCGCGCACGGTGGTTTTCGGTGCGTCTACTGCTTCAGCCAGGTCAGCGATCAGTTGGTCTTTAGTAATAGCCATTGTGGTGTTCCTTCCCTATCAAATTCATATGGATTGCAGAGTGCAGTGTCAGCCGTCGAGCCCGACCGTCATGGCCTGGCACCCCCGGCTATAACCACGGAGATCGGGGTTATAGATGCTTGAAACGGGGATTGGTTCGACCTGACAGATGCTGAATGCACGCTTATCGCCGAGACTTGGCGTAAGACGGGGCAAAACTAGCACAGAGACGGGGAAATATCCGCTTCTACCTACCCATTTGGTCAGCTTTATCGCTCTAAACCGTGAAAAAAAGGCATATGCCTCGTCGGAGAGCATCCAAAATGCCCTTCGACGCGTGTCTTGACCAATGGGTGCGGTACACTGGGCGACTTTTCGGGGAGGCCGACCGCTCCCCTTCAACCAGCCGAGAAGCCCATGCCGATCCGTCATTGCATCGTCCACCTGATCGACAAAAAACCCGACGGCACACCCGCAGTTCTCCACGCCCGCGACTCCGAGCTTGCCGAGTCGGCTGCCATCGAGAACATGCTTGCCGACCTCAACGAGAGCTACAACGCCAAACAAGGCAAGGCCTGGGGTTTCTTCCATGCCGAATCCGGCGCGCACCCGTTCAGCGGCTGGTTGAAGGAATATTTCGAGGGTGGCCAGGATTTCACCACGTTCAGCCGCACCGCCGTCGAACATCTGCAAAAACTGATGGAAGAGTCCAACCTCTCCACCGGTGGCCACGTGCTGTTTGCCCACTACCAGCAAGGCATGACCGACTACCTCGCCATCGCCCTGCTGCACCACAGTGAAGGCGTGGCGGTGACCGACGAGCTGGACGTCACCCCGTCGCGCCACCTGGACCTGGGCCAGTTGCACCTGGCAGCGCGTATCAACGTGTCCGAGTGGCAGAACAACAAGCAGTCCAAGCAGTACATCTCGTTTATCAAAGGCAAGAACGGCAAGAAGGTCTCGGAATACTTCCGCGACTTCATCGGCTGCCAGGAAGGCGTCGACGGCCCAGGCGAGACGCGTACCCTGCTCAAGGCCTTCAGCGACTTCGTCGAAAGCGAAGACCTGCCGGACGAATCCGCCCGCGAAAAAACCAAGACCCTGGTGGATTACGCCAGCAGCCAGGCCAAGCTCGGCGAGCCCATGGGCCTTGAAGAGCTGTCGGGCCTGATCGATGAGGATCGGCCCAAGGCGTTCTACGACCATATCCGCAACAAGGACTACGGCCTGTCGCCGGAAATCCCGGCGGATAAACGCACCCTCAACCAGTTCCGCCGCTTCACCGGGCGCGCCGAGGGCTTGTCCATCAGCTTTGAAGCACACTTGCTGGGCGACAAGATCGAGTACGACGAGGCCGCCGGCACCTTGATCATCAAGGGCCTGCCGACCCAACTGACCGACCAGCTCAAGCGCCGCAACTGATGCTCGGCGGGGTCCTCAAGAAAGTCCTGCTGGTATTACTGGTGGTGGTAGTTATCCAGAACTGGGGCAAGGTCGAGCGGCTGTTCAACCCTTCCCAGGTGGTGCCGGAGCAGACGCGAGCCTCGGCGCGGGTGGTGCTGTATGCCACCGAGTGGTGCGGCTACTGCAAGCAGATCCGCCGCTTCCTCGACCAGAAGGGCATTCCGTACCAGGCCGTCGATATCGAGAAGGACGCCAAGGCGCGCAAGGCATATGAAGCGCTGGGCGGTGGCGGGATTCCGTTTGTGGACGTGAACGGCACGCTGATTCGCGACTACAACCCTGACGCGATCATGGCCGCGCTGAAGTAATCAGCGCACCACGATTACCCGCCCCAACAGACTATGCTGCTCGAACCCCAGCACCGCTTGCAAGGCGTTGAGTACCGCCTGCGGGTCCTTGCTCGGGAAGCTGCCGCTGACACGCCTGGCACCCATCGCTTCGTTGAGCAGCAGGATGCGGCCAGGGTAGTAACGCCCCAAGTCCTTGACCACCTCCGCCAGCGGTGCCTTGTAGTAGTTGAGCCAGCCATCCCGCCAGGCCAGGCGGGATTCGCTGTCGACCGCGTGCAGGGGATCGGCGCTGCCATCGGCGTAGGCCACTTGCTGGCCCGCCGTCAGAATTTGCTGCTGGCCCTGTTTCGACGCGGTCACGCCCACCCGTCCCGACAACACCGTCACCTCGGCCCCCGCCGGTTGCAGGCGTACTTCGAACTGTGTCCCCAGCACCCGCGCTTCACCGCCGCCCGCCTCGACCACAAAGGACTCGCCGGTATGGGTGACGCTGAAAAAACCTGCACCGCGGCGCAATTGGATATGTCGCTCACCGTGACTGAAGTCCACTGCAATGGCGCTGTCCGCATCCAGCGTGACCTTGGATTGATCGACCAGAGTGACGGTTTTCACTTCTCCCGGTGCGCTCACGTAATCGGCGCCGAAGTCATCGATCCACCGCGAAGGCTGCCAACCGGCGCCCATGGACACCATCAACACCAGGCACGCCGCCATGGCTAATGCGCCGGACCAGCGCACCACCCGCGAGCGCCTAGGGGTGTTCATCGCATTGAGGTAGCCCTGCAACGCCAGCGCGTCTTCATCCGCCAGTTGGCGTGCCGGCACTTCGCTCAACTCCCAGAGCACCTGGGCCTGGGCATAGGCTTCGACGTGCGCAGGATCTGCCCTTAGCCAGCGACTGAACGTGGCCTGGTCGCCACTGCTGGGCTGGTCGTGCAACAGGCTCAGCCAGGCCAGTGCGGCTTGTTCCTGGTCAGGCGTGGGGGTCGGATTCACGGTGCTTTCCCTGGCGTGCGCGATGGCGATGGTTCGCGAAGGCTGGCTTTGCAGGCTTCGAGGGCACGCATCATATGTTTTTCCACGGCGCTTTGGGACAGGCCCATGGCCTTGGCGATTTGCGCGTACTTGCGCCCATGAATGCGGTTGAGCAGGAAGATCTGCCGGGTGCGCTCCGGCAGGCTGCGCAGGGCGGCTTCGACATGCCGCAGGTCGTTGCCCGCCTCGAGCGCCGCCTGGGGTTCGGAGCCCTGGTTATCCTGCTGCTCCGGCAGCCAACCTTCACTGCTGCGCACCCGCGCGCCTTCGCTGCGCAGGTGGTCGATGGCGATATTGCCGGCGCAGCGCAACAGGTAGGTGCTGAGTTCTTCGACCTGCACCAATGGCCGACGCCAAAACCGCAGGAACAGGTCCTGCACCAGGTCGGCCGCCGTGGCGCGGCACCCGACACGTCGGCTCACCAACGCTTCCATCTGCGAACGCTGGGACAGGAACACCTGCAGGAAATGCGCACGCCCACCCGCCGCGTCAGCCTGCGGGCTGTCCTGGGAATCGGGTGGGGTGCTGATCATCATGGCCGCGGCTCAGAACGTTGCGAAGGCGGCAACAGGGCTGGCCAGCAGGCCGACGCCTGCCAGGAGCAAGGCCAGCCTTGGCCGATACGGCAACAACAGCACCAGCAACAGGGCGCTGAGCATCAACACCGCGCACCACTCCACCAGGCCCTGGCCCCAACCGGCGACAGCCACGGCGGGCCAGATCGAGACGGTCAGCAGCAGCCAACCGATGACGCGCAAAGCAAGACGCCGCCGAGGCGATGGCTTGCTGTGCAGCAGTTCGCCGTGGTGACGGTCGGTGGACAGGCACAAGGCGGCGAACCCGGCGTAACACATCAGCAGCGCGAGAAGCATTCAGTTCGCCTCCGGCTTGAGCTGCAGCGGCCGCGCCCGTTCGGTCTTGGCCTGCGGGGCCTTGCGGTGCTGCATCTTCCAGGCTGCCCAGGCGAGGAACACGCCGCTGGCCAGGCAGGTCAGGTCGAAGCCGGCCATGGCCCAGTCGCCCGTCGCCAGTGAAGCGCCCAAATGCTGCGATGTGGTCAGGGCATTGAGCAACGGGATTGCGGCAAACAGCAGTGCTGCGAAGCTCAATTGCTCAACCCAACCCTGGCGGCCCCGGCGCAGGATCCCGTGCAACAGGCTCAGGCCCCAGGCGATAAAGAAGGCCTGCACTTCCCAATCGGAGCGCTCGGCAAAGCCCACCGGCAATAAACGGTTGGCCCAGAAGAAGGCTGAAATGGCGATCAACAGCCCGGACATGCTGGCGATGTTCAGCACTTCTACCAACCGCAGTTCAAACGGCATCACGCCGCTTTTTGCATGTTTGAGTTGCCGCTTGCCGAGCCAGATCACCAGCCCCGTGCCGATCATCGCCGTGCCCGCCAGGCCGCAGATAAAGTACAACCAGCGCAGCACCGGACCGGCGAAATGGCCCATGTGCAGGCCATAGAAGCTGCCGCCGATCGCCGCCGGCAGCGATTGTTCAGCGCTGACCCGCAACAACTCGCCGGTGTTGCCGTTGAACGACACGGTACTGCCGAAGTCATGCACCACGCGGTCGGAACTGGCACGGGACAGGTTCACCGAAGCGTTTACATCACTCGGGTTGTTCACCGCCAACCGCCCGACATGCCCACCCGCCCACTGCGCCCTCGCCTGCTCGTACATCGGCAGCAATGACAGCAGTCGGCCAGGCTGACCCAACGCCGGCGCATTATTGGTGGCGGGGAACACGTCATTGAAGAAGGCCCGGGTGTCGTTGCCATAGGAAGCCACGATCGGCGCCGGCATCACCATGCTCATGAAAATCACCAGGCTGCTGTAGGTGATCATCAGGTGAAACGGCAGCACCAGCACACCCACCGCGTTATGCCCGTCGAGCCAGGAACGCTGGCCTTTGCGGGGGCGGAAGGTGAAGAAGTCCTTGAAGATTTTCTTGTGGGTGATGATGCCCGTGATCAACGCCACGAACATCACCATCGCTGCAATGGTCGACAGCCAGCGGCCCCACGGGTAAGGCATTTGCAGCTGGAAGTGGAAACGGTAGAAGAAATCCCCGCCCATGCTTTCCCGGGCCTGTACGGCTTGACCGCTCACGGGGTCGAGGGTTTTCTGAATGAAATTGCCGCGTTTGCCGGGGTCGACTTTGTCTTGCCACATCACAGACAGGCCAGGGTCGCGGCTATCCGGCAAGGTGATGAACCAGCGTGCGGCCGTGGGTGCGACCTTCTGCAGGTAGTCCTGGGCGACACTCAGACTGCGCGCGTCATCCAGGGGATGGGCCTGTACTTCGGGTTGCATCCAGTGAGTGATCTCATCCTTGAAATAGGCCAGGGTGCCCGTCAGGAAAATCGCAAACAGCAGCCAGCCAAAGATCAGCCCGGCCCAGGTGTGCAACCAGGCCATGGCCTGGCGAAAGCCCTCTTTCATGTGCGTACCATCCACAAGCCCACGCCTGCCAGGGTGGCAAACGCCGCACTCGGCAGCATCACGCCGCACCACGCGCGCCATGCCGTACGACAGGCGAAGCACCAGAGCACTGCCAACAGGTAGAACACGAACGAACTCATCATCCCGGTGATCACCGCATCGGCGCGGGACGTTGGCATCCACAGTGCCAGGCAGATGCTCGCCAGGGACGCCATCAGGTAACCGCCGACCACAGCGGCGAGCACCCGCGATGTGACGGCTAGGCGATAGGAGGCGGGCAGTGAGGTTTTGCTTTTCATGCGGGAAGCGCCAGGGTCATCAGCGCGCAATATTAATGATAAATATTCTCATAAGCAAAACAGAACGGATGAAACACCTGCCTTCACGCATTGCCGAACGGTTGGCGGCGCCCTACAATGCGAACAATTCTTGTTCTCTAAAGCATGCCCATGCTTGTGGAGTGTTTGCGTTGCAGCCGTCCAACCCTGTCGAAGTGCTCTACAACGACCATCACCACTGGCTCACCGGCTGGTTGCGACGCAAGCTCGGCTGCCCGGAAAGTGCGGCAGACCTGGCGCAGGACACCTTCATCCGGGTCCTGACCGCACGGGAGGCGCCGACGCTGATCGAGCCCCGTGCGTTCCTCACCACGGTCGCCAAGCGCGTGTTGTTCAACTTCTACCGCCGCCAGGACCTGGAACGCGCCTACCTCGACGCCTTGGCGCAGATGCCTGAGCAGGTAGCGCCATCAGAAGAAGAGCGCGCGATCATCCTGCAAACCCTGCTGGAGCTGGACCAGTTGCTCGATGGCTTGCCCACCCAGGTCAAACGCACGTTCCTGCTGGCCCAACTCGACGGCCTGACGTATGCGCAGATCGGCGCCGAACTGGGCATCTCCATCGCCACCGTCAAACGCCACCTGCATAAAGCCGCCCTGCGCTGCTATTTCGCCCTATGAATGTCTCGACCCAGGTTGCCGAACAGGCCGTGCACTGGCTGATGGAAATGCAGCAAGGCGCGCTCACCCCACGCCAGCAGGCGGCCTGGCAACACTGGCTGAATGCCCATAGCGAACATCAGCGCGCCTGGGACCATATCCAGCGCGTCAACCAGCGCCTGCGCGGCATGCCGTCGCCCCTGGCTCACGCGGCACTGAACGCGCCGACCGCCACCAGCCGGCGCCAGGCGCTGAAGTTGTTGCTGATCCTCGGCGCCGGTTCGGCCGCCGCCTGGAGCCTGCGCCAGCAGCATATCCTGCCGCCGTTGAGCGCCGATTATCGCAGCCCCGTCGGCCAACGGCGCAAGGTGCAATTGGCCGACGGCAGCCAGTTGCAACTCAATACCGGCAGCGCCGTGGATGTGCACTTCGACGGCCGGCAACGGCTGATCCGCCTGCTCGAAGGCGAGATCCTGCTCACCGCCAATGCCGGCAGCATGCCGCTGCAGGTGTTGACCGGCCAGGGCCTGCTCAGCAGCCAGGCGGCGCGCCTGAATGTGCGCCAGTTCAACGACCACACCCAACTGGCGGTCTTCGACGGCCGCGTCGAGGTGATGCCCAACGCCTACAGCGGCCTGCCCCTGACGGTCGACGCGGCGCGCCAGGTCAATTTCACCCGTAAAGGCTGGGACACCCCGCGACCTACCGACGCCAACAGCGGCGCCTGGGCCGACGGCATGCTGGTGGCCGCGCATATGCGCCTGGAGGACTTTCTCGCCGAACTGGGCCGCTACCGCCGTGGCCAGCTCCATTGCGATGCGCAGGTCGCCAACCTGCTGCTGTCCGGCAGCTACCCGCTGGACGACAGCGAACGCATCCTCGACCTGCTGGAGGTCAGCCTGCCGGTCAAGGTGCGGCGTTTTACCCGCTATTGGGTAAGCGTCCAGGCCCGCGCATAAATTATTTTCAGCCACCGTGAGCCGTTTTCCGCACCTCGCGTGACAGAGAAGGAAAGCCACCTTGATCCTTCCTTCTCAGGACCGCCCTTCATGCCCCAGCAACCCACCCTTCTCGCCCGCACCTTGCGCCAACTGCTGCTGGGCGCCAGCCTCAGCCTGACCGTACTGCCTTGCGTGATGGCGGCCGATGCCAAGCCGTATCACATCGCCCCAAGCTCGCTGGAAGCAGCCCTGAACCAGTTTGGCCGTGAAGCCGGCGTGTTGATTTCCTTCGGTTCCGAAGTCACGGCGGGCATGCAGAGCCGTGGTTTGTCCGGCAGCTACAGCGCCGCCGAAGGCCTGCAGAAGCTGCTGGAAGGTACCGGCCTGCAAGCCCGCGCCGAAGGCGACAACGCCTACAGCCTGCAACCGGCAACGGCGCCGGCGGCTGTCGAGTTGGCGACCTCCAGCGTGGTCGGCGACTGGCTCGGCGATGCGGCACAAACCAATGTCTTCGAACACCCCGGCGCCCGTGACGTGATCCGCCGCGAAGCATTCGAACGCCAGGGCGCCACCCAGGCCAAGGACGTGCTCAACCGCATCCCCGGCGTCAACGCCCCGGACAATAACGGCACCGGCAGCCACGATATGGCGCTGAACTTCGGCATTCGCGGTCTCAACCCGCGCCTGGCCTCGCGCTCAACGGTGCTGATGGACGGCATCCCTGTGCCCTTCGCGCCGTACGGCCAGCCGCAGCTGTCCTTCGCGCCGATCAGCATGGGCAACATGGACGCCGTGGACGTGGTGCGTGGCGGCGGCGCGGTGCGCTACGGCCCGCAGAACGTCGGCGGCGTGGTCAACTTCGTGACCCGCGCGATCCCGGATGCACCCACAGTCAAAGGTGGCTTGCAGACCGAAACCAGCCCGTCTTCCAGCCATGACGGCTTCAAGACTACCGGCAACCTGCTGGCCGGCGGCACTGCCGAGAATGGCCTGGGCGGCGCGATTTTGTATTCCGGCACCCGTGGCGGCGACTGGCGCGAAAACAGCAACACGCGCATCGACGACCTGATCCTCAAAGGCAAATACCAGCTCGACGACGCCAACAGCTTCAACGCCATGGCGCAGTACTACGAAGGCCAGGCCGATATGCCTGGGGGCTTGAACGTCGCGGACTACAAGGCCGATCCGTATCAGTCCACCCGCCCCTACGACAAATTCTGGGGCCGCCGTACGATGTTCAACGTCGGCTATCGCTACGAGCAGGACCGCCGCGAATTCACCGTCAACAGCTTCTTCACCAAGACCCTGCGCAGCGGCTACCTGGATCAGGGCACCTTCCTGTCGCTGTCCCCGCGCGAGTATTGGGTGCGTGGCGTGGAAACCCGTTTCGCCCAGGGCTTTGACCTCGGCCCGAGCAGCCATGAAGTGGGCGTCGGCTACCGCTACATCAACGAAGCCGGCCACGAGTTGCGCTACCGCACGCCGATTTCCGCCAACAACCAGCAAATCCCCAGCACCGACAGCCGCAACGACCGCGACACCCGCGGCGGCACCGAAGCCAATGCGTTCTTCGTCGATGACCGGATTGATATCGGCAAATGGACCATCACCCCGGGCATCCGCTACGAGATGATCGAGTCCCAGCAGAGCAACAACCTGACCAACGTCAAATACAAAGGCGACTACAACACCGCGCTGCCGGCGTTGAACGTGCTCTACCACCTGACCGACGACTGGAACCTGTACGCCAACACCGAAGGTTCATTCGGCAGCGTGCAGTACAGCCAGATGCCCAACCGTGTGACCAGCGGTGAAGTGAAACCGGAAAAAGCCCGCACCTGGGAACTGGGTACCCGCTATGACGACGGCACCTTGCGCGCAGAGATCGGCGCGTTCCTGATCAACTTCGACAACCAGTATGAAAGCAACCAGACCAACGACTCGGTGATCGCCCGCGGCGAAACGCGCCACCAGGGTATTGAAACCAGCGTCAACTACGCCCTCGATGGCTTGAGCCCGGCGCTGGCCGGTTTCGATGTGTACGCTACCTACGCCTACGTCGACGCCACCATCCGCGAAGACGGCCCGAACAAAGGCAACCGCGTGCCCTTCTCGTCCAAGCACAAGGGCACCCTCGGCGTGGGTTACACCGAAGGGCGCTGGAAACTCAATGTGGACAGCAGCTATCAGAGCAGCCAGTTCGCCGACAACGCCAACACCCAGGCAGAAAGTGCTGACGGCGCCAACGGTCGAATCCCCGGCTACATGCTGTTCAGCAGCCGCGCAGCCTATGACTTCGGCCCGCAACTGTCGGATCTGAATGTGGCGGTCGGCGTGAAGAACATCTTCAACACGCAGTACTTCACCCGCTCGTTCGACGACAACAACAAGGGCAAATACGTGGGTGAGCCGCGTACGCTGTACGTGCAGACCTCCATCGCGTTCTAACTGCCCGCCAGGCAACTGGGGGTAGCGGCGACCAGTGCGTCGATTGCACAACGGGTCTTGGCCGGCATATGCACGGCTGTCGGCCAGATCACATGGATCGGCGCGGGTTGCTCGCGATAGCCGGGCAACACCGCGACCAGTTGCCCACGCAGCACATAGTGCGCAATCAACCAACTCGGCAACCAGGCCAGGCCGACGCCCGCGATGGCGGCATCGGCCACGGCCTGGAGGTCGTCCATCATCAACGGCGAGGCCACGGGATTGCGCTGCGAGGTCGTGCTGCGATAGGCGATGCCGCGATGGCCGGCAAGGTCTTCGATGCATTCAATCGGCCCGACGCGCTGCAAGTACGCCGGTGACGCCGCCAGCCCAACGGCCTGTTCGCCCAGGCGACGTGCACTGAGGCGGTCGGTGTCGGGCAGCGGGCCGATCCGCACGGCGACGTCGAAGCCTTCCTGTGCCAGGTCCACCAGACGATCGGCGAAGCTGATCTCGATCTCCAGTTCCGGATAGCGCGCCATCAACCCCCACAATGCCGGGGCTGCGTAGTGATGCCCGAAGGCCAGTGGCAAGCTCGCCCGCAAACGACCGCGTGGCTGTTGCCGGCCGCTTTCCAGCACCGATTCGGCCGCCTCGAGTTCCGCCAACGCGCGCAGGCAATGTTCGTAGTAGGCCTGGCCGTCCTCGGTCAGCCGCTGGCGGCGGGTGGAACGCTGCAACAGGCATGTGCCCAGGCGTGCTTCCAATCGTGCCAGGCCCTTGCCGACCGCAGAGCGGGTGAGGTTCAGCCGTTCGGCGGCCTCGGTCAGGTTGCCGCTTTCGACGATGTGCAGAAACAGCTCAACGCCATCAAAACGCGGTGTCGTCATGGCTCGATTGTCGCCCCAAATTCCCTTATTAGCGGAAAACTTATCACGAATAACGAAACAGATTCCCCTGAAAATAACGCGACACTTCATCCACAGGAGAATCCCATGCCACCCGCCGCCACGCTAACCACCGCCAGCCCCCCGCGTACCGCCAGGAATGGGCTGGCCCTCACGGCCGTGTGCCTCGTCGCCCTGATGTTCGGCCTGGAGATTTCCAGCGTGCCGGTGATCCTGCCGACACTCGAGCGAGAGTTGGGCACGGGCTTCCAGGACGCCCAGTGGATCATGAACGCCTACACCCTGGCCTGCACGAGCGTGCTGATGGCGGCGGGCACGTTGGCGGATCGCTTTGGCCGTCGCCGCATGCTGGTGCTGTGCCTCTGGGTGTTTGGCCTGGCTTCACTGGCCTGCGGGCTGGCCGAGGATTCTTCGCTGCTGATCACGGCGCGGTTTATCCAGGGCATCGGTGCCGGGGCGATGATGATTTGCCAATTCGCCATCCTCTCGCACCTGTTCCGCGAACCGGCAGCACGGGCACGGGCGTTTGCGATATGGGGCGTGATTGCCGGCGTGGGCCTGGGCTTCGGGCCGATGATCGGCGCATTGATCCTGGCGGTGGCGGATTGGCGTTGGGTGTTCCTCGTGCATGTGCCGCTCACCCTGTTCACCCTGGCGCTGCTGCGCATCAGCGTGCAGGAATCCCGCGATCCGGCCGCCCATCGCCTGGACATCGCCGGCATGCTCACCTTGACCCTGTCGGTGTTTGCCCTGGTGTACTTCATCACCCAAGGCACCGAGCACGGTTTCGGCACACCGGCCATGCTCGGTTGGGCGGCGTTGTCGGGGCTCGGCCTGCTGCTGTTCATCACGGTCGAGCTCCGCAGTGCGCACCCGATGTTCGACTTCTCGGTGTTCCGCATCCAGCGTTTCAACGGTGCGTTGATGGGTTCGATCGGCATGAACTTCAGCTTCTGGCCGTTCATGATCTACCTGCCGTTGTACTTTCAGGCGGGCCTGGGTTACGACACCTTGACCACCGGCGCCGCGCTGCTCGCCTATACCCTGCCGACCTTGCTGGTACCGCCGCTGGCCGAGCGCCTGGCCCTGCGCTATGGCGCCGAACGCATCATCCCCCTCGGCCTGGGCCTGATGGGCGCGGGCTTTCTGGCCATGGCCACCGTCAACGGCGCCGAGCACCCACGTATCGGGCTGGTGCTGCTCAGTTGCGTGATCGCCGGCGCAGGCCTGGCGCTGACCAACTCGCCCACCACCAATACCACCACCGGCTCGGTATCGGCCGACCGCGCGGGCATGGCCTCCGGCATCGACCTCAGTGCGCGGCTGATCACCCTGGCGCTCAACATTGCCCTTATGGGCCTGGTGCTGTTGCTGGGGATCAGCCATCAGTTGGCCGAGATGCTGCCCGCCACCACGGCAATGGAGTGGCCGGCCATCAGCCAGAACATTGCCGCAGGAAAGTTGGAGTCGATGGGGCTGGCAGCCAACGATGCCCAGGCGGCACTGCGCCACGGCGCCGGTTGGGCGATGCTGTTTGCCGGGTTGGGGGCTGGGGGGCTGGCGCTGTTGAGCCGGTATTTTTTCCGACGCGGCGCCTGAACGAAAACGGGCCTGCAGATGCAGGCCCGTTTGCAGGGGGTGAAAAGAACGTCAGCCGTTGATGACCGCGTTTTCGTTTTCCAGGAATTCCTGTTCCAGCGCGTCTTCGTTCACTTTGTTGATGGGCTGGTTTTTCGCGGCAGCGCGGGGCTTGCCTTGCAGTCGACCAAACAGATGTTCCAATGCGTGATCCAGCTTGGTGGCCGCGCTGTCAATCGCTTGTTCCAGGGTATCGCCCTTGGCGGACACCGACAGCGGTTGATGGCCTTTTGGCCGCGCTTCCAGGCGGCAACTTAAATCGTGGGGACCGGGCTTGTCGCCGTTCTCATCCCGCAGGTAGACCTCCACTCGGGTCAGGTCTTCTTCATAACGTTCGAGCGTGCTCTCAATGGTAGTACGTACCCACTCCTCCAGTCGGATGCTGCTTTCAATATGGTTATCGCTATTGACTTGGATTTGCATAGTTCTTCCCTTATTTCAGCTAGCTCGCGAGAGGTCACAAACTGCAACACCGGGGTGGTGAAACCATGACCTCTTGATTACACAATTGAGCAGCCAGAGAAACATTTCAACCCCTTTGCAAAGATAAATCCTACATTACAAATTAACCCTGACGACGAGCAGAAACGCTGTTAGGGTGGGGAGTTAGTTACATCTTCTTACGCCCCGCGATCCTCACAATTGCCCCTCCCCCAGCGGGTGCAAGGCGCGAAAAACTCCTGCTTCCTCCACCAGCCAGTCATGCACCGCGCGCACGCCCGGATGGTTCAGGGCGCCCGGCGCATACAGCAGCACATAACGTTTGTGGTTGGGCACCGCGAGGCCGAACGGCACGATCAAGGTGCCGCGTTCCAGCTCATCATTGAGCAAGGTCCGTCGCGCAATCGCTACGCCCATGCCGGCGATGGCGGCTTCGATGGTCAAGTGGTTGCGGTTGAAGGTGTGGCCACGGCGTACATCGGCGACGTGATAGCCGATGGCATTCAGGTAGAACTCCCACTCCGCATACTCGTAACTCCCACGCCAGGCGGTAATGTCATGCAGCAGCGGGAAATGCACGAGATCGGCCGGACCGTGCAAGGGCGGTCGACCCCGCAACAGGCTGGGGGCGCAGACCGGGAAAATCTGCTCATCCAGCAGGGCTGTGGATAACAGGCCAGGGTAGCTGCCGTCATTGAGGTCGATGGCCAGGTCAAAGTCGCCTTCGTGCAGGGCGATGCTGCTGTCCTCGGCGACCATGCGCAGTTGGATATCCGGGAAGCGCTGCTGCAAGCGCGGTAGGCGTGGGGTCAGCCACTTGCCGAGAAATGATGGAATCGAGCGCAGGCGAAGCGTGCCGCTGATCATTCCCGCATCCAACCGCTGCAACTCGGCGTCGATGCTGCCGTAGGCCTCCCCCACCGTTGCCGCCAGGCGCTGGCCCTCGGCACTCAGCTCCACCCCCCGTGCCCGTCGATGAAACAGCCGAAACCCGAGGCGCTCCTCCAACTGGCGGATTTGCTGGCTCACCGCCCCCGGCGTGATGTGCAGTTCTTCGGCGCAGCGGGTGAACGACAGATGCCGGGCAGCGCAGGAAAAAACGTGCAACCAGACGTAAGTCTGGCCATGGAGAGGGCGAGCCATAGGGTTTAGTCCTGCTAAAGAGTGTCTTAGGATAATTCGTTGGTCAGTGCCGATCCAGAGGCTCAGTATCACGCCAATTGCGCTCGTCCTACAAACCATGGCAGCGATTCCTACTCCATTGCTTGTAAGGCTTTAGCATGGCTATCAGTGTTTTCGATCTATTCAAGGTGGGCATCGGCCCTTCCAGCTCCCATACCGTCGGCCCCATGCGCGCGGCGGCGACCTTCGCCCAGGCCCTGAGCGACCAGCACTTGCTGAGTGAAACGCGCCGTGTCGAAGTGCGCCTGTATGGTTCGCTGTCCGCCACTGGTGTCGGCCACGCCACCGACCGCGCCTGCGTCATGGGTTTGATGGGCGAATGGCCGGATCAGGTCGATCCCACTTCGATCAACACGCGAATCCAACAGCTGCGCGAGTCCGGACAGTTGTTGCTGGCCGGTCAACAGGAAATTGCCTTCAACTGGCACAGCGACCTCCTGCTGCTGGACGAAAGCCTGCCCTACCACCCCAACGCCATGTCCCTGCACGCCTACGGCGACCACGGCCTGCTCAGCGAGCAGACCTATTATTCGGTGGGTGGCGGTTTCATCATCGAAGCCGCTGAAGCGGATTCGGGCATCGCGCCGGCCAGCGATGTGCAATTACCCTACGACTTCTCCAGCGCCGTCGAGCTGCTGGCCCTGTGCAACCAGCACGGCCTGCGGGTTTCCGAATTGATGATGGCCAACGAACGCGCCTGGCGCAGCGAAGAACAGATCCGCAGCGGCCTGCTGCATATCTGGTCGGTGATGCGCGAATGTGTGGAACAAGGCTTACGCGATGAAGGCATCCTGCCCGGTGGCCTGGACGTGCCACGGCGTGCTGCGAAATTGCACCGCAGCCTGTTGGAAATCGGCAAACCCAATGTAATCACCTCGACCTTGTCGGCCATGGAATGGGTCAACCTGTTCGCCCTCGCCGTCAACGAAGAAAATGCCGCAGGCGGGCGCATGGTCACGGCGCCGACCAATGGCGCAGCGGGGATCATCCCGGCGGTACTGCATTACTACATGAAGTTCAATGCCGACGCGTCTGACGACGACGTGGTCAATTTCTTCCTGGCCGCCGCAGCCGTCGGCATTCTGTGTAAGAAAAACGCCTCGATCTCAGGTGCCGAAGTCGGCTGCCAGGGCGAAGTCGGTTCAGCCTGCGCCATGGCCGCCGCCGGCTTGGCCGACATCCTCGGCGCCACCCCCGAGCAACTGGAAAACGCCGCCGAAATCGGCCTGGAACACAACCTCGGCCTGACCTGCGACCCGGTCGGCGGCCTGGTGCAGGTGCCGTGCATCGAGCGCAATGCCATCGCCGCGGTCAAGGCCATCAACGCCACGCAAATGGCCCTGCGCGGTGACGGCAAGCACTTCATTTCCCTCGACCGGGTGATCCGCACCATGCGCGATACCGGCGCCGACATGCACGACAAATACAAAGAAACTTCACGGGGCGGCCTGGCGGTCAGCTGGGTGGAGTGCTGATCGGAGCACTTCGTCCCGCCCCAACGTGAGCCCGCGCAAAAATAATAACGAGGCAATAACGATGACCGATGTACGTACACCTGCGGCTGAAAATCCTGCTTTAGACACTACCGTTACCACTGGCTGGACCCAACACGACACCACGTGGATGCTCGGCCTCTACGGCACCGCCATCGGCGCCGGCACCTTGTTCCTGCCGATCAATGCCGGCGTCGGCGGCTTCTGGCCGTTGATCGTGCTGGCGCTGCTGGCCTTCCCGATGACCTTCTTTGCCCACCGTGGTCTGACGCGCTTTGTGCTGTCAGGCAAATCCGGCGACATCACCGAAGTCGTCGAAGAACACTTCGGCGTCGGTGCGGGCAAGCTGATCACCCTGCTGTATTTTTTTGCGATCTTCCCGATCCTGCTGGTGTACAGCGTGGCACTGACCAACACCCTGGGCAGCTTTATGGAGCACCAACTGCACCTGGCGCCGCCGCCCCGGGCGATCCTGTCGCTGGTACTGATCCTCGGCCTGATGGCCATTGTGCGCTGCGGCCAGGGTGTGATCGTCAAGGCCATGAGCGTGCTGGTCTATCCGTTCGTCGCCGCCTTGCTGTTGCTGGCACTCAGCCTGATCCCCAACTGGAACGGCGCCTTCTTCGCCTCCGCCAGCGAGGGCATGCCCCTGCCAGTGTTTTTCAACACGCTATGGCTGGCGATCCCGGTGATGGTGTTCTCGTTCAACCACTCGCCGATCATCTCCGCCTTCGCCGTCGACCAGAAGCGCGTGTACGGCCCGCTGGCCGAACGCAAAAGCAGCGGCATCCTCGCCACGGCCCACGGCATGATGGTGCTGACGGTGATGTTCTTCTGCTTCAGCTGCGTGCTGGCCCTGTCGCCGGCTGACCTGGCGGCGGCCAAGGCGCAGAACATTTCGATCCTGTCGTACCTGGCCAACCACTTCCAGACGCCGGTGATCGCTTACGCCGCGCCGTTGATCGCGCTGGTGGCGATTACCAAGTCCTTCCTCGGCCACTACATCGGCGCCAGCGAAGGCTTCCAGGGGCTGATCGTCAAATCCCTGCGCGGGCGTGACCGTTCGATGTCGTCCAAATGGCTGGAACGCTGCACCGCGCTGTTCATGGTGCTGACCTGCTGGGCCGTGGCCACCTTCAACCCGAGCATCCTGGGCATGATCGAAACCCTGGGCGGGCCGATCATCGCCTGCCTGCTGTTCCTGATGCCGATGTACGCCATCCATCGCGTGCCAGCTTTACGCCAGTATTCGGGCCAGGTGTCGAATGTGTTTGTGGTGCTGATCGGGCTGATTGCGCTTTCTGCGATCGTTTTTTCCGTGTTGCCCTGAAACGGATCACCAACCTCAATAACAACATAGAACCCATGTGGGAGAGGGCTTGCTCCCGGTAGCGGGGCATCAGTCAATGAATACTTGGCTGATGCACCGCTACCGGGAGCAAGCCCTCTCCCACACAAGGAGCTCATTGTTTGGCAGATCGCTGTACGGCACGCCCTTTGCTGTACAGCTCATGAGGTAAACGGAATTTATACCACCTCAGCGACGGAGTGGCCGGTGGTCAGGCAACGCGAACTAATCACGACACCGGTCGTCAATGACTGCATGTTCTTATCAGGCGGTAACGCACCATGGACAATCCTTTTCAGATCATCACCGACACCTTCACCCCAAAGTACCGCGTCAACCTGAGCATCCAACGGCTCGACGGCAGCATCATGCTCACCCTCTCGGACGAGACGGGCGTAGTGGCCAAACGCATGATCAGCGCCGAACAACGCAACGACCCGCAACGGCTCAAACGCCTGGTGCAAAGCATTCAATTCGGCATCGCCATCGAGCAGGGCCACAGCGCCATGGAGATCCTGGCGGTGATGACGGACGGCGACAGCCACAAATTGTTGCAGCGGCCGCCGACCCGCGCCCTGCCCTTCAGCGTCGGGCTTTAAAGCTCACCCTTCTCGGTCTCCAGGCTCGCCTCGCCCTTGCGACGCGGGCCTTCGACCTTCACCGACGGGAACGCCGACGACGCGTAGCGCACCACCAGAATCGCAAACGCCAGCAGCAGAATCCCGCCGCACAGGTAGATGATGCCGAGGTCGGGTGGATTGTGGTGGGACACGTTGGAGATCAACAGACGCGTCAGCGCGGTGATCGCCACGTAGATCAGGAAGCGCACCGGCATGTGGTTGGTCTTGAAATAAATCCCGACCATCGCGCCCAATTCCAGGTAGATGAACAGCAGCAGGATGTCATCGATCTTGATGTGCCCGTTCTCCAGCATCCCCAGGAATTCCATCACCGCTGCCCAGGCGGTCACCGCACCGATGGCGAACAACGCCAGGTAGTGGAACGACTCGACAAACAGGTTACCCAGGGACTCGGCCAGCCCATGGACTTGATGGCGCAGCTTTTCGGCCCAATTAAATTTCACGATGGTGCTTCCTTAGGTCGGTTCGACCGGATAATGCGGGTTGGACGTGACGGTTGTTCTGCATGCAGAAAAAAGGCCAGAGGCGGGTATAAGATGATGGCGGGGTGACATGAGGCACGCCTGACCTGTATTTACGGGCTACATTAAAAAACTGCTACCCAAACCCCACGGTTTGGCTTACCCTTTTAGCTGTATATAAATACAGTAGTCGCAAAAGACAACTATCGTGAAGGCATGTGAGGTGGTGAATGGCCGTCGAAGTGGTATACCGCAGCAGCCGAGATCTGGAGCGTTTGTTCATGGATAAAGCCGAAGCTGACCGTCATGACAAGATGCTTGAACTCGCTGAGTTGCTCGCAGAAGTGTTGCAAAAAGCCGTGCCGTCCCTGAGCGAGCAGCAGGTAGAGGAAGCCGGGATCTACATGGCGAAGAATCGCGATGTGTTTGCCAAGGCGTTCAAGAGCCAGCCGGACGCGTTGTCCGAGTTGCTGAACGCACCGGCGGAATAAAGCCCTAATTGAACAGGCCCTGAGTCCATGATTCAGGGCCTTTTTAATGCCTGGCCTATTTGTAGAGCAGGCGCTCGGCCAGCTCGTCCGCGACCCGTGCGGGTGAGCGTTTTTCGGCCTGGGCGTGGGCGAAGATTTCCGTCAGGCGCGTGCCGATGTTGGACAGGTGCGCGGTGATGGTCGGCAGTTCGGCACCGCTGTGCTTGAGGGCGACGTAGATCAGGCCGCCGGAGTTGATCACATAGTCCGGGGCGTAGAGGATGCCGCGGCCTTCGAGTTGGTCGGCCACTTGCAGGTTGGTCAGTTGCGCACTGGCGGAACCGGCGACGGCGGCGCAGCGTAGCTGGCCGACGCTCTGGCGGTTGAACACGGCGCCCAGGCCGCAGGGCGCGAGGATGTCGCACGGGGTGCTGAGCAAGGCGTCGTTGGCGATGGGGTGCGCGCCGAGCTGTTCCATGGCCAGCTGCACCTTGCCGTGGTCGATGTCGCTGACCAGCAGTTCGGCGCCGGCGGCGTGCAGTTGTTCGGCCAGGGCGAAGCCCACGTTGCCCAGGCCCTGGATGGCCACGCGCAAGCCTTCGAGGTTGTCGCTGCCCAGGCGGGCCATGGCGGTGGTGCGGATACCGGCGAACACGCCCATGGCGGCATGGGGCGAAGGGTCGCCGGCGGCGGTGGTGCTGGTAACGAAGCGAGTGTGCTGGGCGATGCAGTCCATGTCGGCGACCGAGGTGCCGCTGTCGGTGGCGGTGATGTAGCGACCGTCGAGTTGCTCGATGCAACGACCGAAGGCTTCAAACAATGCCGCGCGGTTTTCCACATGGGCGGGGCGCAGGATCACCGCCGTCCCGCCACCCACCGGCAACCCGGCCAGGGCGGCCTTGTAGCTCATGCCTTGGGCCAGGCGCGCAGCGTCCGCCACGGCGCTTTCATCGTCGGGGTAGGCAAGGTAACGACAACCACCCAGGGCAGGGCCCAGGCGGCTGTTATGGATGGCTATGACCGCCTTCAACCCCGTCACCGGGTCGATGCTCAGGTGCAGCGATTCAAGGCGGGTGCTGTGCATGAGAGCAAACATCGTCGAGCTCCCGAATCACTTCTTGTGTCGCCAAGTATAGGCTTGCGGCAGAAAACTGCCGAAGTGCGCTGGAATAAGTCGTCCGGTTTTGTAGGTCTTGTGACATAAGCGGATAGGATATTTCTTAAGCCACTGGACGAAAATTCCCAGCAAGGCTAAAACGGGGGCATTCGCCGGAGAATGCAATGAATCCCCGTCACGCTTTTTTCGCCTGCCTGGAACGTTCGCCCCCCGCGCTGTTTGAAGCCGCGCTGTGGATGGCTGCCGAGCATGACCCGGCGGTGCAACCGGTGGTGATCATGCAGGACCTGAAATTGCTCGAGCAACAGGTCAGCCTGGGCATGCCCCTGCTGCCAGCGGACGAACTGGGCCAGCCCTTGCTACGACGCATGAATGACCTCGGCTTCGCCCAGGATGACTTCACCCCGCTGCGCCCCGCCGCCGCCCTGCTGGACAAGGTGTTGCAACGCAAACGCGGGCAGCCCCTGGCCATGGGGTTGATTGCCATGGAGCTGGCGCGACGCCTGGGCATTCCCATGGTCGGCGTCAACTTCCCCGGCCACTTCCTGTTGCGGGTGCCCGGTGCCGATCACTTGCTGGACCCTTGCGGCGGGCGACGCCTGTACCCCAACGACTGCCGCGAGCTGCTGCAACGCCAGTATGGTCCCAACCTCAAGTTGCAAGCCGATCACCTGCACACCGCCGAACCCCGTTCGATCCTGCAACGGTTGTCCCGCAACCTGCGCCAGTTGCACCTGGCCAATGACAACCCCCTGGCCGCGCTGATCGACGCCGAACGCGTGCTGGAACTGGGCAATGCCAGCGCTGCCGATTACCTCGCGCGGGCCAGCCTGTATCAACGCCTGGATTGCCCCAACGCCGAGCGCTTCGACCTGGAACACGCGTTGATGCTCAGCGAAGACCCGATCCAACGCCTGCGCCTGACTGAACGCCTGGGGCACCTGCCGCCCAATTCCGTGGTGCATTGAACCCACTGCTCTCAAGCGCCTATTTCCCTGTGGCAAGCGGGCTTATGTGGTGAGCGGCCTTCTGTGGTGAGCGGGCTTGCCCCGCGTTGGAGTGCGAAGCGCTCCCACGATTTTTGGGGCCGCTACGCAGCCCAGCGCGGGGCATGCCCGCTCACCACAGTGATCCTGCTCGATGTAGATGCAACATCGTCAGTGATTGGCCGGTACCTTGAGGATATCGCCGTGCAAAGGGCCCTTCGGCGCGTCAGTCGCGGGCGAGCGCACTTGAATGATCAACAACGCCGCGACCACCGCCGGAATCGCGCAGAAGAAGAAAATCTGCTGCACCGGAATATGCATCGCCAGCAGCATGCTGCCCAGCAACGGGCCCAGGATCGAGCCGAAGCGCCCCACACCCAATGCCCAACCCGTACCGGTGGCGCGTATATGCGCCGGGTAAAAATTGCTGGCGAAAGCATTAAGGGTCAGTTGCCCGCCGATGATGCAAAACCCGGCGGCAAACACACAGGCCACCAGATAGCGCGGATTGTCGTGGTTCAGCCCCAGCAGCACGGTACACACCGCAGCCGCGGCCAGCACGCCGGACAACAGCCGCACCTTGTGCTTCAATCGATCGGCAAACCAGGCCATGCCGATGGCACCCAGGGTGCCGGCGAACAGGAACATCGAGGTCACCAGGTTGGCTTCACTCAACGCCAGGCCACTTTCCAGCAGCAGCGACGGCAACCAGCTGATCATGAAATACAGCAGGATCAGGCTGACAAAGAAGGTCGCCCAGATCAGCACGGTCGGGCGTGCATAGCCATGACGAAACAGCTCCACCACCGTCAATGGGCTGCCCTGCTCGCGGGGGTTTTCGTCCTCGCTCGCCAGCGGCGCACGCCACCCAGGCAACATGCGCGCGGTGACCTGATGCAAGCGTGCATACGGCGGCGCATCGCGCAGCAGGCGCGGCAGGGATTCCGGCAGCAGCCACGCCAGGAAAGGGAACAGCAGCAACGGCGTCACGCCGCCGGCAAGAAACACCGCCTGCCAGCCAAAGCCGTCGATAAATCCTGCGGCCACAAATCCACCGGCTGCGCCGCCGAACGAGAAGCCGCACGCCGCCAACGTCACCATCAAGGTGCGCAAACGTGGCGGGGAATAGTCCGACATCAACGCCATGGCACTGGGCATCGCGCCGCCCATGCCGATACCACAGATAAAGCGCGCCGCCATCAGCGTGGTCAGCGAGCTGGCGAAAACCATCAACACCGTGAGGCTGGCGTAGATCAGCACGCAGCCCAGCAGGATGCGGCGCACGCCAAAGCGGTCGGCCAGGGGGGTCACCAGCAACGAGCCCAAGGTCAGCCCCAGCAGGTTGGCACTGAACACCGGGCCGAACGCGGCCTTTTCCAGCCCCCAATCCGACGCCAGCGCCGGCACCACATAGCCCAGCACCTGGGCATCGTAGCCATCGGTTACCAGCAACAAGGCCAGCAACAGGAGAATCAACCACTGGTAGCGCGACACCGGACGGGCATCGAGTGCCGCGCGAAAGCTGGCAATCTGATTGTGCATCGCAAGGTACCTGTTTTTATTATTGTGCTCACGCTCTGCGCGGGCACGATCACTCAGGAGTGTCGGGTTGATTGGCAGGATGGGCCTGGATAAATGCCGGATGCTGCGCCGCCAACGCCGCCACCCTGCCGATGCGCGGATACGCCCCCAGCGGCACCTTGAAGCGCTCCGCCGCATACAGCTGGGGAATCAGGAAGGCATCGGCCATCCCCGGCTGCTCGCCGAAGCAATAGCCCTTATCGCCAATCAACTGTTCCACCGCCCCCAGCCCCTGGCTGATCCAATGCCCGATCCACTCCAGCACCTGCGCCTCGTCATGTCCCCACTGACGCAACAGGTTCTGGGTGCTGGAGTTGTGCAGCGGGTGAATATCGCAGCCGATGATCGACGCCACTGCGCGCTCATGGGCACGGGTGGCCATGTCCTTGGAAAGCAACGGCACCTGTGGATAACGTTCGTCCAGGTATTCAATGATCGCCGCGGACTGAATCAGCAGCTCGCCGTCATCGGTGCGCAAGGCCGGCACACGACCTTGGGGGTTGATGGCCAGGTACTCCGGCTGGCGATTGGCGCCACCCGCCGGCACCAGCAGGTTGACAGGCACCGCAGTGAAATCCAGGCCCTTGAGCGCAAGGGCGATGCGCACCCGGTATGACGCCGTAGAGCGGTAGTAGGTATAGAGTTCCATCGCCCTGCCCTCCTAGCGTGCCGCGACCACGGTGCCACGGCATTCGCCGAAGCCGATGGAGGCGAAGCCTTCACGGTTGCAACGGGCGCGCAGGATCACCTCGTCACCGTCCTCGAGGAACCTGCGCACTTCGCCGGAAGGCAGTTCGATGACTTTCTTGCCGCCTTCGGTCATCTCCAGCAGGCTGCCGAACTGCCCGGCCTCAGGGCCGGACAAGGTGCCCGAACCAAACAGGTCGCCGGCCTGCAATTGGCAGCCGTTGACGCTGTGGTGCGCCACCAATTGCGCGACGGTCCAGTACATATGCAGGCTGTTGCTCAGGGCCAGGCGATGGGCCGGCAGGTTCTGTTCGCGCATGGCGGCGGTGGTCAACAGCACCTCAAGCTCGATATCCAAGGCGCCAGCGGCCTGGTCACGCTTATCCAGCAGGTACGGCAGCGGCTGCGGATCGCCTTCGGGCCGCGCCGGCTGGGCTTTGCGGAACGGTTCCAGGGCTTCGGCCGTGACCACCCACGGTGAAATGCTGGTGATGAAGCTCTTCGACAGGAACGGCCCCAGCGGCTGGTATTCCCAAGCCTGGATATCCCGCGCCGACCAGTCATTGAGCAGGCAGAAACCGGCGATATGCTCGGCCGCATCGCCAATGGCAATCGAGTCGCCCATGGCGTTGCCCTGGCCGATCCAGATGCCCAGTTCCAGCTCATAGTCCAGGCGCGCGCAGGGGCCGAAGCTCGGTTCGGCCTGGCCGGCCGGCAAGGTCTGGCCTTTGGGGCGAAGGACGTCGGCACCCGAGGGGCGAATGGTCGAGGCGCGGCCGTGATAACCGATCGGCACATACTTGTAGTTCGGCAGCAGCGGGTTATCCGGGCGGAACAGTTTACCGACGTTCTGCGCGTGCTCGATGCCGACGTAGAAGTCGGTGTAGTCGTTGATCTTCGCCGGCACGTGCATCTGGCAATCGGAGGCGCGGTGCAGCACCTGCGCTTCACGGGTCTGCAGTTTGCTGCCCTCCGCCAATAGTTCCAGCAGGCGCTCGCGCAAGGCCACACGCGGACCACGGCCCAATTCGAAGAAGGCGTTCAACTGACCGCCGGCAGTGGCTTCAACGGCACGGCGGACTTCGCCTTCAAACTCATCCAGCGCGGCATGCAGGTCGAGGATCGCGTCGCCAATCGCCACGCCACTGCGCGGTGCCGAGCCGTTGATGCTGAACACGCCCAGCGGCAGGTTTTGCAGGGGGAAATCGCGGTGACCATTGGCGGAGGCTACCCAACTGCGGGTAAGGGTTGGCTGCATCATGGGTTATCTCCGGTTCGGGTTGAAGGTGACGGGCAACGAGGCCCAGCACGCGTCGTAGGAAGGTTGCAGTTGCGGGCACTCCAGGGCGAACTGGGTGGGACGCAGCACTTGGCTGGTCTCGAACATGAAGGCCATGGTGTTATCGATCTTGTGCGGTGCCAGGTCCACGTTGATGGCCTTGGTGCAGGTCTCGCCGTCCGGCCCGTGGGCGCTCATGCAGCTGTGCAGCGACGCGCCGCCGGGCAGGAAGCCTTCGGCCTTGGCGTCGTAGGCGCCCTGGATCAGGCCCATGTACTCGTTCATCAGGTTGCGGTGGAACCACGGCGGACGGAAGGTGTTCTCGGCCACCATCCAACGCGGCGGGAAGATCACGAAGTCGAGGTTGGCCAGGCCGTGCACGCTGGTGGGCGAGGTCAATACGGTGAAGATCGACGGATCGGGATGATCGAAACTCACGGTGCCAAGGGTGTTGAAGCGGCGCAGGTGGTATTTGTACGGCACGTTATTGCCGTGCCAGGCCACCACGTTCAGTGGTGAATGGTCCAGCTCGCACGCCCACAGTTCACCGAGGAATTTCTGCACCAGCGTGGTCGGTTGCCTGAGGTCTTCGTAGTGGGCCACCGGGGTGAGGAAGTCACGCGGATTGGCCAGGCCGTTGCTGCCGATAGGCCCCAGGTCCGGCAGGCGCAGGGGCGCGCCATGGTTTTCGGCGACGTAACCGCGCGCCTGTGCATCCAGCAGCTCGACGCGAAATTTGAGGCCACGGGGCAACACGACAATGTCCAGCGGCTCGACGTCCAGTACCCCCAGTTCAGTGGCGATGCGCAGGCGGCCCTGCTCGGGCACGATCAACAGTTCGCCGTCGGCATTGAAGAACACACGGTCCATGGAGCGATTAGCGCAGTAGTTATAGATGCTGATGCCCGAGGGTTTTTCCGACCCGGCATTGGCCACCATGCCGACCAGGCCGTCGATAAAGTCTGTCGGCTCACTGGGAATATCCAACGGGTTCCAGCGCAGGCGATTGGGCGTCACCGCGCCCAACGGGCCGCCGGCCAACTGCCGCTCCAGCTTGATAAACGCGGGGTGATTGGCCGATGGCTGAATGCGGTACAGCCAGGTGCGGCGGGCTTCGCTGCGCACCATGGTGAAGGCGGTGCCGGAAAACAGCTCGGTATACAGCCCGTAGGGGGCTTTTTGCGGGGAGTTCTGGCCGACCGGCAAGGCGCCGGGCAGGGCTTCGCTGGCGAATTCATTGCCGAAGCCCGACAGGTATTCGAGGTTCATGGATCATCCTCAAGGCGGAAGTTGTTTTTATCGTAATCCAGTTACGCATAACGTAATTTGATCACTATCGACCGTCAAGCTATAAAGACGCCCATTCATCTCTCGGATTCTCGCCCCTCCATGGAAAAGCCCCGCGACACCGGTAAACAGAAAGTCCGCTCGGCCGAAGTGGGCACCGATATCCTCAAGGCCCTGGCCGAACTGTCGCCCTCCACGTCGTTGTCGCGACTGGCCGACCATGTGCAGATGCCGGCGAGCAAGGTGCACCGTTATTTACAGGCGCTGATCGCCTCGGGTTTTGCCGAACAGAACGTCGTCACCAACCATTACGGCCTGGGACGCGAGGCGTTGCGCGTGGGCCTGGCCGCGCTGGGCAGCATGGACGTGCTGAAAGTCGGCGCGATGCCCCTGGCAGAGCTGCGCGACGAGTTGAATGAAACCTGCTTCCTGGCGGTATGGGGCAACCAGGGCGCGACGGTGGTGCAGATCGAACCGGCCGTGCGCGCCGTGACGGTGGTGACGCAATTGGGCTCGGTGCTGCCCCTGCTCAGTTCATCCACCGGGTTGGTGTTCAGTGCCTTCCTGCCGTCGCGGGAAACCGTCGAATTGCGTGAGCGTGAAATCCAGGCCGGCACCGCCCATGCCCTCGCCGACGACCAGGCTTACGCCACCACCTGCGAACAAATCCGCAACCGTGGCCTGCACTTTGTGCATGGCCTACTGATGCCGGGGGTGGATGCGCTGTCGGCACCGGTATTCAACGCGGTCGGGCAAGTGGCGGCGGTGATGACCGTGGTCGGCCCCACCTCGCTGTTCCACGCCGACGAAGATGGCCCGGCGGCGCAGCGCTTGCTGGCGGCGACCCGGGCCGTGAGCTGGCGAATGGGCTACCAGCCCTGAACTAGTCGTGCCACTGGGCCAGGGCCAGCGCCACGCGGTTCTCGAGGGTGCGGAGAGGGGCTGCGTCGCTGAGGTAGTTGTTGCTGATCATCGAAAATACCAGGCGTCGTCCCTCGGCGTCGGTGATATAGCCGCTCAACGATGACACGCCGGCCATGGAGCCGGTCTTGGCGTGCAGGTTGTTTTCCGCAGCCGTCCCGCGCAGGCGATAGCGCAGGCTGCCGCCGGTCATACGGTCGGCATTGCCGGCAATCGGCAAGGCGTTGTACCAGGCGTCGAACCAGGGTTGCTTGGCGGTGACCAGCAGCAGGTCCGTCAGGTTCTGCGCCGACACCAGGTTGCGTCGCGACAAGCCTGAGCCATCTACCTGGTTGAGTGTCGCCGGGTCCAGGCCCTGGCGCTGCATGAACGCCGCCACCGCCGCCACGCCCGCTGCCGCAGTGCCCGCATTGGCGGTTTTGCGGCCCATGGCCTTGAGCAGGGCTTCGGACATGTTGTTGTTCGAGAGCTTGAGCAGCGGTGTGATCAAGTCCTGCAACGGCGCCGATTGATGCTCTGCCAACACCGTCGCCGTCGCTGGGCTGGCCCCTCCGATCACGCGCCGCCCGAGCACCTGGATACCCTGCTGCGCCAGCGCCTGCTCAAACAGATTGGCCACCAGTTGCGTCGGTTCCCACACACTCACCCACTGCCGACTTTGCTTGCCCGGGGCGAGCGTTCCGCTGAGTTGCAGCAGGTTGGTGCCGTGCTGGCGGGTGATGGCGTAGCTGTTGCCGGGGCCGCTGACGGCACGGTTGCTCAGTTGCACGTAGTCGGTGGACGGGCTCACCACCACGTTCACCGGCTGGCCGAGGGCGACGGGAGCCTTTGCCGTGACGAGTAAGGTGCCTGCATCAAAATCCGTGTTGGGCGACACCGTCAGCGCCGAAATCTGTGCGCCGTAGTAAGTGCTCTCGTCGTCCTGGGCCCAGTCCACGCCCAAGCGCTCGGCGTCGAACCACGTGTCGTCGAACACCAGGTCGCCTTGCACCTGGCGCACGCCCTGGCTCGCCAGCTGGGCGGCCAGTGCCTGGTAGTCGGCGAACTGCGTGGTCGGGTCGCCGAGGCCACGCAGGTACAGGTTGCCGGCCAGGCGCTCGCCTTGCTGGGTGCCGTTGCTCAACAGTTGGGTGGAGAAGCGGTATTGCGGCCCCAGCACATCCATCGCCGCAGCGGTGGTGAGCAACTTGAGGTTGGACGCCGGAATCAGACGGGTGCGCGGGTTGTGTTGATAGAGGGTGCTGCCGCTGCGGGCGTCGCGCACCATGACGGAAACCGTGGCGCCGTTGAGGACTGGATCGGCCAACAGCTGATCCAGGGTTGAAGGCGTGGATGGCTGCGGAACACTCGCGCAGCCGCCCAGTAAAACGCTCAGGCACAGCAGGTGTAGCCATCTTCCAAAGTGCATCAGTACTGTGTTCCGCAAAGCCATTAATGGCCGCAACGCTAACAGCTCCGTACCTTTGTGGCGAGCGGGCTTGCCCCGCGTTGGGTGGCGAAGCCGCCCTTACTGATGCCGTCGCGTTCTTTCAGGAGCACCATGGAGTCTGTTTTGGGGCTGCTTCGCAGCCCAACGCGGGGCAAGCCCGCTCACCACAGGAAGCCCGCTCATACATGGACGCCCCCAGTATGCCAAGCACTCAATTCGTGAAAACACAGACGGGATAAGGTTGCAGCCATACATCCGGACTTTAAGTGAGGCGGTGCCTCTGTCCCTGATGGAATTCGCTGATCGGGCTCTTATCACCACAACGCGCTCGAAGCGCTGTGAGCGGGGCAGAGTTACCCGATCCCGGTCCTACCTGTCTTGCCATCACGTCATGATCGCCTGAGCAACCTTGGAAGTACTCCTTCTAACGCATCACTTTTTCATTCCACCGGGCCGGCTACGCCACCGTTACGTCGGGGGTGTAGTTGGGTCGGAACTTGCCGCCATGGGCCAATAATGCCCAGGCTATCCGGGCCGTTTTATTAGCCTGTGCAACGACAGCAACGTTGGTGTGACGACGAGCCAATAACCCCTTCAGCCAATCCGCCGAAGGATCTGTCTTGCTCTCCACCACTCGCACTATCGAGCGTGAGCCATGAATCAGCAAGGTGCGTAAATAACCATCGCCCCGTTTACTGATCCCCAACAACGTGGGCTTTCCTCCGCTGGAGTGTTGTCGTGGCACTAACCCCAACCATGCCGCCATTTGCCGACCGTTACTGAAGTTTTTCGCGTCACCCACTGACGCCACTAGCGCGGTTGCAGTGAGCGGGCCAACGCCTGGGATTTCTGCCAGGCGGCAGCTGTCTTCATTGCTGCGATGCCATTGTTGAATCTCTCGTTCCAACTCGACGACCTGTCGATCCAGCTCTTTGAAATGCTCCATCAAGCGCTGCATCAGTTGGCGTAACGATTCAGGAAGAGCGTTTTCATGATCTTCCAAAATATCCGGCAAACGCTCGACGATATGTCGAATGCCCTGAGGCAAGACCACGCCAAATTCTCCAAGGAGTCCACGAATCGAATTAGCTTGTGCCGTTCTGGCCTTTACAAACCCTTGCCGTGCGCGATGCACCGCCAAAATAGCTTGCTGCTCTACCGTCTTGATCGGCACAAAGCGCATGCTGGGCCGAGTAACGGCTTCACAGATCGCTTCTGCGTCAGCTACATCGTTTTTGTTCGACTTCACGTAGGGCTTCACAAATTGCGGAGCCATTAACTTGACCGTATGACCAAGTGCCTGCAGTTTTCTTGCCCAATAGTGGGCTCCGCCACATGCCTCCATGCCCACTAGGCAGGGCTCCAGGTTGGCAAAAAAAGGGACAACCTGTTCACGTTTAAGCTGCTTCCTTAGCGCTGTTTTTCCTTGTTGATTGATCGCGTGAAGTTGAAACACGGCTTTTGCCAAGTCAACCGAAACAGTCGTAAGCTTCATGAGGACGCTCCCTTCCGCTAAGTGTGGGTAACACTTTAACTTTGGCACATAGATGCCGTTAGGAAGGGGGCGTCCATTTCATTACCACAGGAGGCCCGCTTACCAGAGGAAGCCTGTCCACCACAAGGAGCACACTTGCCATAAGGAGCCCGCCAGGTTTTAGAACTCCAGGGTGCTGGACACCGATACCTGCCGCGCATCGCCCATGGACACAAACAGGCGACTGGCCGCCGAGGTGTAGTAAACGCGGTCGAACAGGTTCTTCACGTTGACCTGGAACTTGACCTTCTGCCCGTCGATCCTGGTGTCGTAGGTGGCGAAGGCATCCGCCACGGTGTAGCCCGGCAGGTTGAAGTCGTTGGCGGCGTCGCCTGCGCGCTCGCCGACATAGCGCGCACCGGTGCCGACGCGCAACTGATCGCCGCCGAAAATGTTGCCGAAGTCGTAGGCCACCGACAGCGAGCCGGTGTGCTTGGCCACGTTTTGCAGGCGGTTGCCTTCCAGTGTCGGGTCGTTGTCCTTGATGTCTTCGGCGTCGGTGAAAGCGTAGCTGCCAATCAGGCTCCACTTGTCGGTCAACTGGCCGCTGGCGTCCAGTTCCAGGCCACGGGAACGCACCTGCCCTGCGATGCTGTAGATGGTGTTGGCGCCGGAGCCCACCGACACCAGCACATTGCGTTTGTCGATAGTGAACAACGCTGCGCTGGCGGTGATGCGCCCGGGGATGTCGAGCTTGGCGCCCAGCTCCCATGACTTGGATTCCTCCGGCGTGAGGTCACCGGTCAACGTGCTGCCATCGGCCAAGGCGGCGATGGTGGAGTTGGGCTTGAACGACTCGGTGTAGCTGCCGTAGAACGACAACTCATCGGTGTAGCGGTACACCAGGCCGGCACGCGGCACCCAGGCTTGGCCGTTGCCGTCGGTGTTGGCCTTGAACGGCACGCCTTTGCCGGCGTACTGGTCATACATCTGATAGCGCGCACCGGCCACGAAGATCCACTGGTCAGTCAGGTGAATCGCGTCCTGGAAGAACAGCGAATCGCTGCGCAGCAGGTCGGTCTGGGCGCTGTCGGCGGCACTGACGGTAGTGCCCGCGACTTCGTTGCCGTACACCGGGTTGTTGTAGTTGAAGGTGCCGCGCGAGTTCTGGCGAATCAGGTCTGCGCGGTAGATCTTGCGGTACTCGTCGTCCAGGCCGAACACCAGGTCATGCTGCATGCCCAGCACATTGACCTTGCCTTCCAGGCTGGCTGTGGCGAAACGGTCAGTGGTGATCGCGCCCTTGGTCCCGTCCATCTTGCGGGTCAGTGTGCCGTTGGTGTTCACCGCGCTGACACGCACCTGGCTGGCGTCGTAGGTTTCACGGTTCCAGCTGTAGCCGAAATGGGCTTTCCAGTCGTCGTTCAAATCGTGGTCGGCTTCGAAGCGGTACAGGTCGGAACGGCCTTCCATGTTATTGAACGGCTCGTCCAGACGGCGAGTGGCCGGGATGTCCAGCGGGTGGTTGGACTTGTCGATGGCCGTGCCGCGGTCGAACGGCGAGAGGAATTCGCGGTGTTCGTAGGCGAACAACAACTTGGTGGTATCGCCGTACCAGGCCAGGGACGGCGCCACCAGCGACTCGCGGTGGGTGCCGAAATTGCGCCAGTAGTCTTCGTCCTCATGGTCGACGATCAGGCGATAGGCCAGGCCCGAATCACCAATCGGCCCGGTGGTGTCGAGGTTGCCGCCGCTGCCGTTCTTGCCGTCGCCGAAGGTGGAGCCGCGCACGGTCAGGGACGTGGCCTGGGTCAGTTGCGGCTTTTTGCTGACGATGTTGACCACGCCGCCCGGGTCCTGGATGCCATACAGCAGCGACGACGGGCCCTTGAGCACTTCGACCCGTTCTGCGGTTGAATTCAACGCCCGGCCCTGCACCACCGGCATGCCATCGCGCATGATCGAGCCGTTACGGTTATCGCCGAAGCCGCGCAGCATCACTGCGTCCTGGGTGCTGGCCAGGGTGTTGGCCTGGGTGATGCCGCTGATATTGGCCAGGGCGTCATCCAGGTTGCGCGGGGTCTGGTCGCGCAGCACTTGGGCGGGGACCACGTTGACGGTCTGCGGGGTTTCCAGCAGCAACGCGCGGGAACGCATCACCGAGCTCGTGGGCGGGGGCTGGTAGCTGGTGCTGTCCTCGGTTTGGCCGACCCCGCTGATGGTGGTGGCGCCGAGATTGAGCGCACCATCGCTGGGCACCGGTTCCAGGGCCAGGGTGCGGGCGTCGATCTGGCGGAAGGTAAAGCCGCTGTTCGCCAGCAAGCGTTGCAGGGCCTGGGTCGCACTCATTTGCCCGCTGACCGCCGGCGCACTGAGGCCGTAAGGCGCTTCATCGGTGTAGATCACGCTGATCCCGGTGACCCGGCTGAAATCGCTCAAGGCCTGGGGCAGCGGCTTGGCAGCCTGGGCAAAGGTGAACTGGGCGCTTTGCTGCTCCTGCGCCTGCGCCACGCCGAGGGGCAGCAACGCCAACCCCGACACCGCCAATACCGAGGCTCCCAGCCACTGTTTAACCCAACCGCCCGCCGTCGACTTCATGCTGTGAGAACCCGTGTAGAAAACGCTGTTAATGCGAATAGATCGCAGTTTCAAGCACTACACGGATGGGCTGGCGGTTTACCTCACCTTTATTTGCAAATATTTTTATTTATTGCGCCTGAATGCAAAACCCCAAGCGTGGGAAATGCACATGCACGGTGCCGGCGCGTTCATCGGTGCGACGCAGGATCAGCTCTTCGCGCCCGGCAAACAGCAGTTCACCAGCCACGGGGTCGGTGCCGTAGTCAGTGGCCGAGATGGTCACCTGCTGGCCGGGTTTGAAGCCGTTCAAATCCTCGAAAACCTCATCGGGCAGCGCAGCGGGCGTTGCGTTACGCGCCACTTCCAGCGCTTGCTCGGCGCTGATCTCACTGGCAGTGCCATGGCCAACGCTCAGCACCCGGTCCAGCCACGCCGCGACAGCGGGATACGCATCCACCAACGGTGCAGTCACCGACGAGCCCTTGAGGAACCACAGCGGATGGGCCAGGGCAAAGTCGGCAATCGATGGCTCACCGAACAGGAAGTCCCCCGTCGGGTGCTGCAATTGCTGATCGATACGATGGATGATCGCCGGCCATTGGTGCTTGGCCTGGTCCAGTTGCACGCGGGTGGCGGTGCCACCGCTGAACAATTTGCTGCGGTCAGCCACCAGCACCTGGAGCATCTGTGGCGGTACGTTGGCAAATTTGACGGCCAGGGATTCAGGCTGGAACACCAGCGCCACGGCATGGGAAAACACTACCGAGTCGGCCCAGGCGGCGAAGCCTTGGGTGACCAGCTCCAGTCCTTGGGGAAACAGCGCCGGGGCGGATTTTTCCTGCTCCAGGCGTCGGGCGATCAAGGCGGTGTCACAGTAGATGTCGGCACCGACTTGCAGCACCGGCGTCTTGCGATAGCCGCCGGTCAAGGCGGTGAGGTCAGGCTTGGGCATCACCGGCGAGATGCGCACGGAATGCCAGGACAAGCCCTTTAAGCCCAGCATCAGGCGGGCTTTTTCAGCAAAAGGGGACTGCGGGTAATGGTGGAGAATCAACTCAGACATGCCAGGCTCCGCTCGATAGGTGAGCGGCTAGCTTAGCCTGCAAAACCCCAGGCGGGGACGATGGGAACCCATCAGTCAAATCAATGAGCCACTTGCGGCCAGGCACTCCTTGGCGCTTTTCTTCAACTTCTTGATCAAGCGCTCCTGGCGCAACGCCTCGCCTTTGCTCGCGCATTGCTCCGTGTACACCAGGGCGACCGCCGGGCTGGACAGGAAAAACCGTGCGCCCTTGCCGCTCTGATGCACGGCAAAACGGCGCACCGGGTCATTGCTGATACCGCAATACAACGCGCCATTGGCGGCGCGTACCAGGTACACAAACCAGGGTTTGGGTTCAGAAGGATCAGTCACGGGTCGATTCGGCACACCAGAAGAGCGCCAAGCTTATCAACGACCGGCCTGGAATGCCCTGAGGCCTTTGAGCGCCTGGGCACGCACGGCGTTTTTCAGGGCCGGCGACCAGCCCAGCAACAGGCCCTTGAGGCCCAGGGCCTGGCGCGACCAGCGCCACAGGTCGAAGTGGTCGTGGTGTTCGCAGATCTTGCCATCGCGAAACACAAACCGCGCGCCGATATCGTTGACTACCGTGTTACCGGTGGCGCTGAACAGATAGGTCGCAACCCAATGCGCGCTGCCGGTGGTTTCATCGCTGCGCACATGGTCGAACGTCAGGGAGAAATCCTTGGCCCGGGTGGTGAGCATGCGCCACATATCGCCGGCGTCACGCCCGCGCAACTCACCGAAGGCCGGGTCGCTGAACAGCACATCCTCGGTGTAGCAGGCCGCCATGGCCTCGGCATCCAGCCGCTGGAAAGCGCTGTAAAACTCGGTGATCAGGGCGTTGTGTGCGTCGCTCATGGGCAGGTTCCAGACCAGGGGTTATAAGCCGTCCAAGATAGTCCGGGCGCCGGTAAAACTCTATCGCCATTTACACCGGGAATGCCCCACCCGGCGCTACGGCACCATGCCGCAGCTGCGGGCGTAGGCAAACAGGTCCACATCGGTAGAGATGCACAGCCGACTCATGGCCGTGCTTTTCTGCTTGCTGATCGTGGAAATACTGCGATTGACCCGGGCCGCAATCTGGCTGACGGTCATGCCGCTGGCCAGCATCCTGACCACTTCGCGCTCCTTGCTGGATAACTGCGGCTGTTGCAGTTGATCGCCGGTGCCCGCCTCCACCAACTGCGCGCGCAGGCATTCACTGACAAATGTCTCGCCCTTGATCACGGTACCGATGGCGGTAGGCAGCTCCCGGGCCGAGGCACTCTTGGCGACAATCGCCCGTGCCCCGTGGGCAAAGGACGCACGCAGCGTCGCCACATTGGCAAACATGGTGACCAGAATCACCGGCAATGTCGGGTACTGGCGCCGCAACAGCCCCAGCAGTCCGTAGCCGTCGGCCTGCTGGCCGCCGGGCATGGCGAAGTCAGTCACCAGCACGTCACACGCCACGCTGCCCAGCAACTTGAGCAATTCATCGGGACCGTCGGCCTCACCGACCACTGTGCATCTACCGCCCGCCTCAATCACCACCCGTTGCCCGATGCGCACAATGGGATGATCGTCGGCAATAATTACACGCAACATAAATACCCACGAATGATGGCAACTTGGAATTAGCGCAAAATACCTGTGTCCTCTTGTTTCAACAACCACTCTACGCAGCCGGCTCCGGATTGCGCCCAGCGTTTGATAGATGGCAACTTTACGCCTACAAAATAAAAAGAAATTACCTACATCCAAAACTTCCAACCAAAAGTAATAACTTCCTACAAACCTTTGAGTCCCGAAGACTCATAACCGGCTCAGATAAGCAATGTATACCCGCAAGTTGCGCTGGAAGGCTTGCAACCGCGGCGTATTCGCCACCACACCATCGGCCTGGACCTGCGCAATCAACTGTTCGCCGCAATGCTCCAGGTCGACTCCGCCGACGAAGGCCAGACTGCCCACCAAACGGTGCAATCGCTCCACCAGCAAGGGCGCATCGGCGCGGGCCTGCGCCAGGTCCAGCCAGGCATCGTCCTCCCGTGCTTCCTCAATCAGGCTGGCCACCGCCCGGTTCACCATCTCATCACTGCCGAAAATTTCGATCAGGCTGGCCCGCGTCGGCCATGCGATCGCGCCTGGACGACGAGCCGGCGCCTCCACCAACGGTGGCAAGGGTGAGGGTGCCAACTTCAGGACAGGTACTTGCTTGGAAAATACCCTTGTCACCATGGTCACCTCATTGCGCTTACAGTAATGGGTCAGCCCATGAGCTCATCAAAACCCAAGGCACTCACATGACTGTCTACAAGCGACCATGAATATCCTTCCGGATATAAAAGTGGCGATACAACAACTACGAAAAATCCAACTTTCCTACAAAATATGAATATAAATTCTCACGCGCTTACGCCTGAATTCTGGCCCCCTCGATTGTCGTAATAGTTGTATTTCCCCCGCAGCACCGCGCGGCTAAATTGCCGCCACTCCGCAAAGACGGAACGGGCTCGCGGCCTTCTGCGACCCCAGCCAAATACAACCCGCCGCCTTGCTCGCCGCCTTCCCGCAAAGGCCGGACGATGCTGTGCGCGCTTCTATCAGCCAGCCCTGTAGTGGAACGTATTGAAATGAGCAAGTCCCTGACCCTGTCGAGCATCGCCCTGTTACTCGCCAGTGCTGCACCCGCCTTTGCTGCCAGTAACGTTGACCTGACCGTCAAAGGCCTGATCACCCCGAATGCCTGCACCCCGACGGTCTCGGCCGGCGGTGTTGTCGACCACGGGAAGATAGCCTCCAAGGACCTGGTCCAGAACAACCCGACGACATTGCCCCGAGTGACGTTGCAGTTGAGCATTGATTGCGATGCAACCATTCCCTTCGCCATCAAGCCCATCGATAACCGCAGCGGCTCCTCAATCAGCAGCACTAATTTCGGCCTGGGCTTTGTCAATGGCAACAAGAAATTGGGCAGGTTTTACCTGACACCAAAAAACATGGTCGCCGACGGCGTCGCAGTCCAACCCATTGCCTCCAGCGACGGCGGCCGCACCTGGTATGACGAGTGGGCCTGGGAACTGCAGACTCTGTGGGGCGCAGGCGCCATGGACGACGCCACCACGCTGCTGCCGATCAAGAACCTGGTGATGGGCCTGGAGGTCGGTACCCAGATCAACCGCGCAGACCAGTTTGATTTCAGTAACGAGACGCCCATCGACGGCTCCGCAACGCTGGAAGTGGTGTACCTGTAACTCAACCCCGTCCACACGGAAGGTTCTAACCATGCATTTTGCCCACGCGATCCCACTGACGGCGTTGTTACTCGCCGCCTCGCCACTGACACTGGCCGCCAGCACCACCGACCTCGCCGTCAAAGGCACCATCACCCCCAGCGCCTGTGCGCCGCTGATCGGCGGCGGTGGCACGATCGACTTCGGAAAAATGGCAGCCAAGGATCTGGAGGCCGATCAGTACACCTCGCTGCCCCACCAAAGCCTGCAGTTGAGCGTGCGCTGTGAGGCGCCGACGTTCTTCACCCTGACCACCGTCGACAACCGCGCCGGCTCCTCGGCCAACCACGCCAACTGGCACGGCCTGGGCATGACGTCGGACGGGGAAAAACTCGGCGGCGCCGCCTTCCACCTGTATGCCCCGGTGGCGGACGGCGTTGCCGCACGCACCATTACCTCAGTCGATGGCGGCGTTACATGGGTACCCACCAGCATGCTCACCCACACCATGCTAACGGCAATCGCGGTAGGCAACCGACTGGTCCCCATTGCCGTGCAAGACTTCGATGCGCAAATCCGCCTGTACACCCACATCGCCCCCGCCAGCAGCCTGACCCTGACCGACGAAGTCCCCGTAGACGGGCACGCCACGGTCCAAGTCAACTACCTGTGACGCCCCCCAGACTCAATTGAAAGGAACTCGCCCCCCATGAAGCCCCTGTTTAACGCATTCGCCACCGGCCTGATACTGCTCGGTTCTACCACCGCTTACGCCGCGTCCACCGTCGACCTGACCGTCAAGGGCCTGATCGTACCGAGCGCCTGCACCCCCGTGCTGTCCAGCGGTGGCGTGATCGATCACGGCAAGATTTCCGCCAAGGACCTGAACACAAACAGCAGTACGGTTATTGGGAACCACACCTTGACCATGGTCGTCAGCTGCGACAGCGCGATCACCTTTGCGCTGCACTCGGTCGACAACCGGGCCGGGTCGTCCATCGCCTACTACGGCCTGGGCCTGATCAACGGCAACCAGAAGCTCGGCTCGTTTGATTTGATGCTCACCAACCCGATCGCCGACGGTGTTGCAGTGCAGCCGATTGCGTCCTTCAACGGCCAGGACAACTGGTTCAGCGAAAAATTCTGGGACCCGGGCCTGTACATGTCGGTGGCCAGCATGGCGGACGACAGTCAACCGGTGCCGGTCAAGGACTTGTCCCTGGAGTTGGTGGTTCAAACCTCCATCGCCCGCACCGACAGCCTGGACCTGAGCAACGAGGTCACCCTCGACGGCTCGGCCACCCTGGAAGTGAAGTACCTGTAACGCCCTGGGCGCCCATGCCTGGCAATCCATCACGGGCATGGGCGCTGTTTCTGTACCGCCCGTATTCAACTCGACCCGTGGCGCTCCCCATGAACACGCTCACTCAACGCCTGGCTGTATTGCTCTTGCTGACGACGACTCCTGCGGTGTTCGCCGCCGCCTTCGTCGACCTCACGGTGACCGGGCGGCTGACGCCGGACGCCTGTCACGTCACGCTGTCAGACCAAGGCACGATCGATCACGGAAAAATCCCCTCGCACACCTTGAACGCCAAAGAATTCACGGTGTTGCCCAGCCAGTTGCTGCAACTGAATGTGCAATGCAGCAGGCCGATGCTGTTTGCCCTGGTGGGGCTCGACAACCGCGCCGAGTCGTCACTGGCCCCCGGTTTTTTCTATGGCCTGGGCAGGAACATTCATGTGCCGGCCGAGCGCCTGGGATCCGTGGCCTTGTCCTACCGCAACCCCATCGGCGATGCGCAGTCCATGCAGGTGCTGGCCTCCAGTGACAACGGTGAAACCTGGTCGCCGGAACCGAATGCCTATCCCAAATCCTATGTGGGCTTCGCCCCACCCGGTGATCGCCAGCCCGACTTCATCGGCCAGTTGAGCGCCCAACTGCGCATCGACACCTCCATCAACTTCAGCCAGTACCTGACCCTGAACCAGGATGTGCCGCTGGACGGTTCCATCGTGCTGGACCTGCGCTATCTCTGACCTTTTCATGCTGCCCCAATGGAAAACCCCGTCATGACGACGACATTGCTCAAAACCTCAACCTGCCTCATTGCCCTGACGCTGCTGTTTGGCAAGGGAGCGCAGGCCGACGGCATGATCCCGGACACCTCCGTGGTCATCGTCTACGAAGCCGAAGGTGAAGCGGCCGTTTCGGTCACCAACACCGACAGCCAACTGGCCCTGCTCCACGTCACCCTGGAAGACATTCCCGAAGACCGCGAGCCGTTGCTCGTCGTCACCCCGCCCCTGTCGCGGGTGGAGGCGTCCAAATCGCAACTGGTGCGGTTCATCCTGCAACGCCAACAACCGCTGCAGACCCAGCGGCTCAAGCGCGCGATCTTCGAAGGCATGCCCCAGGGTCGCCCGACCACCGAAGCCGGGCATGCCCGGGTAGGCGTGACCGTGCGCCAGAACCTGCCGGTGATCATTCATCCCAAGGGCCTGGCCCTCAATCGCACGCCCTGGACCCGCCTGGCCTGGTCGCAGCACGGCAACACGCTGCAGGTGCGCAACGACAGTCCGTACGTGGTACGTCTGGCCCAGGAGTTGCGCCTGCTGCCTGGCGACGGCAAGGCCATGTTGCCGCGCACCTACGTGTTGCCGGGGGAAACCCTGAGCGTACCGGCCACCGGTGGCACCGCCAGTAAAGTCCGGCTGCAGCCGGCCACGGTGTATGGCTTTGCCGTCGCCGCCTACGAAGCCCCCCTCACCTGACCAACACGACAGGCGCCCGGCGCCTGCATAACGAAGTGACGGCTCGAAGACCGTCACCGGGCGCACAGACGCCATTATTCGAGTGCCTTTCGTGAAAACAGTATTGAACTACCGTGACGGCGATGCCCTGCCCGACATTCCTAACCGCAGCGCCCTCCCCGCGCTGCTGCTGGCGTGCAGCCTGTTGCCCGCCGAAGCCTGGGCCGCAGAACGCACAGGCTTCGATGCGACTACCCTGCACCAACGCGGCATCGACCCGCAGCTGGCCAGCCTGCTGCTGGACGCACCGCGCTTTGCCGCCGGCCGGCACGCGGTGAGCCTGCGGGTCAACGGCCTGCCCCGGGGGAGGCTGGAGGTCGGTTTCGATCAACAGGGCCAACTGTGCTTCGATCAGGCACTGCTGGACGCCGCCAACCTGATCCAGCCCGGCGACAGCGGTCCCTGCCACGACCTGCTCGCGCTGTACCCCCAAAGCCTGGTGGAGCCCGACCCGGCCAGCCTCACCGTGTCGCTGGTGGTGCCCACCGAAGCCCTGCGGCCACTGCAACAGGACATCTCCGGTTATCAGACCGGGGGGGTTGCCGCCCTGCTCAATTACGACCTCACGGGTTTCTACAACCGCTTCGAGGACGACGACAGTCGTTTCGGCTCCGCCAACACCGAGGTGGGCTTCAACGCGGGCGACTGGATCGTGCGCAGCCGCCAGGTGCAGACCTGGCAGGATGGCCTGTCGCGCAGCACTCATCTTGAGGCGTATGCCCAACGCACCTTTGCCAGCCAGCAGGCGGTGCTGCAAGCCGGGCAGATCAATCTCTACAACCCGGTATTGTCCGGTGCACAGATCACCGGGGTGCAGGTACTGACCGAACAGGCCCTTCAAGAACAAGGCCAGGGCGCGACCATCGAGGGTATCGCCAACAGCCCGGCCCAGGTCGAAGTGCGGCAGAACGGAGCGTTGATTCACTCCACCGTGGTGCCGGCCGGGCCGTTTTCCCTGACCGACGTGCGACGCCTGAACTCACGCTCGGACGTCGAAGTCACGGTCAAGGAAAGCAGCGGTGGCGAGCGCCGTTTCACCGTTCCCGCCGCCATGCTCGGCCTGGGACTGGCGGCGCCGGGGTACTCGGTGGCGGCGGGCCGCGTGCGCAATATCGGCGATGCCCAGGGTAATGATCCGTGGGTGGTCAGCGCGGGCTGGACCGGCGCCGTGCACCCGCAACTGTCCCTGGGCAGCGGTGTGCTGGCGGCCAGTGAATACCGTGCGGTGGGGCTGAGCCTGGGTTGGCTGCCATGGCTGGACAGTCAGGTGCAACTGGGCACCCAGGTCGCCGATACCCAGGCACGGGACAAGGTGCGTGGCGTGCAGACCGACCTGTCATGGTCTCAGCGCCTGAATGATCAATGGTCGTTCAGTGTGGCCAACTCCTGGCGTACGCCAGGCTATCGGGAGCTGGAAGAATCCACCTACGAATCCGACTCCACCCAGCAGCGGCGCTCCCGCTATCGCGATCAACAGAGTGCCACCCTGGGCTGGTCGCACCCGTGGCTGGGAGCGTTCAGTGCGGGCGTGTCGCGCTCCAGCAATTTTGATGGCGACAGCAGCAGCCGGGGCCTGGCGTCCTGGGGCACCAGCGTCGGGGGCGTGTCGTTGTCGGCCAGTGCGGAGTGGCAAATGGGCGGACGCCAGCAACAGGACAACGCGGTGTACCTGAATGTCAGCCTGCCCCTGGGCGAGAGTCGTCGCGTGCGCGCCTGGGTGCGCAACTCGGGCGGCGAACATCGCACGGGCCTGGGGCTGAACGAACAGCTCGACGATCAATTGAGCTATCGCGTCAGCGCCGAACACGACACCCGCGACCAGCAGGTCGAAACCACACTCGGGCTATCGGCCCTGCCGCGCTACAGCCAGCTCGATGTCAGCTACAGCCGCTCCGATGCCGAGCGGTCGAGCTATCAAGGCAGCGCCCGGGGTGGCGTGGTAGTGCATGGCGACGGCGTCACCTTTTCGCCCTATCCGGTACGCGACACCTTCGCCGTGGTCTCTGTGGGCGATATGGGCGGCATCAAGCTGAGCACCCCCAGCGGTCCGGTATGGACCGACTGGCAAGGCCAGGCCGTGGTGCCCCAGGTGAACGCCTATGGTCGCAGCCCGGTGGAAGTGCAGACCCGCTCACTGCCGCGCAATGCCGATATCAACAACGGCCTGGCAATGATCTCGGCAGGGCGCGGTGCGGTGGATCGGGTCGAGTTCGGGGTGACGTTGACCCGCCGAGTGTTGCTCACCGCCCGCACCGAACAAGGCGCACTGCTGCCCCGTGGTGCAGCAGTGAGCACCGCCGGCGGCGAGTTCGTGACCCTGGTGCAGGACGGCGGCCAGGTGTTCCTGCCCAATGTGCTGGAGCAATCCGGATTGTGGGTCAGCGCGCCAGGCTTGACCCGCTGCCGGTTGCAGTTCGAGCTGCCGGCCAAGGGTGATCCCCAGGTGTATTTCGAAACCGCGCCTGCGCGCTGCCACCCCCTATGAGGAAGATCGCCATGCCCCTTTTCCGCGCGCCCTGGCTGACGGCTGCATTGATGAGCGTCAGCCTCGTCACAGACGTCTTGGCCAACGACGAGTGCCAGTTGGACATCAGCGAGTCGTTGCTCGATTTCGGCCTGATGAAACGTCTTGCGCAAAACGACAGTGCCCCACAGCGCCTGCTCGGTGAACGCCGCTTGAGCCTGAACCTCAACTGCCCACAACCGGCGGACATGAGTGTGTTCTACCGCGCCCTCGCAGCCAGTGCCCAACGCCTGCAACTGACCGAGCACGGCACCTACGCCCTGCAGGTCAGCGACGGCGTTCTGGATGGCCAGGCAGTAGAGTTGGGATTGCTGCCCGCAGCCGGCCAGGCACCGGCCGTCGTCGGCACGGCATTGAATTGGCGACCCGGCCATGGCGTAGCACCGGTGCAAGGCGCCAGCGTGGTGCAGGGCAAGCATTTCGCTTTGCAGGTGAGCCTGAGCGCCTGGGCCGACATCGCCGCAACCCGGGTGCGCGAGGCGACCACCTGGGAAGTGTCCGGGACGTTCGACGCCCACCAGGGCAGCCGCTCGCGGGAACTCACCCTGCGCGCCCACTTCGCCCCTGCCGCCTGCACGCCGCAGTTGTCCAATGGCGGACTGGTGGACTACGGCACGCTGCTGGCCAAGGACCTGAATGCTACCAATGAAACACCGCTGCCCACCCGCACCTTGCAGCTCTCGGTGAGTTGCGATGCCGCCACGCCCTTCGCCCTGAAGATGCATGACAACCGCAGCGGCTCGGCCACCGGCGGTATCGATGAAACCGCCTACGGCCTGGACCTGGACGCCAGCCAGAACAAGATCGGGCGCTACTACCTGAACATCGACCCGGCCGAATTCAGCGCCGACGCCCTCGGCACCCTGTATCGGACCGATTCCACCAGTGGCGGCGCAGCCTGGAGCAGCTCCAGTGCCCGGCAGATCCCCATCGCCGCCAACAGCCTGATGGGGTTTACCGACAGCCTCGGCAACACCCGTGGGCCGGTGCCGATCCAGCAACTGGCCGGGACAGTGCGCATCAAGGCCTACCTGGCGCCAACCCAGTCATTGGACCTGCGCAACGTGGTGTACATCAACGGCTCGGGCACCCTTGAAATCATCTACCTCTGACCTCTGGAGTTCGCCTTATGAACACGTACCGCATTGCCGTTTTCGCCCTGGTTTTACTGACCGGTGCCCCACATACACTGGCCGCCTCCAGCGTGGACCTGAGTGTCAAAGGCCGGCTGACACCCACCGCCTGCACGCCACTGCTGTCGAGCAACGGGTTGATCGACTACGGCAAGATTTCCCAGCAGGACCTCAACCTCGAAAAAGGCACTCGATTGCCGGTCAAGCACCTGCAAGTCAGTATCGGCTGCAACGCGCCGAACCGCTTTGCCCTGCGCATGCGTGACAACCGCGACGGCACGGCCATGGTCAACAGCGAGATTTACTACGGGCTGGGACTGGACAACAGCGGCAACCGTATTGGCCTCTATTCCCTGACTTTCGACCCTCGCCAGACCCAGGCGGACAGTCTCGCGCCGGCCTACGGTACCGAATCCACCACCGGCGGCCTGGCCTGGCGCACCGCCAACCTCAACCCGATCGACATCGGCGCCAACAGCTATCTGGGGTTCACCGACACCGAAGGGAGTACCACCGGCCCCTCGGCGATCCAGGCGTTAACCAGCACCGTCAAGGTCGAGGCGGTGATCAATGCCAAGCAGAACCTGGACCTGAGCAGCGACACCTTGCTCGACGGCTCGGCGACCCTGGAAGTGCTGTACCTCTAGACTTTCTCGCTGCTGACCTGCACATACAGCGCCCGCCCCGCCCCCAGCCCGGCAACGATGGCGCCCAGGCCGATCACCGCGAAAATCCAGCCGATGGCCGACCAGCCGCCCGTCCAGTCGTGCACCAGGCCCACCGCAAATGGGCCAATGGACGCCAGGGTATAACCGAAGCCCTGGGCCATGCTCGACAGGTTGGCCGCCACATGGGAGTCGCGCGAACGCAGCACGATCAGGGTCAGCGCCAGGCTGAACGTACCGCCCTGGCCCAGACCGAGCAGGATCGCCCAGCCCCACAGGCCGTCCAGCGGTGCATACAGGCAACCGAACAAACCGCCGAGGGTCAGCAGCATCACCACTACGATCGCCAGGCGCTGGTCTTTGCCACGGGTGGCGAGCCAGGGGGCGGCGAGGGAACTGAACAATTGCATGACGATCGAGCCGGACAACGCCAGCCCGGCTTCGGTGGAGCTCAGGCCACGACCGATCAGGATCGACGGCAACCAGCCAAACACGATGTACGACAGGGACGATTGCAGGCCCATATACAACGTGACCTGCCAGGCCAGCGGATCACGCAGCAGGCCCTTCACTCGGTAGGCGACCTGGTGGGTGGCGTGTTTGCGGCCGACCTGCGGTAACCAGAACAACGCCGCCGCCAACGCCGGCAGAATCCAGAAGCCCAGGCCGATGGTCCAGCGGTCACCGAAGTAATGACTCAGCGGCACCGTGGCACCGGCGGCCAACGCCGCGCCCAGGCACAGGGCCATGGTGTAGACGCCGGTCATCGCACCGGCCTGCCTGGCGAAATCACGCTTGATCAGGCCCGGCAGCAAGACGCCGATGATGCCGATGCTCGCACCGGCGATCAGGCTGCCGGCGAACAAGCCCACTTCGCCAAAAGCGCTGCGCAGGATGATGCCGGCGGCCAGGGTCAGCAAAATCCCCAACACCACCCGCTCGGCGCCAAACCGCCGGGCCAGGATCGGCGCCGTGGGTGCGAACAGGCCGAGGCACAACACCGGCAGGGTGGTGAGCAAACCGGCCTTGGCCGCCGATAACCCCAGGCTGCTGGAGACGTCGGCCAGCAATGGCGCCACGCTCGACAGCGCTGGACGCAGGTTCAAGGCCACCAGGATCAGGCCCAGCAGCAACAGCCAGGGTCGACTCACCACCGGGTGGCTGCTTTGCACCACTTCGTCGTCGGCCTCGGCGTCGATCAACAGTTCGTCCAACTCGCTCGTACGCTTGGTTTCAGGGTTCATTGATCAACTGCCGGCAAAGGGATTTGGCGCGTTCCGGGTCCTGGTGTTCCACGGCTTCGAGCAGGGCGATATGCAGGTCGAACACCGCCTGGCGACGCGGCGAAATGTTCAGGGTCTGGCGCAACTGCGCGCCGACGATGGCGGAAAAGTACTGGTACAGCTCGCTCAATGCCGGGTTGTGCGCGGCATCCACCAGGCGTTTGTGAAACAGCAGGTCGGCGCTGATATAGGCCTCGAGGTCACCGTGGTACAGCACCGCGCTGGCCTTGAGTGCCTCATGCAAAGCGGTGAGGTCGGCTTCGGTACGGCGCACCGCCGCGAGCCCGACGGCCTCCACTTCCAGGATCTGCCGCGTCTCCTGCGCCTGCTCCAGGGTGCAGTGGGATAACGCGCGCATGGCCCCCAGCGGGTCGGTCATCGAGCGCAGGTAACTGCCGTCGCCCTGGCGGATCTCGATCAACCCGGAAAACGCCAGCACGCGCATGGCCTCGCGCACGGTATTGCGGCTGACGCCCAGCTCGGAGGCCAGCTCCGGCTCGGTGGGCAGGCGTTCACCGATGGCCCACCGGCCTTCGCTGATGCGCCAGCGCAATTGCTCAAGGGCCTGGTCCACCAGGGAGCGTTTGATCAAGGGGGCGATGTCTGTCATGGAATGCAGGCTTTCGTCCAATCATAGGATGAATTTTCCTACAGCCTATTCAGAGTTGCCTACAAAGGCAACGCACTAGGGTTCTTAGGCAGGAAAAGGAGCAGTATTTTCGATTGGTAAAATTACCCTCAAAGGGTAATTATTCGGCTCAGGTGTCTTATGGAAAAGTACACACCTCATTACGATCTGGCGGTGATCAAGGCGGATGTCAGGCGGCTTGGGAGGAAAGCGTTCACCCAGTCAGCACAACGATGCGGCTGGGATCTGCGCTTTAGCCTTGAGGACATGCAGGACGTCATCTATGAGTTGCAAAACTGGATGTTGTACAAGTCGATGACCACTTATGGAGACCATCGAGTCTGGCAGGACGTGTACCACACTCATTCGAAAGGCATGGAGATTTACATCAAGGTCACTTACCGCACAGACGGTAGGCCTCCGGTGATCTCCTTCAAGGAGAAAAACCCATGAAAAAAACCGAGCTGTGCTACATCTGTGGCGCCCCTGATGCGTTGAGCTATTTCGAGGGCCGCAGCGAAACCATCAGCGTCAAAGGCATGGAACGTCGAGTCGACAATCTGGCAGGCTGGGAATGCAACGTATGCGGCGACGGCTTTTGGGACCCCGATACCGATAGTGCAGATCGCTATGGACAAGCGGGTGACGAGCTAGTCCTCGCCGCCAGAAAAATGATCGGCGCCGAGATGAAGCGCATCCGCCGAAAACTGCACCTTACGCAAAAGGAAGCAGTGGATTTGCTGTCCGGTGGCGGCCACAACGCATTCTCTCGCTACGAACGCGGCGAACTTCTTGCCCCCAAGCCCTTGGTACTGCTGATGCGATTACTGGATCGCCACCCGCACCTGCTTGCGGACGCGAAAGTCCTGGCTGAAGGCGCGGACATACGCGGCGCCTTCACCTACACCGTGAACAACGACATTGAAGCAATCAAAGCGTCCTAACCCTCAAAAATAAACCCGGCCAGGCCGGGTTTATTTTTTCAGGCATCGATCAATGCAGGATCTGGCTCAAGAACAGCTTGGTCCGGTCATTCTGCGGGTTGTCGAAGAAGTCATTCGGCGCCGCCTGTTCTACGATCTCGCCTTTGTCCATGAAGATCACGCGGTTGGCCACGGTGCGCGCGAAGCCCATTTCGTGGGTTACGCACAACATGGTCATGCCGTCTTCGGCCAGGCCGATCATGGTGTCGAGCACTTCCTTGACCATTTCCGGATCGAGGGCCGAGGTCGGCTCGTCGAACAGCATGATTTTCGGCTTCATGCACAGGGCACGGGCAATCGCCACGCGCTGTTGCTGGCCGCCGGACAACTGCCCCGGAAACTTGTGGGCCTGCTCCGGGATGCGCACACGCTCCAGGTAGTGCATGGCGATTTCCTCGGCCTTGCGCTTGGGCATCTTGCGCACCCACATCGGCGCCAGCGTGCAGTTCTGCAGGATGGTCAGGTGCGGGAACAGGTTGAAGTGCTGGAACACCATGCCGACTTCACGGCGGATCGCTTCGATCTGCTTGAGGTCGTTGGTCAGCTCCACGCCATCGACCACGATGCGGCCCTGCTGGTGCTCTTCCAGGCGGTTGAGGCAACGGATGGTGGTGGACTTGCCCGAACCCGACGGGCCGCACAGCACGATACGCTCGCCCTGCTTGACGTTGAGGTTGATGTCTTTCAACACATGGAACTGGCCATACCACTTGTTGACGCCCTGCATCTGGATAATGCCTTCAGGGCTCACAGGCTGTTTGATCGCTTCGCTCATAACATCAACTCCTAACGCTTGTGGCCTGTGTCGAGCTTGTGTTCCAAATGAATGGAATAGCGCGACATACCAAAACAGAAAATCCAGAACACCAGGGCGGCAAACACATAGCCTTCGGTGGCCATGCCCAACCATTTAGGGTCGGCGGCGGCTTGCTTGACGCTGTTGAGCAGGTCGAACAGGCCGATGATGATCACCAGGCTGGTGTCCTTGAACAACGCGATAAACGTGTTGACGATGCCCGGGATCACCATCTTCAGGGCTTGCGGGAGGATCACCAGGCCCATGCTGCGCCAGTAACCCAGGCCCATCGCCGCGGCCGCTTCGTACTGACCTTTGGGAATCGCCTGCAAGCCACCGCGCACCACTTCGGCCACGTAGGCCGACTGGAACAGGATCACGCCGATCAACGCCCGCAGCAGCTTGTCGATGCCCATGCCTTCGGGCAGGAACAACGGCAGCATCACCGAGGACATGAACAGCACGGTGATCAACGGCACGCCGCGCCAGAACTCGATGAAGGTCACGCAGACCACACGAATCGCCGGCATGTTCGAGCGCCGCCCCAAGGCCAGCACAATCCCCAGCGGCAAGGCACCGGCGATGCCGACAGTGGCGATGACCAGGGTCAGCATCAGGCCGCCCCATTGGCTGGTGGCCACGTTGGTGAGCCCGAAAATCCCGCCGTGGAGCAGGAAGTAGGCGATGATCGGGTACAGCACCAGGAAGCTCAGGCCATAGACCGCCTTGCGTGGGAAACGCGAGATGAACAACGGCGCCACGCCGACGATGGCCAGCCACACGGTCAGGTCCACACGCCAGCGCAGGTCGCCGGGGTAGTAGCCGTACATGAACTGCCCGAAGCGCTGTTGGATAAACACCCAGCACGCGCCTTCCTTAGTGCAGTCGGCGCGGGTGGTGCCGACCCAGTTGGCATCGAGGATGGCCCAATGCAGGATTGGCGGCACCACCAGGTAGATCAGGTAAAACGCCAACAGCGTCAGCAAGGTATTGAGCCAGCTGGAAAACAGGTTGGCGCGCATCCAGGCCATCGGTCCGAAGACTTTGCTCGGCGGCGGCATATCAGGTTTGAAAGTATGCGAACTCATGTGCGTTTCCTCACCGCTCGATCAGCGCAATGCGCTTGTTGTACCAGTTCATCAGCAGGGAAATGCTGATGCTGATCGCCAGGTACACGCTCATGGTGATGGCAATAACCTCGATGGCCTGGCCGGTCTGGTTGAGCACCGTGCCGGCAAACAGCGAAACCATTTCCGGGTAACCGATACCGGCGGCCAGCGACGAGTTCTTCGCCAGGTTCAGGTACTGGCTGGTCAGCGGCGGAATGATCACCCGCAGGGCTTGCGGGATGATGACCTTGCGCAGCGTCGGCCCAGGGCGCAGGCCCAGGGAGCGCGCAGCTTCGGTCTGGCCGTGGCTGACGGACTTGATGCCCGAACGCACGATCTCGGCGATAAACGCTGCCGTGTACACGGTAAGCGCCAGGGTCAGGGCCAGCAGTTCAGGGATCAGTACCCAGCCGCCGACAAAGTTGAAACCTTGCAGCTTTGGCATTTCCCAGTGCAGCGGCGCGCCGAAGATCAAGGCACACAACGCCGGGATCACGATAAACAGCGCCAGGCCCGCCCAGAACTTGTGGAAGGGTACGCCGGTCGCCTCAAAGCGCTTGTTGGCCCAACGCGCCATCAGCACGATTGCCACGATGGCAACCACGATGCTGGCCACAAACGGCCAGAACCCGTCAGCGGCCAGCGCTGCCGGCATGTTCAGGCCACGGCTGCTGACAAAGAAGGTGTCGCCGAAGTTATGGCTGTTGCGCGGCCCCGGCATGGTGAGGAACACCGCGAAGTACCAGAACAGGATCTGCAGCAGCGGCGGAATGTTGCGGAATACTTCCACATACACGGTCGCCAGCTTGTTGATCATCCAGTTCGGTGACAGGCGCGCCACGCCGATGATGAAGCCCAGCAGGGTCGCCAGGATCACCCCGATAAAGGTCACCAGCAACGTGTTGAGCAGCCCGATCACAAAGACGCGGGCATAGCTGTCCGATTCGGTGTAGTCGATCAAATGCTGCGCGATGCCGAAGCCGGCACTGCGCTCAAGAAAGTCGAAACCCGAGGTAATGCCCCGGTGCTGAAGGTTGGTCTGGGTATTGTCGAAGAGGTACCAGCCCAGCGAGATCACCGCCACAATCGTGATGATCTGGAAGAGCCACGCACGCACTTTGGGATCGCTGAAGCTGAGCTTCCGATTTGGTGCGCCGATTTGTTTTTGCATGAAGTGCCCCGGAAAGAATGGAACAGAACATCACCCGGCGGTTGGCCCACCGGGTGACAGAACCATCAGCGATCAGCGCACAGGCGGTGCGTATTGAATGCCGCCGTTGTTCCACAGCGCGTTCAGGCCGCGGTCGATTTCCAGCGGGGTGCTCTTGCCCAGGTTGCGCTCGAACACTTCACCGTAGTTACCGACTTGCTTGACGATCTGTACGACCCAGTCTTTCTTCACTTTCAGGTCTTTGCCGTATTCGCCGTCAGCACCGAGCAGACGCGCAACGTCCGGGTTCTTGGTGGACTTGGCTTCAGCTTCAACGTTTTTGGACGTGATGCCGGCTTCTTCAGCGTTGAGCATGGCGTAGCCCACCCAGCGCACGATGGCCAGCCACTCGTCATCGCCGTTACGCACGACCGGGCCCAGCGGTTCCTTGGAAATGGTTTCCGGCAGAACCACGTAGTCCTTTGGCGAGGCCAGCTTGCTGCGCTGGGCGAACAGTTGGGACTTGTCGGAGGTCAGTACGTCGCAACGACCGGATTCCAGCGACTTGGCGCTTTCATCGGAGGTGTCGAAGGTGATCGGGGTGTATTTGAGGTTGTTGCCACGGAAGTAGTCGGAAACGTTCAGCTCAGTGGTGGTACCGGCCTGGATGCAGATGGTTGCACCGTCCAGTTCCTTGGCACTTTTAACGCCCAGCTTGTTGTTAACCAGGAAGCCGATGCCGTCGTAGTAAGTGATGAAGCCCGGGAATTTCAGGCCCATGCCCGCATCGCGGGAGCTGGTCATGGTGGTGTTACGCGACAGGATGTCGACTTCGCCGGATTGAAGCGCGGTGAAACGCTCCTTGGCGTTCAACTGGCTGAATTTGACCTTGGTGGCGTCGCCGAAAACGGCAGCGGCCACGGCGCGGCAAACGTCAGCATCGATCCCGAGGATCTTGCCGCTGGCATCCGGTACCGAGAAGCCCGGCAAGCCGTCACTCACGCCACATTGCACGAAGCCTTTCTTCTGCACGGCGTCCAGAGTGGCGCCAGCGTGGGCGAAACCACTGACACCCAGTACAGCCGCCGCGCTAACGATGGCCAGGGTGGATTTCAATACCTTCATTCAAACCTCCAGTTGCTCTTGTTGTGTCGAAGCTCCAACCTCAGCGCACCCTTATGAGGCGATATCGACCCGTGTTGGCTTTTTTTGGGGTCAAGCGGCATGAGGCTTTCGCGGTAATTCCAGCGGCTATCCCAGAAGCGGCAGTCACTGATAGTGTTACCGTCCAGGGAAAGTTCTGACATCGACATACACATAGCAAGGCGCGTACCAGAGTGGCGGCTGAGTCGTTTCAGCCCTGGGTCAATAGAAAAAGATTCAACCTTGCGACATTCTCTTAACAGATCAACCTGTCGCGCACCGTTCCGACGCACCCAATCGGAGCGCACGCACATTTATGGAGCAGACATGACCGAACCCTTGATTCTTCAGCCCGCCAAGCCCGCAGACGCCTGCGTCATCTGGTTGCATGGCCTGGGTGCCGATCGCTACGACTTCCTGCCGGTGGCCGAGGCGTTGCAGGAAAGCTTGCTGTCCACCCGCTTTGTATTGCCCCAGGCACCGACCCGTCCGGTGACGATCAATGGTGGCTATGAGATGCCCAGCTGGTACGACATAAAGGCCATGAGCCCGGCCCGCTCGATCAGCCTGGAGGAGCTGGAAGTGTCGGCAAAAATGCTGACCGACCTGATCGAAGCACAGAAGAGAACCGGAATAGACGCCTCGCGAATTTTCCTCGCGGGCTTTTCCCAAGGTGGCGCCGTGGTCTTCCACACCGCATTCCTGAATTGGGAGGGGCCATTGGGCGGCGTCATCGCCCTCTCCACCTACGCGCCCACCTTCAGCGATGAGCTTGAATTGTCGGCCAGCCAACAACGCATTCCAACGCTATGCCTGCACGGCCAGTACGACGAGGTGGTACAGAACGCCATGGGCCGCAGCGCCTACGAGCACCTGAAAACCCGTGGTGTCACCGTGACATGGCAGGAATACCCAATGGGCCACGAAGTGTTACCTCAGGAGATACACGATATAGGGACTTGGTTGACCGCTCGCCTGGGCTGAACCCCACGTTTATGTAGCCGTATGACAGACGCACTACGCCGCGCCCGATTCTTGCATTACACTGGCCGGCGTACATTCCTTAACCAATTAATGAGATCACCGTGCTCAAAGCACTCAAGAAGATGTTCGGCAAAAGCGAGGCTGAGCCGCTCGCGCCTGTTCCCAGTGCTCCTGTCCCCTCCTCCGGCAGCCGCAATGACGGTCAACAGCCAGGCCGGACTGCACCTGTCACCCAGCCGAAGACGCCGACGGTGACACCGCCCGAACAGGCAAAACCCGAGACGCAAGCCGCACCCGCCCCCAAGCCTCGCCGGGAACGCGCGCCCAAACCGCCGGTGATCCCGTGGAAACTCGAAGACTTCGTCGTCGAGCCCCAGGAAGGCAAGACCCGCTTCCATGATTTCAAACTGGCTCCGGAACTGATGCACGCCATCCAGGACCTGGGGTTCCCGTACTGCACGCCGATCCAGGCGCAGGTACTGGGCTTTACCCTCGCCGGCAAAGATGCCATCGGTCGTGCCCAGACCGGCACCGGCAAGACCGCCGCGTTCCTGATTTCGATCATCACCCAGCTGCTGCAAACACCGCCGCCGAAAGAACGCTACATGGGTGAACCGCGTGCGCTGATCATCGCGCCGACCCGTGAACTCGTGGTGCAGATCGCCAAGGACGCCGCCGACCTGACCAAGTACACCGGTCTCAACGTCATGACGTTCGTGGGCGGCATGGACTTCGACAAGCAGCTCAAGCACCTCGAAGCCCGCCACTGCGACATCCTCGTGGCCACCCCCGGCCGCCTGCTGGACTTCAACCAGCGCGGCGACGTGCACCTGGACATGGTCGAAGTGATGGTGCTGGACGAAGCCGACCGCATGCTTGACATGGGTTTCATCCCACAAGTGCGCCAGATCATTCGCCAGACCCCGCCGAAAAACGAGCGCCAGACCCTGCTGTTCTCCGCGACCTTCACCGAAGACGTGATGAACCTCGCCAAGCAGTGGACCACCGAGCCGTCGATAGTCGAGATCGAAGCGGAAAACGTCGCCAGCGAAAACGTCGAACAGCACATCTATGCCGTGGCCGGTGCCGACAAGTACAAGCTGCTCTACAACCTGGTCAACGACAACGGCTGGGAGCGCGTGATGGTGTTCGCCAACCGCAAGGACGAAGTGCGTCGCATCGAAGAACGCCTGGTGCGCGATGGCGTGAATGCCGCGCAACTATCGGGCGATGTGCCGCAACACAAGCGCATCAAGACCCTGGAAGGCTTCCGCGAAGGCAAGATCCGCGTGCTGGTGGCCACCGACGTGGCCGGGCGCGGGATTCACATCGACGGCATCAGCCACGTGATCAACTTCACCCTGCCGGAAGTGCCGGACGACTATGTGCACCGCATCGGCCGTACCGGCCGGGCGGGCGCTGCGGGTGTGTCGATCAGCTTTGCCGGGGAGGATGACTCGTATCAGTTGCCTTCCATCGAAACGCTGTTGGGGCGCAAGATCAGTTGCGAAACCCCGCCGACACATCTATTGCGGGCTGTAGAGCGCAAACGCCCGTAAGCTGAAATGCGATAAAAATGTGGGAGGGGGCTTGCCCCCTCCCACATTTGGTTAAGTGTTCGGCTGGTTATTTCCAGCGATCCGCCGCAGCGTGGTCGCTATCCCTCCCTTCCACCCAGCGCGCACCCTCACGGGTATTTTCCTTCTTCCAGAACGGCGCACGGGTTTTCAGGTAATCCATCACAAACGCACAGGCATCGAACGCCGCCTGGCGATGGGCACTGGCGGCCGCCACGAACACAATCGGCTCGCCGGGCTCCAGCGCACCGATACGATGCAGCACTTCGAGCTTGAGCAGCGGCCAGCGTTGCTCGGCTTCGACGGCGATCTTGGCCAAGGCTTTTTCAGTCATGCCCGGATAGTGTTCGAGGAACATGCCAGACACCTCGCGCCCCTCGTTGAAATCGCGCACATAGCCGACAAAACTCACCACCGCGCCCACGCCCACATTCGCCGCGTGCATCGCGTTGACCTCGGCACCGGGGTCAAACGGTTCGACCTGTACACGAATGGCCATGCTCAGCCTCCGGTCACGGGCGGGAAGAACGCGACTTCATCACCGGCCTGCAACGGCTCGTCGAGAGCGCACAGCTCCTGGTTGCGGGCACACATCAGGCTGGTTTCGTTGAGCACTTCAAAGCCCGGATCAGCGGCCAGCGCCTGGCGCACGGCATCGACCGTGGCGAAGTCGCCTTCCATCTCAAGTGAATCCAGGCCTATTTTGTCGCTGTAACGCGCGAAAAACAGTACGTTGATGCTCATTGTCCATCCGCCTTGAAATGCCCGCTCTTACCGCCAAGCTTTTCCAGCAGGCGAATGTTTTCGATGGTCATGCCGCGATCCACGGCCTTGCACATGTCGTAGATCGTCAGCGCCGCGACACTGGCCGCCGTCAACGCTTCCATCTCTACGCCGGTCTGCCCGGACAGCTTGCAGCGCGCGACGATGTGCACCGAGTCTGCGCCATCGGCACTCAGCTCGACCTTGACTCCGGTCAACATCAGCGGGTGACACAGGGGGATCAAATCACTGGTTTTTTTCGCCGCCTGGATCCCGGCGATGCGGGCCACAGCAAACACGTCGCCCTTGGGATGGGCGCCGTCGACAATCATTTGCAGGGTCTCGGGCAGCATGCGCACCCGCGCTTCGGCCACCGCCTCCCGGAACGTCACGGACTTGTCGGTGACGTCGACCATATGGGCGCGACCTTGGGAATCGAGATGAGTCAGCACAGGGATACTCCTGATCAGGAGCGGCGATTGTAAACCCAACACGCAATAAATGTGGGAGCAGCGGTGCGACGCACCGCCGCTCCAACGGTTACAGGTGCGACTCTGCGTATTCAGCCAGAATCGAGCGAGGCACCCCTTGCAGCGCGATATGCACGCCGTTCGGGAAATCCTTGAAGCGTTCCGTCAGGTAGGTCAGCCCGGAGCTGGTCGCGGACAGGTAAGGGGTGTCGATCTGTGCCAGGTTGCCCAGGCACACCACTTTGGAACCGGCGCCGGCACGGGTGATGATGGTTTTCATCTGGTGCGGGGTCAGGTTCTGGCATTCATCGATCAAAATCAGGCTCTGCTGGAAGCTGCGACCTCGGATGTAGTTGAGGGATTTGAACTGCAACGGCACTTTGCTGAGGATGTAGTCGACGCTGCCATGGGTGTTTTCGTCATCCATGTGCAAGGCTTCGAGGTTGTCGGTGATCGCCCCCAGCCACGGCTCCATTTTTTCCGCCTCGGTACCGGGCAAAAAGCCGATTTCCTGGTCCAGGCCCTGCACGGAGCGGGTGGCGATGATGCGGCGATAGCGCTTGGTCACCATGGTCTGCTCGATGGCGGCAGCCAGGGCGAGGATGGTTTTACCGGAACCGGCAGCGCCCGTCAGGTTGACCAGATGGATGTCCGGGTCGAGCAGCGCATACAGCGCCAGGCTCTGGTAGATATCACGCGGTTTCAGGCCCCAGGCTTCCTGGTGCAACAGGGGTTCCTGATGCAGGTCGAGGATCAGCAGCTTGTCGACCTGGATCTCTTTGATCCAGCCCACGAAGCCCTGCTCGTCGACGATGAATTCATTGATATGCACGGCCGGCAGATTGTCGATCAGTTGTACCTGGTGCCAGGTACGACCGTGGTCCTGACGGGTTTCGACCTTGCTGACACGGTCCCAGAACGAGCCGGTCATCATGTGATAACCACGGGACAGCATCGACACGTCGTCGACCAGTTGGTCGGTACTGTAGTCCTCGGCAGCGATCCCACACGCTCGTGCCTTGAGGCGCATATTGATGTCTTTGGTCACCAGCACCACGCGCAGGTCCTTGTCGCGAGCGTGCAGATCGATCAATTGGTTGATGATTTTGTTGTCGTTCAGGTTTTCCGGCAGCAGGCTGTTGGGCTCGCTGCGCTTGCTCATCAGGATCGACAGCAAGCCCTTGGGCCCGCTTTTGCCGCGCTGGATCGGCACGCCGACCTCAACGTCCTCGGGTGACGCTTCGCCCAGGGTCTTGTCGATCAGGCGGATGGCCTGGCGGCACTCGGCAGCCACGCTGTGGTGCCCGCTTTTGAGTTTGTCGAGCTCCTCAAGCACGATCATCGGGATGGCGACGTGGTGTTCTTCGAAGTTAAGCAGTGCGTTTGGATCGTGGATCAGTACATTGGTATCAAGCACATAAAGGATTGGCTGGTCGGAAGAAGGGTTACGTCCATGATCATCCATACTCGGTCACCTTTGTGGGAGCCAGTCGACGCAATACCACAACAGTGCTGCGCCTCGATTCGACCACCGACTGCACCTGAGTGACGTCAAGCGCAGTGCCCACATGAGGAGTCTTGGAAGACGCCACCTGTGTTGCAGGTTTCGGCGATCTGACTTCGTAATACCGCAAAACCCATGACAGGAAAAAGTACTTTGACGCTTTTTTGAAGTTTATTTTTCAGGATGACGAATAGCACTAGCCGAGTGCCCCACGCACCGTTAAAGTCGGAAGTCCGCCTGCATCGAAATGTCGCACAAAATCAGCGTAAAAATGCCTCGCACCCAACAGGGCCGGGCACTTCATCCTTTTAACGAAACGCCTCCCGGCAGTCCTGCCAACCCAGCCCACTCTGCGCCGTTGCCTGCAGCAACATCGGCAATGCCACCCGCGCCTTGTCCTGGGTGTCGTGAAACACAATCACGCCTTTGCGCCACAACAGCATCAACGTCAGCACCCGTTGCGCCGACTCATCGGCCTTGAGCTTGCCCGGCTCGTCCTGGGAATCGATGTCCCATAACGCCACCTGCAAGCCCTGGGACTGGAAGAACCCCTGGCTGTCGGCGCGCCGCTGCCCGTAAGGCGGGCGGAACAGCGGCAGGTAGTTTTCCGGCATCAGGTTCTGCACCAACTGCGCGCTGCGGGTGATGGAACTCTGCCAGTCCACCCAATGGCTGTGGGAACGGTACTGCCAGCCCTGGGTGCCGACGCACTGGCCCTGGTACAACGCCTCCACCTCAGCGGCGGAACTACGCTCCACACGGTTTTGCAGGCTGCTGCCGAGGACAAAGAAGGTGGCGTTCATCTTCTGCTTGCGCAGGTAGTCGGCGAGCCAGTCGGTGTTGCCGCTGACCGGTGCAGGACCGCCGTCGAAGGTCAGCAGGAACAGGCGGTCGTTGAACTCGTCGCCGTTGCGTTCATGGTCGCCAAAGCGCGCGACTTCGCTGCTGATCTGTGGAAACAGCGCGGCCTTGCGCAGCAGTTCGTCCAGATAACGCTCATGGAAGGCATGGCTGGGTGCGGCCCAGCCTATATAGAAGGAGTCTTCACTAATCGCCAGCTTGCCGGCCTGCTCGCGCAGATCGTCCATGTTCTCCACCAGGTAGCAGAACGAGGCGTCGACTTCGCAGCTCTGCTGGGCGAACGTGTAGTTCTCCAACAACCGCTGCCAAAGCTCGCGACGCAGGTCGTCGATGGCGGCCAGGTTGATGATCTTCAAGCCCAGGCGCTGCTTGAGTGCAGCTTCATCCAGGGATTCACTGGCCAGCAGGCTGTGGGCGAACATCAGGATTTCCGCACGCGAGGCCACATCGAACAGCGCCGGGCTGCTGAGTTTTTCCGGCCAGGTGCCACGGTCCAGGCTGGCTACATCCACCGGCGCCGCCTGGGCATTCAGGCACAGCAGGCAAGCCGACAACAAAAGCGCTATTCGCACGCAGGGTCTCCCTCTCCAGAGTCATCGGCCATCATAGCGGATCGCGCCTATCGCCATCATAGGTGGAGTCAAAACGCCCAAGCCCCTAGAATCCCCGCACGATTTACAGGAGACGACTTCATGCTGATGGTGATTTCCCCCGCCAAGACCCTCGATTTCGAGACCCCAGCGGTGACCCAGCGCTTTACCCAGCCACAGTATCTGGACCATTCCCAGGCGCTGATGGAGCAACTGCGCGAACTGAGCCCGGCGCAGATCAGCGAATTGATGCACGTGTCCGATAAGATCGGCGGCCTCAATGCCGCCCGCTTCGGCAGCTGGACCCCGGCCTTCACCCCCGAGAATGCCAAGCAGGCCTTATTGGCATTCAAGGGCGACGTGTACACCGGACTCAACGCCGACACCTTCACCGATGCCGACTTCAGCTACGCCCAGGACCACCTGCGCATGCTCTCGGGCCTGTACGGCCTGCTGCGCCCCCTGGACCTGATGATGCCGTACCGCCTGGAGATGGGCACCAAACTCGCCAACGCCCGTGGCAAGGACCTGTACGCCTTCTGGGGCACGCGCATCAGCGAATGGCTGAACGAAGCCCTGGCCGAACAAGGCGACGACGTGCTGCTCAACCTGGCCTCCAACGAGTACTTCTCGGCGGTCAAGCGCACGGCCCTGAACGCGCGGATCATCAACACCGAGTTCAAGGACCTGAAGAACGGCCAGTACAAGATCATCAGCTTCTACGCGAAAAAGGCCCGGGGCATGATGAGCCGCTTCGTGATCGAAGAGCGCATCAACGATCCGGCCAGGCTCAAGCAGTTCGATGTGCAGGGTTACCGCTTCAATGCGGAGCAGTCCAAGCCGGACAATCTGGTGTTCCTGCGCGATCATGCACCGGAATAAGGCCGTACCAGCCTCTTTCAGACAATGAAATCCAAATGTGGGAGGGGGCTTGCCCCCGATTGCGGTGGTTCAGTCACGAATCTATCGACTGATGCACTGCCATCGGGGACAAGCCCCCTCCCACATTTTGTCCGCGCTTCACACCAAGAATCGTCATTTACTTGACGTCAAAAAATATCACGACACATCCCTAACATTTTTTTCACTCGACATTTCCAAATTTTTTTCATAGTGGCACCACTTTTTTAAAACACTAGTGGCACAAAACTATCCCTTCGCGCCAACTACCTGTAACTACTGGCCCAGATAGCAAGTGCTATCAATATAATACCAGTGCCATCTTCCCCTATATTTCAAGAAATTTCTGGAAACAGGATGAGCGGCCCGGAACTTCGTCCTGAAGCGCCGCTCATACCACCGGTAACGAAATTCTCTGTTTCTGTAGGAGATGACTTACAAGGCGGACCAACGGAAGTAGCGAAGTTGTCATATTCAACTTTGACTCAGTGGTCACATTACCAACCGATTAGTTGAGAGCGGCGATAAGGATCCATTGCCACGAACTATAAGGCCAAGGCTGTGCTTACCCTAATGGGTCAGTGAGACAACCCAAGGCATTGATATGTAAAGGCTTACAGCCTCTATCAAGGCCCTGCGGCACTGGCGCCAGGCCCTTCTCCCAGGAAGGCTGGCTGCATTTCAGGGCAGGCCCCAATAACAAGGCCAAGTTGCGCACAACTTGAGTGCAATAGTTAGTCACTCGTTATTCAACATGCCTGTACGCGGTAAGTCGGCGTCTATTCGCCCAACTTTCGCGGCATTTGTGACGTTTGCAAACATGAACTCCGGCCATCTAATGGCATGATTTAAATACAGAGGTAATTGCGATGCGCATCAGCATATTTGGTTTGGGTTACGTTGGCGCAGTGTGTGCCGGTTGCCTGTCTGCCCGTGGCCACGAAGTGGTCGGCGTAGACATCTCCAAGGAAAAGATCGACCTGATCAACGCCGGCAAATCGCCGATCGTCGAGCCGGGTCTGGGCGAACTGTTGAGCCAGGGCATCGCAAACGGTCGACTGCGCGGCACCACCAACTTCGCCGAAGCCATCCGTGATACCGACCTGTCGATGATTTGCGTCGGTACGCCGAGCAAGAAGAACGGCGACCTGGAACTCAATTACATCGAATCGGTATGCCGCGAGATCGGTTTTGTCCTGCGTGACAAGACCACCCGCCACACCATCGTGGTACGCAGCACCGTGTTGCCGGGCACCGTCGCCAACGTGGTGATCCCAATCCTCGAAGACTGCTCCGGCAAGAAAGCCGGCGTCGACTTCGGTGTTGCGGTCAACCCGGAATTCCTGCGCGAATCCACCGCCATCGCCGACTACGACCTGCCACCGATGACCGTCATCGGCGAATTCGACAAAGCCTCCGGCGATGTCCTGCAGTCGCTGTACGAAGAACTCGACGCCCCGATCATCCGCAAGGACATCGCCGTAGCCGAGATGATCAAGTACACCTGCAACGTGTGGCACGCCACCAAGGTCACCTTCGCCAACGAGATCGGCAACATCGCCAAGGCGGTCGGCGTCGACGGTCGCGAAGTGATGGAAGTGGTCTGCCAGGACAAGACCCTCAACCTGTCCCAGTACTACATGCGCCCAGGCTTCGCGTTCGGCGGCTCCTGCCTGCCTAAAGACGTGCGCGCCCTGACCTATCGCGCCAGCTCCCTGGACGTGGAAGCGCCGCTGCTCAACTCGCTGATGCGCAGCAACGAGTCCCAGGTGCAGAACGCCTTCGACATCGTCGCCGGCCACGACAAACGCAAAGTCGCCCTGCTGGGCCTGAGCTTCAAGGCCGGTACCGACGACCTGCGCGAAAGCCCACTGGTCGAGCTGGCGGAAATGCTGATCGGCAAGGGCTACGACCTGAGCATCTACGACAGCAACGTCGAGTACGCCCGTGTCCACGGTGCCAACAAGGACTACATCGAAGGCAAGATCCCCCACGTGTCGTCCCTGCTCAACTCGGACTTCGATGATGTGATCAACAACTCCGACGTGATCATCCTCGGCAACCGCGACGAGAAGTTCCGTGCCCTGGCGCAGAACGCGCCGCACGGCAAGCAAGTGATCGACCTGGTGGGCTTCATGTCCAAGGCGACCTGTACGACCGGTCGCACCGAAGGCATTTGCTGGTAACAGCAACGGTAAGTTTCGAGCTGCAGGCGTACCAATCCCCAGCGCTTGCAGCTCGAAGCCTTCTTCACCTTCGGATGACGCTTATGTCCAAGTTAAAACACGTACTGCTCCAATCCGCCGGCTGGCTGTTCTTTCTGAGCCTGCTGATGGGTCTCGCCCTGCTGTTGCCGGCGAGTACGTTCGACTCCGAGTCGAAGAATTTTATTTTCCTGATTGGCGCCGTCGGTATCTGGCGCTACTCGATGGGTGCTACGCATTTCTTTCGCGGCATGCTGTTCCTGTACGTGGTCTACCCGCACCTGCGCCGTAAAGTGCGCAAGCTGGGCAAGGCTGCCGACCCGTCCCACGTGTTCCTGATGGTTACCAGCTTCCGTATCGATGCGCTGACCACCGCGCAGGTCTACAGCTCGGTGATTCGCGAGGCCATCGAATGCGGCTTCCCCACCACCGTGGTCTGTTCACTGGTGGAAATGTCCGATGAGCTGCTGGTCAAGAGCCTCTGGGAACGCATGAACCCGCCGGATCACGTCAAGCTCGACTTCGTGCGTATCGCCGGTACCGGCAAGCGCGACGGCCTGGCCTTCGGCTTCCGCGCCATCTCCCGCCACCTGCCGGACGACCGCGCCGTGGTTGCCGTGATCGATGGCGACACCGTGCTCGCCGAAGGCGTGGTGCGCAAGACCGTGCCGTGGTTCCAGCTGTTCGGTAACGTCGGCGGCCTGACCACCAACGAATTCTGCGAAGTGCGCGGCGGCTACATCATGAGCGAGTGGCACAAGCTGCGCTTCGCCCAACGCCACATCAACATGTGCTCCATGGCCCTGTCCAAGCGCGTGCTGACCATGACCGGCCGCATGTCGGTGTTCCGCGCCAACGTCGTGACGGACCCGGGCTTTATCGCCGACGTGGAAAGCGACTCCCTGCAACACTGGCGCCTGGGCCGCTTCAAGTTCCTCACCGGTGACGACAAGTCCAGCTGGTTCAGCCTGATGCGCCTGGGCTACGACACCTTCTACGTGCCCGATGCGGCGATCCACACCGTGGAACACCCGCCGGAAAAGAGCTTTATCAAAGCCAGCCGCAAGCTGATGTTCCGCTGGTACGGCAACAACCTGCGCCAGAACTCCCGTGCCCTGGGCCTGGGTGTGCGTCGGCTGGGCCTGTTCACCAGCATCGTGCTGTTCGACCAGCGCGTGTCGATGTGGACCTCCCTGCTCGGCCTGACCGTGGCAATCATCGCCACCTTCAAGTACGGCGGCGCGTTCATCCTCGCGTACCTGCTGTGGATCGGCATCACCCGCCTGATCCTGACGCTGCTGCTGTCGTGCTCCGGCCACAAGATCGGCCCGGCTTACCCGGCGATTCTCTATTACAACCAGATCATGGGCGCGTTGGTGAAGATCTACGTGTTCTTCCGCCTTGATCAACAGTCCTGGACCCGCCAGGACACCAAACTGACCCGCGATTTGGCCAGCTTTCAACGTTGGTTCAACACCTGGTCGTCTCGGACCATGACCTTCTCCGCCGGCAGCATCTTCGTTGCCGTGTTGCTGATGATGGTCTGACCCTGCCAAGCCTGAATTAACCAAGGAATTACACCGTCATGAACAGCCAAGTAAACGCCAACGTTGTCCACGAGTCCGAAGCCCAGCGCCAACATGCCCGGGTCAAAATCCCGGCCAAGCTGCGCTTCTTCAACACTGACCGCACCCAGACCGAAGCGCGGGTGATCGACCTGTCCGCCGGCGGCCTGGCGTTCACCGCTACCCAGCCGTTGACCGTGGGTGAAGTACACAAGGGTCGCCTGCAGTTCGTCATCGATAACCTCGGCCTGGCCATGGATGTCGAGTTGCAGATCCGCTCCTACGACCGCCAGACCGGCCGCACCGGTTGCCAGTTCCAGAACCTCGACGCCCAGGATATTTCCACCCTGCGCCACCTGATCACCTCGCACCTGTCGGGCGACATCGTGACCATGGGTGACGTGCTGGCGACCCTGCAACGCGACAACTTCACCAAGGCGCGCAAGGTCAAGGATGGCGGCAGCAACATGAGCGCCTTCGGTCGCCTGCGCGCCGTGACGTTCAGCCTGGCGATCTTCCTCGTCGGCCTGGCAGCCTTCGGCTTCGTGTTCAAATCGGTGTACGGCATGTACTTCGTCAGCCACGCCCAGGCGGGCCTGGTCAGCGTGCCCGGCATGAACGTGACCATGCCCCGCGACGGCACCGTGCAAAGCCTGCTCAAAGGTGACGCGGTGGCGGCCAAAGGTGCACCACTGGCGACCTTCAGCACCAGCATGCTGGATGTGCTCAAGGGCCACCTGGACGAAGACCAGCTGCAGCCGGCCAAGGTCGAAGAGCTGTTCGGCAAGCAAATGACCGGCACCCTCACCTCGCCGTGCGATTGCGTGGTCGCCCAGCAACTGGTCGCCGACGGCCAGTACGCCAGCAAAGGCGACGTGATCTTCCAACTGGTGCCACGCGGCAGCCAGGCTAACGTCGAAGCTCGCTTTACCTATCGCCAGTTCGGTGACGTGCGCCCAGGCACCCCGGTGAGCTTCCAGGTGGCCGACGAAGAACAGACCCGCACCGGCACCATCGTCAGCAGCACCAGCCTGAACAGCGCCGACCTGTCCTCCGACATCCGCGTCCAGATCAAGCCTGACGCCCCGCTGGACAGCGCCTACGCCGGCCGCCCGGTGGAAGTGACCAGCGACCGTGGCCCATCCCTGAACTGGCTGATCGATAAAGCCATGGCTGCGGGTCTTTAATCATGAGCGCCCTTCGAACCCTGCCGGTGCCCCTGGCGCTGGCCATCGCCCTCGCCGGTTGCGCCGGCCTGCCCGACCAACGCCTGGCCAATGAAGCGCTCAAGCGTGGCGACACCGTCACCGCGCAGCAGAATTACCAGCAACTGGCAGAACTGGGTTACAGCGAGGCCCAGGTGGGCCTGGCCGATATCCAGGTAGGCACCCGCGATCCGGCGCAAATCAAACAGGCCGAGGCCACTTACCGTGCCGCGGCGGATACCTCGCCGCGCGCCCAGGCCCGCCTCGGTCGCCTGCTGGTGGCCAAGCCGGGCTCCACCGAAGCCGAACACCATGAAGCCGAAGGCCTGCTGAAAAAAGCCTTTGCCAATGGCGAAGGCAACACCCTGATCCCGCTGGCGATGCTGTACCTGCAATACCCCCACAGCTTCCCCAACGTGAATGCCCAGCAGCAGATCAGCAAGTGGCAGGCCGCCGGTTACCCGGAAGCCGGCCTGGCCCAGGTCCTGCTGTATCGCACCCAGGACACCTACGACCAGCATCTGGATGATGTGGAGCGCATCTGCAAGGCCGCGCTGAACACCACCGATATCTGCTATGTCGAGCTGGCCACGGTCTACCAGAAAAAAGCCCAGCCGGAAAAACAGGCCGAACTGCTCAAGCAGATGGAAGCCGGCTACAGCCGCGGCACCGTCACCGCCCAACGCGTCGACAGCGTCGCCCGCGTATTGGGCGACGCCACGCTGGGCAAGACCGACGAGAAAACCGCCCAGGCCCTGCTGGAAAAAATCGCCCCCGGCTACCCGGCTTCCTGGGTCAGCCTGGCGCAACTGCTCTACGACTTCCCCGAACTGGGCGACGTCGACCAGATGATGAAATACCTGGACAACGGCCGCGCCGCCGATCAGCCGCGCGCCGAGCTGTTGCTGGGCAAGCTCTACTACGAAGGCAAGTGGGTGCCGGCGGACGCCAAGGCGGCTGAAGCGCACTTCCAGAAAGCCGTGGGCCGCGAAGTGGCTGCCGACTACTACCTCGGCCAGATCTACCGCCGTGGTTACCTGGGCCAGGTCTATTCGCAAAAAGCCCTGGACCATCTGCTGACCGCTGCGCGCAACGGCCAGAACAGCGCCGACTTCGCCATCGCCCAATTGTTTTCCCAAGGCAAGGGCACCAAGCCCGACCCATTGAATGCCTATGTCTTCAGCCAATTGGCCAAAGCCCAGGACACGCCAGAGGCCAATGACCTGGCCACGCAGCTCGAAGCCCCGCTCACACCGGAACAACGCGCCCAAGGCCAACGCCTGGTGCAACAGGAACTGGCCGCCCGCGGCACCCTGGCCCAGAGCACGCTGCAACTGCACGCCCTGGAAGAAGAAGACGGCGAGGAATCCCTATGAAGCTCAATCCATTCGTGCAGGCCGGCATCGGCCTGACCTTCGCCCTGCTGTGGTCGTGCCCGACCCTGGCCGCGCTGACCGAAGCCAAGAATTTCGGCCTGGAAGTCAAAGCCACCGCGCAGTCCGAAGATGACCGCGACCTCGGCACCCAGAAAGGCGGCGACGTCAACGGCATCGGCCTCGACCTGCGCCCGTGGATCTACGGCGAAAGCGGCAACTGGAGCGCCTACGCCATGGGCCAGGCGGTTGCGTCGAGCGACATCATCGAGACCGACACCCTGCAACAGTCGGCGGATGACGAAAACCAGCAAACCACCAACAACGACCGCAAGACCAAGAAAAACTACCTGGCCATGCGCGAGTTCTGGGTCGGCTACAGCGGCTTCACGCCCTACCCCGGCGAGATCCTCAAACTTGGTCGCCAACGCCTGCGTAACGACGACGGCCAATGGCGCGACACCAACATCGAAGCGCTGAACTGGACCTTCGACACCACCCTGCTCAAGGCCAACGTCGGCGTCGCCGAACGTTTCAGCGAATACCGTACCGACCTCAAGGAACTGTCGCCCAAGGACAAGGACCGTCAGCACCTATACGCCGACGCGTCCTACCAGTGGACGCCGGGCCAGTGGATCGGCCTGCGTGGCCACCACACCCATGACAACGGCAAGCTCGACTACCCGGAACCGGGCGTCGCCACCGACTCCCTGGACAAACGCGAGAACGGCGACCTGACCTGGCTCGGCATCGAAGCCAACAGCGACGCCTACAACTGGCGCAACACCAACACCGTCAACTACTGGGCCAGCATCACCGGCATGAAAGGCGACCGCGACTCGGTCAATGCCTTGAACGCCGACGGCACCCGCCCGACAGAGGCCAAGCGCAGCGATGACGTGAGTGGCTGGGCGACCGACCTGGGTATCCGCCTGCGTCTGGACCCGCAATGGCAAGTGGGTGCGGCCTATGCCCGCGCCAGTGCCGAGTACGAGCAGAACGGCCTGCAAAGCAACCGTTCGAACTGGACCGGTACCCAGTCCCGCGTGCACCGTTTCGGCGAAGCGTTTCGTGGCGAGATGAACAACATGCAGTCCATGAGCCTGTTCGGTTCCTGGCAGCTGCGTGAGGACTACGACGCCAGCCTGGTGTACCACAAGTTCTGGCGCGTCGACGGCAACAAGCCGGTGGGCAGCAATGGCATTGACGCCGTGCAGAACAACACCGATGACGTCACCGGCGCGATCCTGTCCAGCACTTCCCTGCCCCTTGAAGACGGCAAGAAAGACCTGGGCCAAGAGATGGACCTGGTCGTCACCAAGTACTTCAAGACCGGCCTGCTGCCCGCCGCGCTCAGCCAGTCGATCGACGAGCCGTCGGCCCTGGTGCGTTTCCGTGCCGGTGTATTCAAGCCAGGTGATGCCTATGGCAGCCAGGTCGACTCGTACATGCATCGCGCGTTTGTCGACGTGATCTGGAAATTCTGATGGGAGCCTGCGCAATGAATGCTCAAAGCCTACTCGTCGCGGCAATGCTGATGGCCAGCGCCACAGCGTTTGCCGATACGGCGGCCAAGGCGCCGACCATCGCCAAGGAACTGCAACAGGCCAAGACCTACACCATTTCCAGCCCGCCGACCGCGCCGCTGGAAATGGCCAAGCCTGCCCTGCCTGACCTGTCGGGCTACACCGCCGCAGCGATGGAAAAGAAGATCGTACGCACCAGGCCCGGCAAGATCAGCATCCGCCGCATGATGCAGGAAGACGCCCTCAAGGACTTTATCGGCGGCGACAACAAGATGGCCGAATGGGTGGTGCGCCAGCACGGCATTCCCCAGGCGATCTTTGTCGACGACGGTTACATGAACCTCAAGGACCTGCTGGGCAAAGTGCCCAAGCAGTACTTCAGCGAAACCTCGCCGGGCGTGTTCCTGGCCAAGTTGCCGATCGTGGTCGGGCGCAAGGGCATCCTGGACATCGATAAAAACACCCAGGAGCTGCGCCTGTCCCAGGAGGGTGGTTCGTTCCTGATCAACGACGGTCAGCTGTTCGTGCGTGACACCAAAATCACCGGTTGGAGCGAAAAGGCCAATGGCCCGGCGCTGTTCAAGTCGCCCAAGGAATTCCGCCCGTTCCTGCTGGCCTGGGGCGGCACCGAGACTTACGTCTCCAAGACCAAGATGGCCAGTTTCGGCTATGCCAACAGTAAGTCGTACGGGGTGAGTATTTCCCAGTACACGCCGAACATGGCCAAGGTGCTCAAGCGCCCCGAGCCGACCGGCTGGATCATCGATTCCGAGTTCTCGGACATGTGGTACGGCTTCTACTGCTACGAGACCACGGGCTTCGTGATCAAGGGCAATACCTACAAAGACAACATCGTCTACGGCATTGACCCCCATGACCGTTCCCACGGCCTGATCATCGCGGACAACACCGTCTACGGCACCAAGAAGAAGCACGGCATCATCATTTCCCGTGAGGTGAACGACAGCTTCATCTTCAACAACCGCAGCTACGACAACAAGCTGTCGGGCCTGGTGATCGACCGTAACAGCGTGAACAACCTGATCGCCGACAACGAGATCTACCGCAACCACACCGACGGCATCACCCTCTATGAGAGCGGCGACAACCTGCTGTGGGGCAACAAGGTGATCAGCAACCGTCGCCACGGCATCCGCGTGCGTAACAGCGTGAATATCAAGCTGTACGAAAACACCTCGATGGCCAACGGCCTGACCGGCGTGTACGGCCACATCAAGGATTTGACCGATACCGACCGCGACATCGCCCTCGACCCGTTCGACGCCAAGGTCTCGCTGATCGTAGTCGGCGGTGAACTGGCGGGTAACGGCAGCGGGCCGTTGTCCATCGACTCGCCACTGAGTATCGAGCTGTACCGCGTGTCGATGCTGGCGCCGACCAAATCCAGCGGCATCAGCTTTTCCGGCGTGCTGGGCGATCGCCAGGAAGAAATTCTCGACCTGCTGGTGCGCCAGCAGAAAGCCGTGCTGATCGACCCTGTCGAACGCCAGACCGAAATGCAGGACTGAGGATGACCCTTATGCACCCACACATGATCAAACTGCTGAGCCTCTCGGGTCTGACCCTCGGCCTGCTCGCGGCCAGTCAGGGCGTGCGCGCCGACGAAATCAAGGCGCCGACCTTCACCGCCGAACCCTGCTGCAGCCTGTGCCCGGCCGCCCATGACGCGAAGAACTACACCACGCGCTACCAGCAGAACTTCACCACCCTGGTGCAAGCCCAGGGCGACTGGCTGTTCCGTACCCAGGAAGACCTGCGCACCGAATTCGACACCAGCCCGGCCGGCTACAAGCGCATGCAACAACTGCACGACGCGTTCAAGGCCAAAGGCGTGGAACTGGTGGTGGTCTACCAGCCGACCCGTGGCCTGGTGAACCGCAACAAGCTCAACCCCGCAGAAAAAGCCTCGTTCGATTTCGACAAGGCCCTGGGCAACTACAAGACCATGCTCGGCCGTTTCGCCAAGATGGGCTACGTGGTACCGGACCTGTCGCCGTTGACCAACGAGCAACTGCCGGACGAACTGCCGGCCCACGACTTCTACTTCCGCGGCGACCAGCACTGGACTCCATACGGCGCCCAGCGCACGGCGAAAATCGTCGGCGCCAAGGTGCGTGCAATGCCTGAGTTTGCCGATATTCCCAAGCGCGAATTCGAGACCAAGCGCTCCGGGCGCATGGGCAAGACCGGCACCCTGCACAACATGGCCGGGCAATTGTGCGGTACCAGCTACGCGATCCAGTACATGGACCAGTTCACCACCGAGCCGAAAGGCGAAGCCGGCGACGGCGACCTGTTCGGCGATTCGGGCAACCCGCAGATCACCCTGGTGGGCACCAGCCACAGTGGCAAGAACTACAACTTTGCCGGTTTCCTGGAACAGGAAATCGGTGCCGACATCCTCAACGTCGCCTTCCCCGGCGGCGGCCTGGAAGGCTCGATGATCCAGTACCTGGGCAGCGACGAATTCCAGAAGAGCCCGCCGAAAATCCTGATCTGGGAGTTCTCGCCGCTGTATCGCCTGGACCAGGAGACCATCTACCGCCAGATGATGGCGCTGCTCGACAACGGCTGCGAAGGCAAGACCGCCCAGATGAGTGCCAGCACCTCGTTGAAACCCGGCAAGAACGAATTGCTGGTCAACAGTTCGAACAAAGACCTGCGTAATGCCAATCACCAGGTTGATATCCGCTTCGCCGATCCGTCGGTGAAAACCTTGCAAGCCACCCTCTGGTACATGAACGGGCGCCACGAGGACATCAAGATCGAGAAACCCGAAACATCCGAAACAGACGGGCGTTTCGCCTTTGAACTGCGCACCGATGAAGACTGGGCCTCGCAGAACTTGCTGGCCGTGGAAGTGCAGGGCCCCGAAGCGGGCGCTGCCGCGCAGAAGGTCGAAGCGAAAATTTGCACACGCAACGTATTCCCAGCGGGTGGTCAACAGACTGCCTCGACAGGGCAATGAGGTTACTTATGCAGAAGTTATGGATTCCATCGTTGCTGGGCCTGGCGATCTTCGCCGGTTCGGTCAACGCCGCCGCCCCGCTGCGTCCGCCCCAGGGCTATTTCGCACCGATTGAAGCGTTCAAGACCGGCGACTTCAAAGAAAACTGCGACACCATGCCGACGCCCTACACCGGGCCTCTGCAATTTCGCAGCAAGTACGAAGGTTCCGACAAAGCCCGTTCGACCCTGAACGTGCAGTCGGAAAAAGCCTTTCGCGACAGCACCGCCGACATCACCAAGCTGGAAAAAGACACCAGCAAGCGCGTGATGCAATTCATGCGCGACGGTCGCCCGGAGCAGCTCGAATGCACCCTGAACTGGCTGGTGTCGTGGGCCAAGGCCGATGCGTTGATGTCCAAGGACTTCAACCACACCGGCAAGTCCATGCGCAAATGGGCACTGGGCAGCATGGCGTCGGCCTATGTGCGCCTGAAGTTCTCCGACTCGCACCCGTTGGCCAACCACCAGCAGGAGTCGCAACTGATCGAAGCCTGGTTCAACAAACTGGCCGATCAGGTGGTGAGCGACTGGGACAACCTGCCGCTGGAAAAAACCAACAACCACTCCTACTGGGCCGCCTGGTCGGTGATGGCAACCTCCGTCGCCACCAACCGGCGCGACCTGTTTGACTGGGCCGTCAAGGAATACAAGGTTGGCGTCAACCAGGTCGACGACCAAGGCTTCCTGCCCAACGAGTTGAAGCGTCAGCAGCGTGCCTTGTCGTACCACAACTACGCGTTGCCGCCGCTGTCGATGATCGCCAGTTTTGCCCTGGTCAACGGTGTCGACCTGCGCCAGGAAAACAACAGCGCGCTCAAGCGCCTGGGCGACAAAGTGCTGGCCGGGGTCAAGGACCCGGAGATCTTCGAACAGAAGAACGGCAAGGAGCAGGACATGAAGGACCTGAAGCAGGACATGAAATTCGCCTGGCTCGAACCCTTCTGCACCCTCTACACCTGCGCGCCGGATGTGATCGAACGCAAGCACGGGATGCAGCCGTTCAAGACCTTCCGCCTGGGGGGTGACCTGACCAAGGTCTACGACCCGACGCATGAAAAAGGCAACAAAGGTTCCTGAGCGAACTCGGTAAAAAATGTGGGAGGGGGCTTGCCCCCGATAGCAGGGTGTCATTCAACACAGATGGCGACTGTTACACCGCCATCGGGGGCAAGCCCCCTCCCACATTTTTGAGCCGGTTTCGTCAGTAGGAATGTTGTACCGCCCTCCCCGTCTTTTCGTGGGGGGGTTTGGGGGGGCTCTGGCCCTTGACTGTTGGTTAAACATGGAGAGATCGGGATGGTTTTCTCGTCCAATGTGTTCCTGTTTCTGTTCTTGCCGATCTTTCTCGGCTTGTACTACTTGAGCGGGCAACGCTATCGCAATCTGCTGCTGCTGATTGCCAGCTACGTGTTCTACGCCTGGTGGCGAGTGGACTTCCTGGCGCTGTTCGCCGCCGTCACGCTGTGGAACTACTGGATCGGCCTCAAGGTCGGTGCCGCCGGCGTGCGCACCAAGCCGGCCCAACGCTGGCTGCTGCTGGGCGTGGCGGTCGACCTGTGCATCCTCGGCTACTTCAAGTACGCCAACTTCGGCGTCGACAGCATCAACGTCATGATGAAGTCGGCCGGCCTGGAGCCGTTCATCCTCACCCATGTGCTGCTGCCGATCGGGATCTCGTTCTACATCTTCGAGTCCATCAGCTACATCATCGACGTATACCGTGGCGATACCCCGGCGACCCGCAACCTCATCGACTTCGCGGCGTTCGTGGCGATCTTCCCGCACCTGATCGCCGGCCCGGTGTTGCGTTTCCGCGACCTGGCCGACCAGTTCAATAACCGCACCCACACCCTCGACAAGTTCTCCGAGGGCTGCACGCGGTTCATGCAGGGTTTCATCAAGAAGGTATTCATCGCCGACACCCTGGCGGTGGTGGCCGACCATTGCTTCGCCCTGCAAAACCCCACCACCGGCGATGCCTGGCTCGGCGCGCTGGCCTACACCGCGCAGCTGTACTTCGACTTCTCCGGCTACAGCGACATGGCCATCGGCCTGGGCTTGATGATGGGTTTCCGCTTCATGGAAAACTTCAAGCAGCCGTACATCAGCCAGTCGATCACCGAGTTCTGGCGGCGCTGGCACATCAGCCTGTCCACCTGGCTGCGTGACTACCTGTACATCACCCTGGGCGGCAACCGTAAAGGCACGCTGACCACCTACCGCAACCTGTTCCTGACCATGCTGCTCGGTGGCCTGTGGCACGGCGCGAACATCACCTACATCGTGTGGGGTGCCTGGCACGGCATGTGGCTGGCGATTGAAAAAGCCATCGGCCTCAACACCGCACCGCGCAGTTTCAATGTCCTGCGCTGGGCCTTCACCTTCCTGCTGGTGGTGATGGGCTGGGTGATCTTCCGCGCCGAGAACCTCCACGTCGCCGGCCGTATGTACGGTGCGATGTTCAGCTTCGGCGAGTGGTCGCTGTCGGAACTCAACCGCGCCAACCTCACCGGCCTGCAAGTGGCAACCCTGGTGGTGGCGTACGCAACATTGGCGTTCTTCGGCCTGCGCGACTTCTACACCAACCGCCCTGCCGAGAAAACCAAGCCGGCCGACCCGAGCCTGATCAAGGCCGTGCCGGGCGACAACCCGGGCAGCATCCACGAGCCAGGTTTCACCGTTGGCCGTGACGCTGCCGTGCAACCGGCCTACTGGACCGCTGACTGGCCACGCTACGCCATGCGCGCTGCGGTGCTGCTGCTGTTCGTGGCGTCGATTCTCAAACTGTCGGCGCAGAGTTTCTCGCCGTTCCTTTACTTCCAATTCTGAGGGAGCCGACCATGACCCGTTCATTACGCGTCCTCTATATCGGCCTGTTCCTGGTGCTGCTGCTGGCCCTGGGCGCCTGGTCGCTGCGCAGCTTCCTGGGCTTCAGCACCAACGCCGACGCGACCGTGCTCAACGGTCGCTGGACCAAGGCCGTCGAGACCCATTACGACGAGGAGTTCCCGATCAAGCGATTGGGCACCAACCTCTGGGCCGCGCTGGACTACAAGCTGTTCAATGAAGGCCGCCCTGGGGTGGTGCTGGGCCGCGATCACTGGTTGTACAGCGACGAGGAGTTCAACCCCGCCGTCAACGAAGACCAGAACCTTCAAGGCAACTACGCGCTGGTCGAAGGCGTGCGCCAGAAGCTCAAGGCCCAGGGCATCCAACTGGTGATGGCGATCGTGCCGGCCAAGGTGCGCCTGTACCCGGAACACCTGGGTGAAGTGAAACCGGCGAGCATCCACGCCAACCTGTACCAGGACTTCCACGCCCGTGTGGCCGCCGACAAGATCATCGCCCCGGACCTGCTCGGCCCGCTGCAACAGGCCAAGCTGGGCGGCAAGCAAGTGTTCCTGCGCACCGACACTCACTGGACCCCGGACGGCGCCGAAATCGCCGCCAAGCAGTTGGCTAAAACCATCGCCGACAAGACCCCGCTCCACGGCGAGCCGCAGCGTTTTGTCACCGAGGCCGAGAAGACCGAGCCGCATAAAGGCGACCTGCGTCTGTTCCTGCCCCTGGACCCGCTGTTCGAAAACCTGATGCCACCGAAAGAGCCGCTGGAAAAACGCGTCACGCACCTGGCCGAAACCAAAGGCGACGACGCGCTGTTCAGCGACAGCGAAACCCCGGTGGCCCTGGTGGGCACCAGCTACAGCGCCAACCCCAACTGGAACTTCGTCGGCGCCCTCAAGCAAGCCTTGGGCAGCGATGTGGTCAGCTACGCCGAAGACGGCCACGGCCCGATCCTGCCGATGCTCAGCTACCTGAAAAGTGACGACTTCAAGAACAGCCCGCCACAGGTGCTGATCTGGGAGTTTCCCGAACGTTATCTGCCCGTGAACAACGAAATCGGTGATGCCGACCCATCGTGGGTTGCGCAACTTAAACAAGCCGGTTCGCGCCAACAAAACATGGCACTGAACACCCCAGCTAAAAACCCAAAATCCGAGACGCCCGACCGGGCGCAAAACTGAAAGAGAGGTAACTCACATGACTTTCACTACTACTCCGCGTCGTCTCGCTAAGACTCTGGCCCTGGCTGCCGGTATGAGCTTGGTATCCCTGTCCGCCTTCGCCGGTGACGCTGCCTTGTACGGCCCAGTTGCACCGAAAGGCTCAAGCTTCGTGCGGATCTACAACGCCTCCAACCAGGAAGTCAGCGCCACTGTCGGCAGCACCAACCTCAGCGACGTGGCCCCGCTGGCCAGCAGCGACTTCAGCTTCATGCCCGGCGGCGACTACAGCGCCAAGGTCGGCAGCCAGACCGTGCCGGTCAAGCTCGCCCCGGACCACTACTACACCCTGGTCAACAACAACAGCGGCCAGCCGCAGCTGATCGAAGAGCCGCCGTTCAAGAACAAGCAGAAATCCCTGGTGCGCGTGCAGAACCTCAGCGACAAGGCCCTGACCCTGAAAACCGCCGACGGCAAGACCGACGTGGTCAAGTCGGTGGCCGCCAAAGGCCGTGGCGAACGTGAGATCAACCCGGTGAAGGTCAGCCTGGCGCTGTATGACGGCGACAAGAAAGTCGGCGACGTGAAGCCAGTGGCCCTGGAGCGCGGTGAAGCAGCGGTGCTGTACGTCACCGGTTCGGGTTCGAGCATTTCGCCAGTCTGGGTAAAACGCCCGGTGTCGACCCGCTGAATGAATTTTCCGGGTCGGCTGCAGCCGGCCCGGACACGAGACAAAAACAAGAGTGAAACGACAAACCTTCGTAGCTCTGACCCAAATTGATTCAAGGAGAAACACATGATCCCAGTAATCCTTTCCGGTGGTAGCGGCTCACGTCTTTGGCCGCTTTCCCGCAAACAGTTCCCCAAACAATTCCTGGCCCTGACCGGCGAGCACACGCTGTTCCAGCAAACCCTGGAACGCCTGGTGTTCGAAGGCATGGACGCCCCGATCGTGGTCTGTAACAAGGACCATCGTTTCATCGTCAATGAGCAACTGGCCAACCGCAAGCTGGAATGCCAGCGCATCCTGATGGAACCCTTCGGCCGCAACACCGCGCCGGCCGTGGCCCTCACCGCGATGATGCTGGTCAACGAAGGCCGTGACGAACTGATGCTGGTGTTGCCGGCCGACCACGTGATCGACGACCAGAAAGCCCTGCAACGCGCCCTGGCCCTGGCCACCGTGGCCGCCGAGCGTGGCGAGATGGTGCTGTTCGGCGTGCCGGCGACCCGCCCGGAAACCGGCTACGGCTACATCAAGTCCACCAACGATTCGCTGCTGCCCGAAGGCGTGAGCCGCGTACAGCAGTTCGTGGAAAAACCCGATGAAAAACGCGCCGTCGAGTTCGTCAAAAGCGGCGGTTACTTCTGGAACAGCGGCATGTTCCTGTTCCGCGCCAGCCGCTTCCTGGAAGAGCTGAAAAAGCACGATCCGGACATCTACGACACCTGCGTGCTGACCCTGGAGCGCAGCCAGCAAGACGCCGATACCGTGACCTTCGACGAAGCCACCTTCGCCTGCTGCCCGGACAACTCCATCGACTACGCCGTGATGGAAAAAACCCAGCGCGCCTGCGTGGTCCCCCTGAGTGCGGGCTGGAGCGACGTGGGTTGCTGGGCTTCGCTGTGGGCGGTCAACGATAAAGACGCCAACGGCAACGTCACCAAGGGCGACGTGGTAATCCAGGACAGCAAGAACTGCATGATCCATGGCAACGGCAAACTGGTGTCGGTGATCGGCCTGGAAAACATCGTGGTGGTGGAAACCAAGGACGCGATGATGATTGCCCACAAGGACAAGGTCCAGGGCGTCAAGCAGATGGTCAACACCCTCAACGAACAGGGCCGCAGCGAAACCCAGAACCACTGCGAAGTCTATCGTCCGTGGGGCTCCTACGACTCGGTGGACATGGGCGGCCGCTTCCAGGTCAAGCACATCTCGGTCAAGCCGGGCGCGTGCCTGTCGCTGCAGATGCACCACCACCGCGCCGAACACTGGATCGTGGTCAGCGGCACCGCCGAAGTCACCTGTGACGAGAACGTGTTCCTGCTCTGCGAGAACCAGTCCACCTACATCCCGATCGCCTCGGTGCACCGCCTGCGCAACCCGGGCAAGATCCCGTTGGAGATCATCGAAGTGCAATCGGGCAGCTACCTGGGCGAAGACGATATCGAGCGGTTTGAGGATATCTACGGGCGCTCGACCCCGGTTGAACATGGCGTGTCGGTGAAAACTATCGCGCAGTAAAACAGTCGTACAAGAAGCCCTCGCCCAGCCCATTGCGTCCCCTATCCGCAGTGGGTTGGGTGGGGGCTTTTTGTTTGGGATTTGCGCTGGCTGGGCGGGCCTCATCGGGGGCAAGCCCCCTCCCACCTTTGATCTGCGAATACATTCAAATGTGGGAGGGGGCTTGCCCCCGATGAGGCCGGCACACCCACCACAGCACTCAAGGTAGCCAATCCCACCTACGCTTAAGTTAGGATGCTCGTTCCCTACTCGAGGTGGTCTCCATGTTTTTCGGCGTTCTACTGATCATCACCTGGCTGATCCTCCTGCTGCGCTACCCGGCCAAGGCCCTTCCGGTTTCCCTTGCTGCCTTGGCAGGCCTGGGTTGCGTGGCCGTCTGGGTGGTCTGGCTGGACAGCCGCGAAGCCTCGCAATTGGCGCGCCTGGAACTGCGCATCACCTACGCCCCGCAGGAGTGCCCGGCCGACCGCCCGCTCAAGCTGACCCTGAACAACGGCAACGACGTACCCCTCACCGAACTGCGCTGGCGCGTCGCCGCCTATGCGCCGGGCGATACGGTCAACCTGGCCGACAACGTCTACGCCGCCCCGCGCTATCGTGGCCCCGGCGAGTTGCAGGCCGGCGCCACTTGGGACGACTGCCTGCCCACCCCGCCCCTGCGCTCCGGCTACCGCGCGCAAACCCTGGAATTTCGCGCCGAGCACCTGCAAGGCAGCTTCTCGGACTGACAAAGGACTGATCCATGCCCAACGTACTCATCACCGGTTGCTCCAGCGGTATTGGCCGCGCCCTGGCCGAGGACTTCAAATCCGCCGGTTTCAACGTGTGGGCCAGCGCCCGCCGCCCGCAAGACGTCACCGCCCTCGCCGCTGCGGGTTTCAATGCCGTCGAACTCGACGTCAACGACAGTGCCGCTTTACAGCGCCTGGCCGAACAGCTGGGCGAGCTGGATGTACTGATCAACAACGCCGGCTACGGCGCCATGGGCCCGCTGCTCGATGGCGGTGCCGAGGCGATGCAGCGCCAGTTCGAGACCAACGTATTTTCCATCGTCGGCGTGACCCAGGCGCTGTTCCCGGCCCTGCGCAAGCGCAAAGGGCTGGTGGTGAATATCGGCAGCGTTTCCGGCGTGCTGGTCACGCCGTTTGCCGGCGCCTACTGCGCGTCCAAGGCGGCGGTGCATGCGTTGAGTGATGCACTGCGCATGGAGCTGGCGCCGTTTGGCATCCGAGTGATGGAGGTGCAGCCAGGCGCCATCAATACAAGCTTCGCAAAAAACGCCGGCGCCCAGGCCGAACTGTTAATCAACGAAAAATCGCCGTGGTGGCCGTTGCGCGAGGGCATTCGCGCACGCAGCCAGGCCTCTCAGGACAAGCCCACCCCGGCCAGCGTGTTTGCAGCGGATGTGCTCAAGGCGGTGCAACAACCACAGCCACCGCGCCTGTTGCGTTCGGGCAATGGCAGCCGGGCGTTGCCGTTGATGGCCGCGTTGTTGCCCAAGGGATTATTGGAAGCCGTGTTGAAAAAACGCTTTGGTTTGAATGGGAGTTTGTAAATGATCGACTACAGCGATTTTTTTGAAGAAGTGATCCAGACCCACGTCGAGATCGAGCAATGGTTTGCCGGGGTTGCGCCAGAAGGCACCCTGCAAAGCCTGCTTGCGCGCTTCTCCCCCGAGTTCAGCATGATCGCCCCCGCCACCGGCACACGCGTCAATGCAGCCGGGGTCAACGCGCTGTTCACTCGCCTGGGTGGTATGCGTCCAGGGTTGAAAATCACCTTGAGTGAAATGGCTGGGATTGACCGGCATGCGCGGGGAGCGACGGTGACTTATCGCGAGCATCAGATCGATGCCAGCGGCACACAGACGGATCGCCGTGCCACGGTGGTGTTTGAAAAACAGGCCAGTGGTGCACTGCTGTGGCGTCATCTGCATGAAACATTTATCAAGGCCTGACTCGGTCAAATGTGGGAGGGGGCTTGCCCCCTCCCACATTTCAGTTCGGCGTTTGGTTAACGATCACGGTGCAGGTAATCCCCGCCGCCAACAACACCCCCTGCGGCACTTCATCAATATGAATCCGCACCGGCACGCGCTGGGCCAGGCGCACCCAGTTGAAGGTCGGGTTCACATCGGCGATCAGTTCGCGGCTCTCGGGGTTGTCGCGGTCGTAAATACCGCGCGAGATGCTTTCTACGTGCCCCTTCAACGTCTCGCCGCTCATCAACTGCATGTCGGCTTTGTCACCGACTTTCACATGGGGCAGCTTGGTTTCTTCGAAGAAGCCATAGACCCAGAACGAGTTCATATCCACCACGGCCATCTTGGCTTCGCCGATGCGCGCGTAGTCGCCGCGATGCACGTTGAGGTTGGTGACGTAGCCGTCCACCGCCGCCACGACCTGGGTGCGTTTCAAGTTGAGTTCGGCCGCTTCCAGTTGCGCCAGCGCGTGCTGGTAATCCGCCAGGGCCGAGTCGGCGATGTTGCTGGCGTCGTCGCGGTTTTCCCTGGAGATCACCAGGGCGTCGAGGTCGGCGCGGCGGTGGGCGTTGACCTTGCGCATTTCCCAGGTGGCCTTGCGCGAGGCGACCAGGGACTGCGCCTGCTTGACCGCGATGCGGTAGTGCTCGGGGTCGATCTGCATCAGCAGGTCGCCCTTTTTCACCAGTTGGTTATCGCGCACCGGCACGTCGACCACTTCGCCGGTGACGTCGGCGGCCACGTTGATGATGTCGGCGCGCACCCGGCCGTCGCGGGTCCACGGGGTTTCCATGTAGTGCACCCACAACGTGCGGCCAATCCAGATCGCCAAAGCCAGTACCAGCAAGGTCGCGAGTAGGCTGAAAAACTTTTTCATCGGGGCATTCTCAACGGTAGACGGTCAGCGCCAGGGCGCCGAACAGGCAAACGAACAGGCTCAGGCGCAGCAACGCCGGGTGCCAGAAAAAACGGTACAGGTCGAAGCCGGCCAGGAAGCGGTCCAGGGCCCAGGCCAACGCGGCCGCGATCAGGAACATCAGGGTCATGGTCGGCATATAGAGGCCGTGGAAGGCGATTTCACGAGGCATTCGGGGTTCCTTTGAGGGCCGCCAGCGGTGATTGCGGGTCCAGCAACGAGGTGCGTATAAAGTGCAGGTAGCTTTTCACCCGGCGCAGGGCCGAGGTGTCGAAGTGCGGGGCGAAGGGTTCGTCGGTGGCCTGCACGCGGCTGATCGCGTGGTCGACGGCGATCAGGCCACGCTCCAGGTTACTGGCGCTGGGTTGCAGGAACAGGCGCACCAACGAGCGGCCCATGACCCGGATCGCCTGGCGCCACGGCTGGGATTCGGCATAGGCCGGGTGCACCGGCAGGATCGCCTGTTCCTTGCGCAACTCGATGATCGCGTGGCCGACCTCCAGCACCACGAACATCCAGCGCAGCAGGTCGCGTTGCACTTGCGGCTGGCCGACAGCGAGGCCATAGGCCTGGTGCAGCAGGTCACGGGTGCGGCTTTCGAAGCTCGACGCCAACCCCTTGAGCTTGCCGCTGATGGCATACACCACCTGCTCGCGCAGGTCCTGCTCCAGGCGCCGCCACAGCCAGCGGCTGTTGGGCGGCAGGATGATCGCCCCCGCCGCCGCGCACACGAGCATGCCGAGGATCATGGCGATGTAGTCGTTGATAAAGGTGTAGGGGTTGTAGACCGTGAGGTTGTCCGGCACCGAACCGGTGCTGAAGAAAATCAGCAGGCCCACGCCCACACCGGCGTATTGCGGGCGTGAGGCGAGGAACGCGCCGAGGATGATCACCGGGGCGAGCATCACGCACAGCAGCGGGAAGCCGTCGATCCACGGGAACACGAAGAACATTTCCACAAAGCCCACCAACGCGCCGATCAAGGTGCCGCAGGCCATCTGGAACGCCATGCGCTTGGGGTTGGGCGTGGCGGCGGACAGGCCGACGGTGGCAGCGGCGATCAGGGTCATGGTGGCGCCGCTGGGCCAGGCGGTGGCCACCCAGTAACTGCCCAGCACAATCAGGATGAACGACGCGCGAATCCCCGAGGCGGCGCAGGCCAGCCAGTTGGTCTTGGGGCTGAAGGTTTCGTCCCATTGCTCCCGTGCATGGCTGTGATCGGCCAGGGATGCATGGGTTTGCGCGTAGTTGTGCAGGTCATCGACGAAGCGGTAGAGCAGCTCATAAGCGGTGTGAAAATCCAGCTGTTCGGCCTCGCTCGGGTTACCCTCCTGGAAGGTCGCGCGCAGGCTGCGGACCTTGGCGGGCAGGCTGTCCTTGTAGGCGCTGAGCTGGTTGACCAGGCGCGCGGCGTCGGGGCTGGTGAGGGCGCGGTCGGAGAAGCCGTCGAGGACTTCGGCGAGGTCCTGCAGGCCCGGTTTGATCGCCGCTACCACGTGATCCGCGGCGTCCGTGCGCAGGCGTTCGAGCAACTGGTGCAAGGCATTGAAGCGGGTGGTGATGCCCATGAACTCGCTGTTGAGGCGGCTGAGCCGACCATTGCGCCGGCGCATATGCGGGTCTTCGAACACCGTGAGGCTGCGCAGCCCTTCCAGGCCCACGGCCTCGGCGATAAAGCGCACATTGCTGGCCTCGAACCCTTCGCGCTGGCTGCGCCCGCGCAGGCCGTCGGTGACGAACAGCGCAAACACGCCAAAGCGCTGATAGAGCGCATTGCGCATCGCGGCGCTGGAGGTCTGCGGCAGGATCGCCGCGCTGACCAGGGTGGAACACAGAATCCCCAGGGAGATTTCCAGCACTCGCCACACCGCCGCCATAAAGGCGCCGTCCGGATGGGCCAGGGCTGGCAGGCCGACCATCGCCGCCGTATAACCCGCAAGTACAAACCCGTAGGCGCGAAAGTTACGGTTGCGTGTCGCGCCAGCGGTGCAAATGCCGACCCAGATGGCCAGCGCCCCCAGGAACAACTCGGTGTTCTGCGCAAACAACGCGATCAACACCACCATCACCGCCGACCCCGCCAGGGTGCCGAGGAAGCGATAGAAGCTCTTGGCGAACACCTGGCCGCTCTGGGGTTGCATCACAATAAACACGGTGATCATCGCGGTGCGCGGTTGCGGCAGTTCCAGGCGCATGGCCAGCCACAGCGTGAGGAACGCGGCGATCAGCACCTTGAAGATGTACACCCAGGTCACGCCGTCGCTGCGTGCCCAGTCGAAAAAACCACGGCGCCACTCAAGGGAATGCAGCCAGCGCAGCGGTGCAGGCATTGGAGTCATTAAATCCTACTCAGTGACCAAACTATTCAGTGATCAAACATGGCAAGCGCCGCCGGGGTCTTGCTCGGGAGGGTCTGGGCGTCCTGCGGTAGGTCTTTGCCGGCGTCGAGGCCGCCACCCAGTGCGGTCACCAGTTCGGCATGGGCGCCAAGCCGCGCAGCCTGGACCTGCTGCTCAATCTGTTGTTGGCGAAACAGCAGGGTCTGCGCGTTGAGCACATTGAGGTAATCGGTCAGGCCGCGCTGGTAGGCGATCATCGCGATGTCATAGGTCTTCTGCGCCGAGGCCACCGACTGCGCCGCAAATGCTGCTTGTTTGTCCATGGATTCACGGCGAATCAACTGGTCGCTGATGCCCTTGAGCGCATTCACCAGGGTCTGGTTGTAGCGCGCCACGGCGATGTCATAGCCGGCGCTGGCTTCCCCCAGCTCGGCCCGCAGGCGGCCGCCGTCGAAGATCGGCAAGGTGATGGCCGGGCCGACGTTGTAGTTGAATTTCTTGCCGGTGAGAAACGCCAGCATGCCGCCGCCGGTGGCCATGTAGCCGAGGCTGCCGACCAGGTCGACGTTGGGGTAGAAACCGGCGTGGGCCACATCGATGCCACGGGCTTGCGCAGCGACCTGCCAACGGCTGGCAACCACATCCGGGCGCTGGCCGAGCAATTGCGCGGGCAGGCTCGAGGGCAGTTTCAGTGGTGCGGCAAGGGACAGCGTCGGACGCTGCAAGGTGGCCCCCTCCCCCGGGCCTTTACCGGCGAGCGCCGCCAGCTGGTTGCGACTCAGGGCGATTTCCTCGTCCAGGGCATCCAATTGGCGATGGGTTTCCGGCAGCGGCGTTTCGGCCTGGCTCACGTCGAAATGGGTGCCGATCCCGGCGTCCAGGCGTTTGTTGGCCAGGTCGAGGATCTGCTGTTGCTGGGCCAGGGTCGCCGCGACGATATCGCGGTTGGCGTAATGCAACGACAGCTGGATATAGGCGCGCACCACGTTGTTCTGCAGTTCAAGCTGGGCCTGGCGGGCTTCGGCCGCGCTCATGTGGGCCAGGTCGACGGCACGCTCAGTGGCGTTGCTTTCGCGGCCCCACAGGTCGAGGGCGTAGCTCAGACCCAGGGACGCATTGTTGTCCCAGGTGTTGGCACCGCTCAACTCACCCGGGCCGTAGAACTGATCCTTGGGCCAATTGTGGCGTTTAAGGGTGGTATCAGCGTTGATCTGCAGCGACTCGGCCGACTCGGCAACCCCGGCCATGGCCCGCGCCTCCCGCACCCGCGCGGCCGCCATGGCCATGCTCGGGCTGCTTTGGGTGGCGAGGTCGACCCAGCGGTTGAGCTGGGGGTCGCCATAGGCCTGCCACCACTGTGCGGTGGGCCAGTGGGCGTCCTGGGCGGCGCTGCGGATCGCTTCGTCGGTGGCCAGGGTAGTGGCGTTGAGGGCCTGGCCTTGGGGGGCGATTCCTCCGGTTCCGATGCAGCCGCTGATTGCTAACGATAAAGCGCAAACACTGAGAGCCTTCAGCCCTCTGTTAATGAGAGTCTTCAGCTCTCTGCTGATGCGACGCGGCACGGCGAACGAATTCCTGAGGTGGTGTTGCGGGGAGAAGTGGCGCAATTCTAGGCGGCGGCACGGAGCGCGATAAGCAGGTGTTCCTGTGAATCTTTATTACCGTTCCAGCGACAATCCCGGTTCGACGGGCGTGAGGTTCGGATATTTATCCCGGCATCTGCATCCTTGCCCTACATCGATCCGCGTAACCGGGCACCAGAGTAGTCAACCGACTGCCCCCGGAGAGCGCCTAATGCTTTCAGCCCTCAATACGCGGTTGCCGACACCAGAGAGCGTCGATGCTCTGCGCAGGCAGCTGCACCTCGACCCTGTGGCTTTGCGTCCTGGGATGCGGCCCCTACAAAGGGATGTGCTCTGGATCGCCGACAGGGTTCTGGAAAAGCTGAGCCCTCTTGCAGGCGACCCTCGCGACCAGTTGGCAATAGAGGCACTCCACCACAGACTGTCCAACGGCCCACCAAGCCTGGAAGTGTCGGTTGAGGCGTTACCTGACTTGTACGCGTTTTTCAAAAAAGCCGAACACATGCTCAGCCGCCATCGATCACCTCAAAACCCGGACATCGAGGCCGATTACACACTGTGTCGTGCGCTCAAATGGCAGTTTCGCGCAGCCGTCAGCGAGGGAAACCACCAGCGCCTGACGCACAATCTGCTGCAGTCGCTGAGCTATATCCGCGATGGCGGCGAACGGATCAACCATCGTCATATCGGCTACGACATTGCCCTGGAATCGACGCGACAGATCAGTGCCGGGCCGCATCTGGCTGCCGACTCTCGCTTGGCAACCACGGCAGATCAGCGGATCAAGAGCACGCGCATCATTGCCCTGCAGGGCAAATTCAAATCAGCGCTGTCACAACCGAGCGAGTCCCGGTCTCGGGCCCAACTTGGCCTTGGCTATGTATCGTCTCGCGAGTACGCGAGCCTGGAGCACTACGCCGATGCCCGCAGCCATTCTGTACGCACGTCGCTGAGCGAGAGCATCGGGCGCACCGCCAATAACTTGCGCAACCTGGTGAGTGACAGCTGCAATCTGCACAGGCACCGCGCTTACTCAACACAGAGCCAACCTTATGTCAGGGACACCCTTGCCCGCGCAGGCCTGGTCGACGTTGAACTGCCCTGCCTGCATAGTCCCTCCCAACCCATCATGACCGAAAGGGGCATCGCACTGACCATGCGAGGCAAAGTGGCGGTCGACTTCTTCAATTTCCTGAATGTGCACACCACGATCGAACTTACTTTGCAGCGCACCCGGCAACATAAAGCTCTGGATATTCTCGGCTTGCACGAAATGTCCCCGGCGCTGGCGAAGCAGCAAATGATCGCGCTCAAGCATCCCGATGACAGCCCCACGGCACTGTTGAATGACATGAAAAACCATGTCATTTCCAGCAGCCGGCAATTCACCCGGAGCGTCAGCAAGCCCGTGCCGGCGTCCGAGTTGAACGCCGCCCTGCACACCAGCAACCGACAGGCCAGGTCACTGCTGGAGCGGTATGTACTGCTCAAGACCGACTCCCCCCTGGAGACGCACCTGGACAGCGAAATACGCGCGCTGATCCAGCGCAACCCTGCGCTGCTTCGCCCCGAAGCGCTAAGGACCTACACGTTGTCAGCCCAGGCGCAAACACTGTCAGGCTCAGCCGGGGTCACGGCTTCGTCACGGGCCGAGGCAGGCGGTAAAGGGGTGTCCATCGAGTTCAGCCACCGCAAGAGTGATGATCCGCATCTGAGTGGCGATTACCTGACGATCGACATCGCAGCGCTCAAGTCCGTGGCGGTGGTACAAAAAACGCTGCGGCACGCATTGTCATCCATCGGAGACCAGGCGTTCGACTGGGAAAAGCTGGTCCGTTCGATCAGTGAATCGCTGTTCGACCCGGCCAGACCTTCGTCTACCCAGGTGCTGGTAAAGATCAAGCACGGCGAACCCGTGGTATTACTCATGCGCCATACGGTGAACAAAGCGCGCAACCTGGGGCTGCCCAAGCCTGTTGAACAGTTCAGCGGCATTGATGTCCAGTCTTTGCGCACACGGCAAACCTTGCGCACAGAACGGTTGGGCACCGATTCGTTGGACCATCTTTTGCCAATCGCTCGCCGCTACCTGGGAAGCCCTGGTGAGCAGTCGGGTTGGGACGACTACATACAGCACCACGTCGATGACATTCATGCACTACTCGACGCCCTCGGCCGGCAGACACACGGTACGACACTGGCGGCCGATCTCGACGCGATCAAACGCATCAGCCCGGTACTCGAGCGGGCGGCAGAAGACCTGACACAGCACGCCAAGGCCGCCCTTGAAACACCTACTGGCGAAAACCGCGCCAACGCACGGGAGGCCTTCAATCACCTGCTGCGGGAATACCTGCCGCACTACCAGGCCAAAGTCAGCCAGGCTTGGACCTTGTCCTGAGCCTACGCCATCAATGTCCAGGCGGAGCGCGCCCAGCGGATGCACACCTGCGCGCAACTTCATGTCACAATTTGGCATCTCCCCTGAGAACTCTCCATGGACACTTTGCAAAACATGCGCGCCTTCAGTTGCGTGGCCGAAGCCGGCAGCTTCACCGCCGCCGCCGCGCAACTGGACACCACCACTGCCAACGTCTCGCGCGCGGTCTCCAATCTTGAGGCCCATCTGCAAACCCGCTTGCTCAACCGCACCACCCGCCGCATTGCCCTCACCGAGGCAGGTAAACGCTACCTGCTGCGTTGCGAGCAGATCCTGGCCTACGTCGAAGAAGCCGAAGCCGAAGCCAGCGACGCCCACGCGCGCCCCGCCGGACAGCTGAAAGTGCACACCATGACCGGCATCGGCCAGCACTTCGTCATCGACGCAATTGCCCGCTACCGCCGCACCCACCCGGACGTGACCTTCGACCTGACCCTGGCCAACCGCGTGCCGGACCTGCTGGACGAGGGCTACGACGTGTCCATCGTGCTCGCCAGCGAGCTGCCGGATTCAGGCTTCGTGTCCCAACGCCTGGGCATCACCTACAGCATCGCCTGCGCCTCGCCGGACTACGTCAAGGCCAAGGGCTGCGCACAACGGCCCCAGGATTTGCTCAACCACGCCTGCCTGCGCCTGGTCAGCCCGGTGATCCAGCTGGACAAATGGACCTTCAACGGCCCAGAAGGCCAGGAAAGCGTGGCGATCAATACGTCGCCGTTCCTGGTCAACTCCGCCGACGCGATGAAAACCGCGATCACCAGCGGCATGGGCGTCGGCCTGCTGCCGGTGTATGCAGCCATCGAAGGCCTGCGCAACGGCACATTGGTGCGGGTCATGCCCACCTATCGCTCCCAGGAGCTGAACCTGTACGCCATCTACCCGTCTCGCCAGTACCTGGATGCGAAGATCAAGACCTGGGTGGAATACCTGCGCGGTTCGTTGCCGGAGATCCTGGCGGCGCACCAGGCGGAGCTGGTGGCGTATGAGTTGAGCGGCAGCCTCAGCGGTGCACGACTGGCGAACTGATTTCTACCAGGCGATACGAGTCTTTAAATGTGGGAGGGGCGGTGTCCTGACAATTGCCGGCAGGAATGTTAGCGTGCTTGGCATTCTTCCGTAGTCGATGAGCCCGCCTGCAATGAAAAAGACCGTCCTCGCCTTCAGCCGTGTCACCCCGCAAATGATCGAACGCCTGCAACAGGATTTCGAGGTGATTGCGCCCAACCCCAAGCTGGGCGATATCAACGCTCAATTCAATGAAGCCCTGCCCCACGCCCACGGTTTGATCGGCGTGGGTCGCAAGCTGGGCCGCGCGCAGCTCGAAGGCGCGGGCAAGCTGGAGGTGGTGTCCAGCGTGTCGGTGGGCTACGACAACTACGATGTGCCGTACTTCAACGAGCGCGGGATCATGCTCACCAACACCCCCGACGTACTGACCGAAAGCACCGCCGACCTGGCCTTCGCCCTGCTGATGAGCAGCGCGCGCCGGGTGGCCGAGCTGGACGCCTGGACCAAGGCTGGCCAGTGGAAAGCCAGCGTCGGCGCGCCGCTGTTTGGCTGTGACGTGCATGGCAAGACCCTCGGTATCGTTGGCATGGGCAATATCGGCGCGGCCGTGGCCCGGCGTGGGCGCCTGGGCTTCAATATGCCGATCCTGTACAGCGGCAACAGCCGCAAGACCGCGCTGGAACAGGAACTGGGCGCGCAATTCCGCAGCCTCGACCAGTTGCTGGCCGAGGCGGATTTCGTCTGCCTGGTGGTGCCGTTGAGCGACAAGACCCGCCACCTGATCAGCACCCGCGAGTTGGGGCTGATGAAGTCCAGCGCGATTCTGATCAATATCTCCCGCGGCCCGGTGGTGGACGAACCGGCGCTGATCCAGGCCCTGCAAAACCACACCATTCGCGGTGCCGGCCTGGATGTGTATGAGCAGGAGCCATTGGCCGAATCGCCACTGTTCCAGTTGAGCAATGCGGTGACCCTGCCGCACATCGGCTCGGCGACCCATGAAACCCGCGAAGCCATGGCCAACCGCGCGTTGGACAACCTGCGCAGCGCCCTGCTCGGCCAACGCCCGCAGGACCTGGTGAACCCGCAGGTGTGGAAGGGCTGACACGGGCCCAGCCCGACACAAAATCGGGTTAAAGCCTGGCTCTCCCGAGTCGATAACCTTCAATAGAAGTTCGTCATCCCTGATCCACAGAAGGTTTTTATGTCCACCACCAAAGCCCGCGCAGACTCACTCTCGCTTCTGCTCTTTACCTTGCGCAGCGGTAAGCTGATGGCCATCAACCTGCTGAAAGTCAGCGAGATCATCCCTTGCCCGCCGCTGACCAAGCTGCCGGAGTCCCATCCCCACGTCAAAGGCATCGCCACCCTGCGTGGCAATTCATTGGCGGTGATCGACCTGAGTCGCGCCCTGGGGGAAATGCCCCTGGAAGACCCGAACGGCGGCTGCCTGATCGTCACCGACGTGAGCCGTTCCAAGCAGGGCCTGCATGTGCAGGCCGTGAGCAAGATAGTGCACTGCCTGACCACCGATATTCGCCCACCGCCCTACGGCTCCGGCGGCAACCGTGCGTTCATCACCGGGGTGACCCAGGTAGAAGGCGGCCTGGTGCAGGTGCTGGACATCGAAAAAGTCATCCATGGCATCGCCCCGGCGCCGATTGAAGCGACGCCTACCGACCTGACCATGGAAGAGGCGGAAGTGCTCGGCAATGCGCGGATCCTGGTGGTGGATGACAGCCAGGTCGCCTTGCAGCAGTCGGTGCACACCCTGCGCAACCTTGGCCTGACCTGCCACACCGCGCGCAGCGCCAAGGAAGCCATTGATGTGCTGCTGGAGCTGCAAGGCACGGCCGCGCAGATCAATGTGGTGGTGTCGGACATCGAGATGTCCGAAATGGACGGTTATGCCCTGACCCGCACCCTGCGTGAAACCCCGGACTTCCAGGATCTCTACGTACTGCTGCATACCTCCCTGGACAGCGCGATGAACAGCGAAAAGGCGCGCCTGGCCGGTGCCAACGCGGTGCTGACCAAGTTCTCTTCGCCCGAACTGACCAAGTGCCTGGTGGTCGCCGCCCAGACCGTGGCGCAACAGGGGCTGTAACCGGTGGCGGAGTATTTCCAACTGCTGCGCCGCGACCTCACCGGCAGCCTGCCTGCACCGCAATGGCCGGCCCATACACAGTTGGATCACTACCGCGACGAGCTGGCCCCGGCGATCCATGCGGTGCTGCGCATGACCCAGGAGCAAGGTGGCGGCCACGTTCCTCATCTGCACGCCTGGCAGCATCTGTTCGTCAGCGATGCCGAATTCGATCCCACGCTGTGCCTGGTGGCCAGCAACGGCGATGGCATTCTCGGCGTGGCGCAGTGCTGGACCAGCGCGTTTATCAAGAACCTGTCCGTGCATCCTTGCGCTCAAGGCCAAGGCTTGGGTCGCGCGTTGTTGCTGCACTGCTTCCAGGTGTTCAAGCAGCGCGGCGAACCCTATGTCGACCTCAAGGTGCTGGAGAGCAACCGGCGCGCCCGACAACTGTACGAAAGCGCGGGCATGGTCTTTGTGTTGCGGGATGTGGTCGCCGACGACTGACAGGCGCTGGCGCATAACTTGCTTCCAGAGCAGCACAACGGTGGATAGAGGTAAAAACCCGTCACTGTTCCTGCGTGCCCTCTGACCTAGCCTGGTGACAGATCCGCCATGAACACCCATTTTTCCTGCGTCGGTTGCGGCAAATGCTGCAGCGATCATCACGTACCCCTGACCCTCCAGGAAGCCCGCCAATGGGCGGCTGACGGCGGTAACGTCATCGTTCTGGTGGAGGGTTTCCTGAGCAATGGCCTGGGCCTGCCTCAACTGCAGCGCGAACATGCCGAGCGGCGTTCGGTGGTGGTGCCCAGCGGCAGCACCGAGGCGTTTGTGGCAATCACCTTTGCCGCCTACAACGCCGGGCGCTGCCGGAATCTTGACGCCGACAACCTATGCCGCATCTACGAGCGCCGCCCGTTGGTGTGCCGCATCTACCCGATGGAGATCAACCCGCATATCCCGCTCAACCCCGCCGCCAAGGATTGCCCGCCGGAATCCTGGGAACAGGGCCCGGTGTTGATCTTCGGGGGTGAATTGATGGACCCGGAGCTGGTGGAACTGATCCAACGCTCGCGCCAGGCCGACCGAGACGACGTGCAGACCAAGGAGGCGGTGTGCGCCTTGCTGGGCATTCGCACCACGGCGCTCAAGGGTGATGGGTTTACCGCGTACCTGCCGGACATGGGCGCGTTTGCCCAGGCGATTGAGCTGGCGGTGGACCGGCCGGCCGTGGCCAATGAGTGGGTGTTTCATGTGTCGGGGATGGACATCGCCGAACAGTTGCTGGATGCCGGCGCGCAGATTGCCACCGAGGTGCCGGCCAACTATGCGTTTATCTCGCTGCGGGCAGCGTAGACCTTGAAGGCCGCCGATCAGTGCTCGGCAGGAACGGCGTCAAGGCGGTAGGGCTGGATAATCCGCTGGTACTCGCCGCTCTGCTTCAGTTGTTCAAGGGCGCAGTTGAGTTCGTTGCGCAACGCGGTGTCAGGTTTGCGCACCGCGATGGCCACACCGTCGCCCAAAAGCTCGGACGAAATGGCAGGGCCGACGAAGTCGAAATCGTGGCCGTCTTCGGTATCGAGCAAGGCTTCACGAATTTCTACCGTGCCTTGCAGGGTCGCATCAATCTCGCCGGCCTTAAGGCTGCTGACTAATTCATTGTTGAGCCAGAAGCTCTTGACGATGACGCCATTTGGCGCCCACATCGAGCGGGCAAAAGCCTCACGATTACTTCCCAGCAACACGCCGACTCGCTTGCCCTTGAGCGACTTTACCCGCGGCTGCAAGTTGGACATGCGGCGCGCCACCAGGCGCGTGGTGAAGGGGTAGAGGTTATCGGTGAAGCCCACCCAACGTTGCCGCTGCGAGGTCGGCGCCATCCCCATGATCGCGTCGAATTTCCTGGCTTCAAGGGAGATGAAATCTTCGACAAGCACCTGGTCGACCCAGATGCAGCGTGCATTCAACTGCACGCACAGGGCGTTGCCCAACTCGATATTCAAGCCGACCAACTGCCCTTGCGGGTCGCGGCTCTGGAACGGGGGGAATTGTGCAGCAACGGCGAAACGGATTTCACGCTGCGGTGGATCATCGGCCGCAGAGGCATCCGCCGCAAGCAACAGGGCAAACACTACACAGATGTGTATCAGAGCCAAGGGAGACGTCCTTTTCCGGAAAGACCAGCATCGCCCCGCTCCCCCCTGAAATCAAAGGGGCAGAGCAAAGGCTGTGCAAGCTTTCAAGAAACGGTCGCAGGCCTACAATCAGAAATTTCAGCAGAGGCTGTAGGCAATAATCGACACGGTGTGCGACTTGTTAGTCTCAGCGTTTACCCATCGAACGACGAGTCCCCGGCGGAGCCATGCCTGGCGACTTGGTATGGCCGTTCTTGGCGCCGTTTTTGTACCACGGTTGGGCCGCATTCCTGGCCCCAGCCAGCTCACCCGGCTTGAACGGAAACTTGAACGCCGGGATCTCGGCTTTTTCAACGCCTTCGGCGCTGGCCGGATCGACGATGTCGGTCGCTTCAACAGGGGGTTGTGTCGGGGAAGTCATGAAAGCTCCGGGGCGTGCAAAAAATGATGCGGGGCCGGCTTGCGGGCCACACTGGCGCGCAGTATACCTGCGAGCTTCAGATCTTTAACCACCACCGGTACGAATGGTCGGCGTTTGCTGACAGCGCTGTCAGTTAGCCGTCACCGTGCTGACCGGGTTGAGGGGCTATAAAGACCGCTCACTCTCCCCATCCTTTGCCCCGGCGCCTCACCCATGCACATTCAACGAAAAACTGCCCTGATCGTGGGTGTCCTCGTGGTCGTGGCGGTTGCAGCCTGGGCGCTGACCCGCCCAGCCAAGGCCAGACTGGCGGCACCCACCGCGATCCCGGTGCGGGTGGTGAGCGTAGCGCAGCAGGACATTCCACGCTTTGTCAGCGGCATCGGTACGGTGTTGTCCCTGCACAGCGTGGTCATTCGCCCGCAGGTCGACGGCATTCTCACCCAATTGCCGGTCAAGGAAGGCCAGTGGGTCAAGGCCGGCGACCTACTGGCCAGAATCGATGATCGCTCGATCCGCGCCAGTCTCGACCAGGCCAGGGCGCAACTGGGCGAGAACCAGGCGCAGTTGCAGGTGGCGCTGGTCAACCTCAAGCGCTACAAGGAGTTGAGCGTCGACGACGGCGTGTCCAAGCAGACCTACGACCAGCAACAAGCTCTGGTCAACCAGCTCAAGGCCACCGTCCAAGGTAACCAGGCCGCCATCGATGCAGCCCAGGTCCAGCTGTCCTACACCCAGATTCGCTCACCGGTCAGTGGCCGCGTCGGTATTCGCAATGTGGATGAAGGCAACTTCCTGCGTACCAGCGATACCCAGGGCCTGTTCTCCGTGACCCAGATCGACCCGATTGCCGTTGAGTTCTCTTTGCCGCAACAGATGCTGCCGACCCTGCAAGGCCTGATCGCCGCGCCTGCCAAGGCCAGCGTCGACGCCTACCTGGGTGCCGACACCGACGGCCAGACCGGCGACTTGCTCGGCGAAGGCCACTTGAGCCTGATCGACAACCAGATCAGCTCCACCACTGGCACCGTGCGCGCCAAGGCCGAGTTCAACAACGCCTCGCAACGCCTGTGGCCGGGGCAGCTGGTGACCATCAAGATCCAGACCGCCCTCGACAAAAATGCCTTGGTGGTGCCGCCGACCGTGGTGCAACGCGGCCTCGATTCGCACTTCGTGTACCGGGTCAACGGTGACAAGGTCGACGTGGTGCCGGTGCAAGTCACCTATCAAAACAGCGATATCAACATCATCAAGGGCGTGCAGGCCGGTGATCTACTGGTCAGCGATGGCCAGTCGCGGCTCAAGGCCGGTACCCAGGTGGAGGTGCTCAAGGAGCCACCGCAGGTGATCCAGACCGTCGATGCCAAGGTGCAGCCATGAACGGCAGCCGTTCGCCCTCGGCCTGGTGCGTCGACCACCCGGTCGCCACCCTGTTGTTGACCTTCGCCCTGGTGCTGCTCGGGATCATTGCCTTTCCGCGCCTGGCCATCGCGCCACTGCCGGAGGCGGAATTTCCGACGATCCAGGTCACCGCACAATTGCCCGGCGCCAGCCCGGACACCATGGCCTCCTCGGTGGCGACGCCGCTGGAAGTGCAGTTCAGCGCCATCCCCGGCATGACCCAGATGACCTCCAGCAGTGCCTTGGGCTCAAGCCTGTTGACCCTGCAATTCACCCTCGACAAGAGCATCGACACCGCCGCGCAGGAAGTGCAGGCAGCGATCAACACCGCATCCGGCAAGCTGCCCAGCGACATGCCGAGCCTGCCCACCTGGAAGAAGGTCAACCCGGCGGACAGCCCGGTGCTGATCCTCAGTGTCAGCTCCGACAGCATGCCCAGCACCGAGTTGAGCGACTATGTGGAAACCCTGCTGGCGCGGCAGATCAGCCAGATCGACGGCGTCGGCCAGATCAACATCACCGGCCAGCAGCGCCCGGCGATCCGCGTGCAGGCGTCCCCCGACAAACTCGCGGCCATCGGCCTGACCCTGGCCGATATTCGCCTGGCCATCCAGCAATCGAGCCTCAACCTGGCCAAGGGTGCGATCTACGGCGAGAACAGCGTGTCGACCCTGTCGACCAACGACCAGCTGTTTCACCCGGAGGACTACGCCCAACTGATCGTGTCCTACAAGGATGGCGCACCTGTTCAACTGCGTGATATCGCCAACGTCATCAACGGTTCGGAAAACGCCTACGTGCAGGCCTGGTCCGGCGACACTCCGGGGGTCAACCTGGTGATCTCGCGCCAGCCCGGCGCCAACATTGTCGAGACGGTGGACCGCATCCAGGCCGAACTGCCGCGCCTGCAAGGCATGCTGCCGGCTTCGGTGCAGGTCAGCGTGTTGACCGACCGCACCAAGACCATCCGCGCGTCCCTGCATGAAGTGGAAGTCACCCTGCTGATCGCCATCCTGCTGGTGGTGGCGGTGATGGCGCTGTTCCTGCGCCAGTTGTCGGCGACGCTGATTGTGTCCAGCGTGCTCGGCGTGTCGCTGGTCGCCAGTTTTGCGTTGATGTACCTGATGGGCTTCAGCCTGAACAACCTGACCCTGGTGGCGATCGTGATCGCCGTGGGCTTTGTGGTCGACGATGCCATCGTGGTGGTGGAGAACATTCACCGCCACCTCGAAGCGGGGCTTGGCAAGCGCGAAGCGGCGATCAAGGGCGCCGGCGAGATTGGTTTTACCGTGGTGTCCATCAGCTTCTCGCTGGTGGCGGCGTTTATTCCGCTGCTGTTCATGGGTGGCGTGGTCGGACGGCTGTTCAAGGAATTCGCGCTGACGGCCACCTCGACCATCCTGATTTCGGTGGTGGTCTCCTTGACCCTGGCACCGACATTGGCCGCGCTGTTCATGCGCGCCCCAACCCATCCGGCCCACGACAAACCCGGCTTCAGCGAACGCCTGCTGGCCGGCTACGCGCGCAACCTGCGTCGCGCGCTGGCCCATCAGCGCAGTATGGCCGCGCTATTCGTGGTGACCCTGGCCCTGGCCGTGGCCGGCTACGTGTTTATCCCCAAGGGTTTCTTTCCGGTACAGGACACCGGTTTTGTGCTCGGCACCAGTGAGGCGGCGGCGGATGTGTCGTACCCGGACATGGTCGCCAAGCACAAGGCCCTGGCCGAGATCGTCAAGGATGATCCGGCGGTGCAGGCATTTTCCCATTCGGTGGGCGTGACCGGCAGCAACCAGACCATCGCCAACGGGCGCTTCTGGATCGCCTTGAAAGACCGCGGTGATCGCGACGTGTCCGCCAGCCAGTTCATCGACCGCATCCGGCCCAAGCTCGCGAAAGTGCCGGGCATCGTGCTGTACCTGCGCGCCGGCCAGGACATCAACCTCAGCTCCGGCCCCAGCCGTGCCCAGTACCAGTACGTACTCAAGAGCAACGACGGCCCGACACTCAACACCTGGACCCAGCGCCTGACCGAAAAACTGCGCGCCAACCCGGCGTTTCGCGACCTGTCCAACGACCTGCAACTGGGCGGCAGCATCACCCATATCAGCATCGACCGCCAGGCCGCCGCGCGCTTTGGCCTGACCGCCACCGATGTCGACCAGGCGCTCTACGACGCCTTCGGCCAGCGCCAGATCAACGAGTTCCAGACCGAGATCAACCAATACCAGGTGGTGCTGGAGCTGGACAGCCAACAGCGCGGCAAGGCCGAAAGCCTGAACTACTTCTACCTGCGCTCGCCACTGACCAATGAGATGGTGCCGTTGTCGGCAGTGGCCAAGATCGACCCACCGACCGTGGGGCCTCTGTCCATCAGCCATGACGGCATGTTCCCCGCCGCCAACCTATCGTTCAACCTGGCACCAGGCGTGGCGCTGGGTGACGCGGTGATCATGCTCAACCAGGCCAAGAATGAAATCGGCATGCCGACCACCATCATCGGCAACTTCCAGGGCGCGGCCCAGGCATTCCAGAGTTCGCTGGCCAGCCAGCCGTGGCTGATCCTCGCAGCGCTGGTGGCGGTATACATCATTCTGGGTGTGTTGTATGAGAGCTTCGTGCACCCGCTGACGATTATCTCCACCTTGCCCTCGGCGGGGCTGGGCGCGCTGATCATGCTGTCGCTGATGGGCCAGGACTTCTCGATCATGGCGCTGATCGGCCTGGTGCTGTTGATCGGGATCGTGAAGAAGAACGGCATCCTGATGATCGACTTTGCCCTGGAAGCCCAGCGCGTCAGGGGTATGTCACCGGAGGATGCGATCTACGAAGCCTGCGTGACACGGTTCCGCCCGATCATCATGACCACCCTCGCCGCCCTGCTCGGCGCGGTACCGTTGATGCTCGGCGCAGGCCCGGGTGCGGAAATGCGCCAGCCCCTGGGCATCGCGGTAGTCGGCGGCTTGCTGGTGAGCCAGGCGCTGACGCTGTTCACCACACCGGTCATATACTTGTACCTTGAGAAATTTTTCCACCGGCCCAAACCAGCGGTTGAGCTGGCGACCACACACTGAGGCCAAGGCACCGCCCTGGAGCAAAAGGCTCATGCGCGTACTTATTGTTGAAGATGAAGAAAAAACCGCCGACTACCTGCACCGTGGCCTGACGGAGCAAGGCTACGCCGTCGATGTGGCGCGCGAGGGTGTCGAGGGCCTGCACCTGGCGCTGGAAAACGATTACGCGGTGATCGTGCTCGACGTGATGCTGCCCCGCCTCGATGGCTTCGGCGTGCTGCGGGCGTTGCGTGCGCGCAAACAGACGCCGGTGATCATGCTCACCGCCCGCGAGCGCGTGGAAGACCGTATCCGCGGCCTGCGCGAAGGCGCCGACGATTATCTTGGCAAACCGTTTTCCTTCCTCGAACTGGTGGCGCGCCTGCAAGCCCTGACCCGCCGCAGCGGCGGCCACGAGCCGGTGCAAGTGACCGTCGCCGACCTGTGGATCGACCTGATCAGCCGCAAGGCCAGCCGCAATGGCGTGCGCCTGGACCTGACCGCCAAGGAGTTCTCGCTGCTCAGCGTATTGGCGCGGCGCCAGGGCGAAATCCTCTCCAAGACCTCGATTGCGGAAATGGTCTGGGACATCAATTTCGACAGCGACGCCAACGTGGTCGAGGTGGCGATCAAGCGCCTGCGCGCCAAGCTTGACGGGCCATTCGAACACAAGCTGCTGCACACCATTCGCGGCATGGGTTACGTGCTGGAGAATCGCAGTGTCGGCTAACTCCATTGCCCTGCGCCTCAGCAGCATGTTCACCCTCGTGGCGGCGCTGATATTCCTGTTGATCGGCGGCGCGCTGTATCAGCAGGTGGACCGCAGCCTGGGCTTGCTGCCAGGGGCGGAGCTGGACGCGCGCTACAGCGTGTTGGAATCCTCTGTGAACCGCTTCGGCACGCCGGACCATTGGGTGAAGATTCAAGCCAAGCTCAAATTACTCGGCGAGGAAGACAAGCGCATCCGCTTCTGGGTCGTCAGCAGCGATCCGACCTACGAGTACGGCAACCCCGATGCGCAGATCCGCGCCTTCGCCGAAGGCCCGACGGGCAAGCGCGATCTACGCCTGCCGGGGCGCGAATACCCGTTCAAAGTGCTGGTGAGCCAGTTCCCGGCCAAGGAGCAACGCCCGCCGCTGCGCTTCATGATTGCCATCGACACCGAAAACTTCCGTGCCACCCAGCACCATCTGCTGGTGGCGCTGGTCAGCCTGGCGTTGGTCGGCGTGGTGCTGGCGGCGCTGCTGGGGTTCTGGGTGTCGCGCATTGGCCTCAAGCCGCTGGGCAAACTCTCGGATGAAGCACAGAAGCTGGCGCCGCCGAAGCTCTCCGGGCGCCTGCAACTGTCGCCGCTGCCGCCGGAACTGAGTCAGTTCGTCAATTCGTTCAACTCCACCCTGGACCGCGTGGAACAGGCCTACTCGCGCCTGGAGTCGTTCAACGCCGACGTCGCCCACGAACTGCGCTCGCCGCTGACCAACCTGATCGGCCAGACCCAGGTTGCCCTGACACGCGGGCGCTCGGCCGAGCATTATTTCGAGGTGCTGCAATCCAACCTCGAGGAATTGGAACGCCTGCGTTCGATCATCAACGACATGCTGTTCCTCGCCAGCGCCGACCAGGGCAGCAAGGCCACCAAGCTGAGCGAAAGCTCCCTGGCCGATGAAGTGGCGACCACTCTCGACTACCTGGACTTCATCCTTGAAGACGCCCAGGTTCAGGTACGCGTGCATGGCGACGCCCTGGTGCAGATCGAAAAAGCCCACCTGCGCCGCGCCCTGATCAACCTGCTGAGCAATGCGGTGCAGCACACCGCGCCGGGGCAAGTGATCGATGTGAACATCGATGTGCTGGAGCATCAGGTGGCAATCGGCGTGACCAACCCTGGTGAAGTGATTGCCAGCGAACACCTGCCCCGGCTGTTCGAACGCTTCTATCGGGTGGACGCGTCGCGCAGCAACAGCGGGGCGAATCACGGTTTGGGGCTGGCCATCGTCAAGGCGATTGCCTTGATGCACGGCGGTGATGTGTTCGTGCGCAGCGATGTCAGTGGCAATACCTTTGGCATCACTCTGCCGGTCTAGGCATCTCCCCCATGGTCCCAGCACCACTGTTGCTGTTTTGGCAACAGTCATTATCTTGTTACACTCTGTATCGCGGCGCTCGCCTGCGTTAATTTGACGCATCGATGAGCGCGACGGCAAAGGCAGCTGACCCGCTTACCCGAATTTCCCTCGACTTATTTCCAGGGCTCTATACTGGGAATCTGTCTTAAAGCCGCTGACTTCAGCGGCTTTTTTTTGCGGTAAAAAAAGGCCAGGCACACCCCCACGACACTGGCCGTTTTCGATTGACCAAAGGAGCTCCACCGGTGAAGAACTCGCTGACGTTCACCCCGTTATTCCTCGCGATTGCAGCAACGATCGTTCCCCTTGCCCACGCGGCAGACACCACCCCCGCCGACGGATTCGTCGAAGGCTCGCACCTCGACATCAACACCCGCAACTACTACATGAACCGCGACCGGCGCGACCTCCACACCGATGACAGCAAGGAATGGGGCCAAGGTTTTATTGGCACCTTCGAATCCGGCTACACCCAGGGCACCGTCGGCTTCGGCCTGGATGCCCACGCGATGCTTGGCCTCAAGCTCGACGGCGGTGGCGGCACCGACGGTTCCAGCATCCTTCCCTACGGCAGTGCTGACGGCAGCGGCAAAGCGCCCGGTTCGTTTTCCACCGCAGGGGGCACCTTGAAGATGCGCGCCTTCGACACCGAGTTGAAGGCCGGTGACCTGTTCCTCAACAACCCGGTGATCGCCGGCGGCATGACGCGCATGCTGCCGCAGACTTTCCGTGGCGTGAGCCTGAGCAACCACAGTTTCGACGGCTGGATGCTCGAAGGCGGCCAGGCCAGCTTCACCAAGCTCTACAACCAGAGTGGCCACCGACGCATCGGCACCAGCTATGGCGCATTGCCCAGCAACGCTGACAGCCAGCACATGAATTGGGCGGGCGTGTCGTTCAGCGGCATCCCGGGAGTGACCAGCAACCTGTACGCCTCCGAACTCAAGGACGTGTGGCACCAGTACTACTACGACCTGGACTACACCTACGCGCTGAACGACCTGGTCAGCCTCAACCCGGGCCTGCACTACTACCACACCCAGCACACCGGCCAGTCGCTGCTCGGGGATATCGACAACAACACCTACAGCCTGCACTTCACCGTCGGCGTGGGTCACCACAGCGTCACCGCCGCCTACCAGCGGGTCAACGGCAACACGCCGTTCGACTACATCAGCCAAGGCGACAGCGTGTACCTGGACAACTCCCAGCAATACTCGGACTTCAACGGCCCTAATGAGCGCTCATGGAAGCTCAAGTACGCCTACGACTTCGCCGGCCTCGGCATGCCCGGCCTCACCTCGGCGGTGTCCTACATCAGCGGCAAGACCGACCTGACCAAGGTCGACCCGCAAAGCCGTGGCTACAGTGCCTGGTACAGCGCCGATGGCAAGGACGCCAGACACTGGGAGCGGGATATCGATGTGAAGTATGTAGTGCAGGGCGGCAAGGCCAAGGATCTGGCGGTGCGCCTGCAATGGGCAACCAATCGTGGCAGTCATGGCTACTCGGCGGTAGACCGGGATGTGGATGAGTACCGAGTGATCGTCGACTACCCGATCAACGTGTTCTAACGCGCAAATCTTTCTTTTTAACCGAGTATTTAATTTTCATCGGGTAGAACTAAACTGCCAGCATCCACATCGCTGAAGTCTGCCCGATGAGTCAACGCCGTGTCCGTACCCTGGCCGCACGCCCAGAACTGTTAATGGTTCTGGGCAGCGGTATCACTGTTGTCTTGATCGTGGTCATCGTCGCCGCGTTGCTGATCCGCGAACACGCCAGCACCCTGCAGGCCGCTACGCGCTCAACCACCAATATCGCCCAGTTGATCAACGCCGACGTGCTACGGAACGTCGAGCTCTACGACCTGGCACTCAAAGGGTTGATTGCAGCCAAACAACGCGAAGACCTGTCCCAGGTTACGGCGAATATCCAGCACCTGGTGCAGTTTGAGTTGTCTACCGCTGCGCCGTTCAAAGGCGAAGTCCTGTTGCTGGACGCAGACGGCGCAGTGATCGCGGACTCTTCTACCCTGCAGCCCACCCCGCGCAACTTTGCCAGCCGCGATTACTTCCAGGTGCATGCCAAAGACGCCCAGGCCGGTTTGTTCATCAGCCGACCGTTCAAGATCCACTGCGATTGCGACCAGGTCTGGCGCATGGCGTTCAGTCGGCGCGTATCAGGCCCCAATGGTGAATTTGCCGGCGTTGCCGTCGCAACCATGCGCCTGGCGTACTTCGATCAGCTTTTCAGTACGCTCACCATCGGCAATGGCAGCAGCGTCAACCTGCTGAGCAATCGAGGCATTTTGCTCGCCCAGCAACCGCTGCTGGAGCGCGACATGATCGACAAGGACCTGAGCGAACGTCCCAACTTCAAGCGCATGCTGCGCGAAGGCAGTGGCAGCTTCCAGGCCATCTCTGCCATCAGCGGCAAGGAGCGCCTGTACACCTTCACCAATGTCGGAGACCTGCCGCTGATTGTGGTGGTGGCCCTGTCCAGTGAAGATGTATTCGCCCCCTGGAAGCGCGCCGCACTGCTGACCAGCGGCGCCACGGGCATCCTGTGTATCGGCTTGTTATGGCTGACCTGGATGCTGCGCCGGGAACTGCGCCGCCGTTATCGCGCAGAGCGCGTCCTGTCAGAACTGGCAGCCACCGACGCCCTGACCGGCCTGGCCAACCGCCGCATCCTCGATGAACGCCTGCGCCTTGAATGGGACCGGGCGCAACGTTCGCTCGAACCACTGACTGTGCTGATGATCGACGTGGACCACTTCAAGGCATTCAACGACCGCCACGGCCATCATGGTGGCGATGCAGCACTGCGCACGGTGGCCCAGGTGATCAACAGCAATATCCGCCGCCCTGCCGACCTCGCGGCACGTTACGGCGGCGAGGAGTTCGCGGTTGTACTGCCCAATACGGACGCCAAGGGCGCGTGGGTCATCGCCGAGCATATCCGCAGCAGCATCGAACATTTACCACGGGTAGCGGGGGATGAGCAGCCGATCACGGCAAGCATCGGCATGAGCACCCGGGACAAGCGCAGCCGGATGTCCCTGGAGGCCTTGCTGCTCAGTGCGGACCGAGCGTTGTATGAGGCCAAGCACACGGGGCGCAATCGGATTGTGGATGCCAGTGAGGGTTCATGATCGCTGCGACGCTGCGCGTGGGAACGAGGGACGCGCATCACAGGCACATAAAAAAAGGCCACCCGAAGGCAGCCTTTAAAAACTAAAGAAAGAGAGTTGTTACTTACACCGCCGCAACGGGACGCATGTAAGAGATCGGTGCGGTGCTGGCATCTTCGAAGGTCACGACTTCCCAAGCGTCCGTCTGCTCAATCAACTTGCGCAGCAGCTGGTTGTTAAGGGCGTGGCCCGACTTGAAGCCTTTGAACTCGCCTATCAGGCTATTGCCCAGCAGGTAGAGGTCACCGATTGCATCGAGGATCTTGTGCTTCACGAATTCGTCTTCATAGCGAAGGCCGTCTTCGTTCAGTACACCATCCGCGTCGACCACAATGGCGTTTTCAACGCTGCCGCCGAGTGCGAGGTTGTGCTTGCGCAGGTACTCGATGTCACTCATGAAACCAAAGGTACGGGCGCGGCTGACTTCTTTTACGAACGAAGTGCTGGAAAAATCCACGCTTGCACTCTGGGTGCGGTCACGGAATACCGGGTGATCGAAATCGATCTCAAAGCTCACTTTAAAGCCTTCGAACGGGACGAAGGTGGCGCGCTTGTCGCCGTCTTCTACTGTCACTTCCCGCAGAATGCGTATGAACTTCTTGGCTGCGTCCTGTTCTTCCAGGCCGGCAGATTGAATCAAGAATACGAAGGGTCCAGCGCTGCCATCCATGATCGGGACTTCGGACGCGGAGAGCTCGACGTAGGCGTTATCGATGCCCAAACCGGCCATGGCCGAGAGCAAGTGCTCCACCGTGTCCACTTTGACGTCACCGTTGACCAACGTGGTCGACATCGTGGTTTCGCCAACATTTTCCGCGCGAGCAGGAATCTGCACCACAGGGTCCAGGTCGGCACGCACAAACACGATGCCGGTGTCGACAGGTGCAGGCTTGAGGGTCAGGTATACCTTCTCCCCGGAGTGCAGACCTACACCTGTGGCACGAATAATATTCTTCAGGGTGCGTTGTTTAATCATGGCTTGGACCGCTTCAGCGCAAATTGCGAACTGGTATCAACAAAGGCTGGCGATAATAGCAGACCAGACCTTTGCTGAACACCAATCACCTTCATAGCCCTGATACATTCCATTAATCGGCCTGACGACGCAGGAATGCCGGGATGTCCAGGTAGTCCAGATCATCTTGCGGATTCGGGCTACGGGACGCCGCAGCACCGGCCTGAGCCTGGTTGCGCATCACGGTCGGACGATCCAGGTCACGGTAGTTCACCGACGGCAGTTCCTGGCGCGAAGGCGCTGGAGCGGCAGCCGCTTGGCTCGCGTGGCTGGCCTGGCTGTTATGCAGGGTGTTGTCGATGACCTTCACAGGCTTCTCGATTTTCGCGCCCAGGCCGGTGGCAACCACGGTCACGTGCAGCTCGTCGCGCATGTCCGGGTCGATAACGGTACCGACCTTGACCATGGCGTGCTCGGAAGCGAAGGCTTCGATGATGCTACCCACGTCGGAGTACTCACCCAGGGACAGGTCAGGACCGGCGGTGATATTCACCAGGATGCCGCGTGCGCCTTGCAGGTTCACGTCTTCCAGCAACGGGTTGCGGATGGCCGCTTCGGTGGCTTCGCGTGCACGGTTCGGACCGCTGGCGCAGCCAGTGCCCATCATCGCCATGCCCATTTCGCTCATGACGGTACGGACGTCGGCAAAGTCGACGTTGATCATGCCCGGGCGCTTGATGATGTCGGAGATACCGCGAACGGCACCGGCCAGTACATCGTCAGCCTTGGCGAATGCAGACAGCAGGCTCGCGTCCTTGCCCAGGATGGTCAGCAGCTTCTCGTTGGGAATGGTGATCAACGAGTCGACACTTTCAGACAGCAGACGGATACCTTCGTCGGCGATCTGCATGCGCTTGCGGCCTTCGAACGGGAACGGACGGGTCACGACCGCAACCGTCAGAATCCCCATTTCCTTGGCCACTTCGGCAATGATCGGCGCTGCACCGGTACCGGTACCGCCGCCCATGCCCGTGGTGATGAACACCATGTTGGTGCCCTGCAGCACTTCGGCGATACGCTCGCGGTCTTCCAGGGCGGCTTGACGGCCGACTTCCGGATTGGCGCCGGCGCCGAGGCCCTTGGTCACGGCGGTGCCCAATTGCAGGATGGTCCGCGCGCCGATGCTTTTCAGCGCCTGGGCGTCAGTGTTGGCGCAGATGAATTCAACGCCTTCAATGTTGCTCTTGACCATATGGTTGACAGCGTTGCCGCCGCCACCGCCGACACCGATCACTTTGATGACCGGGCTGGCGGGGATGTTGTCTACGAGTTCGAACATGTTCCCTCTCCTTTCGTTTTCTCTAGTTTTTTCGCCTACTACTTGTTTCGGTGCTGCGGTGTTGCGGTAAATCTTTAGAAATTGCCTTTGACCCACGCCTGCAGCCGCTCGAACAACGGCGCCTTGGCCTCGTCGTCGCTGCGGTAGCTGTCACGGTTGCTCGGGCCCGACAGGGAAATGCCGTCGGTCTGCTTTTGCAGCCCGTACAACAGCAAGCCCACACCGGTGGAATAAATCGGGTTGCGCACCACGTCGCCCAGGCCCTTGACGCCATGGGGAACACCCAGGCGGACCGGCATGTGGAAGATTTCCTCGGCCAGTTCGACCGCGCCTTCCATCTTCGAGGTGCCACCGGTCAGCACGATGCCGGCCGGAATCAAATCTTCGTAGCCGCTGCGGCGCAGTTCAGCCTGGATCAGGGTGAACAGCTCGTCGTAGCGCGGCTCGACCACTTCGGCCAGGGCCTGGCGCGACAACTCACGCGGTGGACGGTCGCCCACGCTTGGCACCTTGATGGTTTCACCGGCACCGGCCAGCTTGGCCAGGGCGCAGGCGTAGCGGATCTTGATTTCTTCGGCGTACTGGGTCGGTGTACGCAGCGCCATGGCGATGTCGTTGGTCACCTGGTCGCCGGCAATCGGGATCACGGCGGTGTGACGGATCGCACCCTCGGTGAAGATCGCGATGTCGGTGGTGCCGCCGCCGATGTCTACCAGGCATACGCCAAGCTCTTTTTCGTCGTCGGTCAGTACCGAATACGCGGAGGCAAGCTGCTCGAGAATGATGTCGTCGATTTCCAGGCCACAGCGGCGCACGCATTTTTCAATGTTCTGCGCGGCGTTGACGGCACAGGTCACCACGTGGACCTTGGCTTCCAGACGTACGCCCGACATGCCCAGGGGCTCGCGGACGCCTTCCTGGTTATCGATCACGTAGTCCTGCGGCAGGGTGTGCAGCACGCGCTGGTCAGCCGGGATCGCCACGGCCTGGGCGGCGTCGAGGACGCGCTCAAGGTCGGCGGCGCTGACTTCGCGGTCGCGAATCGCCACGATGCCGTGGGAGTTCAGGCTGCGGATATGGTTGCCCGCCACGCCGACGAACGCCGAGTGAATCCGGCAACCGGCCATCAGCTGCGCTTCTTCGATGGCGCGCTGGATCGATTGCACGGTGGACTCGATGTTGACCACCACGCCCTTCTTCAGGCCCCGGGACGGATGCGTGCCAATACCGACGATTTCGATCGTGCCGTCTTCCCCGACCTCGCCCACCAGCGCCACCACCTTGGAGGTGCCGATATCGAGACCGACGATCATTTTGCCGCTTTGCACGTTTGCCATGGGTCCTGCCTCTTCTTAATTCTTCGCGACAGCGGGTTGCGCTGCCGTGGGCGCAGCCGGTTCACGCCAGCCGACGGCAAGGCCGTTGGCGTAACGCAGGTCGACGCTCGCAATGTTCGTAATCTGTTCTTTCAAGGTCTTGTCATAGATGGCGATGAAACGGCGCATCTTTTCCACCAGGCGGTCGCGTCCCAGCAACAACTGGATGCCCGGGCCGGAACTGCCTGCCCCGGTCGTCAAAAACCAGCTGCCCCGTTCACGCAGTTCCAGGCGTGCAATGGAGAAGCCCATTGGCCGCAGCATCTGGCTCAGGGCCTGGTACTGCTGCATCACTTGCTGCTGCGCCCGCTGCGGCCCGAACAACTGCGGCAGGTGCTCGTAGTTGGCCAGCTCACGCGGGGTGAACGCCTGGCCCTGGTTGTTCAACAGCGCCTCATCGCCCCAACGGGCCACAGGCAGCTGCTCTTCCAGGCGGATCGTCACCTGGTCCGGCCAGACGCGGCGGACTTCGGCGTGGGCGATCCATGGCATCTGCTCCAGCTCCCGGCGCATACCGGCCAGGTCAATGGTGAAGAAGCTCGCGGCCAGGAACGGGCCGATACGCTGCTGCACCGCTTGCTGGCTGATGTAGCTCAGGTCGCCCTGCACGCTGATCTTGGTGATCGGCCGGTCGGCATACGGCAATAGACGCTGCGCGCCCTCGTAAGTGCCGAAGCCCAGCACCACCAGCATCACCGGCCAGAACAGCGCCTTGAGGAAACCAAAGTTGGCTTTCGGCAGGCGCGCCGACATCGGCTCTTTAGCCACCATTCGACTGGCACCCCGTGGCACCGGCTTGCGGCTCGGTGCTTGTGGGGGCTGATGACGAAGCGATGCGCCTTTCATGTCCTTAGCCTCTTGGCTCGATGCTGGCGGCCAGAATCGCCAGCACCAACTGCTGGAAATCCAGGCCGGCTGCGCGAGCGGCCATCGGTACCAGGCTGTGGTCGGTCATGCCCGGTGCGGTGTTGACTTCCAGGAACCAGAAGTTCCCTTGGTCATCCTGCATCACGTCTGCCCGTGCCCAACCGGCAATACCCAACGCCTCACAGGCTTTCGCCGTGAGGTCCATCAATTCCTGTTCTTTGGTTGCGTCAAGGCCGCACGGGATCCGGTACTGGGTATCGGAGGCCAGGTACTTGGCGTCGTAGTCGTAAAAGGTGTGGGGCGTGCCCAATGCGATGGGCGGCAATACCTGGCCACGCAGGGTGGCGATGGTGTACTCGGGACCCTGGATCCACTGTTCCACCAACACTTGCGAATCGTAGGTACTTGCCGCTTTCCATGCGTCGATCAATTCGGCGGCCGAGTTCACTTTAGCCATGCCGATACTGGAGCCTTCATGGGCAGGTTTGACGATCAAAGGCAGGCCCAGTTCCTTGGCTGCAGAAATACAATCGTCTTCGCTGCACAGAACACTGTGACGCGGGGTTGGAATACCCAGGCTGTGCCACACCTGCTTGGTGCGCAACTTGTCCATGGCCAGTGCCGAAGCGAGGATGCCGCTGCCGGTGTAAGGAATACCGGCACACTCCAACAGGCCCTGCATGCTGCCGTCTTCACCGCCACGGCCGTGCAGGATGATGAAGGCACGGTCGATCTTCTCGGCCTGCAGGCGGGCGAGGAAGTCATCGCCCACGTCGATCCCGAACGCATTCACGCCGGCACTTTGCAGCGCTTCGAGCACGGCGTTGCCGGACTTGAGCGACACTTCGCGCTCGGCGCTCTTGCCGCCGAACAGCACGGCCACGCGGCCGAAGTCGGCTGGCGCGATTGTCGAAAACAGGGAGCCGTAGTCAGCAGTCATTTCGACGCCCCCTTCTTGACGGCCGCAAACAGCGGGCTCGCCAGCAACTTAGGCGCAAGGCCGCCGATATCACCGGCACCCTGGCACAGCAGGATGTCGCCGGCGCGCAGCAGCGGCTTGACGATCGGCGCCAGGTCCACACCGCGCTCGATGTAGATCGGGTCCAACTGGCCGCGCTGACGGATGCTGTTGCACAGCTTGCGGCTGTCGGCGCCGGGGATCGGTTCTTCACCGGCCGGGTAGACTTCCATCAGCAGCAGCACGTTGGCATCGGCCAATACATTGACGAAATCGTCGTACAAATCGCGGGTGCGGCTGTAGCGGTGCGGCTGGTAGACCATCACCAGGCGACGCTCCGGCCAGCCACCGCGCACAGCCTTGATCACCGCAGCAACTTCGGTCGGGTGGTGACCATAGTCATCCACCAGCATCACGTCACCGCCTTCCACCGGCAGTTGGCCGTAGACCTGGAAGCGTCGGCCGACACCGGCAAAGCGCGACAGGCCCTCGACGATGGCTTCATCGCTGACGCCCTCGTCGGAGGCGATGCAGATGGTCGCCAGGGAATTCAATACGTTGTGGTTGCCCGGCATGTTCACCGACACATCCAGCGGTTCACGGTCGGGACGCAGCACGGTGAAGTAGGTCTGCATGCCTTCCTGGCGCACATTGATGGCGCGCACGTCGGCGTCTTCGCTGAAGCCATAGGTCACGGTCGGACGCTTGACATGGGGCAGGATTTCACGCACCACCGGGTCGTCCAGGCACAGCACGGCCAGACCGTAGAACGGCAGGTTGTGCAGGAACTCGACGAAGGTTTTCTTCAACTTGTTGAAGTCACCGTCGTAGGTGGCCATGTGATCTTCGTCGATGTTGGTGACCACAGCGACCAGCGGTTGCAGGTGCAGGAAACTGGCGTCGCTTTCATCGGCTTCGGCAATCAGGTAGCGGCTGGTGCCGAGCTGGGCATTGGTACCCGCTGCATTCAGGCGGCCACCGATGACGAAGGTCGGGTCCAGGCCACCGGCGGCGAACACCGAGGCGATCAGGCTGGTGGTGGTGGTCTTGCCATGGGTACCGGCGACGGCGATGCCGTGGCGATAGCGCATCAGCTCGGCGAGCATCTCGGCGCGGGGTACCACGGGAATGCGGCGCTCGAGCGCGGTGGCCACTTCCGGGTTGGAGGTGTTCACGGCGCTGGACACCACCAGCACGTCAGCCTCGGCAGCGTTCTCGGCGCGGTGACCGATAAAGATCTGCGCGCCAAAGGACTTCAGGCGCTCGGTGACCGGCGACTCTTTCAAATCCGAGCCGGACACCTGGTAGCCCAGGTTCAGCAACACTTCGGCGATGCCGCACATGCCCACGCCGCCGATACCGACGAAGTGGATGCGACGGATGCGGCGCATTTCCGGTTGTGGCATGGCTTTCTGATTCTCAACCATGGGCCACCTCCAGGCAGATATCGACCACGGTGCGGGTTGCGTCAGGTTTGGCCAGGCGGCTTGCGGTGCTCGCCATGTTGTTGAGTCGTTCCGGTTGCATCAAAACCTCAGTCAGGCGTGCGGCCAAATCGGCGGCGCCAGTCGTTCTTTGCGGCAGCAGGAAGGCAGCGCCCTCCCCGGCCAAATATTCGGCGTTGCGGGTCTGGTGATCGTCGATGGCGTGGGGCAAGGGCACCAGCAAGGACGGCAGACCGGCAGCAGCCAGTTCACTGACGGTCAGCGCACCCGCGCGACAGACCACCAGGTCGGCCCAGCCATAGGCATGGGCCATGTCTTTGATAAAGGGCTGCACATTGGCCGCCACACCGGCGTCGCGATAACGCGTGGCGGTGACTTCATCGTGGTTCTTGCCGGCCTGGTGGAAGATCTCCGGGCGCAATTCCACAGGGAGTTGCGCCACGGCTTCCGGCAGCAATTTATTCAGTGGCTCGGCGCCCAGGCTTCCGCCCAGGATCAGCAGATGCGCCTTGCGCCCTGCGAGTGCTTCACGGGCGATGTCCATAAACAGCTCGGTGCGCACCGGGTTGCCGGTGGTACGGCGCTTATCCGAGACGCTGAAGGTGTTGGGAAACGCTTCGCACACCCGCGCAGCCAACGGCACCAGCAAACGGTTGGCGGTACCGGCCACGGCGTTCTGCTCGTGCACGATCACCGGCACGCCGGCAAGTCTGGCGGCGACGCCACCGGGGCCGGTCACATATCCGCCAAAACCGAGCACACACACCGGCTGCAATTCACGGATGACCTTGCGCGCCTGCCACACCGCCTTGAGCAACACGAACGGTGCCTTGAGCAGGGACAACTTGCCCTTGCCGCGCAGGCCCGTGACGTTGATCAGGTGCAACGGCAAGCCGGCATTCGGCACCAACTCGTTTTCGATGCCGCGCGGTGTACCCAGCCAGTGCACGGTGTAGCCACGGTTCTGGAATTCCCGCGCGCACGCCAGGGCCGGGAACACATGGCCCCCGGTGCCGCCGGCCATGATCAGCACGTTAGCGCCCATGGGTCGGCTCCTCGGCGAAGTCGCTTTCGCTGAACTCCATCTCTTCGCTGCCCAGGTGGGTTCGACTCTCCCACTCGATGCGCAGCAACAAGCCAAGACAGGCGCAGCAGATCACCAACGAACTGCCGCCATAGCTGAGGAACGGCAAGGTCAGGCCCTTGGTCGGCAGCAGGCCGACGTTCACCCCGATGTTGATCAGGAACTGGCCGATCCACAGGAACGACAAGCCGTAGGCCACATAGGCGGCGAAATACTGCTTGGCCTTCTCGGCCCACAGGCCGATGTACATGCCGCGTACACACACGAACACGAACAGGGCGACGGTGCACAGCGAGCCGACCACGCCGAGTTCTTCGGCGAGTACGGAGAACACGAAGTCGGTGTGCGCTTCCGGCAGGTAGAACTGCTTCTGCACGCTGTTGCCCAGGCCCACGCCCAGCCATTCGCCACGACCGAAGGCGATCAAGGCCTGGGTCAATTGGTAGCCGGAACCGAACTGGTCGGACCAGGGGTCGGTAAAGGTGATCAGACGCGCCATCCGGTACGGTTGTGCCTGTACCAGGATGGTCACCGCCGCCACCGCCAGTACCACCATCAAGCTGAAGCGGAACAAGCCCACGCCGCCGAGGAACAGCATCGCCGCCGCCGCGCCCATCATCACCACAGTGGCGCCGAAGTCAGGCTCCATCAGCAACAGGCCGGCCATGGGCAACAGCACGATGAATGGCTTGAAGAAGCCCATCCAGCTTTCGCGCACTTCCTTCTGGCGACGCACCAGGTAACCGGCCAGGTAGATCACCACGAACACCTTGGCGATTTCCGACGGCTGCACGTTGAACGCACCGAAGCCGATCCAGCGCATCGAGCCGTTCACCTCGCGGCCGATGCCGGGCAGGATCACCATGATCAGCAAGCCGAACGCGCCGATCAGCATCAGCCAGCCCAGGCGCTGCCAGGTAGCGATGGGAATCATCATGGTGACGATGCACGCGCCCAGGCCGATGATCAGGTACACCAGGTGACGGATCATCATGTACAGGGTATTGCCCGATTGCACGGCGGCCACTTCGGAAGAAGCCGAGGTGATCATCACCAGGCCCAGGCCCAGCAGCGCGAGGCAACCGGCGAGCATCGGGAAATCAAGGTCGATGCCACGCCCGGTGATGATCGGCGACGGGTACGGCTTGATGATGTTTCTGAAATCAATGCTCATGCCAAGCCCTCCACGGCGCGGGCGAACAACTGGCCGCGCTCTTCGTAGTTCTTGAACATGTCGAAACTGGCGCACGCCGGCGACAGCAGTACCGCATCGCCTGGTTGGGCCAGGGCTTGGCACTGGGCAATGGCGTCGTCCAGGGAGGTGGCACGCACCTGTGGCACGGCATCGCCCAGCGCGGCGGCGATCAAATCGGCGTCGCGGCCCATCAACACCACGGCGCGGCAATGAGCAGCCACCGGTGCCTTGAGGTCCTTGAAATCTGCACCCTTGCCGTCGCCACCGGCGATCAGCACCAGCTTGCCTTCGATATCGGCGCCCAGGCCTTCGATGGCGGCCAATGCGGCCCCCACGTTGGTGGCCTTGGAGTCGTTGTAGTAACTCACACCATTAAGGTCGCGGACCCACTGGCAGCGATGTTCAAGGCCGCCGAAGGTGCGCAGGCTCGACAGCATAGCGTCGAACGGCAAACCCACGGCGTGTCCCAACGCCAACGCGGCCAACGCGTTGGATTGGTTATGGGCGCCGCGGATTTTCAGCTCGCGCACCGGCATCAGGTTCTGGAATTCGAAGGCCAAGTATTTCTCGCCATTCTCTTCACGAATGCCGAAGGCCTTGAAGTCGGGTTTGCCCAGGCCGAAGGTCCAGCACGGCATGCCCTCGCCCATCAGCGGACGGCTCAGCGCATCCTGGCGATTGACCACAAATTGCCTGGCACCGCGGAAAATCCGGTGCTTGGCCAGGTGGTACGCCGGCAGGCCGCTGTAGCGGTCCATGTGGTCTTCGCTGACGTTCAACACGGTGGCCACTTCAGCACCCAGGTCGTGGGTGGTTTCCAGCTGGAAGCTCGACAGTTCCATCACGTACAGCTCGACATCGTCGCTGAGCAGGTCCAGCGCCGGCGTGCCGAGGTTGCCGCCCACGGCCACGCGCTTGCCGGCCGCCATCGCCATCTCGCCGACCAGGGTGGTCACGGTGCTTTTCGCGTTGGAACCGCTGATGGCCACGATCGGCGCCTTCGCATTGCGTGCAAACAGGTCGATGTCGCCGGACAGCTTCACGCCACGGGCCGCTGCGGCTTGCAGGGCCGGTGTCGCCAGGGCCAGGCCGGGGCTCACGTAGAGCTCATCGGCGCGGCACAGAAACTCGACATCCAGCTCGCCACAACGCACTTCCACGTGCGGGTAGTCACGGCGCAGCGTGACCAGCTCCGGTGGATTTTCCCGCGTATCGGCCACGGCAAACGACGTGCCCCGGTTCGCCAGGAAGCGAACCAGGGACATGCCGCTCTTGCCGAGGCCGACAACGATGCGGAAGTGGTCTGAAGCGATCAGGGACACTCGTTTCTACCTCAGTTTCAGGGTGGCAAGGCCGACCAGGACCAGAATCACGGTGATGATCCAGAAACGGACAATCACACGCGGCTCAGGCCAGCCCTTGAGTTCAAAGTGGTGGTGAATCGGCGCCATGCGGAACACGCGGCGCCCGGTCAACTTGAAGGACGCCACCTGGATGACCACCGACAGGGTTTCCATCACGAACACGCCGCCCATGATGAACAACACGATTTCCTGGCGAACGATCACCGCGATGGTGCCCAGTGCCGCGCCCAGCGCCAGTGCGCCGACGTCGCCCATGAAGACTTGGGCGGGGTAGGTGTTGAACCACAGGAACCCCAGGCCGGCACCGATCAAGGCACCGCAGAACACGATCAGCTCACCGGCGCCCGGTACGTAGGGGATCAGCAGGTATTCAGCGAATTTCACGTTACCCGACAGGTAGCAGAAGATACCCAGGGCGCCGCCTACCATCACCGTCGGCATGATCGCCAGGCCGTCGAGGCCGTCGGTCAGGTTCACTGCGTTGCTGGAGCCGACGATCACGAAGTAGGTCAGCACCACGAAGCCGATGCCCAACGGGATGCTGGCGTCCTTGAGCATCGGGATGATCAAGGTGGTTTCCACTGCGCTTGGCGCCGTGGTGTAGAGGAAGATCGCGGCGGCAAGGCCGAACACCGACTGCCAGAAATACTTCCAGCGGCTTGGCAGCCCCTTGGAGTTTTTCTCGATCACTTTGCGGTAGTCATCGACCCAGCCGATGGCGCCGAACAGCAGGGTCACCAGCAGCACCACCCATACGTAGCGGTTGTGCAGGTCGGCCCACAGCAAGGTGCTGATACCGATGGACGACAGGATCAGCGCACCGCCCATGGTCGGGGTGCCGGACTTGGACAGGTGCGACTGCGGGCCGTCATTACGAACCGATTGACCAATTTGCAGGTTCTGCAGGGTGCGGATCATCCACGGCCCTAAAAACAGCGACAAAGACAGCGCGGTCAGCACACCCAGGATCCCGCGCAGGGTCAGGTACTGAAAGACCGCGAAGCCTTTGTGGAACTGTTGCAGATACTCAGCCAGCAGCAGCAGCATTAATGTTTCTCCGTACTTGAGCCACACAAGGCCGCGACGACGTTTTCCATCACCGCGCTGCGCGATCCCTTGATCAAAATGGTTGTGTGTTTGTCTTGTTCTGCCACGCCCAGTGCCTGGATCAACTCGGCCTGGGTGGCGAAATGGCGCGCACCGGGGCCGAAGGCAGCCACGGCATGGGCCATGTTCGGGCCGACGGCGTAGAGGGCGTCGACTTTGCCTGCGGCATAAGCGCCGACTTCGCGATGACCTTGTTCAGCCCAGTCGCCCAACTCGCCGATATCGCCCAACACCAGCACCTTGCGCCCATCGAAACCTTTGAGCAGGTCGACAGCGGCGTTGACGGACGACGGGTTGGCGTTATAGGTGTCATCGATCACACGCATGCCGTTGCTCGCCAGTTGCGCAACAGTACGGCCCTTGACCGGCTGCACCGCGCCCAGGCCCGTGGCGATACCGAACAGCGACACGCCCAAGGCGCCAGCCGCAGCCGCAGCGGCCAAGGCATTGGCGACGTTATGGTTGCCAAGCAAATTCAGTTGCACGTGCTCGCTACCTTGCGGGGTATGCAAGGTGAAGGACGGGCAGCCACGGGCATCGACGCTGATGTCGGAGGCATGGAAATCAGCCGCGGCGTTAAGCACGGCAAACGTCAGGACCTTGCGACCGGCGGCGCGTACACGCCAGGTCTCGAAGGCCTTGTCGTCCAGGTTCAAGACTGCGGTGCCCGATGCAGCGAGGCCCTCAAGGATTTCACCCTTGGCCTCGACGATTTTTTCCGGGCCACCGAACTCGCCGACGTGGGCCGTACCGGCGTTATTGATAATGGCGACGTGGGGCTTGGTCAGCGCCACGGTGTAGGCGATTTCGCCGATGCGCGAGGCACCCAGCTCGATCACCGCCGCCGTGTGTTCCGGGGCGAGTTCGAGCAGGGTCAGCGGAGCGCCGAAATCATTGTTCAGATTGCCACGGGTGGCCAGCACGGGGCCGCGCGTACGCAGGATACCGGCGAGCAGCTCCTTGACCGTGGTCTTGCCGCTGGAGCCGGTAATGGCGGCAACGGGCTTGTCGAACGCGGCGCGGTTCAGCGCACCCAATTGGCCGAGGGCCAGGCGGGTATCGGCGACCAGCAGTTGCGGCAAGGTGGAATCAGCCACTTCGCGCTGCACCAAGGCACCTGCGGCGCCTTTGGCGGCGACGTCGTTCAGGTAGTCGTGACCGTCGAAACGCGGGCCGGCCAGGGCGACAAACAGTTGCCCCGGCTGGATCGCACGGCTGTCGATGCTCACGCAGCTGAAGCTGCAATCGCTCGACAGTATGCGTGCCGACAGGGCCTGGGTCAGTTCGCTGAACGTCATCGCCTTAAGCATGGGCAACCTCCCAGGCGGTCAAGGCATGATCGGCCTCGACCAGATCGGAGAAGGCATGACGCTCGCCGTTGATTTCCTGGTAATCCTCATGCCCCTTACCGGCCAGCACAACCACGTCGTCAGCACTGGCGCTGGCGATCAACTGGGCGATAGCCGCGCCGCGACCGGCGACGAAGGTGGCCTTGGATGCATCTTTGAAGCCGGTGCGAATGTCATCGAAAATCCGGCCTGGGTCTTCGCTGCGCGGGTTGTCGTCGGTGACGAGCACACCATCGGCCAGGCGTTCGACGATCTCGGCCATCAACGGCCGCTTGCCGCGATCACGATCACCGCCACAGCCGAACAGGCAGAGCAACTTGCCCTTGGCGTGAGGGCGCAAGGCTTCGAGGACTTTTTCCAGCGCATCCGGGGTATGGGCGTAGTCAACCACCACCAGCGGCTGCGTACCGCCCCCCAGGCGCTGCATGCGACCGGCCGGGCCTTCCAGCTTCGGCAGCACCTTGAGAATCTCGTCCAGTGCGTAATCCAGGCCGAGCAGTGCGCCGATGGCGGCAAGTACATTACTCAGGTTGAAACGCCCGAGCAGGGTGCTGCGCAAGTGGTGCTCGCCCTGAGGCGTGACCAGTGTGGCGCGCACGCCTTCGTCATTGAATTGGGCTTCGCGGCAATACAGGTAAGCGCCGGCGTCTTCCAGGCTGTAGGTGATCAGGCGCGCTTCGCTGTCTTGGGCCGCCAGTTGGCGACCAAAAGCGTCGTCCAGGTTGATCACCCGGCACTTGAGGTCATTCCAGGCAAACAGCTTGGCCTTGGCGGCGGCGTACGCCTCCATGGTGCCGTGATAATCCAGGTGATCGCGGGACAGGTTGGTCATCACTGCCACATCAAAGGCCAGGGCGGTGACGCGGCCCTGGTCCAGACCGTGGGACGACACTTCCATGGCAATCGCCTTGGCACCGGCCTTTTTCAGGTCGGCCAGGGTCGCTTGCACGGCGATGGGGTTCGGCGTGGTGTGCAGGCCGCTTTGCAGCGCGCCATAAAAACCGGTACCCAGGGTGCCGACGATGCCGCAGTGCTGGCCCAGCAGGTCAAGGGCCTGGGCGACCAATTGGGTCACGCTGGTCTTGCCGTTGGTGCCCGTCACGCCCACCAGATTGAGGTGGCGGCTCGGGTCGCCGTAAAAACGCCCGGCAATATCGGACAGTTGCTTGGCCAGCCCCTTGACCGGGATCAGCGGCACGTCGGTGATCGGCAGCACCGTGGCGCCTTCGACTTCATAGGCCACCGCAGCCGCGCCGCGCTGCAACGCGTCGGCGATGTGCGCACGGCCATCGAACTTGCCGCCCGGCACTGCCAGGAACAGGTCGCCAGCGCGCACGTTACGGCTGTCCAGGGTCAACTCGCGAATCAGCAGATCGCGGCCGGCGTGGGCAAAAATCTTGTTCAGGCTAAGAGACATCAGCCGCGCCCTCCATTGGCTTTTACTGCAGCGGCCGGTGGTCCGGCATTCGCTTGTTGGGTCGGCGGCAGGTTATCCGGGGTGATGTTCATCAGGCGCAGGGTGCCGGACATCACTTTGCTGAACACCGGCGCCGATACCAGGCCACCGAAGTAACCGGCTTTGCTCGGCTCATCGATCACAACGACGATGGCGTAGCGCGGATCGCTCATCGGACCGAAGCCGGCGAACAGCGAGCGGTAGGAGTTTTCGGCATAGCCCTTGGTGCCCACCGACGTCTTACGCGCGGTACCGGACTTGCCGGCCACGTGATACGCCGGCACCTGGGCACGGAATACGCCGCGCGGTGCTTCGATCACTTGTTGCAGCATGCCCTGCATGGTCTTGGCGACGTTTTCCGGGATCACCTGGGTGGCTTTCGGCGCTTCGTCGACGTGGATCAGGCTCAGCGGCACCATGCGTCCGTTATTGGCCAGCACCGAGAAGGCATGGGCCAGCTGGATGGCGGTCACCGACAGGCCGTAGCCGTAGGAAAGCGTGGCGGTCTCGGCTTTTTTCCAGTCGCGGTAGTTGGGCAGGTTGCCGACGCGCTCACCCGGGAAGTCCAGGCCGGTGGGTTGCCCCAGGCCAATCTTCTGCGCCAGGTGGTAGATGGTTTCACCACCGATGTCGAAGGCGACCTTACTCATGCCCACGTTACTGGAGTTGATCAGGATACCTGTCAAATCCAGCACCGGGCCTTCAGTACGGGACACGTCGCGAATGGTGTATTTACCCAGCTGCAAGGTACCCGGATACACCTCGACCTTGTCGCTGGGCTTCCAGCGTCCGGTTTCCAGGGCGGCACTCATGGAGATGGCTTTCATGGTCGAGCCCGGCTCGAACACGTCGATCATTGCGCGGTTACGCATCATCGCCGGTTGCAGGTTGCGACGGTTATTCGGGTTGTAGGTCGGCTGGTTGACCATGGCGAGGATCTCGCCGGTCTTCACGTCCATGATCACCAGGCTGCCGGCCTTGGCGCCGTTCTCGATGATCGCGTTACGTAGCTCGCGATTCGCCAGGTATTGCAGGCGCAGGTCAATCGACAACGCCAAGGGCTTACCGGCCTTGGCGTTTTTAGTGACTTGGACATCCTTGATCAACCTGCCGCGCCGATCCTTGATGACCTGTCGTTTTCCCGGTACCCCGGCCAACCATTCATCGTAGGCAAGTTCCACACCTTCACGACCATGATCGTCAATGTCGGTAAAGCCGACCATATGGGCAGTGGTTTCACCGGCCGGGTAGAAACGACGGAACTCCTCGATGCCGTAGACACCGGGGACTTTAAGGTCGAGCACCTGCTGGCCTTGTTCGGGGGTAAGGCCACGAACGAGGTAGATAAATTCTTTATTTGCCTGGGCCTCGAGGCGCTCAGCCAAGGCTTTCGGATCCTGGCCCAGGGCGGCAGCCAGTTGCGGCCACTTGTCCTTGGCAACCTGCAATTCCTTGGCGTTGGCCCACAGGGTGGTCACCGGCGTACTCACCGCCAACGGCTCGCCGTTACGATCGGTGATCAGGCCACGGTGCGCAGGGATCTGGATATGACGCAGACTACGGGCATCGCCCTGGCCGATCAGGAAGTCACGGTCGACCACTTGCAGGTCGATGATCCGCCAGGCAATCGCACCCACCATCAATGCCAGCAAGCCGAGCATCAGGCGGAAGCGCCATGGGTAGAGTGCGCCTTCCAGCTTCATCATGGCGCCACCATGCGCACTTCGGCCGCGCCCGGGATGTGCATTTTCAGCTGTTCGGTGGCCAGCACTTCGATACGGCTATGGGCCGTCCAGGTGCTTTGCTCGAGGATCAACCGGCCCCACTCCGCCTGCGCCTTGTCACGCACGCTCAATTCCCCATAGAGGGTATTGAGCAGTTGGCGGTTGTAATGGGCGCTGTAGGACACCGCAATTGCGGACACCAGCACGCCGACAAACAGCAGCAACATAAAGAAGCTGCCGCCCGGGAGGGGCTTGGCGAAAAGCTTGCTCACCGCAGCTTCTCCGCGACGCGCATGACGGCGCTACGGGAACGTGGGTTGGCCTTGAGTTCGGCTTCGGAAGCGAACTGCGCTTTGCCATGGATTTTGATTTTCGGCACAAAGGCTTCGAAACGTACCGGCAGGTTGCGCGGCAGGTTGTCGGACTCGCCCTTGACCAGGCGGCGCATGAACAGCTTGACGATGCGATCTTCCAGGGAGTGGAAGCTGATCACCACCAGGCGACCGCCTACTTCCAGCGCCTCGAGGGCAGCCTCGAGGCCAGCCTCCAGGTCGCCCAATTCGTTGTTGACGTGAATACGCAGGCCCTGGAACGCGCGGGTCGCCGGGTTCTTGCCCTTTTCCCACGCGGGGTTGGCGACTTTCAGCACTTCGGCCAGGTCGGCGGTGCGCTCGAACGGCTGGATTTCGCGGCGCTCCACCACGGCACGGGCCATGCGGCCGGCGAAGCGCTCTTCACCGTATTCCTTGAACACACGGGCGATTTCTTCCACCGGCGCAGTGGCAATGAACTGCGCGGCACTGACGCCACGGGTAGGGTCCATGCGCATGTCGAGGGGGCCGTCGTTCATGAAGCTGAAGCCGCGCTCCGGGTCATCAAGCTGCGGCGAAGACACGCCCAGGTCGAGCAAAACCCCGGCCACCTTGCCCGCCATGCCACGCTCGGCGACTTCGGCACCCAGCTCGGCAAAGCTGCGCTGCACAACGACAAAGCGGCCGTCTTCGGCCGCTAGCGCTTGCCCGGTGGCAATCGCTTGGGGGTCTTTGTCGAACCCGAGGAGTTTGCCGTCGGGCCCGAGCTGGCTGAGGATCAACCGGCTATGCCCGCCCCTGCCAAAGGTACCGTCCAGATAGCAGCCATCCGCGCGTACGGCGAGAGCCTCAACGGCTTCGTCAAGCAGTACGGTGATGTGGTTAAAGCCGCTATCAATAGTCACAGGATCAAATCACGCAGTTCATCAGGCATGGCGCCCGGTTGTTGAATAGCAGCCAGGTCAGCTGCAGAAACAGCATCCCAGGCATCTTCGTCCCACAATTGGAACTTGTTCAGTTGGCCGACCAGCATTGCGCGCTTATCCAGCTTGGCGTACTCGCGCAAACGCGGGGGCACCAGGAAACGACCACTGCCATCGAGCTCGAGGTCGACGGCATTACCAATCAGCAAACGCTGCAGACGGCGGTTTTCTTCACGCAATGAAGGCAAGGCACGCAACTTGGTCTCAATCAACTCCCACTCATCGAGGGGGTAAACACATAAACAAGGGTCAACGGCATCGATTGTGATGATCAACTGTCCGGAACTTCGCGAAATCAGCTCGTCACGATACCGGCTCGGCATGGCGAGACGGCCTTTTGCATCGAGACTGATAGCGTTAGCTCCGCGAAACACAGATGCGTTTCTCCAAATTTTAGCGTTTTACGTTCAAAAAACCCACTTTGTGCCACTTTCCGCCACTTGCGCACACTATAGGAATGCGCCCACCACACCGTCAAGGCGCGGATTCAAGGAAAAGCCTTACAGATCGGAGATTTAGGAGCGTAAAAGGAGGAGAAACCAGAGTTCGGCGGTGTTTTTGGCTCGACAAGCACAAATAGCTCAAAGAGCTACAGATCAAAGTTAAAGTGATTTATTAAGAGTAAGATTTTTTTGGTATTACGAAGATGCATCTGCCAATGATTTGGCAGGGAGGGATTCTTGCGTTACTACCGGTTTTCTGCCCGAGATTCGGACAGAAGGAAAAAGGTGGAGAGTCGATCTGTAAGCCGGGTTCTGTCTTGAACAGTCATTCGTCTACGATGGCCATCACTGGACATCTTTAGCAACCTACCCGGTCCCAGCGCGGGCCACGCCTTGGGACCCTATTTGGTCTTGCTCCAAGTGGGGTTTACCTAGCCACGAACTGTTGCCAGTCGTGCGGTGCGCTCTTACCGCACCTTTTCACCCTTACCGGCACCGAAGTGCTTAGGCGGTTATTTTCTGTGGCACTTTCCGTAGGCTCACGCCTCCCAGGCATTACCTGGCACTTCGCCCTATGGAGCCCGGACTTTCCTCCCCCCCCTAATTTTCATAGAGGGCAGCGACTGTCCAATCGACTCTCCGCCGCGCAGGTTAACGGCACGACGGCCTCAGGACAAGTATTAAAAGTGCAGCATTGCCATCACGTTCGGACGGAATACAGGTTTACCCCCGGAACTATTCGGCTTTCTGTTTATCCAGCGCAACTTGATACAACACATTCTTGCGTACCCCGGTGATTTCCGCCGCCAACGCCGCAGCGCGCTTGAGGGGCATCTCCTTGAGCAGCAGGTCGAGGATACGCATGGCCTCGCTGCCGACGGCCTCTTCATTTTCCGGCGCGGTCCAGCCCGCCACCAACACCACGCACTCGCCGCGCTGCTGATTACTGTCGCCCTCGACGAACGCGCGCAGCGCTTCCAGCGGCAGGCCCTTGAGGGTTTCGAAGGTTTTGGTCAGCTCACGGGCCAGCAGGGCCAGGCGCTCGCCGCCGAACACCAGTTCCATATCCTGCAGGCATTCAAGAATACGATGAGGCGCTTCGTAGAAGATCAGCGTGCGCGGTTCCTCTTTCAATGCCTGTAGACGCGCACGACGCCCCACGGCCTTGGCCGGCAGGAAACCTTCGAAAATAAAACGGTCCGACGGCAGGCCTGCCGCCGACAATGCAGCGATCAGCGCGCACGCGCCTGGAACAGGCACTACATTAATACCTGCGGCACGTGCCTGGCGGACCAGATGGTATCCAGGGTCGGAGATCAGCGGCGTACCCGCGTCCGAGATCAGTGCCACATCGTCGCCCGCCAACAACCGCACGATAAAGCGGCTGCCTTCTTCGCGCTCGTTATGCTCGTGACAAGCCGCCAATGGCGTGCTGATACCAAAATGCTGCATCAAACGCTGGGAGTGTCGAGTGTCTTCCGCCGCAATCAATTTAACCTCGCGCAACACTTTCAGCGCCCGGGCACTGATGTCGTCCAGGTTGCCAATGGGCGTCGCCACGACAAAAAGCGAGCCTGCAGTGGAATTCAAAGGACCTGGAGCAGTCAAAACGCACACCTCGATGGTTGGCAAAAGCCATAGTGTAGCGCGTAGGCGCCTCGGAAATATGCCATCACGGCCGATGGCTTTTCAGCCGTCCCTGGCTGATCGCAACATTTGCACGACCTAAATCGACGGTTTCACGCCAGTAACATCGCGCCTGGGCCAGTGCTTGGGTACAATTCCACGCTAATTTGATCGGTATCAGGAACACTTACATGATCGCTTGCCTGCGGCTGCTCTCCGCCCTCTGCCTCGCTGCCTTACTGGCCGCTTGCGCCAGCTCGCCCTCGTCCAGCCTTGGCGACCTTCCACGGACCCCGGACGCCAGTATCGAGCAACTGCTCGAACAGGCCACCACCGCCAAGACTCCAGAAAAGGCGGCGTTGCTGCGCCTGAGTGCGGCAGACATGGCCTACCGCCAGAACAACCCTGGCCGCTCGTCGCAGATTCTTGCGCAAGTGTCCCTGGATGTCCTCAAGCCAGCCGCGCAAGTCTTTGCCAGCACCCTGGCTGCCGAATTGGCCATGACGCGCAACCAGCCCAAGGCCGCGTTGACCGCCTTGAACCATCCGAGCCTGCAAAGCCTGAAGGAGCTGCCGACCGAACAGCAGATTCGCACTGGCACCGTGCACGCCCGCGCTTATGAAGCCGATGGCCAGACCCTGGCCGCTGCTCGCGAGCGCGTCGCCATGGCGCCACTGCTCAGCGGCGATGCCGCCAAAAGCAATCACGAAGCCATCTGGACCTTGATTGCCGCACTGCCTGCAGAACAACTGCAAGCCAGCGGCAACCCGACCCTGGACGGCTGGATCACCCTGGCCCAAGCCGTCAAGGGCGCCGGTACGCTTGAGCAACAGCAGGCCGCTATCGACACCTGGCGCGCACAAAACCCGGGCCACCCGGCCGCCGTGCAACTGCCAACCCCGCTGACCAAGCTTAAGGAGCTGGCCAGCCAGCCCCTGAACAAGATTGCCCTGCTGCTGCCCCAGGATGGCCCGCTGGCCTCCGTCGGCAAGGCCCTGCGCGAAGGCTTCATGGCGGCGCACTACCAGGCTGAACAAGCCGGGCAGAAGCCACCGGTCATCGAGTTCTATGACAGCTCGCGTCTGGCCTCCATCGACGACTTCTATGCCAAGGCCCAGGCTGCAGGCGTGCAACTGGTGGTTGGCCCGCTGGAGAAGCCATTGGTCAAGCAGCTCAGCACGCGTCCTCAGCTCCCCATCACCACGCTGGCGTTGAACTACAGCGAGACCGATCAGGGTCCGGCGCAATTGTTCCAGTTCGGCCTGGCCGCTGAAGACGAAGCCCGCGAAGTGTCGCGCCGCGCCCGTGCCGATGGCCTGCACCGCGCCGCTGCCATGGTGCCCCGTGGCGAGTGGGGCGAGCGTGTCTACAAGGCCTTCCGCCAGGATTGGGAAGCCAACGGTGGCACGGTTGTCGGTGTCGAGTATGTCGACCAGCCGGTCGCCCTCGCCCAGCAAATTGCCGACCTGTTCCAACTGCGTAAAAGCGAAGGTCGCGCCAAGAGCCTGCAAAGCACAGTGGGCACAGACGTAGCGGCACAGCCGTCACGTCGCCAGGACATCGAGTTCATCTTCCTGGCCGTTACCCCGCAACTGGCCCAGCAGATCAAACCGACCCTGAACTTCCAGTACGCCGGTGATGTGCCGGTGTACGCCACGTCCCACGTATTCAGCGCCAGCGGTGACAAGAACCAGTACCTGGACATGACCAACGTGATGTTCTGCGAAACCCCTTGGCTGCTCAACACCACCGACCCGCTGCGTAACCAGGTTGCCGCACAATGGCCGCAAGCCAATGGCAGCCTTGGCCGCCTGTATGCGATGGGCGTCGACGCCTACCGCCTGGCCCCGCGCCTGGGCCAGTTGAAGGCACTGCCGGATACACGGATTGACGGCCTCTCGGGCAACCTGGGCATCAGCACCAACCAGCGCGTCGATCGCCAGATGCCATGGGCGAAGTTCGTCGGTGGCGAGATCCAGCGCCTGCCGGACACCCCGCGCTGATGCCGGAGCGGTCTACTGCACAAAGCGGCAAGGATGCCGAACTTCGAGCATTGAAACACTTGCAACAACAGGGTCTGCGCCTGCTGGCGCAGAACTGGTTGTGTAAACGCGGCGAGCTTGATCTGGTCATGCTTGACGGCGATACAGTAGTATTCGTCGAAGTCCGCTACAGAAAACACGCACAATGGGGTGGCGCGCTCGCCAGTATTGACGGGCGCAAGCGTCAGAAGCTGATACTCGCTGCGCAGTTTTTCCTGCAAGAAGAGCATCGCTGGGCCGACGCCCCCTGCCGTTTCGATGTGGTTGCCATGGAAAGCACCCCGTCTGGTCAGGTTGATCTGAACTGGCTGCAAAATGCCTTCGACAACTGATTCACCGGACATCTTCACCACACACTTTTGCTCTTTGCTTTGCGGGCTGCACATTCCTGTGCCAAACAGCCGCGCTACTTAAGGTCACACAGATGGACATGCAATCCAGAATTCGCCAGCTTTTCCAGGCCAGCATCGACACCAAGCAACAGGCGATGGACGTACTTGCACCGCACATCGAGCAAGCCAGTCAGGTCATGGTCAATGCCTTGCTCAACGAAGGCAAAATGCTTTCGTGCGGCAACGGCGGTTCGGCCGGCGATGCCCAGCATTTTTCGTCCGAACTGCTCAACCGCTTCGAGCGTGAGCGCCCGAGCCTGCCGGCCATCGCCTTGACCACCGATTCGTCCACGATCACCTCGATCGCCAACGACTACAGCTACAACGAAATCTTCTCCAAGCAGATCCGCGCCCTGGGCCAACCAGGCGATGTGCTGCTGGCGATCTCCACCAGCGGCAACTCGGCGAATATTATTCAAGCGATCCAGGCCGCACATGATCGCGAAATGATTGTCGTAGCATTGACCGGACGCGACGGCGGCGGCATGGCCTCGCTGCTGCTGCCCGAAGATGTGGAGATTCGCGTCCCGGCCAATGTCACCGCACGTATTCAGGAAGTCCACCTGCTGGCGATCCATTGCCTGTGCGATCTGATCGACAGCCAACTGTTTGGGAGTGAAGAATGACCGTTAACCGCCTCGGCCTTTTGGCCATTACGTTGTGCCTCGGCATCAGCGGCTGCAGCACGGCAATCACTGCGACACGTGACACCCCTATTCAGGATGACAAGGGCACCCGCACCTTCGGCAGCAAGATTGATGACTCGCTGATCGAAACCAAGGTCGAAGTCAACATTGCCAAAGCCGCCACGGACCTGGGCAACGGTGCTTCACGCATCGTCGTGACCAGCTTCAACGGCGTGGTACTGCTCGCAGGCCAAACGCCACGCGCCGACCTCAAGGCCCAGGCCGAACAGGCAGCCTCAGCCGTACAGCGGGTCAAGAAGGTCCACAACGAATTGCAGGTCATGGACCCGATCACCCTGCTGGCCATCAGCAACGATGCCCTGCTGACGACCAAGATCAAGGCGCAGATGCTGACCGACAACGCGATTCCCGGCTCGCGGATCAAAGTGGTCACCGATAACGGCATCGTCTACCTGATGGGCCTGCTGACCCAGGCGGAAGCCACGCGCGCAGCCAACTTGGTGCAGGGTGTATCCGGCGTGCAGAAGATCGTCAAGGTGTTCGAGTACATCGATTGATGTAAGCGGCAGCCATGAAAAAGGGCGCCATGCATTCACTGCATGGCGCCCTTTTTAGTGACCAGCGTTTATTGGTATTGCTGGTACGGGTTGCCCTGGAACTGGTTGTTCTGCTGCGGCGCTTGCTGCTGCGCGCCAGGTTGGCCGTACTGCTGGCCGGGGATCGGGCCGAGGTTAACTTCAACGCGACGGTTCTGCGCACGACCGTTCACGTCGGCGTTGCTGGCAATCGGGTTATCCGGGCCGGCACCGCGTGCGCTGAGGTTCGCACCGTTGACACCTTGGGACGTCAGGTAGTTGGCCACGCTCTGGGCACGGCGCTGGGACAGGTCCATGTTCAACTGGCGGCTGCCGGTACTGTCGGTGTAGCCGACGATCTGGATAGTGTTCTGGTTGAACTGCTTGAGGGAGTTGGCCAGGTTGTTCAGCGGCTGGTAGAAGCTGCTGGAGATCGCGTCCGAGTTGGTGGCGAAGGTGATGTTGCCTGGCATGATCAGTTTGATCTGGTCGCCCTGGCGCTGAACTTCAACCCCGGTATTGGCCATGCTCTCACGCAGTTTCTTTTCCTGCTGGTCGGCGTAGTAGCCGTAACCCGCGGCGCCGGCACCCGCAACCACTGCGCCGATCAGCGCGCCCTTGCCACGGTTGTTATGGTCGATGGCAGCACCCGCCAGTGCACCGGCCAGGGCACCCAGGCCACCGTACTTGGCGGTCTTGCTCATACCGCTGGATTCATTATTCGCCTGCCCCTGGCTGCCACCGCCATAAGGATTAGGTGAAGCGCAGCCGGACAACAGGGCTACGGCGGTAGCGACAACAAGCAGACGACGCGGAGTGAACATGAAGGGAGCTCCTACTTTTGCATTCTGTGGTGCAAAGGACATTGGCAATGGACCCGTGCCGAGTTTGGAACGCGACAAACGGTAAAAATTCCGTGGGCGCGCCCCGAGCTGTAACAAAACATTCGGGGCTTGCGTTGCTACAGAAACCGTAGCAGACACATGCTGAACGCGGCCTGAGTTTTTGCTACAGCGGATTGCCGTTCGAACCATTGCTTCACGCCCGCACAAACGGGTTCTCACGCATCTCGTCACCCAGGCGCGTGTCCGGGCCATGGCCGGTCACCACCGTCGCGCCCTCGTCCAGCGTGTAGAGCCGTTGCTTGATCGAACGCACGATCGTCGCCTGGTCCCCGCCCCACAAATCCGTACGTCCAACACCGCGCCGAAACAGCGTGTCCCCGGCAATCAGCAGCTTGGCATCGGCAAACCAGAAGCTCATCGAGCCTGGCGTGTGCCCCGGTGTATGCAGCGCCACACCGCACCCACAGGCCAACGCCTCATCATCGGCCAGCCAGCGATCCGGCGACGGCACCGGCGTGTAGGGCACACCAAACATCTGGCACTGCATCTCCAGGTTGTCCCAGAGAAACTGGTCTTCCTTGTGCAGGTGCAGGGTTGCACCGGTCTTTTCCTTCAATTGCCCCGAGGCCAGGAAGTGATCGAGATGGGCATGGGTGTGGATGATGCTCACCACTTTCAGGCCCAGGGCATCGAGGCGCGCCAGGATCAGTTCATGATTGCCACCCGGGTCGACCACGATGGCCTTTTTGGTGATGGGGTCGCCAATGATCGTGCAGTTGCACTGCAACGGGCCGACCGGGAAGGTTTCGCGGATCAGCGTGGGCTTTTCGGCTTCCATGGGTGCTCCTGTAAAGTTAATGGCACATTTTTGGCACTGTGTGAAAAGCGATGACGAGTGATGTCGGCTGCTTTGTAAGCATCGAGCGCATGCCCGAGGAATGCGTTCATGTGCTCGCGGTCATGATCGTTGGCTGACAGTTTTTCAGAATGTGTTCCTATTGGATTGGCTACTGTAAGCCGAAGCTCAATGTAAGACGCTCGATATAGTCCCCCATGGCGCCTTTCAGTCCGATGGCCTTGAGATCGATCTCTTCGTTCGCCAAGAGCGCCAGAAACGCCCTCATGTCGGCCTGAATGCTTTCTGGCAGGTCGACGGGGTCATCCGTCAATTGGCCGCTCAGATTCAGTACATCATTTCGATGTTTTTTGAGGTTCTTGCTATCGACCTGTTCGCCAGCCTCCTTTCGCGCTGACAAATTGAGCCAAGCGTGCGCCTTGAGTGGGATCAGCCGGTCGGCGCCGATGAAGGTCAGAACGTCATTGCGCTGCCGGCCCTCAAGGAGGAAATGATAGTAGGGGTCATCGAGCAAGATGGCGGACAGGCTTGATACCGATTCGTCTGTAGGAATAGGGGTCAGCGTGGCGTCCGCCGGGAGCGCGACACCCTCGGGAGCACGCGAGAACAATTCGATCTGGACGGGATAGGCCTCGTCCTCGGGGTGCTGGAACCGATAGAAAACAGGCCGCTGACCGTCAATCCCACCAACCTGCCGGATGGCGTACCGTCCGGCACGTATGAAGGCCCAGAACGCCCCGGCAAACTCGGCATTGAGCGCTTCGATAACCAGCACGATATCGAGATCCTTGGTTGCGCGGAACGATTGACCCGCCGCATCCATCGTGAGCCAGGAGGCAACACCGCCAATCAGCACATACTGATCACGAAAATCGCTGAAGTGTTGCCCGAATACGTCTAGTCCTCTGATTTCAGCCAAGTCACTGCCTCCTTAAGTTCGTCTAAAGCCAACTGGACACGTTCGTCCGGGACGTTTTCCAAGCTCAGAAGCAATGACGCCTCATCTGCGATGTTTTTTCCTTCCTTTAGGCTTCGATAAGACCATATCTCCACCCATGCCCGGATCTCATCAACCGAGTCGGTTACCTTGAATGCCAGTTCCTGGACCATGTCGTCGAACTGCTTTTTGGTCATTCCAAAAACCGGTTGTATGGGACCCGCCAGCATCGTGCATTTGGCCAGAGCGGTCTCGCCGGCTAGAAATACGCCGCCGCCTGTGTGAAGCACTCGGTCGATCGCAACCTTCCGTTTAACGGGAGAGCGCATAAAGGGGCGAACATTTTTGAAGACACTGGCCGGAGGTGCAGCGAACGAATAGCAATTTTTGAACCCCTGACTTTGTGCAGGATGGACGATACCCAGCCTCAGTAACTGATCGATCACTTTGGCAAGTGTGACGCGGCTGTATTTGAAACCGTTCATGATGCCGTTGGAGTTGAAGATCGTATCGCTGTCCCATCCCTCATACAGGCGAGCCAAGACCATCGCTTGTGCAGCAGGAAGCAGGGCTGAAACGTCTTCCTCGTTTCGGCGCGTCCGAACGCTCTCGCGCAGGTCCATCGCCAACTCCGGAATGAACATCTGATAGCCAGGCTGGATGAAATTGATGTGGTTGGCGATCAGGCTACGCCGCTCCGGCACCGACAGTGACTGGCATACGTACACAACCACCTTGTCCGTGGTTTTTTGTACCTGGGCGATGTGCTTCCCAAGCGTTACGGCTCCCGGGTACTTATTTTCCACTGGAAGCAGTAGGAGCATCGGGAGCGTTTGTTTCGCCTTCGGCCCGACCACAAGGGCCAGATAGACGAGTTTGTAGGCATCGTTGATATGAAAGGGAACCTTCAGGCCTGAGGCTGCTTGAAGGTGCACCTCCAAGCCCACAGTGGATTCGAGGTAACCCTTAATGTCATCCAGTAAAACCGGCATTTCACGCCACCTTGTTAACCACTTTTTTACACCGTAAACCATGACGATTAACAAGTCAAAAAAGTGGTTAACACTGCAGGAGGATTACCCACCCGGTCCTCTGTAGATCAACGTGAAGGCCAGTCACTCGTCATTGCAGTTGCACTGCAACGGGCCGACCGGGAAGGTTTCGCGCATCAGCGCGGCTTTTTCAATATTCATCGATGCTCCTGCGGGCGCTATGGCATATTCCACACAGTATGGTTGACCAGGCGCCAGGCCTGAAGAGCAGCGACTGCTAAGCTTGCCCACGCCATCGAAAAACAACCCAGGCCCCCGCAACCGTGCCGCGCTGGAGCGAGCCCCATGGCGAATCAACTGATCATCTGCGAGCACTGCGACTGTGTGTACGAAAAAGTCACGCTCGCCAGACATCAAAAAGCCCACTGCATACGTTGCGCAGGCGTGCTCCAGCGCTACAACGGCCTGACCGTGCAACAGCGTCTCGCCCTGACGCTGACGGCTGCGGTGCTGTGGACGTTCGCCAATTTCTATCCCGTGATGAGTATCAGCCTGCAAGGCCTGAAAAGCAGCGCCACGCTATGGGATTCGGTGGTAGCGCTGAGCCTGGGGCCGATCACGTTTATCGCGTTGGTGGCGGCCATTTCCATTATCATCGCGCCGGTGTTCCAGTTGCTGCTGCTGATGTGGGTCTTGAGCTTCGCCCTCGCGGGCAAGCGCTCACCGGCGTTCCGATTGTGCATGCGTTGGCTGGAGGCACTCAGGCCCTGGAGCATGCTGGAGGTGTGTCTGCTCGGGGCAATGGTGGCTGTGTTCAAGCTGGCCGGCATGCTTGATGTGATCCCCGGCACCGGCCTGTTTGCCCTGGCCGTGCTCAGCCTGTTACTGATCCGCATTGCCGGGCGTGATGTGCGCGACCTGTGGGACAGCGTATGAGCACACCGCCGACGGCCAGCGAGCTCGGCCTGTGCCTCTGTCACAGTTGCGGATTGTCCTGCGACCTACGCGACGAGCCGACCGAATGCGAGCGCTGCGGCGCGCCCTTGCACCGGCGCAAGGTCAGTTCCCTGACGCGCACCTGGGCCTACATGCTTACCGCGCTGGCGTTCTATGTGCCGGCCAATCTCCTGCCGGTGATGAACACCACCATGCTCGGCTCGGGGGCGGACAGCACCATCATGAGCGGGGTGCTGGAGTTCTGGCAGCACGGCGCGTGGGACATCGCGCTGATTATTTTCATCGCCAGCATCGCAGTGCCCGGCATCAAGTTTGTGTCCCTGGCCCTGCTGCTGGTCACCGTGCAGCGCAATAGCCTTTGGGCACGCAAGGAACGTTCGAAGCTGTTCCGCTTCGTCGAACTGATTGGCTACTGGTCGATGCTGGATGTCATCGTGGTCGCGCTGGTGGCCGCACTGGTGAAGTTCCAGGCCCTGGGCACCATCGAGCCGCGCCTGGGCATCCTGTTTTTCGGCCTGGTGGTGGTGTTTACCATGCTGGCCGCCATGAGCTTCGATCCGAGGCTGATCTGGGAACCCCCACACAACAAGGAGACCGCGGATGACGTCACATCCCACTGACACCCCGCAAGCCCCAGGATCGCCTGCAATCAAGACACGGCGCTTCAGCGTTTCGCTGGTGTGGATCGTGCCGATCGTCGCGGTGCTGGTGGGGATTTCGCTGGTGGTACACAGCGTCCTCCAACAGGGCCCGACCATCACCCTCAATTTCAAGACCGGCAGCGGTCTGACCGCGAACAAAACCGAGGTCAAGTACCGCAACGTGGTGATCGGCCAGGTGACCGACGTCGCCTTGAGCGACGACCAGAAGAGCGTCAACGCCACGGTTCAACTGGCCAAGCAGGCCGAAAGCTTCACCCGCGCCGATTCACAGTTCTGGGTGGTGCGCCCGCGTATCGGCGCCGGCGGCGTATCCGGCATCGACACCCTGCTCTCCGGCGACTACATCGGTGCCGACATCGGCCAATCGGAGACCCGTGCCAAGCAGTTCAAAGGCCTGGAAAACCCGCCGCCCATCACCTACGGCGAGCCTGGCAAGCGTTTCACGCTGCACACGCAGACCCTCGGCTCGCTGGATATCGGCTCACCGGTGTACTACCGCAAAATCGAGGTCGGCCAGGTGGTGGCCTACGAGTTGGATGCCGAAGGCAAGGGTGTCAATGTCGAGGTGTTCGTGCATGCGCCCAATGATGCCTATGTCACCGAAAACACGCGTTTCTGGAACGCCAGCGGGGTTGACCTGAGCGTCGGCGCGAATGGCTTCGCGCTGAAGACCGAATCGCTTTCGTCCATGCTGGTCGGCGGCATCGCCTTTCGGGCGCCGCCGTACAGCCCCAACGACAAACCGGCTGACGAAGCACGTACCTTTGAGCTCTTCGACGACCAGGACAGCGCCCTCGCCCCACCCAATGGCGAGGGGCAATACATGACCCTGCGCTTCGACCAGGCATTGCGCGGGCTCAAGGTCGGGGCGCCGGTGGAGTTCCTCGGCGTCGAGTTTGGCAAGGTGGTGTCGATCAACCTGGACTTCGATGCCAGTAAACGCAGCTTCCCACTCAACGTCGGTATCGTGATCTATCCACAGTTGCTCGGACAGGCCCACACCAAACTGCTCAAGGTCATGAACCATGACCCCAACGATGAGGCCGCCGGCGTACGGCTGATCGGCTCGTTCATCGAAAATGGCCTGCGCGCCCAGGCGCGCAGCGGCAACCTGTTGACCGGCCAGTTATACATCGCGCTGGACTTCTACCCGAAAGCCGAGAAGGTCAAATTTGACCCCAGCCTGCGCCCGGTCAGCATTCCAACCATTCCCGGCAACCTCGAGCAGTTGCAGGAAAAACTCGAGAGCATCGTCAACAAGATCAACCAACTGCCGATCGAACGCATTGCCGGCAACCTCGACAGCAACCTGGTCGAGCTGCGCAAAGGCCTGACCCAATTCAATGCCAAGACCCTGCCCGGCGTGCAGAACACTCTGGCTGACGTGAGCAAGACGCTGCAATCGGCCAGTTCGACCCTGGCCGAGGATTCACCGCAGCGTGAGCAGTTGACCCAGACCCTGGATGAACTGGGGCGCATGTCGCGCTCCCTGCGCGAACTGTCGGACTACCTGGGCCGTCACCCGGAATCGCTGATTCGCGGCCGCCCCGACAACGCCGCGCCCCTGGACCTGCAAGGACCACCGCGCAAATGACCCCTGGAGCAAACGCCATGACGTTTCCGTTGAAAATCACAGTGGTCGGCATGCTGCTGTTGCTGGCGGCGTGCAGCAGTACGCCGATTACCTTTCATACGCTGACACCGGCGCACTGGAATACGGCCACGGGAGCCGACGCAGGCACCATCCGGATCGAAAGCATCACCGTTCCCCCCCAGGTCGACCGACCGCAGATCGTGATTCGCCAGGGCGACAGCGGCGTGGCCATCCTGGAAACCCAGTGGTGGGCCGCGAGCCTCGCGGATGAGCTGAGGAGTGCGCTGGTGGACCAACTGGCCAGCAGCAACCCTCGACAATCGATGTTGTTGCGTCTTGAAGTGCAGCGCTTTGACTCCGTGCCCGGCCAATACGCATTGCTCGACGTCAAATGGCGCCTGCGCCCGGCCGGTGGCACCGAGCGCCCACCGCTAACCTGCCGGACCACGTTGCAGTCGCCCGCCGGGCCGAGCATCGACAACGTGGTACTCGCCCATCAAAACAATCTCAAGCGCTTTGCCGCGCAGGTCAGCCAGGCGGTCGACCGGTCAGCCGGCCAGTGCCCGACAGCACCGTAAACCGCCCGGCACTTACGCCAGCAAGCCCATGGCCTTGGCGCGCGCCACTGCCTGGGTGCGTCGCTCCACCCCAAGTTTGCTGTTGATGTGGCTGGCGTGGGTCTTGACGGTGTGCAGGGAGATAAACAGCTGGTTGCTGATTTCCTGGTTGGAGCAGCCTTGGGCGATCAGTTGCAGGACCGCCAGCTCGCGCGTGCTCAGGGTTTCGTGGCCAGTCGTGACCTCGGGCGTCACGGCCGCCGGGAGAAGCGCGAGCAGGCTCTGGTGCAACACACCTTGCGGGTCTTTGCCCAATTGCTCACGCATCCAGTCCGGATGCCCGTCCAACAAGCGCTGGAACGGCTGTAACGCGCCCCCGGCGCCCGCCTCAAGCGCCTGGGCCAGCACCGGCCGCGCCCTGGCTTCCTGACCGCACTCGAGCAGCAACTGCGCCTGCTGGGTCAGCGCCATCAAGGCAATCATCTGGCGCCCACTGTCGTGGGCCTGTTGCGCAAGTGCGTCGAGCCGCTCCAGCGCCGCCTGGGGCTGATGGCGCACGGCATCGAGGGCGGCTTGTTGCAGCCCGATATGTTGCGGCAAGTGCGGGTGGAATTCCGGTGCAGCGGCGGCCTGTTCGCCGTGGTAAGTCTGCCCCAGCCGCGTCAGCCAGGCATCCGCCAGATCGGTGCGCCCCTGGGCCAGCCACAGTTCGCATTTGATCAGGGTAATCATCGCCAGGTAGTAGATCGGCGGCACATCCCAGATATGCATCAGGCGCTCGGCTTCGGCGAGTTCGGCGAAGGCTTTGGGGAAGTCATGGCGCCGCCCTTCGAAGCTGGCGATCACGCAATGGCCGATCAGCACGCTGATATCGCGACAGGCCCGCGCTTCGGCCAGGCCTGCGCGCAGGTGGGCGATGCCGGTTTCGGGCTGGTTGCGCACCAACAGCAAATAGCCTTCGTAGAGCGACAGCCGCGCACGCACCGCATACAGTCGCTGCGGTGCCAGGCCGTGCAGGCGCTGCAGGCCCTGGCGCACCTCATCGAGTGCGCGCAGGATTTCGCCACGGGCCTGCAGCACCCGTGCACGGTCGTAATGGGCCAGGGCTTCGAACAATGGGTTGCCGACGCGCTGCGCCAGTTCCAGGGATTCGCGGTTCAGGCCACGGGCGCGCCACAGATCGCCATCGGCAATGGCCAGGTTGGACAGAGTCGACAGGCACACCAGGCGCTGGCCGTAACGCCGTTGCGGCAAGCTATCCAGCGCCTCGCTGCAATAGCGCTGCGTCAATTCACGGTCGCCGCGACCGCGGGCGATAATCCCGCTCAGCGCCAGCCACTGGGCCAGCATCGAGCGCTGTGCGGTGGCCGAGGGCGCCGGCAGGAAGCGACTGAGGTAGGCGGACAGCTCCTGCGCCGCATCCAACTGGCAGGCCAGTGCCAATGCCCAGCTGTACAGCACAATCAGGCGCGGCGTGCTGATCAGCAGGCTGTCGGGCAAGTCCATTTTCCAGCGCAGCAACATGCCGACATTCTGCTCGGCCAGCAGTTGTTCTTCGGACAGGTTCTGCACCAGGTTGGCCGCCACGTCGAGGTGCCCGGCGCGCAACGCCTGCTCCACGGCCTCGTCGATCAAGCCCTGGGCGTTGAACCAGCGGCACGCGCGCAGATGCAGGCTGGCGGCCGGCAAGACATTGCTGCTCGCGCGACGGGTGCGCAGCAGGTCGGAGAACAAATGGTGATAACGGTACCAGTGCCCCTGCTCGTCCAGGGGCACCAGGAACACCTGGTGGGCTTGCAGGTAACGCAGGATCTCGGCACTGTCATGGGCTTCGCGCACGGCATCGCACAACTCGCTGCAAAAACGCTCCTGGGGCGCGGTGTCGAACAGGAACGCCTGCACTTCGGGTGGCAGGCAGTCGATCACTTCTTCCAGCAGGTAGTCGCGGATCAGCCCTTCCCCACCGTGCAGGCTTTGCGGCAAGGCGTCCTCGCTGCCGGCTTCGGAAGCCGCCAGCAGCCAAAAGCGCAGGCCGGCCACCCAGCCTTCGCTGCGGCGGATGAGGTTGTCGAGGGCTTCACCACTCAAGGAACTGCTGTGGCGATCCAGCAACGCCTGGGATTCGGCATGGGTCAGGCGCAGGTCTTGCTCGTGCAACTCCAGCAAATGCCGTGACAACCGCAATCGCGCCAGATGCCAGTCCGGGCGCTGGCGGCTGGTGACCAGCACCACCAGGCCATCAGGCAAATGGTTGAGGAAGAATTGCAGGCAACGGTCCAGCACCGGCCCCTGGGCCAGATGGTAGTCATCCAGCACCAGCAACAATGGCGCACGGGTGGACAGGTGAACGGTCAGCTCATCGAGCAGGCCGTCGAGCCACTCTTCAAACGCAAAGGGTTGGTGACGCTGGCGCATTTTCAGCAAGCCCAGGGATTGGGCGCCGAGTGCCGGGAAGTAGTGCTGCAACCCTTCGAGCAGGCGCTCAAGAAAACGTCCCGGGTCGTTGTCCCGTGGGCTCAGGCCCAGCCACAGGCTGTGCCAGTGAGCCGGCAGGCCCTGGCAGAACTCCACCGCCAACGAACTCTTGCCGAACCCGGCCGGTGCGCAGACCAGCAGCAACCGCCCTTCCAGGCCGGCGCCCAGCCGTTCACACAAGCGCGGGCGCAGCACGTAGCCATCCGGCAGCGGAGGCCTGTAGAAGCGACCTTCCAGGGTCGGGATTACCCGGCTGGCAGGCCCTTGGATTCGGGACAGATCAGTCATCGCCGGGCTCTTGTAGAAGGCTGTTGTCGGCATTGCAGATGTCCGCAGACTAGCGGTAAAAGCGGCGGGTTTGTAGATCTTTGCAACATTTGCCTGAAAAAGAACTGAGACAAGAAATATCGCCGCAAACAAAAAGTGGAAGGGGGCTTGATCCCGATAGAGGCGGATCAGTCAATGCTGCGCTGACTGTCACATCGCTATCGGGGGCAAGCCCCCTCCCACCTTGCGTTACTCGTGCAGCTTAGCGAACACCGTCCTGGCGCAGGGCCGCCGGGGTGAAGTCGCTGGTGGTGGCAGTGAAGCCGAAGTCATAGGCCTGCTTCTCTTCGTTCTTCATGCCCAGGGCCAGGTAGCGGCCGGACTGCAGGTCGTAGAGGGTTTCCAGGGCGTACCACGGCACTTGCTTGTCGTAGTAGTTCTCGGCATGGGCTTCGGCGACACGCCACAGTTGGCCACGGCCGTCGTAGTGGTCGATCACTGCGGCTTGCCAGGTGTCTTCGTCGATGTAGAAGTCACGCTTGGCGTAGATGTGGCGCTGGCCTTCCTTCAAGGTCGCGACCACGTGCCAGACACGGCGCAGCTCGTAGCGTGCCAGGTCCTGGTTGATGTGGCCGGCCTTGATGATGTCGGCGTACTTGAGCTTCGGATCGTCGATCTTGTAGCTGTTGGAGGCGATGTAGATTTCCTTCTTGCCTTCCAGTTTCCAGTCGTAGCGGTCCGGCGCACCGTTGTACATGTCGAGGTTGTCGGAGGTACGCAAGCCGTCGGCGGCGGTCCCCGGCCCGTCATAGGAGACTTGCGGCGCCCGGCGCACGCGGCGCTGGCCGGCGTTGTAGACCCACGCCGAACGCGGCTCCTTCACCTGGTCCAGGGTTTCGTGCACCAGCAGCACACCACCGGCCAGACGTGCCGGCGCGGTCACTTGCTGCTTGAAGTAGAACAGCACGTTGCCCGGGTTCTTCGGGTCGAAGTCCTTCATCTTGTCGCGGAACACGAACTGGTCGCGGAAGTACACCAGGCTGTAGGAGCCGTTGGTTTGCGGCGTGGCCTGGGTCACCAGGCGGGTCACGCTGCCACCGCGATAACGGGTGATGTGGTTCCAGATGACTTCCACGCCGCTTTTCGGGATCGGGAACGGTATGGCGGTTTCGAAGTTTTCCAGGCCGTTGCCGCCAGACACGAGGTTGGTGGTGGTGGCGTTCTTCTTGATGGAGGCGAACACATCGGCCGGCACGGTAGCGCCGCGATGGGTCGGATAGACCGGCATCTTGAAGGTTTCCGGGTAACGCTTGAACATCGCGTACTGCCCCGGTGCCAGCTTGTCCTTGTACTGCTCGACGTTCTGCGCGGTGATGGTGAACTGCGGTTGTTCGCTGGCGTACGGGTTGGCTAGGAACCCACGGGCGTCGACGGCACCGGCGTTGGTAGGCATTGGCGACCATTTCGGGATGGTGCCGGCCGCATTACCGGCCATTTCCGCACCCATCGGCGTCAGCGTCGTGCCCAGCTTGGCGGCTTCATCCGCCGACACTGCCGCCATGACATTGCTCGCCAGGATCGACAGCCCAAGCACACCCACGTGCAACAGACTTTTGGTTATTTTCATGTTCTGGTCTTCCTGAAAATACAGTGTGCTTAGAAGTTGGCGCCGAAGCTTAGGGCGACGAAGTCGCGGTCACTTGAGGTGTTGAAGTCGCCACCAAAGAAGTTGGTGTAGGCAAGGCTCGCCGTGTAGGTGTTCTGATACTCAGCGTCCAACCCCAGGCTCACCGCTTTGCGGCCCTCTTCAAAGTTGCCACCAGGGCCTGGCGAATAACCACTCACGTCATGTGACCACGCCACGTTGGGCTTGAGGTTCACACCGGCAAAGACATCCGGGTACTCCCAGATTGCCCGGCCACGGTAGCCCCAGGACGTGGACGTGGTGAAGCCATCATTATTGCAATTGGCAGTGCGGTTGCTGGCATCGGTGCCAGGGCCGGCCCCCGTGATCGTGCCGGAGTTAAGCGTTGCACAGAGAGCACCTTGTCCAGGGCCATACACCGGGTCACGTCCGTAACGCGCTTTGTCACGGCTTTCCAAGCCACCCACGTGCGTCACACCCACCTCGCCGACCAACGTCAGGCGGCTGGCACCCATGACTTGATCGAAAAAGTGCGTAAAGGTTGTCTGGAACTGAGTGATTTCCTTACGGCGATAGCCATTCAGATCGGTGTCGGCGGCGCCCTTGAGCGGAGAGGCTGCGCCCAGGCCGATCAGTGGCGTGACGCCTGCATACAGAATATCCGTGGTGTTGAGCTGCACCGGAGCGTTAGGACGGTAGCTGAGTTCGCCGCTCCATGCCGTACCGGTAGGCAACGTCGTGGAGAAACTCAAACCGTAGAGACGGATGTCCTCGGGGTATTCAACAAAGTAACTGGAGTTGCCTGCGACGATGAGAGGGCGCAGGCCAACTGCCGGAGTAGGCGTCAAGGCATTGGCCGCTGCATAGGTTCCGGCTGAGGCTCCGCGGGCACTGAAAATCGGTGCACGGCTGTGATAGTTCATGAAATAAGCGCCGAACTCGGTGTCCAGCGGTTCGTAGTTGTAGTGGAACGCCACGCCGAATTGGCCGCTGTCACGCGCATCGCGATCAGGCCCACGCTTAACCAGAACGCCCTCTTCGTTGACGTTGACCCCGAAGTTGTTCAGCAACGGCAGCGCGCCGGGTTGAGTCGCGAGAAACGAACGCTTGCTGAGCAGTCGAAGGTTGTCCGTGCAACCATCGGAAATAACATCAGGTTGAGAGAAGAACGTCCCACAGTTATCCGTGACGGTCTGGTCCCATTCCAGTTGATAGAACGCTTCTGCCGACAGGTTATCGGTCAGGGTTTGCGACACATAGAACATGTTGACCGGAATCAGGCCTTCCTTGATTTCGGCCCCCGGACGACGGAACGCGGACACGTCAATCGGGTTGATGGAGTTGATGCCGCCGCCGATGAATGTACTTTCACCCCAGCTCACTACCTGTTTACCGAACCGCACGTTGCCGGGCTGATCGGCAATGGAATAGTTATGGTAGATGAACGCATCGAGAATCTGCCCACCGGAAGACTTGGCGCCCTCCTTGCGGTTGTTGTCGCTGATGTCCTTGAACTCCCGACTTTCATCCTTGAGTTCGAAGTCATACCAGTACTTGCCGCGCACAAACACACCGGTATCGCCGTACTTCAGTTCCAGATCGTGGATACCCTTGAAGATCTTCGAGAACGTTTCGCCACGCTTGAAGTTCAAGTGGCCGTCATCGGAGGTCTGGGACAGCCCCTTGCCGCCGTTATTGACGCCGATAAGATCTCGGTCGGGCTTGGCCGTCGACCAGCTCGCCCCCACAGACAGCGAGGAGTCAAAACTCCCTTCGATTTCACCGATATTGAAACTGACGCCGAATGCGGGCCCGGCGAGCGTAGAGGCGAGACTGACGGCCAGGGGCAGTCTTGCCCGGCGCCAGAACTGGTTTACTGAGGTCATCGACGCTACTCCATGTGCATTATTGTTATGGCAGTGAGTTTGTTCTGTGATGCTTGTAACGGCCGGAATACAACGATTCCAATGCCGCCTGGCAACTGAACCTCCATGGCCCGAAGCGATGCATCCTTGAAAAACTCTGGGTGGGACTATAGCCAGCAGGGGGTACCGCTTGATCCCTCTAAAGTGTGATTTGCATCACCAACCCGTCTGCCACAGCCCTTTCGCCATGTCGGCGAAGGCCGACGCGGCAAGGATGGCTGAAAATTGGCAAATCACAAGTGAAGGCGCGAGATAGAGCATCGCCGTGCCACAAGGGCACGGCAAATCAGCTCAGAGGGTGGACAGGAAGGTGCTGTTGTTGGCCTGCCATTCAATGATGTCAATACGGATACGTTTTTTGTCGAGCTTGCCGACACTGGTCTTGGGAATTTCCGTAACAACGGCGATCTGGCTCGGAATCGCCCACTTGCTCAAATGGCCCAGTTCGACAAAAGGCTTGAGGTGTTCCTTGAGCTCGCGGGCCCCAATCTCATGGCCATCACGCACCACCAGCAACGCAAACGGACGCTCGCCCCACTGCGGGTCGGCGATGCCCACCACCGCTACTTCGCGTACCGCCGGGTGACGGCTGACCAGGTCTTCGAGGGCCAGGGAGGAGATCCACTCGCCGCCGGTCTTGATCACGTCCTTGATGCGGTCGCGGATATCGATCACCCCAAATGCATCGAGGGTGGCCACGTCGCCGGTGTGCATCCAGCCACCCGCCCACAGCTCGGCGCCCTTCTGCGGCTCGTTGTAATACCCCTCGGTCAGCCACGGCGCGCGCAGCACCAACTCACCCTGGGACTCGCCGTCGGCGGGCAGGAAATTCCCCTCAGCGTCCATGATCGCCGCTTCCACCAACGGTCCGGGCACGCCGGCCTTGATGCGATAGCTGATGCGCTCGTCCTCGGTGCCGGCCATCAGCTCTTCGTTGAGGTGGGCGCAGGACACCAGCGGGCCGGTCTCGGACATGCCGTACGCGGCGGTGAGCTGAATCCCGCGGGCCTTTGCCGCCTCATACAGCGTGCGGTTGAGCGCACTGCCGCCGATGACGATTTTCCAGCCGCCAAAATCGACGCCTTGGGCAGCCTTGGCGTTGAGCACCATTTGCAGGATGGTCGGCACGCAGTGGGAAAAGGTGACCTTCTCCTTGCGCCACAGCTCCACCAGGTATTCCGGGTCGTAGCGGCCGGGGTAGACCTGCTTAAGGCCAAGCATGGTCGCCACATACGGCAGGCCCCAGGCATGCACGTGGAACATCGGCGTGATCGGCATGTACACGTCGTTGGTGCCCAGCAGGCGTACGCTGTCGACGCTGCCCATGATGGTCGCCACGCCGATGGTGTGCAGCACCAGTTGGCGATGGGTGAAGTACACGCCCTTGGGGTTGCCGGTGGTACCGGTGGTGTAGAAGGTGGTGGCGACGGAGTGTTCGTCGAAGTCCTGGAAATCGTACTTCGGGCTGGCGGCGGCCAGCAGGGTTTCATACTCACCGACCAGGTTGGGCAACTCGGCGGTCTTGGCTTCGCCGTCGGTGAGCAGCAGCGTCTTGTCGACGGTGGTGAGCTGCCCGGCAATGGCCTGGTAGAGCCCCACGAACTCACTGTTGACCAGCACGAAGCGGTCCTCGGCGTGGTTCATGGTGTAGAGAATCTGTTCCGGCGACAGGCGCACATTGATGGTGTGGATCACCGCGCCGATCATCGGGATGGCGAACATGCATTCCAGGTAACGATGACTGTCCCAATCCATCACCGCCACGGTGTCACCGGCCTTGACCCCGGCTGCGGTGAGCACGTTGGCCAGGCGCGCGACGCGCTCGATCAAGGTCGGGTAGGTGTAGCGCAGCTTGTCGCGGTAGACGATTTCCCGGGTCTTCTCGTAACGGGTACCGGACATCAACAGGCGCTTGATCAACAGCGGGTATTGATACGCACCTTCGGCGGGCGGAATAACACGGGTCTGCAACATACGAATCCCTTTTATGACTGCACGGTCTTGGCTTGAAGACCTGCACTGTAGAGACGTTATGTGTCAGACAAATCAGCCAAAGGAATGATTTGCAGACCGCCGTAAATGCTAGCTTTGCGCCAGCATCCGTCCTATTTCATGCTGGTAAACGCCAACTTCACCCCAATCGCAATCAACACCGCTCCCATGGTCCGATCAAACCAATGCCCCATCCGCGCAAACCCGGCGCGCACGCGCTGCTGGCTGAACAACATCGCCACCAGGCAGAACCACAACGCCGTCGCCACCGCCAGGTACACGCCGTAGCCGGCCTGGATCGCCAGCGGTGTGTGCGGGTTGATCACCACGGTGAACAGCGACAGGAAGAACAACGTCGCCTTGGGGTTCAGGCCGTTGGTGACGAAGCCTGCGGTAAACGCGCCGCGCGGGGTGCGCTCGCCCGCTTCGCGGTGCAACTCGCCCTCGACGGCAGGCTTGGCCGGTTTGGCGCGCAGGGCCTTGAAGCCGATGTACAGCAGGTAGGCGGCGGCCGCCCATTTCAGTGCGTTGAACAACACGATGGACTGGGACACGATCAGGCCGATGCCGAGCAACGAATAGCCCACGTGCAGGAAAATCGCCGAGCCCACGCCCAACGCAGTCCAGGTTCCGGCGCGGCGGCCGTGGGTCACGCTCTCACGCACCACCACCGCGAAATCCGGGCCGGGGCTGGCCACCGCCAACAAGTGAATCAGAGCTACGGTCAAAAACTCGGCGGCGTACATACTCACTCCATTAAGTAACGGATTATTTCATCTGATAGGCTCGGCAGATTACGCCTTCGAACCCTGTCGCAAAAGGTACAGTTGATGACGAACAATCGCCGCGCCGTCTTCCTTGATCACCCGTCCCTGGATCTGGGCGACCTCGACCTCAGCGAGTTGCACGCCCGCTTCAGCGACTTGCAGTTGTTGACGGGCACCACGCCGCAAAATGTGGTCGAGCGCCTGCAAGGCGCGCAGGTGGCGATCAGCAACAAAATCCCGCTCAACCGCGAAACCCTGGCGGCCTGCCCGGAACTCAAGTTGATCCTGGTTTCGGCCACCGGCACCAACAACATTGACCTGGAAGCCGCCCGCGCCCACGGCATCACCGTGAGCAACTGCCAGGGCTACGGCACACCGTCGGTGGCGCAGCACACGATCATGCTGTTGCTCAACCTGGCGACGCGGCTGCAGGACTATCAGCGCGATGTGAGCGCCGGCAAATGGCAGGAGGCCAAGCAGTTCTGCCTGCTGGACCACCCGATTGTCGAGCTGGAAGGCAAGACCCTCGGCCTGCTGGGCCATGGCGAGTTGGGCAGTGCCGTGGCCCGCCTGGCCGAAGCCTTCGGCATGCGCGTGCTTCTCGGCGCGATCCCCGGGCGCCCTGCCCGCGCCGACCGCGTGCCCCTGGATGAACTGCTGGCGCAGGTGGACGCACTCACCTTGCACTGCCCGCTCAATGAACACACCCGCGACTTTATCGGCGCCCGTGAATTGGCGCGGCTCAAGCCCGGCGCGTTTATCGTCAACACCGCGCGCGGTGGCTTGATCAACGAGCAGGCCCTGGCCGATGCCCTGCGCAGCGGCCACCTGGGCGGCGCGGCGACCGATGTGCTGAGTGTTGAGCCCCCGGTCAATGGCAACCCGTTGCTGGCCGGCGATATTCCTCGACTGATTGTCACCCCCCACAACGCCTGGGGCAGCCGTGAAGCGCGTCAGCGTATCGTCGGCCAACTGGCGGAAAACGCCCGGGGCTTTTTCAGTGGCGCCCCGCTGCGCGTCGTCAGTTGATAAACTGCGCCCCTTTTCAAGGAGCAGACCATGGATCCGCGCAGTGAAGTACTGCTTCGTCAGGCCGAACTTTTTCAAGGCAACCTGCTGCTGGTGGGCCTGCCCGCCGACGACCTGCTGGGTCGCCTGCCCAACGCCCACGGCTGGTGCTGGCATGCCGGCGACCAGGCGGCGCTCGACGCGCGCTTCCCGGAGCGCAGCCAGTTTGGGGTGAATGCGCCCGAGCGCGGGTTCGAGGCGGCGGTGATCTTCCTGCCCAAATCCAAGGACCTCACCGATTACCTGCTCAACGCCGTGGCAGCGCGACTGCCCGGCGCCGAGCTGTTCCTGGTGGGGGAGAAAAAAGGCGGTATCGAAAGCGCCGCCAAGCAGATGGCGCCGTATGGCAAGCCGCGCAAGCTCGACAACGCGCGGCATTGCCAACTGTGGCAAATCACCGTGGCCAACGCCCCGCAAGCGGTCGAGCTGGAGAGCCTGGCGCAGGTGTTCGATGTGCCGCTGGCCGAAGGCCCGCTCAAGGTGGTGAGCCTGCCGGGTGTATTCAGCCACGGCCGTCTGGATCGCGGTACCGAGCTGTTGCTGGAGCACTTGGACAAACTGCCGAGCGGCCATTTGCTCGACTTCGGTTGCGGCGCCGGTGTGTTGGGAGCGGCGGTCAAACGTCGCTACCCGCACAACAGCATAACGATGCTGGATGTGGATGCTTTCGCAGCCGCCAGCAGTCGCCTGACCCTGGCCGCCAACGGCCTGGAAGCCGAGGTATTGACCGGTGACGGCATCGACGCCGCGCCGATGGGTTTGAACGCGATTTTGAGCAACCCGCCGTTCCATGTCGGCGTGCACACCGACTATTTCGCCACGGAGAACCTGCTGCGAAAAGCGGCGAAACACCTGGCAAAAGGTGGCGAACTTCGCCTGGTGGCTAACAGCTTCCTCAAGTACCAGCCGTTGATCGAAGAGCATCTGGGCGTGTGTGCGGTCAAGGCCGAAGGCAATGGTTTTCGCATCTACCGTGCCAAGCGCGGCTGATGGCGGTTTGAAAAAGAACACTTGCCGAATGGATTTTGCCTAGGCAGAATCCGCTCCGTCCTAGGGGAGTAGTCTCCCACGAGCGCCACGCTCGTCCGGCATACGTCAACATACTTGGTCAACAGGCCATGGCGTATGCGACCCAGGAGTCCGCACAGACGGACCGGGGTTTGACAAGACCTATGACACGCACACCTTACCCGGGGCGGGAAGGCTGTACGTGTCATAGCCGTGTCGACCCGCCCCCTGGAAACCTACCTGATGCTGGATTCATTGCTCGTTCCTACCGCAATCGTTGCCTTGGCCGAAATCGGCGACAAGACGCAACTGCTCGCGCTCATCCTTGCCGCACGCTTTCGCAAACCCTGGCCGATCATCGCCGGCATCGTCGCTGCGACCCTGGCCAACCATGCGGCCGCCGGTGCCGTGGGGGCCTGGTTCGGGAGTTTCTTCTCGGATGCGGTATTGCACTGGATTCTCGCGGCCAGCTTCTGCGCCACCGCGCTGTGGACCCTGGTGCCAGACAAACTCGACGATGACGAAGCCAGCACGACCCGCAAGTTCGGGCCGTTCCTAACCACGCTGATTGCATTCTTCCTCGCGGAAATCGGGGACAAGACCCAGATCGCCACGGTGATGCTCGCAGCGCAATACCCGGAACTGTGGCTGGTGATTATCGGCACCACCCTGGGCATGTTGATTGCCAACGTACCGGTGGTTCTGGCGGGGAATTTCGCGGCGGAGAAACTGCCACTGACGTTGATTCGTCGACTGGCGGCAACGGCGTTCTTTGTCCTGGCAATTGTGGCGGTGTACAAGGCCATGCAAAGCAGTGGCTGGATCTAGCTGCAAGCTTCAAGCCTCAAGTTGCAGGAATAAGCAGTGCTTTTTCCTGCAGCTTGAAGCTTGCCACTTGTCGTTGAAGTCTTAGGACTTCTTGGCCTGCTGGTAGAGCGGCATCACCTTCGGAATCGCCGCCTGCAACGAGGCGATCCGGCTGTCGGAGGCCGGGTGAGTGCTCATGAACTCCGGCGGTGCGCCTTCCGAAGCCTTGGCCATCTTGTTCCACAGCGTGATTGCCGCGTTCGGGTTGTAGCCGGCGCGGGCCGCCAGTTCCAGGCCGATCAGGTCCGCTTCGTTTTCATTGCTGCGGCTGTTGGGCAAGGTCATGCCGTAGTTGGCCACGGTATCGGCCAGCGCCAGGCTGTCCTGGCCCAGGCCGAACAACGCACCGGCGCCCTGCTTGGCCATCTCGATGCCGTAGGCCTTGGACATGGCTTCGCGGCCGTGCTCCCGCAAGGCGTGAGCGATTTCATGGCCCATCACCGCGGCCAGCTCATCATCGGTGAGCTTGAGGTTGTCGATCAACGCGCTGTACACGAAGATCTTGCCGCCAGGCCCGCAGTTGGCGTTCATCTCATCGCTCTTGATCAGGTTCACTTCCCACTTCCACTGCGCCGCATCCGGGCGGAAGGTCGGCGCCTGGGCGATCAGCCGATTGGCGATCGCCTGCACGCGCTTGGCATTGGCACTGGTCTTGTCCAACTGGCCTTTGCTGCTGGCCTCGCCCAGGGTCTGCTGGTAGGACTGGGCGTACATCTGGTCGACTTCCTGGCTCGACAGCATGCTGAACATATATTGCTTGCGCTCAACCCCGACGGCGCCGCCGCTGGTGGTGTTGACCGACTGACACCCGGCCAGCAACACGCCTGCCGCCAATACACTTACGACCAATGATTTCTTCATCAATACACTCTCCCTGAAAAGACGCCCTGAAAACATGGCGCGTATCGTAGGCGCTCGTTTGTATCGGCGCCAGATACAACAGACGTGTAACCGATGAATTTCGGACACATCTCACACGCCCGGCAACTTCAGTGAGCAACTGGCCCCAGGCTCAGGCCGGGGTCAGGCACTCCGGCCCGTTGAGCTTGGGATCATTGACCATGTTGGCCAGGACTCGCTCGCGCAATGGGACCGGCTCACTGGCCAGCAAGCCTTGCAACACATGCAAGGGCGTCTCGGGATCGAGCCAGGCGGCCTGCCCCGCCACGTCCAGAATCAACGGCCGGCGCTGACTCTGGGCGGCCTGGGTCACCACTGCCGTACTCAGCCACACCTGCTCCTGCACCGGGTACGCCTCCCAGATCGCCGCAAAAAACAGGGTTGAGCCCTCCCCCGGCGTCAGCCAGTACGGACGCTTGCGCTGGGTGCCGCGCCATTCATAGAAGCCGTTGGCCGGCAGCAGGCAACGGCGCTGGCGAAACGCTTCGCGAAACATCGGTTGCTCGGCCAGGGTTTCGGCACGGGCATGGGCCGGGGTGCGGGAAAGGTCAGTCAGCCAGGGCGGCGTCAGGCCCCAGCGCGCCCGTGCCAGGGTGCGCTGGCCGTCATTGAGGCGCTGGATCAGCACCGAATCATTCGGGGAGATGTTCCACTGGGCCTGCTGGTCGGCCGGAAAACCCGGCAGGGCAGCAAAAGTAGGGTTCCAGCGAAACAGGGCATAACGTCCACACATGGGGCAACACGACTCTTGGGTAAACCGACCGACAGCCTAACAGACCAATACGTCGGGAAAGCTGTCGGGCTCGTCGCCGGGCAGGGGTTGCGCGCCGATATAGGCGGTAATCAGCTCGCGGGCTTCAGCCGCCCGGTCGTTATCCACTTCCAGCCCCAGCAGGCCGAAGATCGGCAACTCCCCCGTGCCGCCGAGCAAATGGCGCCCTACCAGGTGCGCCTCGATGCCCTCGCTGGCGAGCATTTGCTGCAGCAACTCGCCTTCCATCAGGTTTTCCGGTTCGTAGATTCGCTGCATGGGCGTACCTGCTATTCGTTTTCACTGCGGGTTTCGAGCATCCACTCTTCACCATGGACCTGCAGGTTGAAAATGATCGGTCGGCAACACACCTGACAGTCCTCGATGTAGGTCTGATCACCGCCGGATAAATCCACCGCAGTCTCTACCGCTTCACCACAATAAGGACAATCGTACAGCGCAGTTTCCAGCATCGCAGTCTCCCAGGTGACTTGTGCGTATAATCGCCGGTCTATTTACAGGGCTATTTTCCGGCCGGGCCAATTACCCCGGACGCCCCCTGGTATTTCCTTTACTTACCCTAGCCGTTTCTAACAAGAGAGCATGATGGGCGAATTCGATACCATCCGACCTTACAACGACAGCGAAGTCCCGGCAGTGCTGGCCCGGCTGTTCAGTGACAAGGCCTTTCTGGACATCCTGACCCACTTCCGCTTCCCGCGCTTTGCCGGCGCCCTGGGCTGGCTGCTCAAGCCGATGATCGCGCGCAAACTGCGCCGTGAGTTCGCCGGTGTCACCACCGTGGCCACGCTGCAGGACAAAGTCGAGTATTACGTCGACCACACCATTGACCGGGCGACCGACGGCGTAACCTACACCGGCGTCGAACAGCTCAAATCCGGCACCGCCTACCTGTTCCTGGCCAACCACCGCGACATCGTGATGGACCCGGCCTTCGTCAACTATGCCGTCTACCACGCCGGCCTGCCGACGCCACGCATCGCCATCGGCGACAACCTGCTGCAAAAGCCGTTTGTCAGTGACCTGATGCGTCTGAACAAGAGCTTCATCGTGCACCGTTCGATCACCGGGCGAAAGGAGAAGATGGCGGCGTTCAACCTGCTGTCGGCCTATATCAACCATTCGATCCGCAACGACTGCCAGTCGATCTGGATCGCCCAGGCCGAAGGCCGCGCCAAGGATGGGGATGACCGCACCGAGTCGGCAATCCTCAAGATGTTCCATGTCAGCCGCAAGGACGAGCCGTTTGCCGAGGTGATCCAGTCACTCAACCTGACGCCGGTGTCCATCAGCTACGAGTACGACCCGTGCGATGCCGCCAAGGCCCGCGAACTGTATATCCGCGCCACCACCGGCACCTACGTCAAGGCGCAAGGCGAGGATGACGTCAGCATTGCCCTGGGCATCACCGGCTACAAAGGCCGCGTACATATCAACTTCGCGCCGCCGATTACCGAGCGTTTCGAAGACACCAAGGTCCTGGCCGTGGAAATGGATCGGCAAATTCTCGGCGGCTATCGGCTGTTCCCGGTGCACTACCTGGCGTACGCCCAGTGGAGCGATGCCGACCCGCAATTGCAGGTGCCAAAGGCAGCTGACGTGTTCCCCGCGGACGAACTGGCCAAGGCACAGGCGGAGTGGGAGCGGCGCCTGAACGAATGCCCGGCCGAGCACCGTCCGTTCCTGGTGGTGCAATACGCGACGCCAGTGCGCAATCAGTATCGGGTCAAGGCTGGAATCCCGCTGTAAACACCGATCAAGAAAATATGGGAGGGGCCAAGCTCCCTCCCATATGATGGGTTCTGCGGTTTTTTAGATTCGGGTGCTGAGCCAGGAAATAGCCAGCGCCAGCCCAAGGCAGGCGAACCCGATGCGGTAAGCCACACGGTGCGCCCGCTCGGTGCGCACATCCAGGAACAGCATGGGCTGGTCGATTGCGCGATCTTCACTTTGCGCAGTCAACTCAGCCATCGCGCGTTGCTCGCGCAGGCGAGTGATGAACAACAGCGCAGCGCCTGGGCAGGCCACTGATAAAGCCACGGCATTGATCAATAGTGCGGGCAGCGCCATCGCAAACCTCGATGAAACAGTGTCTGGGTATCGGTTCAGATACAAACCTGAACGGTAGTGGCATCGAACGCCAAAACCGCTCCGCCCCCCATGGACGGCTAATGTATCCAGTAATTTACGCCGTCACCTGAACGTCACCTTAACAAGCCACTCTGTTGCCCTTCGAACACTCAGGAGCTTGTCATGCTGCACGCGCACAACCAGGATCGGCTGTATCTGATTGCCCAAAGCGACGAGCAAGAGGCGCTGATCGGCGGCCTGGCGTTCAATGTGCAGGACCGCCACTGGCTGGTGTATTGCGCCCTTGGCGGGCACCAGCATGCAGACTTGCCGGAGGCCGATCTGTTGACGGGGGTGAGCATGCTGGACTTTTGTATCGACACGGCAGCGTGAAACTGAAGGCATGAAAAAACCGGGCTCATCGCTGAGCCCGGTTTTTTGTTTGAGCGATTACTGCGAGCTGAGCAATGAACCGATGCTTGGGTCCTTGAACAGGCGGGTCAAGGCGTCGCTCAGGACGTCGCTGACCAGCTTGGTGTTGGTTTCCTGGTTAGGCGACATGCCGAAGCGCTGGTTCAGCGACGCACCGTAACGGCCGCTGTAGCGACGGGTGCCGGCGGTGACGCCGGACTTGAAGGTGGCGCCAATGGACGCCTCGGTCACGTAAAGACCGTCTTTAGGCGACTGATACTTCAACTCGGCCAGGGTGATCGTCAACTGCGGAGCGCCCGGCGCGTTGGGGCTGGGGGTGAAACCCAGCAGGCGCACGGCCGCTTCGGCCTGGGCCTGCAGCTTGGGCAGCACGTCTTGAGCGTTCACCGACACCAGGGCGGTTTCCGGGTACAGGCCACCGCGCGAACCGAGTGTCGGCGACGGACGACCGTCCACCACCCGTACCGACACCGGCTGGCCATGGCCCACCGGGGCCAGCTGCGTGGTGATTTTCGGTTCCGGGGTCAGTTGCTGCGGGCTGTTGGCGCAGCCAACCAGGGTCAAGCTGGTCACAGTGATCAAACCGAACAACAGGCGTTGCAACATGCGCTTCTCTCCAGAAATCAGGTACCGACAGGCCGGCAGTATAGCGGGGCGCCCCTGCTGGGAACTAGCGTCAGTTACAACCTGTGACCCGGGGCTTCGCCTGCGGTTCGATGTCACCGATATGTCATAGCCGTTACATGGGCTCGTCATCCGAAGCAGGCATGCTTGGCCTCAATCTCAGGAGGTTGATCGCCATGCATTTTCTCTGGTCGCTGTTTACGCGCAAGCCCGCCCTTCGCCAGTTCGCCCTGCTCGATGCGCAAGGCCGCTGCCAGGCCTTCAAAGCGTGCTGCCAGCCTCCCGTCGGCGAAGGCTGGGTAGAAATCGAAGAAATTCGCCTGAGCTGGATGCATCATCCGTTGCCGGCTCGCGCCCGTGTAAGCCCACGCCCAGCGCGGTCGCCACGTCACCAGGCGTTGGCCGCCTGACCGAACGCCTAATAAAAGTCATAAAACCCGCCCATTTCCCCGGCGTTCTTCGCTACAATCTCCCCCCGATTATAAGGACGTCTCCTGATCGGGCCTCGCAGCATCGTTAATGCCTCGGTATTAACCCCAAGAATCGCCCACAGAGAGCCGCCCACACAGATCGAGTGAAGCTGGCGCGCTTGCTGTTTCTTTTGCAAACCACCCGCCTTTACCGAATCTGCCAGAGCTGCCATTGCGCTCGGCCACTTGAGTTGTTTGCCCGTTTTGCCGCGTGTCGGCAGAGGTTTGCGGGCCAGGTGCCAGGCTGGGGCAGCCCTTTTTTGAGGTTCACGTCTTCAAAAGAGCGTGAAAAAAACGGGTTTTCACAACTTCACAAGAGTGTGGCGAGCAAATGAATAGTTTGGCGTTTGTACAAGCACCATCAGCGTCTGGAACAGCCCAACCACACAGGACCGAGTACTCCGCAAACACCGGAGCTTGAGCCTGTCCGCTACGGATTGATTGCACGAATCGCACGCTTTGACCATAAGTCGAATTGCCACAGGCGCCCATGAATGCGTTCATAGGCAGATCAGGCCGGGCAGGAAGCGTGTGCTGAATGTGCAAGGAATTGCGAAACGGACATGGCGATCCTGGCCATGGGTAACCTGGGGCAACACGTGAAACGCCCCGTCACTCCTGGCAGCCATGCCGTCAATTTGGTGCTGCAGATTTTGGAGACGCGTTAAATGGCGCATAACGAAGCAGTCGACGTAGTACTGGTAGGGGCCGGCATCATGAGTGCCACCCTGGCCGTACTGCTCAAAGAGCTCGACCCCGGCCTCAAGCTGGAAGTCGTTGAGCTGATGGACTCGGGTGCCGCGGAAAGTTCCAACCCGTGGAACAACGCCGGTACCGGCCACGCCGGGCTGTGTGAGCTGAACTACACGCCCCAGGCCGCCGATGGCTCCATCGACATCAAGAAAGCCGTGCACATCAACACCCAGTTCGAGGTGTCGAAGCAGTTCTGGGCCTACCTGACCAGGAAGGGCACCTTTGGCTCGTCCAAGTCCTTTATCAGCCCGGTGCCGCACCTGAGCTTCGTGCAGGGCGAAAAAGGCGTGGAGTTCCTCAGGAAGCGCTTTGAAACCCTCAGCCAGCACCATGCGTTCTCGGACATGCACTACACCGAAGACCGCAGCGAAATGGCCGAGTGGATGCCGCTGATGATGCCGGGGCGCCCGCTCGACGAAAAAATCGCGGCCACCCGCGTGATGAACGGCACAGACGTCAACTTCGGCGCCCTGACCAACCAGCTGCTCACTCACCTGACCAGCTCACCGGACGCCCAGGTCAAGTACAGCAAGCGCGTGACCGGCCTCAAGCGTAACGGCGCGGGCTGGACCGTGAGCATCAAGGACGTCAACAGCGGCAACAGCCGCGAAGTGGACGCCAAGTTCGTGTTCCTCGGCGCCGGTGGCGCGGCCCTGCCGCTGCTGCAGGCCTCGGGCATCGAAGAAAGCAAAGGGTTTGGCGGTTTCCCGGTCAGCGGCCAGTGGCTGCGTTGCGACAACCCGGAAGTGGTCAAGCACCACCAGGCCAAGGTCTACAGCCAGGCCGCCGTAGGCTCGCCGCCGATGTCCGTGCCGCACCTGGACACCCGCGTAGTCGACGGCAAGAAATCCCTGCTGTTCGGGCCATACGCCGGCTTCACCACCAAGTTCCTCAAGCACGGTTCGTTTCTCGACCTGCCGCTGTCGGTTCGCGCCGGCAATATTGGCCCGATGCTGGCCGTGGCCCGCGACAACATGGACCTGACCAAGTACCTGGTCAGCGAAGTGATGCAGTCCATGGAGCAGCGCCTGGAATCCCTGCGTCGCTTCTACCCTGAAGCGAAAGCCGAAGACTGGCGCCTGGAAGTGGCCGGCCAACGGGTGCAGATCATCAAGAAAGACCCGAAGAAAGGCGGCGTGCTGCAATTTGGCACCGAGCTGGTCGCGGCCAAGGACGGCTCGCTGGCTGCGCTGCTGGGTGCCTCCCCGGGCGCCTCGGTGACGGTGTCGATCATGCTGGAATTGATCGAGCGTTGCTTCCCGCAGAAAGCTGCCGGTGAATGGGCGACCAAGCTGCACGAGATCTTCCCGGCACGGGAGAAGGTCCTGGAGACTGATGCTGAGCTGTATCGCAAGATCAACGCACAGAACAACATCAGCCTCGAACTGGTTGAGCAGAGCAACGAGGCCGAGAGCTACGCCTAAGGCATTGCGGCCATGAAAAACGCCCCGTTCTCGCGATGAGAACGGGGCGTTTTTTTATGCCCAGGAATAATCAGCCGCGGGCGTTGTCGATCAGCTCGATATAGTCGGCGGCGTTGCGCTGGTCCTTGATCAGGTCGACAAAGGTCTGGCCGTGCTCATCCTTGCCATCCAGGTCCAAACCGGCCGCCTTGAAGAAAACCAGGAAGCGTTCGAAGTCGTCGATACGCAGGCCACGGTAGGCCTTGATCAGTTTGTGCAGGGACGGGGACGTCGCGTCAACCGGCTCGAAGTCCAGGAACAACTTGATCTGGTCGTCGCCGATCTCGTCACCAATCACCTGTTTCTTATCTTTACGCATTACCGACTCCAGCCAGCAGACATTTACACGGGGTTTGAAGTCTACCTGCGAGGCGCAGGCTTCGAAAGCGGTGAAGAACCAATGTGGGCGGGGGCAAGCCCTTCCCACACTGGTTCTTCAGTGTTTTTGCTATTTGCTACGAACAGCACCGGTATGCACATCCGCCCAGACATGCCCGTTGGCGTAACTGAGGAACTGCACATACACCGTGTCATTGCGCAGCAGGTCGACAATCACTCGGTACTGGGCCACCGGGTAGGACAGGGTCAAGGTTTTGCTCTTGTCATCGTACACCGGCTTTTTCAGGCTTTTGCTCTCGGCATCGAAGTTGAGCACCACCTGGCTGATGGTCGCGCCTTTGTTCAGGGACTTGCCCTTGAGGCGGATCATCAGCGGCGAGGTCACCGGGATCGGTTGTTGCGTGGATTGACGCTGGTTGCCCACCACCACCGCATATTCGGTGACTTGCAGCAGTTGCTGCTGGTCAGGGGTTTCGGCGCGCAGGGTCAGATCGTCCGGCGGCAGGAACTGCGCATGCATCGGCGCAGGCGCCGCAGCCAGCGGCAGACTGAGGGTCAACGCCAGGGCGGCGCAGGTGCGTTTCAACAGGCTCATGGGCCGCTCCGCAAGAGGTGACCCAGCACTGTAGCTCAATCGAACTGGGCAAGCATCCAGCGTTGATACTCGGCCACATTGGCGTCGCCTTCACGGGGCGCCCAATCGGCCAGTTCGCCTTCGCCCACCGGCCGATAAGGCCCGGCCTTGCACTCGAACATCACCGTGTCGGGCGCCAGCACCACCAGGCCATGGAACACGCCGGGCGGCAGGTCGACGCCCGAGCATTCGCCGCCGGCCTGCATCACGCGCTTGGCGAGCACCTCGCCGGTGTCGCTGAACACCAGCAAGCCCAAGCGGCCCTGGAGGACCAGCAAGGTTTCCGCCTTGTCCGCGCTCAAGTGCCGATGGGGCGGCACGTAGGTGCTGGGCTGCAGGCCCACGGCCAGGCGATGGCACGGCTCTTCCATCTGATGAAAGTTGTAATGATGCCGGCCACGGAGGCTGGCGCCCGCTTTCTCGGCCAACTCGGCAAACAGCGTCTGATCAAGAAAGCGAGTCATGGGTTACATACCTTTGACGGCGTAGATTCCATTGGCGTTGCGCCAGTAGCCCTTGTAATCCATACCGTAACCGAAGATGTAGCGATCGATGCACGGCAGGCCGACGAAATCGGCTTTCAACTCGGGACGGGCCTTGCGGTCGTGGTCTTTGTCGATCAGCACGGCGGTGTGCACCTTACGTGCGCCCGCGTGTTTACAGAAGTCGATGATCGCGCCCAGGGTGTGGCCCTCATCGAGGATGTCGTCGATGATCAGCACATCGCGGTCGATGAACGAAACTTCCGGCTTGGCTTTCCAGAACAGGTCGCCGCCGCTGGTTTCGTTGCGATAGCGAGTGGCGTGCAGGTAGGACGCTTCCAACGGGAACTGCAGGTGAGTCAGCAATTTGCCGGCGAAGATCAGGCCACCGTTCATCACGCAGAAGACCACCGGGTTGGTGTCGGCCATTTCGCGGGTGATGTGTGCGCCGACCTTGGCGATCGCTGCTTCGACTTGCGCTTCGGTGTACAGGCAGTCAGCCTCGCGCATGATTTGACGGATATGCTCGAGATCAGCGGACATGGCGCTCTCCAAGGGGTGCTGTGGCAAGAAAAGCGGGCGAAGGTACGCTTCTCATGCGCTCCGAGCAAGCCTTAATGGACTAACGTACTAGATGTCTATAGGACAACACCCTCGGATAGATTAATCTAGGCCGGTTTTTTTGCCCGCCGCCGGAGCCTTTCCCATGCCCACTCGCGAGATCCGCCACCCGCTGATCCGACACAAACTCGGCCTTATGCGCCGCGCCGACATCAGCACGAAGAATTTCCGTGAGCTTGCTCAGGAAGTCGGAGCGCTGCTCACTTACGAAGCCACCAAAGATTTGCCCCTGGAAACCTACGACATCGAAGGTTGGGCTGGCACTGTCCAGGTCGAGAAGATCGCCGGTAAGAAAATTACCGTGGTGCCGATCCTGCGTGCCGGTATCGGCATGCTCGAAGGCGTGCTCAGCCTGATCCCGGGCGCCAAGGTCAGCGCCGTCGGCGTCGCCCGCAACGAAGAAACCCTGCAGGCCCACACCTACCTGGAAAAACTCGTACCGGAAATCAACGAGCGCCTGGCCATGATCATCGACCCGATGCTCGCCACCGGCAGTTCCATGGTTGCCACCATCGACCTGCTGAAAAAAGCCGGTTGCCGGGACATCCGCGCCATGGTGCTGGTGGCCGCGCCCGAAGGCATCGCCGCCGTCGAGAAAGCCCACCCGGATGTGCAGATCTACACCGCCTCCATCGACGAGCGCCTGAACGAACACGGTTACATCATCCCAGGCCTGGGCGATGCCGGTGACAAGATCTTCGGCACCAAGCAGAAGGACGCGTGAGCATGCAGGATGAGTTCAACGACCCGCTTTGGCGCCAGATCCTGTCTGGCGCACAGATGCTCTTCGTAGCATTTGGCGCGCTGGTGTTGATGCCACTGATCACAGGTCTTGATCCAAACGTCGCCCTGTTCACCGCCGGTCTGGGCACGCTGTTGTTCCAGCTGGTGACAGGGCGCCAGGTGCCGGTCTTCCTGGCGTCGAGCTTTGCCTTCATTACCCCGATCATTCTTGCCAAGGGCCAGTTCGGCCTCGCAGCGACCATGGGCGGGGTGATGGCGGCCGGTTTTGTCTATACCTTCCTCGGCCTGGCCGTGAAGATCAAAGGCACCGGTTTCATCGACCGCCTGTTGCCACCTGTGGTGATCGGCCCGGTGATCATTTCCATCGGCCTGGCCATGGCACCGATTGCCGCGAACATGGCGATGGGTAAATCCGGCGATGGCGCCGAGTTGATTCATTACCAGACGGCGATGATGATCTCGATGCCGGCGCTGCTGACCACGTTGATCGTCGCGGTGTTCGGCAAAGGTATCTTCCGCCTGGTGCCGATCATCTCCGGCGTGCTGGTGGGCTTTGCCATGGCGTTCTACTTTGGCGTGGTCGACACGGCGAAGATCGCCGCAGCACCGTGGTTCGCCCTGCCCCACTTCACCGCGCCGGAGTTCAACTGGCAGGCGATCCTGTTTATCGTCCCGGTAGCCCTGGCCCCGGCGATCGAACATATCGGCGGTGTGATTGCAGTGGGCAGCGTGACCGGTCGCGACTACCTGAAGAAGCCTGGCCTGCACCGCACCCTGCTCGGTGACGGGATCGCCACCACGGCCGCCGGCCTGTTTGGCGGCCCGCCGAACACCACCTACGCCGAAGTGACGGGCGCGGTGATGCTGACCAAGAACTACAACCCGAAGATCATGACCTGGGCGGCAGTGTTTGCCATCAGCCTGGCGTTCATCGGCAAATTCGGTGCGCTGCTGCAAAGCATCCCGGTGCCGGTGATGGGCGGGATCCTGTGCCTGCTGTTCGGCTCGATTGCCGCGGTGGGGATGAACACCTTGATCCGCCACAGGATTGACCTGGGTGAGGCGCGCAATCTGGTGATTGTGTCGGTGACCCTGGTGTTCGGGATTGGTGGGGTGCTGGTGGGAACCGGGACCGGTCCAGATGACTTCGGCCTGAAGGGCATTGCCCTGTGTGCGGTGGTAGCGATTGGCCTGAACCTGTTGCTGCCGGGCAATGATGGCTGGAAGAACAAGAAGCCGGATGAGCCGCTGATCTAACACATATGGCAGAACCTAATGTGGGAGGGGGCTTGCTCCCGATGGCAGTGTGTCAGTCAATTCATTAGCTGACTGATACACCGCTATCGGGGGCAAGCCCCCTCCCACATTTTTTGATCTTCAGTGTGGCTTAGAGCTCACCCAACCCATCGATCAGCGCCTGGTTCTGCTCCGGCGTACCGATGCTGATCCGCAGGAACTGGGCAATCCGCTCCTGCTTGAAGTGCCGCACGATCACCCCTTGCTCACGCAGCTTGGCCGCCAGGCCGGCTGCGTCGTGTCGTGGGTGGCGGGCAAAGATGAAGTTGGCCGCTGACGGCAACACTTCAAAGCCTTTACCTTCCAATTGCGCAACCACCTTGTTGCGGTTGTCGATGACCAACTGGCACGTCTTCTCGAAGTACGCCCGGTCCTCGAACGCCGCCGCCGCGCCGACAATCGCCAGGCGATCCAGCGGGTAGGAGTTGAAGCTGTTCTTGACCCGCTCCAGCGCTTCGATGAGGTCCGGGTGGCCCACGGCCAGGCCCACGCGCAAACCGGCCAGTGAGCGCGATTTGGACAGGGTTTGGGTCACCAGCAGGTTCGGGTAACGGTCCACCAGGCTGACGGCTGTTTCGCCGCCAAAGTCGATATAGGCTTCATCGACCACCACTACCGAATCCGGGCTGGCCTTGAGGATCTGCTCCACGGCATCCAGTGCCAGCACACAGCCGGTGGGCGCGTTCGGGTTGGGGAAGATGATCCCGCCGTTGGGCCTGGCATAGTCCGCTACGCGGATCTGGAACTGCTCATCCAACGGCACCGGGTCGGACTTGATGCCGTAGAGGCCGCAGTACACCGGATAGAAGCTGTAGCTGATATCCGGGAACAGCAACGGCAGCTCGTGCTGGAACAGGCCGTGGAAAATGTGCGCCAGGACTTCATCGGAGCCGTTACCGAGGAACACCTTGCCGGCGTCGATCCCGTAGTACTTGGCCACGGCCTGCTTGAGCAGGTCGCTGTTGGGGTCCGGGTACAGGCGCAGGTTGTCGTTCAACTCGGCCTGCATCGCAGCCAGCGCCTTGGGCGACGGGCCGTAGGGGTTTTCATTGGTGTTGAGCTTGACCAGCCTGGTCAGCTTCGGTTGCTCGCCGGGCACGTAAGGCACGAGGTCCTTGACGAAGGGGCTCCAGAATTTGCTCATGTGTTATTTCCCCTCTTCCAGGATTCGGTACTCAGCACTACGGGCGTGGGCGCTCAAGGATTCACCACGGGCCAGCACCGAAGCGGTCTTGCCCAATTCGGAAGCGCCTTGTGGCGAGCAAAAGATGATCGACGAACGCTTCTGGAAGTCATACACCCCCAGCGGCGACGAGAAGCGCGCGGTGCCGGACGTCGGCAGTACGTGGTTGGGACCGGCGCAGTAGTCGCCCAGGGCTTCGCTGGTGTGGCGGCCCATGAAGATCGCACCCGCATGGCGAATCGACGGCAGCCAGGCTTGTGGATCGGCCACGGACAGCTCCAGGTGCTCCGGCGCGATACGGTTGGCCACTTCGATGGCCTGTTCCATGTCACGCACCAGGATCAGCGCGCCACGGCCATTGATCGACTTCTCGATGATCTCGGCGCGGTCCATGGTCGGCAGCAGCTTATTGATGCTGGCGGCGACCTTGTCGAGGAACTCGGCGTCCGGGCTGACCAGGATCGCCTGGGCGTCCTCGTCGTGCTCGGCCTGGGAGAACAGGTCCATGGCGATCCAGTCCGGATCGGTCTGGCCGTCACACACCACGAGAATTTCCGACGGGCCGGCGATCATGTCGATACCGACCTGGCCGAACACGTGGCGCTTGGCAGTGGCCACGTAGATGTTGCCGGGGCCGACCACCTTGTCGACCTTCGGCACGCTTTCGGTGCCATAAGCCAGGGCGGCAACCGCTTGGGCACCGCCGATGGTAAACACGCGGTCGACACCGGCAATGCAGGCGGCAGCCAGTACCAGTTCGTTGATTTCACCGCGCGGGGTTGGTACCACCATGACCACTTCGGTGACGCCGGCCACCTTGGCGGGAATCGCGTTCATCAGTACCGACGAGGGGTACGAGGCTTTGCCACCCGGCACGTACAAACCGGCACGGTCCAGGGGCGTGACCTTCTGGCCCAGTACAGTACCGTCAGCCTCGGTATAGCTCCAGGAATCCTGCTTCTGTTTTTCGTGGTAGCTGCGCACTCGGGTCGCGGCGACTTCGAGGGCCTGGCGCTGGGGCGCGGTGATGCGCGTCAGGGCCAGTTCCAGGCGTTCGCGGGGCAGGATCAGGTCGGACATGGACTTGACGTCCAGACCGTCGAACTGCCGGGTGAAATCCACCAGGGCCGCATCACCGCGCTCGCGCACGGCCTTGATAATATCGAGGACCCGCTGGTTGACCGAGTCGTCGGACACGCTTTCCCAGCTCAGCAGATGATCCAGATGATGGGCGAAATCCGGGTCGGCAGCGTTGAGTCGGGCAATTGCAGTGGACGTGGTCATAGCGAGGGCCTCAATAGAATTGGCAAAAACTCAGGCGCCCTAAACTAGCAGTCGTTTCCGCTTGGGCACCTGAGAATTCTGGCTATGAGGCGGATAGACGGGCGCAGCTTTTCAGCTACGCGGGTGAGTCAACCGCGGTGTCGAGACTCCACTGCCTTGCGCAGGGTGTCGATCAACGCCTGGATACGGGCGTGCTGCATCTTCATCGACGCTTTGTTGACGATCAGCCGAGAGCTGATGTCGGCGATAAAGTCCTGCGGTTCGAGACCGTTGGCACGCAGGGTGTTGCCGGTGTCGACCACGTCGATGATCTTGTCGGCCAGGCCGATCAGCGGCGCCAGTTCCATCGAGCCGTAGAGCTTGATGATGTCGACCTGACGGCCTTGCTCGGCGTAGTAGCGCTTGGCGACGTTGACGAACTTGGTGGCCACGCGCAGGCGGCCCTTAGGCTCGACATCACCGACACGGCCGGCGGTCATCAGCTTGCACAGGGCAATGCGCAGGTCCAGCGGCTCGTACAGGCCTTGGCCGCCGTATTCCATCAACACGTCTTTACCGGCGACACCGAGGTCGGCCGCGCCATGTTCAACATAGGTCGGCACGTCGGTAGCCCGTACGATCAGCAGGCGAACGTCGTCCTGGGTCGTAGGGATGATCAGCTTGCGGCTCTTGTCCGGATTCTCGGTCGGCACGATGCCCGCTTCAGCCAGAAGCGGCAAAGTGTCGTCAAGGATGCGGCCCTTGGACAGTGCGATGGTCAACATGGGAAACGTCAGTCCTTCATCAGGCTATTGCTGTCCGGTCGCAAACGGCGCCAGACACAGATCGAGGCCATGACAGCCTCGATTTGAAACAAATTCAGCTAACAGCAAGTACAGCCCTGTGGCGAGGGAGCTTGCTCCCTCGCCACAGATCACTCCGGGGACTAGCCCGGAACGCGGCGGATTTTCGCGCCGAGCATCTGCAGTTTCTCTTCGATGCACTCGTAGCCACGGTCTATGTGGTAGATGCGGTCGATCAAGGTATCGCCTTCGGCGATCAGCGCCGAGATCACCAGGCTGGCCGAAGCGCGCAGGTCGGTGGCCATGACCGGCGCGCCCTTGAGCTTCTCGGTGCCGGTCACGATGGCAGTGTTGCCTTCGACCTGGATCTTCGCGCCCATGCGGTGCAGTTCGTACACGTGCATGAAACGGTTTTCGAAGATGGTCTCGATCACGGCCCCGGTGCCTTCGGCAATGGCGTTCAAGGAGATGAACTGCGCCTGCATGTCGGTCGGGAACGCCGGGTATGGAGCGGTACGCACGTTAACGGCTTTTGGCCGCTTGCCGTGCATGTTCAGCTCGATCCAGTCTTCACCGGTGGTGATTTCGGCACCGGCTTCGCGCAGTTTTTCCAGGACCGCTTCCAGGATGGTCGGATCGGTGTCCTTGACCTTGACGCGACCACCGGTGACGGCGGCAGCAACCAGGTAGGTACCGGTCTCGATACGGTCCGGCATCACTTTGTAGGTGGCCGGGTGCAGGCGTTTCACACCGTCGATGGTGATGGTGTCGGTGCCGGCGCCGGTGATGTTGGCGCCCATGGCGATCAGGAAGTTGGCCAGGTCGACCACTTCAGGCTCGCGCGCAGCGTTTTGCAGCACACTGCGGCCGTTGGCCAGGGCAGCAGCCATCATGATGTTCTCGGTACCGGTCACACTGACGGTATCAAAGAAGAAGTTCGCGCCACGCAGGCCGCCTTCCGGCGCCTTGGCCTTGATGTAGCCGCCTTCGACGTCGATGGTCGCGCCCATGGCCTCAAGTCCACGGATGTGCAGGTCCACCGGACGCGAGCCAATGGCGCAACCGCCAGGCAATGCGACTTCGGCTTCGCCGAAACGAGCGACCATCGGGCCCAATACCAGGATCGACGCACGCATGGTTTTTACCAGTTCGTACGGGGCGATCAGGGTCTTGATGGTGCGCGGATCGATTTCGACGGCCAACTTTTCGTCGATTACCGGCTCGATACCCATGCGACCAAACAGTTCGATCATGGTGGTGATGTCGTGCAGGTGCGGCAGGTTGGCCACGGTCACAGGGCCATCGCACAGCAGGGTCGCAGCCAGGATCGGCAAGGCAGAGTTTTTCGCACCGGAAATGCGAATCTCGCCATCAAGGCGGGCACCGCCGGTAATAATCAATTTATCCATAAGAATCTCGACGCCTTGGGGGCTCAGGTGCGCTCGGCCCAGGCCGCGCGGCTGAAAAATTTCATAGTGACCGCGTGGATGCTGCCATCGGTGATCCACGGGTTCAAATGGGCATAGATCTGCTGCTGACGCTTGACCGGGCTGAGTGCCGCCAGTTCATCGCTAATCACGTTCAGCTGGAAGTTGCAGCCTTCGCCTTCAACTTCTACGTTCGTATCCGGCAGCTTTCCTTCGAGAAAGCTCTTAACTTCTAGGGCCTGCATGATCAACCTCTATCGGCGCCCAGTGCGCACGGGTCGCACATCATACAAAAAAGCCCCGCGCCTGCGAACCCCGCATAGCAGGACTCTGACGGGGGGCTTTATCGATAATGTGTATTAAGGATGCGCCAACAGCTCGGTCAAACCGGAAACTTCGGCGATTTCACGCATGTCTTCGGGCAATGCACGAAGGGTGACCGACTTTTTGGCCGCTTCGGCATCACGCATGAAACACAGCAGCAACGACAAGCCGACACTGCTGGACTTGGTTACCGCCGAGCAATCCAGCACCAGCGCAGGGGCCGTGCTGGTCTTGATCAGCGCCTGGCCCTGCTTGCGCAGGTCAGGCCCGGTGCGGTAATCGAGCACGCCGCTGAGGAACAGCTCGCCCGCGTCGCCGAGACGAACAGCCGACTCGGTCATTGCGCAGGTTTCCCGGCGGCTTTATCGGTCTCTTCCTTGGCCTTGGCGACTTCACCGGCCCAACCATTGATGGTTTTGTCCAGGTCGTTGCCATTGCGCTGCATCGCGTCGGCGAACTGGTCACGGAACAGCTTGCCGATGTTGATGCCGTTGATGATCACATTGCGCAGTTTCCACTCGCCATTGATCTTCTCCAGCGTGTACTGCACAGGGTAGACGGCACCATTGTTGCCCTTGACGCTCATGTTGACACTGGTGCGGTCACCCGACTCATCCCCGGCGGGAGCGACGGTAATGCCCTGATTGTTGTACTCGAGCAAAGCGTTGCCATAGAACTGGAACAGGCCGCGCTTGAAGTTCTCCTGGAACGTCTGCATTTGCGCAGGGGTGGCCTTGCGCGAATATTTGACCGTCATGATGCTGCGAGAAATGCCTTCAGCATCGACGACCGGGCCCACGATGCTGTTCAGCGCCTCGTAGAATTTGCTCGGGTCTTGCTTGTACTGCTCTTTATTGGCAGTCAGGTCAGCCAACATCTTGTTGGTAGTGTCCTGCACCAGTTCGTGCGCAGAACCCGCTGCGTTGGCCATCAACGGCAGCGCTGCCAGCAGTACCAGGAGGCCACGTCGCAAGGTAGAGATCATGTACAGATTCCTCATTTGGCGTCTTTATTGACCGTATTGAGCAGGAATTTACCGATCAGGTCTTCAAGCACCAGCGACGACTGCGTGTCGTGGATGGTCGAGCCATCCTTGAGCAGGGCTGTTTCCCCGCCCACACTGACACCGATGTACTTCTCGCCCAGCAGGCCCGCAGTGAGGATAGATGCAGTGGAGTCGGTCGGCAGATTATCTACCTTCTTGTCCAGTTGCATCGTCACTCGACCGGTGAAGCTGTCGCGATCCAGATCGATTGCCGTGACCTTGCCGATGGTCACACCGGCCATGGTCACTTTAGCTCTGACAGTCAAACCGGCGATATTGTCGAAGTACGCGTAAAGTTTATAAGTATCGGCGGTGGGGCTGGCCGAAAGGCCGCTGACTCGCAGGGCCAGCAACAGTAAAGCCAGGATGCCAGCCAGCAAGAAAAGGCCGACACCGATTTCCACAGTGCGGTTTTGCATCAGAAATCTCCAAACATCAAGGCGGTCAAAATGAAGTCAAGGCCCAGTACTGCCAACGAGGCGTACACAACGGTCTTGGTGGTGGCGCGACTGATCCCTTCTGAAGTGGGCTCACAGTCATAGCCTTGGAATACGGCGATCCAGGTCACTACAAAGGCGAAGACGATGCTCTTTATGATGCCGTTGAGCACGTCACCGCTGAAGGTCACGCTGTTTTGCATGTTGGCCCAGTAGGAGCCGTCATAGACGCCCAGCCAGTCCACCGCCACCCACGAGCCGCCCCAGATACCGACCACGCTGAAGATCATCGCCAGCAACGGCAGGGAAATAAAGCCGGCCCACAGGCGCGGGGCAACAATGTACTTGAGCGGGTCCACGCCGATCATTTCCAGGCTGGACAACTGCTCGGTGGACTTCATGTTGCCGATTTCGGCGGTCAACGCAGAACCCGCACGCCCGGCGAACAGCAACGCGGTCACGACCGGCCCCAGCTCACGCAGCAGCGTCAGGGCAACCATCTGCCCTACCGCCTGCTCCGAACCGTAGCTGGACAGGATATTGAAGCCCTGCAACGCCAGCACCATCCCGATGAACACCCCGGAGACCACAATGATCACCAGGGACATCACGCCCACCGAATGCAGCTGCTTGATCAACAGGCCGAAGCCGCCACCAATGCCGCCGCGGCCGAGCAACGCGTGAAACAGGAAAATCGTCGAGCGGCCCAGCACTTCGACGATGTCGATACCGGATCGACCGAAAAGGCGAACCTTCTCGATGAGAGATGTCTTGCGCATCAGCGCTTCCCCAGAAGGTCTGAGCGGTAATCCGCTGCCGGAAAGTGAAAAGGCACGGGGCCATCGGGATCGCCGGTCATGAATTGGCGAATACGCGGGTTGTCGGCGTTCATCAGTTCTTCAGGCGTACCCTGCCCCAGCACCTGGCCATCGCCGACTACATAAAGGTAATCGGCAATGCTCGCGGTTTCTGCAAGGTCGTGGGAGACCACGATGCTGGTGATACCCAGCGCATCGTTGAGCAGACGGATCAGGCGTACCAGCACGCCCATGGCAATCGGATCCTGGCCGACGAAGGGCTCGTCGTACATGAGGATCTGCGGGTCAAGGGCAATGGCACGCGCCAGGGCCACGCGGCGCTTCATGCCACCGGACAGTTCGTCGGGCATCAGGTCGATGGCACCACGAAGGCCCACGGCCTGCAGTTTCAGCAACACAATGTCACGAATCATTTCGTCGGACAGCTGGGTATGCACCCGCAACGGAAACGCCACGTTCTCGAACACATCGAGGTCGGTAAACAGCGCACCGCTCTGGAACAGTACCCCCATATGCTTGCGCGCATCGAACAGATCACTGCGCGACAGCGTCGGCAGGTTCTGGCCGTTGACCCATACTTCACCGGCGCTGGGGCGCAATTGCATGCCCATCAGACGCAACAGCGTGGTCTTGCCGCAACCGGACGGCCCCATGATGCCCGTGACCTTGCCACGGGGAATGCGAATATCGACGTTATTGAAGATGCTGCGCGTCCCGCGCTTGAAGGTCAGTCCCTTCAGCTCGACCGCGTAGGCGTTATCGGCACTCATCTAAACTCCTTGGGATGCAGCCTCTCACTCAGACACCATGCATGCGACAAACGTTTGCAACGGTGACGCATATAGATAGCCACATGGGCTGGGCGGACCGAACTGGCGGCGAACTATATCACTGCTGGTACAGGGCGCCCAAGGCCGGAACTGCGCTAGTTCAGTTTAGGGACAGGGAAAAAACGTTGCTGGCTATGTTACTGAGGATGGTTCTCAGGCATTCGTTGAATAAAGCCTGACGAACTTGCGTGAGGGAATTGTTCATTACCGCTATAATCGCCGACTTTTCGTCAGGCTATACGACTTCAGACATGAGCCAAACCAGCGACCTTATTCAATCCGCGCAACGCACCATCCGCCTCGAAGTTGAAGCTGTAGAGGGCTTGCTGGCCCATATCGACGCAGATTTCGTACGCGCCTGCGAGATGATCCTGGCCAGCAAGGGCCGTGTTGTCGTGGTCGGCATGGGCAAGTCGGGCCACGTCGGCAACAAGATCGCCGCCACCCTGGCCAGCACCGGGACCACCGCATTTTTCGTGCATCCGGCCGAAGCCAGCCACGGCGACATGGGCATGATCACCAAGGATGACATCATCCTGGCGCTGTCCAACTCCGGCACCACCAACGAAATCGTGACCCTGCTGCCGCTGATCAAGCGCCTGGGCATCAAGATGATCAGCGTCACCGGCAACCCGGAATCAACCCTGGCCAAGGCCGGCGACGTGAACCTGAATGTTCACGTGGACCACGAGGCCTGCCCGCTGAACCTGGCGCCGACCTCCTCCACCACCGCCGCCCTGGTCATGGGCGACGCCCTGGCCGTGGCGCTGCTGGAAGCCCGTGGATTCACCGCTGAAGACTTCGCATTTTCCCACCCGGGTGGCGCCCTGGGCCGCCGCCTGCTGCTGAAAGTGGAAAACGTCATGCATTCAGGCGAGGAATTGCCCCACGTCCAACGCGGCACCCTGCTGAAGGACGCGCTGATGGAAATGACCCGCAAGGGCCTGGGCATGACCGTGATCCTGGAAGCCGACGGGCGCCTGGCCGGGGTATTCACTGACGGTGACCTGCGTCGCACCCTGGACCGCACCATCGATATCCGCACCGCGACCATCGACGCCGTGATGACCCCCCATGGCAAGACTGCACGCCCTGAAATGCTGGCAGCCGAAGCATTGAAGATCATGGAAGACCACAAGATCGGCGCGCTGGTGGTGGTCGATAGCGACGACCACCCGGTGGGCGCCCTGAACATGCACGACTTGCTGCGTGCGGGAGTGATGTAAATGACCAGCGACCTGTTGCAACGCGGTAAACAGATCAAACTGGCGATTTTCGACGTTGACGGCGTGCTGACCGATGGCCGCCTGTACTTTCTCGAAGATGGCAGCGAATTCAAGACGTTCAATACCCTCGACGGCCAGGGCATCAAGATGCTGATGGCTTCGGGCGTGCAAACGGCGATTATCAGCGGCAGAAAAACCCCCGTTGTGGAACGCCGCGCACAAAACCTCGGTATTCCTCACCTGTATCAGGGCCGCGAGGATAAACTGGTGGTTCTGGACGAGCTTCTTGGCCAACTCAACCTAAGCTATGAGCAGGTTGCCTATCTGGGCGATGATCTGCCCGACTTGCCGGTCATTCGCCGAGTGGGCCTGGGCATGGCCGTCGCCAATGCGGCGACGTTTGTTCGCGAGCACGCCCATGGCGTCACCACCGCCCGTGGCGGCGAAGGTGCCGCCCGCGAGTTCTGTGAACTGATCCTGCGAGCCCAGGGCAGTCTTGAAGCGGCCCACGCCGCCTACCTATAGAGCGTTTTATGCTGAGTAAAAAGATTCGCAACTTCCTGCTATTCGGGGTCATTGCCGCGCTGTTTCTGGCGGTGGGCTACTGGAATATCAGCCCGGGGCGCTTCCTCGACCAGCCTGTTGCGCAGGTTGACGAAGGGGCTATCGACTATTACGCAACCAATGCCTACAGCGTGCAGTTCCTGCCCGACGGCAAGGTGCAGTACGAGATGACCTCGGACAAAGTCGAGCATTTGAAGGCCACCGAAGTCACCCTGCTGACCAACCCGGACCTGAACCTGTATCGCGGCACCGAGTTCCCATGGCATGTCACGAGCAAGCGTGGCGAGGTCAACCCGGACGGCACCGAGGTAGAACTGATTGACTCGGTACGCGTTGCGCGCACTGACGCCAAAAACCGTGACACCGTGATTACCAGCAGTCGCATGACCGTATTCCCACAGAAGCAATATGCGCAGACCGAGCAAGACGTTAGAATCGACGGCGCTGGCGGTGTATCGACTGGCAAGGGAATGAAAGCGTATTTGAAAGAAAGCAGGATACACCTGCTATCGAACGTAAGAGGACAGTATGAGGCTCGTTAAAACTCTCCCTATTTTGCTCGGTCTGGGCGCAGCACTGGGAAGCGTGAGCGCCTGGGCTCTGCCGAACGATAGCCAGCAACCGATCCACATCTCGGCTGACGATGCGCAACTGGATGACAAGCAAGGCGTCGCCACCTATACCGGCGGCGTGATCATCACCCAGGGCTCGATGAAGATCACCGGCAACACGGTGACACTGACGCGCACCCAGGCGGGCGATATCGACGTGGTGACTTCGGTGGGCAACCTGGCCTACTTCGAACAGAAGCAGTCGGCTACCGACACCGGCCCGATGAAGGGCTACGGCAAGACCATCCAGTATCACGCCCAGCAGAATCGCATCGTGCTGATCGACCAGGCCAAGGTACTCAGCCCCGATGGCAACTCCACGGAAGGCGAGAAGATCACCTATGACACCGTGAAGCAGATCGCCAACGCCGGTCGTGCCAATGGCAGCAAGGTCACCGCGCCACGCCCACGCATCGACATGGTTATCCAGCCGAAGAAGAAGGCCGAGTAATGGCAACCCTGAAAGCCCAGCATCTGGCCAAGGCCTATAAAAGCCGTCAGGTCGTGCGCGACGTCAGCCTGTCGATCGACAGCGGCCAGATCGTCGGCTTGCTTGGCCCTAACGGCGCCGGCAAGACCACCTGCTTCTACATGATCGTCGGCCTGGTTCAGGCGGACCAAGGTCGCGTATTGATCGACGACCTGGATGTGAGCCACCAGCCAATGCACGGTCGCGCCCGTGCAGGTATCGGCTATCTTCCGCAGGAAGCGTCGATCTTCCGCAAGCTGTCGGTATCCGACAACATCATGGCCATCCTTGAAACCCGCAAGGAACTCGACCGTGACGGCCGCCGCAAAGAACTGGAAAGCCTGCTGCAGGAATTCCACATCAACCACATTCGCGACAACCTTGGCATGAGCCTGTCCGGTGGTGAGCGTCGTCGCGTGGAAATCGCCCGCGCCCTGGCCACTGCCCCCAAGTTCATCCTGCTGGACGAGCCGTTTGCCGGCGTCGACCCCATCTCAGTCGGCGACATCAAGCAGATCATCCACCACCTCAAGGCCAAGGGCATCGGCGTACTGATCACTGACCACAACGTGCGTGAGACCCTCGATATCTGCGAAACCGCGTATATCGTCAACGATGGCCAGCTGATCGCCGAAGGCGACTCTGCCACCATCCTGGCCAACGAATTGGTCAAGGAAGTGTACCTGGGTCACGAGTTCCGCCTGTAAGGCCGCCTGCAACAACAAGGCGGTGGCAGGTCGTTTGCCCGATGCGCGGGAGTCAATGAAAACCTCCGGATTTTTATTGTTACCGCGCTCTAGGCAAAGCCCCCGATATCAGGCATATAATTTGCTTATGTTTGGCGCTCACGCGCCCTGTCGTGGATGGCGCATTGCGCCGGCGAATAAGGTGTTAAGCCCCTGCCATGAAACCATCGCTAGTCCTGAGAATGGGCCAGCAGCTGACGATGACACCGCAGCTGCAACAGGCCATCCGCCTGCTCCAATTGTCGACCCTGGACCTGCAACAGGAAATCCAGGAGGCCCTGGAGTCCAATCCGATGCTCGAACGCCAGGAAGAAGGCGACGACTTCGATAATGCAGACCCACTGGCCGACAACATCGAGCAAAAACCCAATTCCGACGTACAGGAACCCTCCTACCAGGAAACCGCCCCCACGGTGGATAACCTTGAGGAAGGCGATTGGAACGAACGCATTCCCAACGAACTCCCGGTGGACACCGCCTGGGAGGACGTCTACCAGACCAGCGCCAGCAGCCTGCCCAGCAATGACGATGACGAGTGGGACTTCACCACCCGTACTTCCGCCGGCGAGAGCCTGCAGAGCCATCTGCTGTGGCAATTGAACCTCGCGCCGATGTCGGACACCGATCGCCTGATCGCCGTGACCCTGATCGACTGCATCAATAACCAGGGTTACCTGGACGAGACGCTCGAAGAGATTCTCGAGGCCTTCGACCCGGAACTGGACATCGAGCTGGACGAAATTGAAGCGGTCCTGCACCGCATCCAACAATTCGAGCCCGCCGGCATTGGTGCCCGCACCCTGAGCGAATGCCTGCTGCTTCAACTGCGCCAGCTGCCCGCCAAGACCCCTTGGCTCGCAGAGGCCCAGCGTTTGGTCACCGACTACATCGACCTGCTGGGCAGCCGCGACTACAGCCAGTTGATGCGGCGCATGAAGCTCAAGGAAGACGACCTGCGCCAGGTCATCGAGCTGGTGCAAAGCCTCAACCCGCGTCCAGGCTCGCAGATCGAGTCCAGCGAAGCCGAATACGTCGTTCCCGACGTGATCGTGCGCAAGGACAACGAGCGCTGGTTGGTGGAACTGAACCAGGAGTCGGTGCCGCGCCTGCGGGTCAACCCGCAATATGCCGGTTTTGTGCGCCGTGCCGACACCAGCGCCGACAACACCTTCATGCGCAACCAGTTGCAGGAAGCGCGTTGGTTCATCAAGAGCCTGCAAAGCCGCAACGAAACCCTGATGAAAGTGGCCACCCAGATCGTCGAGCATCAGCGCGGCTTCCTGGAATATGGTGACGAGGCGATGAAACCGCTGGTCCTGCACGACATCGCAGAAGCGGTGGGCATGCACGAATCGACGATTTCCCGGGTGACCACACAAAAATTCATGCATACCCCACGGGGCATATATGAGCTGAAATACTTTTTCTCCAGCCATGTCAGCACATCCGAAGGCGGCGAATGCTCGTCCACGGCGATCCGCGCAATCATCAAAAAACTGGTTGCTGCGGAAAATCAGAAAAAGCCGTTGAGTGACAGCAAGATCGCTGGTTTACTGGAGGCACAAGGCATTCAGGTCGCCCGTCGAACCGTCGCCAAGTACCGCGAGTCCCTAGGGATCGCGCCTTCCAGCGAGCGTAAGCGTTTGATGTGACGGGCGGGCCACAGCGTTCCAGTGGCGGGTATTCCTACCCGCCGCTTTATGCACTGGCAACGAAGGAGAAGCTGTATGCAAGTCAACATCAGTGGACACCAACTGGAAGTTACCAAGCCCCTGCGCGAGTACACCGAGAGCAAGCTGAACAAGCTTGCGGGGCATTTTGACAAGATCACCAACGTGCAGGTCATCATGGAGGTCGACAAGCTCAAGCAGAAAATCGAGGCCACCCTGCACGTGCCGAATGCCAAGCTCGTTGCCAATGCGGAACATGAAGACATGTACGCGGCGATCGACTCGCTCTACGACAAGCTGGACCGCCAACTCATAAAGCATAAGGAAAAGAATCTGCACCTGATGCAAGGTACAGGTCGTTAACTCTCCCCCCATGATCCGACTTGAAACCATCCTGACCCCCGGCCGTTCCCTCGTGAACGTGCCGGGCGGCAGCAAGAAGAAAGCCCTCGAACAAATTGCCAACCTGATCAGCAGCCAAGTGCCTGAGCTGGAGATGCAAGATGTCTTTGAGGCTCTGATTGCCCGTGAAAAACTCGGCTCCACCGGTTTTGGCAACGGCATCGCCATTCCCCACTGCCGCCTCAAAGGCTGCGAAACACCTGTCAGCGCCCTGCTGCACCTGGACGCACCTATCGATTTCGACGCGATCGACGGCGCCCCGGTAGACCTGCTGTTTGTTCTGCTGGTCCCACAGGCTGCCACCGACGCACACCTGGAACTGCTTAGGCAGATCGCAAGCATGCTCGACCGCAAGGAAGTACGCGACAAACTGCGCAGTGCCAGTAGCAACGAGGCGCTGTACCAAGTTGTCCTGGATGAACAAAACGGGCAGTAATCATGCGTTTGATCATCGTCAGCGGCCGCTCCGGCTCGGGTAAAAGTACCGCCCTCAACGTCCTTGAGGACAACGGCTTCTATTGCATCGACAACCTGCCCGCCGGTCTGCTCCCGGAATTGGCGGAGCGAGCACTGATCCATACCGAATTGGCACAACCCCTAGTCGCGGTTTCGATTGACGCCCGCAACCTGCCGAGCCACCTCACACGCTTTCCGGAATTGCTCGAAGAGGTGCGCGCCAAGCACATTCATTGCGATGTGCTGTATCTGGACGCCGACGAAGAAACCCTGCTCAAGCGCTTCTCAGAGACCCGCCGACGTCACCCCCTCAGCAGCCCGCACCGTTCCCTGGCCGAAGCCATCGAGGACGAAACCAAGCTGCTGGGGCCGATCATTGACCTCGCCGACCTCAAGATCAACACCACCAGCCTCAACCTGTACCAGTTGCGCGATGCCATCAAGCTCCGCCTGCTGAACCAGCCGGAGCCTGGCACGGCATTTCTGGTCGAGTCCTTTGGTTTCAAGCGTGGCATGCCGGTGGATGCCGACCTGGTGTTCGACGTGCGCTGCCTGCCCAATCCTTATTGGAAGCCGGAACTGCGCGACCAGTCGGGGCTGGATCAGCCTGTGGCCGATTACCTGGCCGCGCAACCGGATATGGAGGAGATGTTCCAGGACATTTCCAGCTACCTGCTCAAATGGTTGCCGCGCTTTGCCGCGAGCAACCGAGCCTATGTCACCATTGCCATCGGCTGCACCGGCGGTCACCACCGCTCTGTCTACCTGACCGAGCGCCTGGGCCAGGTGCTGCAACAAACCCTCAAGAACGTCCAGGTTCGCCACCGCGACCTTAGCTGAAAGGAACACCCCCGCGATGCCCGCTCTGGAAATTGAAATCATCAACAAGCTGGGTCTGCATGCCCGCGCCTCGGCCAAATTCGTCGGTATTGCCGGGCAGTTCCCTTGCCAGATCCGCGCCGGGCGTACACCTGAGAGCATGGTCGATGGCAAAAGCATCATGGCGATGATGATGTTGGCAGCCGGCAAAGGCACCAAAATTCATTTGAGCACCGAGGGCGAGCAAGAGCAGGAAGCCATGGACGCCCTGGTGGCGCTGATCAACAACTTCTTTGATGAGGGTGAGTAACCCCTATCCCCGCTGAGGCCTCACCCCAAGGCGGTATCCATCACCATCATCAAGCAGAACCCCATGCACAACCCGAGGCTGGCGAGCTTTTCGTGACCGTTGCGACGCGACTCCGGGATCACTTCGTGGGTGACCACCAACAACATCGCACCAGCGGCCAGCGCCAGGCCCAAGGGCAACAGCACCTCAGCCAGGGTCACCAGCCAGGCGCAAAGCACGGCGAACACTGGCTCCACCAAGCCTGAGGCAGCGCCAATCAGGAATGCCCTGACCCGGGACATCCCTGCCCCGGCCAATACCAGCGCAATGACCAGGCCTTCGGGCACATCCTGCAAAGCAATACCCATGGCCAAGCTGTCGGCATCCGGCATGCCGCCGCCGGCTGAGACGCCAACGGCCATGCCTTCGGGGATGTTGTGGGCGATGATGGCAAACACGAACAGCCAGATACGCGGTGGAATCACCGGTTTATCCGGTGTACCCACCAACATCTCCGGACTGGCGCCGGATACCTTGCGGTCCACCAGATACAAACCAAACGCCCCCAGCATGATGCCGAAGCTGATCAGCCCGCCTGCGCCCCAGGGCGAAAGGCCAAGGGCTTCGGCAGCGGCAATACCCGGTACGACCAGCGAAAACGCGGTCGCCGCCAGCATTACACCGGCACCGAAGCCCAACAAGGTGTCGCTCAACGCCACGGGCATCCGCCGAATCACCAAGACCGGAACCGCCCCGAGCGCCGTGCCAAGCGCGCAAATCGCCCCGCCCTGCAGGGCGCGCATGATGCGCGGCGCCAGATCCAGCCAGGCCAGCCCGTGGGCCACCAGCAATGCAGTACCTGCCAACAGCAGCAGCGAACCAAACGCATAACGAAACATTCGCACGCTGCTGATCGCCAGTGTTTCAGTGCCCATAGTCGGCCTTAGATCTTGTTATGGAAGTGAATGTCAGGCCAACGCGGCCTGATAGCGTGCGGCGACTTCCGGCCAGTTGATAACACTGTAGAAGGCGTTGATGTATTCAGGTCGACGGTTCTGGTAGCGCAGGTAATAAGCATGCTCCCAGACGTCCAGGCCGAGGATCGGCGTGTTGCCATTCATCAACGGGCTGTCCTGGTTGCCGCTGCTTTCCACTATCAGCGTCTTTTGCGGGGTGACACTCAACCACGCCCAGCCGCTGCCGAAACGGGTCAAGGCGGCCTTGGTGAAGGCTTCCTTGAAACTGTCGAAACCGCCGAGTTGCTCTTCTACGGCTTTTCCCAATGCGCCGTCGGGCTTGCCGCCACCTTTAGGCGACATCACCGCCCAGAACAGCGAGTGGTTGGCATGGCCGCCGCCTTGGTTGATGACGGCCGCACGCAGTTTTTCCGGCAACTGCTGCACGCTGGACACCAGTTTTTCCACCGGCCAGCCCGCAAACTCGGTGCCCTCGACCGCAGCATTGAGGTTATTGATGTAGGTCTGGTGGTGCTTGGTGTAGTGAATCTCCATGGTTTGCGCATCGATATGCGGTTCCAGGGCATCGTAGGCATAGGGCAAGGCAGGCAAGGTGTAGGTCATATCAATGTGCTCCGTATTGAGACGGGGTCGGCTGCACCGCAGTACCGCCCAGCAAGCGATGGGTGCGCGGGTACTCACCGTGATCGCTGATGAAATTCAACAGTTCGACGTAAGTCTTGCTGCTCTGGCGCAGCGCCGCTTCTCGCAGCTGCGGGCTCAGGCGCACGTCCTGCATGGCCTGGAGCAAGCGCTGGTGAATAGCGCAGAGGTATTCGGCGCTTTCCTCGGGCTGATTCAGGCGCAGGTGCAAATCCGCCAGGTTGTGATGGGAAATGACGCAAGCCGCCACTGCTTCGTCGGCATTCGCCCAGCGCTCGAACAACACTTGAGCCAGGGCCAGGGCTTGCAGATAGGCCTCGCGAGCGTCAACCAATTCGCCCTGCATAAAGCAGCGATTGGCGCGTTCGATCGTGCGTTTCCAGTGCTCCATGGTGAGCCTCCAAAGCAGGGTCGGTGATTACACGCCGCCGGCCGTGAGCTTTTCCGGATCCAACAGGACTTCCAGTTGGCTACGGGGCAGGTCGGTGTGCTCAAGGGCCACCTCAATCACCGGACGGCCCTGCTGATAGGCCTTCTTGGCAATCTCAGCGGCCTTTTGGTAACCAATGATCGGGTTGAGTGCGGTGACCAGGATCGGGTTGCGCGACAGCGCTTCCTTGAGCTTGGCTTCGTTGACCTTGAAGCTGGCGATGGCCTTGTCTGCCAGCAGGCGGCTGGCATTGGCCAGCAATTCGAGGCTGCTGAGCAGGTTCTGGGCAATGATCGGCAGCATCACATTCAGCTCGAAGTTGCCGGATTGGCCAGCGACGGTGATCACCGTGTCATTGCCGATGACTTGCGCAGCCACCATCGCCGTAGCCTCAGGAATCACCGGGTTGACCTTGCCTGGCATGATCGAGGAGCCCGGCTGCAGGCCCTCCAGTTCGATTTCCCCCAGGCCGGCCAGCGGGCCGGAGTTCATCCAGCGCAGGTCATTGGCGATTTTCATCAGTGACACGGCGGTGGCTTTCAACTGGCCGGAGACGGCGACGGCAGTGTCCTGGGAGCCGATCAGCGCGAACAGGTTCTTGCCGGGGGTGAATTTCACGCCGGCCAGGCTGCTCAGTTGCTGGCTGAAACGCGCCGAAAACTCCGGATGTGCGTTGATCCCGGTGCCCACCGCCGTACCGCCCTGGGCCAGAGCCTGCAGGGCCGGCAATAAATCCTGCAGGTGACCGATATTGGCCTTGAGTTGCTGCGCCCAGCCATTGAGCACCTGGCTCATGCGCACGGGCATGGCGTCCATCAGGTGCGTGCGGCCGGTCTTGATGAATGGGTGAACCTTTTCGGCTTTCTGCTCGATCACCTGCACCAGGTGCAGCAGGGCCGGCAGCGTCTGCTCGTGCAGCACCAGCGCGGCACTGACGTGGATGGTGGTCGGGATGATGTCGTTGCTGCTTTGGCCGCAATTCACATGATCGTTAGGATTGACCGCTTCGCCGAGCAAGCGGCTGGCGAGCGTCGCAATCACTTCGTTGGCATTCATATTCGAACTGGTGCCGGAACCGGTCTGGAAGATATCCACCGGGAAGTGCCGCATGTAATCGCCTTCGAGCAAGCCTTGGGCGGCATCGACGATGGCTTTGCCCTGCCCTTCGCTGATCTGCTTGAGGTCGACGTTGACCTTGGCAGCCGCCGCCTTGGCCAGGATCAGTGCGCGAATGAATTGCGCCGGCATACGTTGGTGGCTGATCGGAAAGTTGTTCACCGCGCGCTGGGTTTGCGCACCGTACAAGGCCTCGGCGGGGACTTGCAGTTCGCCCATGCTGTCGCGTTCGATACGGGTGTTACTCATCGGAAGATCCTTGCACCAGGTCAGAAACGGAAATGGAGGGAAGCAATTCGCAGGTCGCCAATTGCCAGGCAAAGGTCTGCCAGCGCTTGAGGCGGCAGGCACAGTGAGAGAGTTTTTCCAGGTCGCGCAGTGGGCGCCAGGCTTGATCCAGACACAGGGATCGCCAATGCCACGGCAGTGCAATATCGCTGGCGGTGTCGATCAGCAGGCGGAATGAGGTTTCAGCGATGGTCCACGGATGGGTCGCGGTACAACACGCCAGGTATCGGCCCTCGTTGAGGTAATGTTCGATCAGGCGAGGCTCATTGGGATCCAGACCACAGCGAATCTGGCGACTCATCCAGCGCCAGCTTTCCAGGTAAGGATCCTCATGCAGGACAGAACTCATGATCCACACTCATCCGGTAATGATATTTATTATTAAATGATATTGAGAATCAAAACAAGAGTAACACCTCAATCCCCCTGAAACACGCCCACAAAAAAGGCGCGCCATCCGTAAGATGGCGCGCCTTTTTGTGAAGCTGTAGCGGGATTAACTGCCTGCGACGGTCATCCGCTCGATCAGCACCGAGCCTGTGCGAATATTGCTGCGCAGTTCCAGGTCATTTCCCACAGCAACGATCTGCTTGAACATATCGCGCATATTGCCGGCGATGGTCACTTCCTGGACGGCGAACTGAATCTCACCGTTTTCCACCCAGAAACCCGCCGCACCACGGGAATAATCCCCAGTGACCATGTTCAGGCCATGGCCCATCAATTCGGTTACCAGCAGGCCACGCCCCATGCGACGCAACAGCGCCGCCTGGTCTTCGTCGCCATGGGTCACGAACAGGTTATGCACGCCACCGGCGTTGGCGGTGCTTGGCAGGCCGAGTTTGCGGCCTGAGTAAGTGCCGAGCACGTAAGACACCAGTTCACCGTTTTCGACGAACGGCTTGGCATACGTGGCCAAACCGTCCCCATCGAACGCCGCACTGCCCATAGCCCGCATCAAGTGCGGACGCTCATCGATGGTCAGCCACTCGGGAAACAACGTCTGGCCGATCGCCCCTTCAAGGAACGAAGACTTGCGATACAGGTTGCCGCCGGAAATGGCACTCAGGAAACTGCCGAACAAACCGCCTGCCAGCTCCGCCGAAAACAGTACAGGCACTTCACAGGTCGGCACCGGGCGCGCGCCCAGGCGGCTCGCGGCACGTTGTGCGGCACGCTGACCAATGCTGACCGGGTCTGCCAGCAACTCACCCTGACGACTTACGTCGTACCAGTAATCACGCTGCATCTGGCCATTGGCCTCGGCGATCATCACGCAACTCAGACTATGGCGCGTGGACGCATACCCGCCGATAAACCCGTGGCTGTTGCCATATACGCGGCAGCCCTGATGCGTGTTCAACGTGGTGCCATCGGCGTTCTTGATGCGGGTATCGGCATCGAACGCCGCCGCTTCGCAGGTCAGCGCCAGCTCGATGGCCCGCTCGGGCGTGATGTCCCAGGCATGGAACAGATCGAAATCCTTCAAGTCCTTGGCCATCAGCGCCTTATCGGCCAAGCCCGAGCTTTCATCCTCGGAGGTGTGCTGGGCAATCGCCAACGCGGCGGCAACCGTTTCGCGTATGGCCTCCGGGCCGCTGGCCGACGTACTGGCCGAACCTTTGCGCTGCCCCACATACAAGGTGATGCCAAAGCCCTGGTCACGGTTGAATTCGACGGTTTCCACTTCCCGTTGACGTACCGACGTCGACAACCCCTGCTCCAGCGACACCGCCACTTCACAGGCGCTGGCCCCCTGGCGCTTGGCCTCGGCAAGGATCTGCTCGACTTGTTCCTGCAGGGCCGGTAACGCTTGCGGACCGACGCTTTGGGCTGCACTCATGGTTTTCTCCACTCAAATTCTGCTTTCGGCTAAGGCCATCGAGCGACCGGGCCGGACAAGCGGCCCCCGACTGGTTATCATGGCGGCGTTTCTTTGCGGACTGCCACCATGGTTGATTCTTACGACGACTCCCTCGATGGGGAGAAAAGCAAAACCCAGGTCAAACGTGAGCTGCATGCTCTGGTTGACCTGGGCGAGCGCCTTACAACGCTCAAGAAAGACTTGATTGCAAAACTGCCACTGACCGACGAAATGCGCCGGGCGCTTGCGGACGCACCCAAGCACACCGCGAATATCGCGCGTAAACGGCACATCATGTTTATCGGCAAGCTGATGCGCGATCAGGACACTGACGCCATTCTCGCCTTGCTTGATCAAACCGATGCCTCCACTCGCCAGTACAACGAACGTTTCCACAACCTGGAACGTTGGCGTGACCGCCTGATCTCGGGCGATGACGCGGTGCTGGAGAAATTCGTGCTGGACTACCCGGACGCGGACCGCCAGCAACTGCGCTCCCTGATCCGTCAGGCCCAGCACGAGCAGGCGCATAACAAGGCGCCGGCCACCAGCCGTAAAATCTTCAAATACATCCGTGAGCTGGACGAGACTCAACGCGGCCTGCGTTGAGGCCCTTCCCCGGGTGGCGATCTTCGCCACCCGAAGCTCCACCCCTTACGACCCCGTGCCACCCACGGTGATCGCGTCAATTTTCAGCGTTGGCTGGCCGACACCTACCGGCACCGACTGCCCATCCTTCCCGCACATGCCCACACCACTGTCCAGGGCCAGGTCGTTGCCGACCATCGACACCTTACTCATGGCTTCAGGGCCATTGCCAATCAACGTTGCCCCTTTGACCGGCGCGGTAATCCTGCCGTCTTCGATCAGGTATGCCTCGCTGGTGGAGAACACGAACTTGCCGCTGGTGATATCCACCTGGCCGCCGCCGAGGTTGGCGCAGTAGATACCGCGTTTCACCGAGGCGATGATCTCCGCCGGGTCGCTTTCGCCACCGAGCATGTAGGTGTTGGTCATGCGGGGCATCGGCAGGTGCGCATAAGATTCGCGACGGCCGTTACCGGTGCGCGCAACGCCCATCAGGCGAGCATTGAGCTTGTCCTGCATGTAGCCCTTGAGCACACCGTTTTCAATCAAGGTGGTGCATTCGGTTGGCGTGCCTTCATCATCGACGCTCAGCGAGCCGCGGCGACCGGCCAGGGTGCCATCATCGACAATGGTGCACAGCTTGGACGCAACCATCTCGCCCATGCGCCCGCTGTAGGCGGAACTGCCTTTGCGGTTGAAATCGCCTTCCAGGCCATGGCCCACGGCCTCGTGCAGCAATACGCCGGACCAGCCCGGGCCCAACACCACCGGCAACGTGCCGGCCGGCGCAGGAATGGCTTCCAGGTTCACCAACGCCTGGCGCAGAGCCTCACGGGCATAGCCCATGGCACGGTCGTCGGTGAGGAAGTAACGGTAGTCGGTACGCCCGCCGCCGCCGTGGCCGCCACGCTCGCGGCGGCCGTTCTGCTCGACGATCACGCTGACATTGAAACGCACCAGCGGCCGTACGTCCGCCGCCAGCCCCCCGTCGGTGGACGCCACCAGGATGCGTTCCCACACACCGGCCATGCTCACGGAGACCTGCTGGATACGCGGGTCCAGGGCGCGGGTGGCCGCATCGATACGCTTGAGCAACTCGACCTTTTCCGCGCGGCTGATCACTTCCAGGGGGTTGTCCGGCGCATACAACTGCGCCACGTCCTGGGTACTGAACGCCTGTACCGTGCCATGTTGACCGGCACGGGAGATCGAACGCGCGGCACGTGCGGCCAGGCCCAACGCCTCCAGGGTGATCGCGTTACTGTAGGCAAAACCGGTCTTTTCCCCGGATTGCGCACGAACGCCTACACCTTGGTCAAGATTGAAACTGCCTTCCTTGACGATGCCATCTTCCAGGGCCCAGGACTCGGAGATCTGCCCCTGGAAATACAGGTCGGCGGCATCGATGCCTGGCCCGGCCAGATCGCCGAGCACGGTTTGCAAACTTTCGATGGTCACGCCACCGGGTGCCAGGAGGTGTTCACTGACTGAGGACAACAACTCGCTCATAGGTTTGGCCTTAAATTCATCGTTCTGAAGCAGGCCGCTGGGCGCCCTGCGAGAAAAAGCGCCGATGGTTGACCACCGGCATGCGCGCCCGTATCGACGCCTGTTCACTGCTATCGCGTTCGGCCAGCAACACTGCTTCACCTTGATCCTGTTGGGTCAGCACGCGACCCCATGGGTCGACGATCGCCGCGCGACCATAGGTTTCCCGTGGCCCTGGATGCACACCGCCCTGGGCGGCGGCCAGCAGGTAACACTGGGTTTCGATGGCCCGTGCACGAATCAGCACATCCCAGTGGGCGGCACCGGTCACGGCGGTAAAGGCCGAGGGCGCGGTAATCAATTCAGCCCCCGCCGCGCGCAGCTCGCTGTACAGCTCGGGGAAGCGCAAGTCGTAGCACACCGTCAGGCCCAAACGGCCGACCGGCGTATCCGCCACCACCACGTTGCTCCCGAAAGCATAGTCATCGGACTCCCGATAGCGACCCCGGGCGTCCGCCACGTCCACATCAAACAAATGCAGCTTGTCGTAACGGGCGACGACTTCGCCGCGATCATCGATCAGCAGCGAGCAGGCATTGGATTTGGCGTGCGGTTGATCCTTGGGCGGCAACGGCAGTGTGCCAGCCACTATCCATAAGGTGAGGTCGCGGGCGGTCTGTTTCAACCATGGCAGGATCGGACCTTCACCCAGCGCCTCGGCGCGGCCGATATCCGCCACGTCGCGGCGGCCCATGGCGGCAAAGTTTTCCGGCAGCACCGCCAGCTTCGCACCGCCGGCCACCGCTTGTTCCAACAAGCGCCGGGCCTGGACCAGGTTGGCCAGCACATCGCTCTGACTGACCATTTGGATTACTGCAAAGGACATGGGCCGATACTCCGTAAAAGGCATGGGGCCATGCTACTCCACAGGCTCTCAGTTTGGTTTTTCAAAGGGCTTGTCGAAGGTGATTTTTGGATCCTTCCATGGGCCTTCCACCTTGTATTGCACGCTCGCGAAACGCGAAACACGGTCACCGATCAGCTTGTCGATCAGGAACAGTGCGCCACCAATCGCCGGCGCGCCCACGATCAGCGCGGCAATCGGCAGGTTGTTGGTCACCGGCAACGTCACCAGCAACTTCGCATCGACACGGTCAGCCACCAGGTCCAGGGTGCCGTTGAGCTCCAGGTTGCTCGACGGGCCGGTCATGGTGATCGGCTCGCGCGTCACGAACACGCCATTGCTGGCGACCAATTGACCCTTGACCCGGTCATAACTCAAGCCTTTGCCCAGCAGGTCGGAGAAGTCCAGGCGCAGGCGGCGCCCGATGGAGTTGAAGTTGAGCAGGCCGAACACCCGCAGCGCCTGGGCACCACCTTCCACCTCGACAAACTGACCTTTACGGAACGTCGCATCCAGGCTGCCGGAGAAACGTTTAGGCCCGACCCAGGCCGGCGAACCCGGCCAACGCCCATCCACATCCAGGTGGAAATCCTCGCTGGTGACCGTGGGCGCATAGCCCCAGCCTTTGAGTACATCGGCGATATTCTTGCCGTCCAGGCGCCCCTTGTACCAACTGCTGCTGCCACCCGGAACACCTTCCCATCCGCCGGCGCCCTTGAGTTGCATGCCCTTGAGGCCCAGGTCCAGCGTATTGAAGGCCAGGCCTTTGACCGTTGGCCGGATCTTGAGTGACCAGGCGCCAATCAGGTCCGGCCCCTGGAACAGCTGGTCAATGGCGATATCCAACGCCGGAATATCCTTGGGATCGATACTGGCCAACGGGTCCGGTGCGTTTTCATCAGCCTGTACCGTCGGGTCCACCGCCGGCAGCTTCACGTATTGCAGGTTGACCGCAATCGGCGCGCCCTTGGCATCCGGCAGGTTCACGGCCCCCTTGGCTTGCTGGCTGTCAAAGCGTAAACCCCAGGCAGCGGGCTTGCGATCCAGCTGCAGGTTGACCTGATCGAACTGCGTGCCCAGGCCAGTGAGCTTGCCAATCTTGAATTCGGCACCGCTCAGCAGCTGCTTGGCACTGCCACCCGGGTCATTGCCAGCATACTGGTTCACCAGTTTTTTCCACGGGTCAATATCCAGCTCCGAGAGTACGCCACGGATGCGCAAACCCTTGGCGCCTGGCAGCACGGCATCACCATCGCCGAGGAACAACTCGCCACGGCCGTCATTGAGTTTGTCCGGCGGCGCGGCAAAGGTGAAGTTGGCCAACTCACCGTAATCAAACCAATAGCGGCGCTCAGCCCCCTGCAAGGTCATGCGGAATACGCTGTCACGCCCCTGGCTGGCCGGCATGCCGAACGGCGCCGGCAAATCCACCACAACGCCCTTGAGGTTGGAGCTGACCATCAGTTGACTGTCGGCACCGTCCAGATTGAGCTGCAACTGATACGAAATATCGCCGGACACCGGCAACGGCTGACTGACTTTCAACCAATCCGTCAGACGCTTGACCGTCACCTGCCCCTTGGCGGCGACACGGGTGCTGATATTGCCCGGCTTGCCATCGGCAAAGATCTGCGCGGTGATCGGCCGGTCAAATGCCTGGGCGGTAATTTTTTCGCCGCTCAAGCCCTTGGCGCTGTCGAAGCGGAAATTGCCCTTGAGCTGCGTCAGGTCCAGGGGCGGTTCCGCCAACTGCAGGCGTGCCTTGTCAGTCTGGAAATCCACCACGATCCTGGGCTCGATGCCCTTGACCAGCGGAACGTCCAGATCCAGCGAGCCCTGCAGGTCTCCTTCGCCTTTCCAGCCGGCGAAGGTGGAGGCCGTACCAATTGGCGCTTCCTGGAGAATCTTCAGCCCATCACCCAGGCCACCGGCAAAACCACCGGTAAGCAGCAGATGACTTTCCTTGCCGGACGGCGCGTGGGGAATATTGACGTAGACGTCCTTGACCTTGGTGTCGAGCAACTGCCCCTTGCTGGCCAGGATGCGTACGCCCGTCTCTTCGACAAACACTTCGCCATTGACCTTGTTCACATGGGGCCAACCCGGCTGGAACGCCAGTTCGGCGTCATGCACCTTGAAGAACAGGCTGATATTGCGGGCGGCGGGCAACGCATCGTGGTTCAGCGAGCCCTGGTACTGGAAGAACCCCTGGTCCACCGCGCCCTTGAGAATTGCCGTGCGCAGCCACTCATCCAACGCGGGGCTCAGTACGGCCGGCAGGTATTTAGGGGTAAAGCGTCCATCGCCATCGACCATACCGACCCGCAGGTCCATATAGTCTTCCTGGCTGTGGTCGAAATGCAGGCGAATCAGGAAATCGGCAGCGATCTTGCCCTCTTCCCCCAGCACCTTGATATACGGGGCGATCAGGGTGAAGCCTTGTTTATCCAGCTTCCACGTCAGGCGTGCATTGGCCTGGAGGTATTGCCAGGGCTTGGCGAAGATCGGATCGAGGTGCAGGGAAAAATCCTTGCTGTCCATGCGCAACTCGCCCTGGCCCAGGTCGCCGCTGATGCTGCCGGAAACATTGCGTGCGGCCGGCGCACCGAAGTAGGCGTCAAACCCGACCCGCTCCAGGTTGGCGGCAAAGCTGACTTTTTGATCGGTGGTGTCTTGAGGACGGAAATCCACCAGTACATTGCGCAACAGGCCAGTGGCCTTCAGGTGCTCGACGGTCTTGGCGACGCCTTCCGGCAGCGGCGCCAGGGCGTTGAGCAACGGTGTGATGGGGGTCAGGTCAAGGCGGTCAGCCTGCAGCTTCCAGGCTTCCAGGGCCGTGTCAGTCGCCAGGGTCTGCTGCAATTGCAGGCGCGATTCCCATCGGGTCTCGCCCAGGTTCATCGCCAGGGAATCGAACAACACCTTCAAGCCGGTATCACTGCGTTGCAGATAGGCCGTGAGTGCAAGGTTTTCAATATGGACCGGCTTGCGTTCGGCGTAGCTGCCCTTCACCTGCGGCGAATTGAGGCGCACGACCGCACTTTGCACCGTGCCTTTACCCCAGTTCAGCCAGAACTCACCGCCGGCCTTGAACTGCGTGAGTTTCCACTGCTGGGTCAGCCTGGCGGGGATCCACTTGGCCCAGTCGCTCTGCGGCAGGCTCAGGTAGGCCTCGACTTCAGCGTCCTTCCACTGGCTCGCGCGAATGCGGCTGCGCAGGCTCAGGGCCAGGGGCTGGCCGTCGGGCAAGGTAAGGCGGGCGTCCAGGCGCTGGCGGGTGACGCCCGTGTGCAGGCTCAAGCCCACATACGTGAGGGTCAGCGGCGCCTGGTCGAACGGTTGCAGGGTGACCTGGCTGTCGAGCAGCGATACGCGCTTGACCATCTGCATGCGCTTGAGCAATTGCTCCGGGTCCAGCGGCTGGTCGTCCTGTATCGGCAAGCCTTGCAGCGCCCAATGGCCGTCCTTGTCTTCCTTGGCGCTCAGTTGCAGGCCACTGACTTCCAGGTGCGCAATACGCACTTCGCGCGCCATCAGGCTGGCCCACATGTCCGGCACCACTTCGACCTGATCCAGGCGCAAGGCACTGCTGCCCTCGCCGACCATTACGTCGTGGGCCAGCAACACGGGCGCAAAACCGCTCCAGCGGCCTTCAAGGCTGCCGATGTGCACAGGCATGTCCACCGCAGCCTGGGCCTTGGCTTCGATTTCCGCGCGGTATTCGGCCACCAACGGGGTCAATTCACGCCCCAGGCTCACGTACACCGCCGCCAACACCAGCAGCAAGGCGCACAGCCCAAGGCCCCAACGGGTCAAAGCGGCAAAAAAGCGTGTCAGACGCTCCATGTCAGGCGACCCTCAAGGCAGTAGTCGGACTGCAGATCAAAGTCTGCGAGTCGCGTAAAAAGAAAGCGAATGGGGATCAGAGCAGCACCACGTCATATTGTTCCTGGGAATACATGGTTTCGACCTGGAAGCGAATCGTACGCCCGATAAACCCCTCCAATTCAGCCACGTTACCGGATTCTTCATCCAGCAGGCGGTCGACCACTTTCTGGTTGGCGAGCACTCTATAACCTTCGGCCTGGTAGGCCCGTGCCTCTCGGAGGATTTCCCGGAAAATCTCGTAGCAAACCGTTTCCGGAGTCTTCAACTTACCGCGGCCCTGGCAACTGCTGCAGGGCTCGCACAGCACCTGCTCCAGGCTCTCGCGGGTGCGCTTGCGGGTCATCTGCACCAGGCCCAGCTCGGTGATGCCGATGATATTGGTCTTGGCGTGATCGCGCTCCAGCTGTTTTTCGAGCGTGCGCAGCACCTGGCGCTGGTGCTCTTCATCTTCCATGTCGATGAAGTCGATGATGATGATGCCGCCCAGGTTACGCAGGCGCAGTTGACGAGCAATCGCCGTGGCCGCTTCGAGATTGGTCTTGAAGATGGTCTCTTCAAGGTTGCGATGGCCTACGAACGCGCCGGTGTTGACGTCGATGGTGGTCATCGCTTCCGCCGGGTCCACCACCAGGTAGCCACCGGACTTGAGCGGCACCTTGCGCTCCAGGGCTTTCTGGATTTCGTCCTCGACGCCATACAGGTCGAAGATCGGCCGTTCGCCAGGGTAATGCTCCAGGCGATCGGCAATTTCCGGCATCAGCTCGGCAACAAATTGCGTGGTGCGCTGGAAGGTTTCCCGCGAGTCGATGCGAATTTTCTCGATCTTGGGGCTGACCAGGTCGCGCAATGTGCGCAGGGCCAGGCCCAGGTCTTCGTAGATCACACTCGGCGCGCCGATGGTCTTGATCTGTGCGCCGATCTGGTCCCACAGACGCCGCAGGTAGCGAATGTCCATGAGGATTTCGTCAGCACCGGCGCCCTCGGCGGCGGTGCGCAGGATAAAACCGCCCGCCTCCTTGATACCTTCGGCGGCCACGCAGTCGCTGACCACCTTTTTCAGGCGCTCGCGCTCGGCTTCGTCTTCAATTTTCAGGGAAATGCCGACATGGGCAGTGCGCGGCATGTAAACCAGGTAGCGCGACGGAATCGACAGCTGAGTCGTCAGCCGCGCGCCCTTGGAGCCGATGGGGTCCTTGGTGACTTGCACCACCAGGCTCTGCCCTTCGTGCACCAAGGCGCTGATGCTTTCCACCGCAGGCCCTTCGCGCAGGGAGATCTCCGAGGCGTGGATAAATGCCGCACGGTCCAGGCCGATATCGACAAATGCCGCCTGCATCCCCGGCAACACCCGCACCACCTTGCCCTTGTAGATATTGCCGACGATCCCGCGTTTCTGGGTGCGCTCGACATGCACTTCTTGCAGAACACCGTTCTCTACCACCGCCACGCGCGATTCCATCGGCGTGATATTGATCAGAATCTCTTCACTCATGGCTGGGTCTCGTTCAGGCGTTTTCACAATAGTGACCGGTCGCTTAAGGCTGGGCGCTGGAGTCACGTGCTCAGCGCGCGGTAAGGTTTTGCCAACAGGGTATGCCGAATTGGGCAAGCAGTTGCGCGGTTTCGCACACCGGCAGGCCTACCACGGCGGAATAACTGCCATTGAGCCCGGCCACAAACACCGAGCCAAGCCCTTGGATAGCATAGCCGCCCGCCTTGTCCTGGGGTTCGCCGCTGTGCCAGTAGCTTGTAGCCTCCTCGACAGAAATCCCACGAAAAAGTACACGACTGCTTACACATTGGGTTTCACAGCGCTGGCCGTCAGTCAGGGCAATCGCAGTCAGAACTTCATGTTCACGCCCCGCCAGTGCCATCAACATCGCCAACGCATCGGCTTGGTCTACGGGCTTGCCGAGGATCTTGCCGTCCACGATCACTGCGGTATCGGCGCCCAGGACGCAGGCGGCCGAGGTTTGCCCGAGCGCAGCAAAACCCGCTGCGGCCTTACCGCGAGCGAGACGCTCGACGTAGGAAACAGGGGTTTCGTTTGTAAGAGGGGTTTCATCAATGGCGGCGCTGACCACGGTGAAAGGCACACCGATCTGGGTCAGCAGTTCACGCCGCCTCGGGGAGCCCGAGGCCAGATATAGCGAATTCATTGCAGACTCTCCCTGTGGGGTTCGATAACCAGGCAGAGCCTCGCAATCCATTCAATTGATTTTATAGCGACGACGTAACCCACGCAGGCCGAAGCTGATCCACGGCCACAGCAGCGCACTGACCAGGGCCGGCAACACCAGCGCCAGGGTTGGCTGGCGGTTGCCGGTCAGGGCACTGAGCCACAACTGTACCAACTGCGCCAGGCCGAAGATCACCAGGATCACCAGGCATTGCTGCCACATCGGGAACATGCGCAGGCGCTGCTGCAACGACAGCACCAAGAAGGTGATCAGGGTCAGGATCAACGCGTTCTGGCCTAGCAAGGTGCCATACAGCACATCTTCCGCCAAGCCCAGGAACATGGCCGTGACCATGCCCACTTTATGCGGCAGGTTCAGCGACCAGAATGCCAGCAGCAATGCCAGCCACAGCGGACGCAGGATCTCCATGAACTGCGGCAGCGGCGAAACGCTGAGCAGCAAGCCGATGGCGAATGTCAGCCAGACGATCCAGCCATTGCTCGAATGAGTACCGGCCATTATTCCTCCCTCTGCCGTGTGGTGGCCGGGGCTGCGACTGGAGGCTTCGCAGCGGGCGTCGTGGGGGCAGGCGTGGTGGCCGGCGGTTTCGCTGCAGTCGGTTTCACCGCGCGCGCGCTATGGGCCGCTGGCTTGACCGGCGTGGCCACAGGCGCAGCAACTGCGGGCGTTGCCGCCGGTACAACGGGGGCAGCCGACGCGGGCTTGGGCACGGTCGCGGGAATGATCGGCGCAGTGCCGTTCTTCTTGTCTTCCGCTTCCTGGGCCTGGGCGGCGTCGTTGGCGCGTTCTTCCGGGGTACGGTTGTCGCTGAACACCAGCAACAGGTAGCGGCTGCGGTTCAGGGCGGCAGTGGGCACGGCACGCACAATGGCGAAGGGCTGGCCGGAATCGTGGATCACTTCCTTGACCGTTGCCACCGGATAGCCTGCCGGGAACCGCTGGCCCAGGCCGGAGCTGACCAGCAGATCGCCTTCCTTGATGTCGGCCGTATCCGCGACGTGACGCAACTCCAGGCGCTCGGGGTTACCGGTACCGCTGGCAATCGCGCGCAAGCCGTTACGGTTGACCTGCACCGGAATGCTGTGGGTGGTGTCCGTCAGCAGCAGGACCCGCGAGGTGTAGGGCATCAACTCGACTACCTGGCCCATCAGGCCACGGGCATCGAGTACCGGCTGACCAAGCACCACGCCGTCGCGCTCACCCTTGTTGATGATGATGCGATGGGTAAAGGGGTTGGGGTCCATGCCGATCAACTCGGCCACTTCGACCTTTTCGTTGACCAACGCGGAAGAGTTGAGCAACTCGCGCAGCCGAACGTTCTGCTCGGTGAGGGCCGCCAGTTTTTGCATGCGCCCCTGCAACAGCAGGTTTTCGGTCTTGAGCTTTTCGTTCTCGGCAACCAGCTCGGTGCGGCTGCCAAATTGGCTGGCCACGCCCTGGTAGAGACGTTGCGGCAGGTCGGTGATCCAGTAGGTCTGCATCAACACCAGCGACATTTGGCTACGCACCGGCTTGAGCAGCGCAAAGCGGGCATCGACCACCATCAATGCGACCGAAAGCACGACCAGCACCAATAAGCGCACGCCCAATGAGGGGCCTTTGGCGAAAAGCGGTTTAATAGGCCGCTCCTCCCAGGCAAATGTTCTCTTTATTCATACGGCATCTAACCGGCCTGGATGCAGATTGAAGAAGATAAACGCCAACAGGCAGCACTGCAAAGTGCTGCCTGCGGGCGAAACATGGTGCAACCAACGGTCTTATTCGCTGGAGAGCAGGTCCATGGTGTGTTTATCCATCATTTCCAGTGCACGACCACCGCCACGGGCAACGCAGGTCAGCGGGTCTTCGGCGACGATCACCGGCAGGCCGGTTTCCTGGGCCAGCAGCTTGTCGAGGTCGCGCAACAGGGCGCCACCACCGGTCAGCACCAGCCCTCGCTCGGCGATGTCGGAAGCCAGCTCCGGCGGCGATTGCTCCAGGGCGCTCTTCACAGCCTGAACGATGGTGGCCAGGGACTCTTGCAGAGCTTCCAGCACTTCATTGGAGTTCAGGGTGAAGGCACGTGGAACGCCTTCGGCCAGGTTGCGACCGCGAACATCGACTTCGCGAACTTCGCCGCCCGGGTAAGCGGTACCGATTTCCTGCTTGATGCGCTCGGCGGTGGACTCGCCGATCAGGCTGCCGTAGTTGCGACGTACGTAAGTGATGATCGCTTCGTCGAAACGGTCGCCGCCTACGCGTACGGATTCGGCATACACCACACCGTTCAGGGAGATCAGGGCGATTTCAGTGGTACCACCACCGATATCCACCACCATCGAACCGCGCGCTTCTTCAACCGGCAGGCCGGCACCGATCGCAGCAGCCATCGGCTCTTCGATCAGGAACACTTCGCGGGCACCGGCGCCAAGGGCCGATTCACGGATGGCACGACGCTCCACCTGGGTGGATTTGCACGGAACACAGATCAGCACACGAGGGCTGGGCTGCAGGAAGCTGTTTTCGTGAACCTTGTTGATGAAGTACTGCAGCATCTTTTCGCAGACGCTGAAGTCGGCGATCACGCCGTCTTTCATCGGACGAATGGCAGCAATATTGCCTGGTGTTCGGCCGAGCATGCGCTTGGCCTCGGTGCCGACGGCAACGACACTTTTCTGATTACCATGGGTCCGAATGGCCACAACCGATGGCTCATTCAGGACGATACCGCGCTCGCGCACGTAAATAAGGGTGTTGGCAGTGCCCAGGTCAATGGAAAGATCGCTGGAAAACATGCCACGCAGTTTCTTGAACATGGGGAAAGGACCCTAGGCAACGCGTGGGTAAAAAAGTGCGGCAAACTCTAACAACGACAGGGATTTTGGGCAAGGCGCCAATGTGCTAAATTGGCCGACTTTCTGTGCACCAACCCCCACAATCGCGGCCGTAAGACCGTAGAAATGCGGTAGTGTTCCGACAATCTAACACACGGACAGCCTCCGTTCTGTTTTCCACTGGAGATTCCCATGGCGCTTGAACGCTCCGACGTGGAAAAAATCGCTCATCTGGCCTCGCTTGGCCTGAATGAAGCCGATCTTCCACAGACCACCGCAGCCCTGAACAGCATTCTCGGGCTGGTTGACCAAATGCAGGCCGTGAATACCGACGGCATCGAGCCCCTGGCTCACCCGCTGGAAGCCAGCCAGCGCCTGCGCGCAGACGTCGTGACCGAGCGCAATAATCGCGAGGCCTACCAGTCCATCGCGCCAGCGGTCGAAAACGGCCTGTACCTGGTTCCGAAAGTCATCGACTAAAGGGAAAGAGCCTTTCATGCATCACATGACTCTGGCCGAGATCGCCCGCGGTCTCGCCGACAAAACGTTTTCTTCCGAAGAGCTGACCAAGACCCTGCTGGCGCGCATCGCCGAGCTGGACCCCAAGGTCAACAGCTTCATCAGCCTCACCGAAGAGCTGGCCCTGAGCCAGGCCAAGGCCACGGATGCACGCCGCGCCAACGGTGAAACCGGCGCCCTGCTGGGCGCACCGATCGCGCACAAGGACCTGTTCTGCACCCAGGGCATTCGCACCAGCTGCGGCTCGAAGATGCTCGACAACTTCAAGGCGCCCTACGACGCCACCGTGGTCGCCAAGCTGGCCGCTGCCGGGGCCGTGACCCTGGGCAAGACCAACATGGACGAATTCGCCATGGGGTCGGCCAACGAGTCGAGCTACTACGGCGCGGTGAAAAACCCGTGGAACCTGGAACACGTGCCCGGCGGTTCGTCCGGCGGTTCGGCTGCGGCCGTTGCCGCGCGCTTCCTGCCGGCGGCCACGGCCACCGACACCGGCGGATCGATCCGCCAGCCGGCGGCCTTCACCAACCTCACCGGCCTGAAGCCGACCTACGGTCGCGTTTCCCGCTGGGGCATGATCGCCTACGCCTCCAGCCTCGATCAGGGCGGCCCACTGGCCCGCACGGCCGAAGACTGCGCGATTTTGTTACAAGGCATGGCAGGCTTCGACGCCCAGGACTCCACCAGCATCGATGAACCGGTGCCGGACTACAGCGCCAGCCTCAATACTTCGCTCAAGGGCCTGCGCATCGGCGTGCCGAAGGAATACTTCAGCGCCGGTCTCGACCCGCGTATCGCCGAATTGGTGCACAACAGCGTCAAGGAGCTGGAAAAGCTCGGCGCGGTGATCAAGGAAATCAGCCTGCCGAACAACCCGCATGCGATTCCTGCCTACTACGTGATCGCGCCGGCGGAAGCCTCTTCCAACCTGTCGCGTTTCGACGGCGTGCGCTTCGGCTACCGCTGCGAGAACCCGAAGGACCTGACCGACCTGTACAAACGCTCCCGTGGCGAAGGCTTCGGTGCCGAAGTGCAACGCCGGATCATGGTCGGTGCCTACGCCCTGTCCGCCGGCTATTACGACGCGTACTACCTCAAGGCGCAAAAGATCCGTCGCCTGATCAAGAACGACTTCATGGCTGCCTTTGAAGAAGTCGACGTGATCCTCGGCCCAACCACGCCGAACCCGGCCTGGAAGATCGGCGCCAAGACCGGTGACCCGATTGCCGAGTACCTGGAAGACCTCTACACCATCACCGCCAACCTCGCGGGCCTGCCGGGCTTGTCCATGCCCGCCGGTTTCGTCGATGGCCTGCCGGTGGGCGTGCAATTGCTCGCCCCGTATTTCCAGGAAGGCCGCCTGCTCAATGTGGCGCACCAGTACCAGTTGAACACCGACTGGCACACTCGCACCCCTACCGGCTTCTGAGGAGAACACTATGCAATGGGAAGTTGTGATCGGGCTGGAGATTCATACCCAGCTCGCCACCCAATCGAAGATTTTCTCCGGTAGCGCCACCACGTTCGGCTCCGAGCCCAACACCCAGGCCAGCCTGGTAGACCTGGGCATGCCCGGCGTACTGCCGGTGCTGAACCAGGAAGCCGTGCGCATGGCGGTGATGTTCGGCCTGGCGATTGACGCCGAGATCGGCCAGCAAAACGTGTTCGCGCGCAAGAACTACTTCTACCCGGACCTGCCCAAGGGTTACCAGATCAGCCAGATGGAATTGCCGATCGTCGGCAAGGGCTATCTGGACATCCCGCTGGAAGACGGCACCATCAAGCGTGTCGGCGTCACCCGTGCGCACCTGGAAGAAGACGCCGGCAAGAGCCTGCACGAAGAGTTCAACGGTGCCACCGGTATCGACCTGAACCGTGCCGGCACGCCGCTGCTGGAGATCGTGTCCGAGCCGGACATGCGCAGTGCCAAGGAAGCCGTGGCCTATGTCAAGACCATCCACGCGCTGGTGCGTTACCTGGGCATCTGTGACGGCAACATGGCCGAGGGCTCGCTGCGTTGCGACTGCAACGTGTCGGTGCGGCAAAAAGGCCAGGCCGAGTACGGCACTCGCTGCGAGATCAAGAACGTCAACTCGTTCCGCTTCATCGAAAAGGCGATCAACACCGAAGTGCGGCGCCAGATCGAATTGATCGAGGACGGCGGCAAGGTGATCCAGCAAACGCGCCTGTACGACCCGAACAAAGATGAAACCCGCGCCATGCGCAGCAAAGAGGAAGCCAACGACTACCGTTACTTCCCCGATCCGGACCTGTTGCCGGTGGTGCTTGAGGACTCGTTCCTCAATGAGATCCGCGCCACCCTGCCGGAATTGCCGCCGCAAAAACGCGAGCGTTTCCAGGCGCAGTTCGGCCTGTCGGTCTACGATGCCAGCGTACTGGCTTCGAGCCGTGAGCAAGCCGACTACTTCGAAAAGGTCGTGAGCATTGCCGGTGACGCCAAGCTAGCGGCCAACTGGGTGATGGTCGAGCTGGGCAGCCTGTTGAACAAACAGGGCCTGGAGATCGACGAAGCGCCGGTGTCGGCCGAGCAATTGGGCGGCATGCTGCTGCGCATCAAGGACAACACCATCTCCGGCAAAATCGCCAAGACCGTGTTCGAAGCCATGGCCAGCGGTGAAGGCAGCGCCGACGAGATCATCGAGAAACGCGGTCTCAAGCAAGTCACCGACAGCGGCGCCATCTCGGCCGTGCTGGATGAAATGCTGGCGGCCAACGCCGAGCAGGTCGAACAGTACCGTGCGGCAGACGAAGCCAAGCGCGGCAAGATGTTCGGTTTCTTTGTCGGCCAGGCGATGAAAGCCTCCAAAGGCAAGGCCAACCCGCAACAGGTGAACGAACTGCTGAAAAGCAAGCTCGAAGGCTGATTGCGATGAATGGTCCGGGCGAGACTTCATGCCTGACTCGGACCTCCTGTGGGAGGGGGCTTGCCCCCGATAGCAGAGTGTCAGTCACTGCTGTTTTGACTGAATCACCGCTATCGGGGGCAAGCCCCCTCCCACATTAGTGATGGGGGGCACCTTGATAATGAAGCGTCTATTAGGTCTATGGGCTCTATTTTCACTGCTGGCCGGCTGCGCCAGCGGCCTCATCGACCCCAACGGCTACGACGAAACCGGCACCGCCTCTTATTACGGCGCCAGGCACCATGGCAAAAAAACCGCCAGCGGTGAACCCTTCAACCAGAACGCCCTGACCGCGGCCCACCGGCGACTGCCCTTCGGCACCCAGGTCAAGGTCACCAATCTCGACAACGACAAATCCGTCGTGGTCCGCATCAACGATCGCGGCCCGCATACCCGTGGGCGCTTGATCGATCTGTCACGCAAGGCGGCCGAGCAACTGGGCATGCTGAGCAGCGGCACTGCGCGGGTTCGCGTGCAAGCCCTGAGCAATTGAAGACGGAGCCCTGGCCATTTTCGGATTAACCGCCCTCTCGCCCTGGAGCCTGCTCGAACTGATCAGCGGCCTGGTGCTGCTGATCCTCGGCGCCGAAATCCTGGTGCGTGCCGCCGTGCGCCTGGCCGCCAGCCTCAAGGTGCGGCCGCTGATCATCGGCCTTACGATCGTCGCCTTCGGCAGCAGCGCGCCGCAGATGACCGTCAGCCTGCAGGCCACCCTGGCCGGCAATACCGACATTGCCGTGGGCAGCGTGATCGGCAGCAGCATCTTCAACATCCTCGTGACCCTGGGCCTGTCGGCGCTGATCATCCCCCTGCGCGTCTCGCGGCAGCTGGTGCGCGTGGATATTCCGGTGATGATCCTCGCCGGGCTGCTGGTGTTCACCCTGGCGGCCAATGAAGAACTGACGCCGGTCGATGGCCTGCTGCTGCTGATTGCCCTGCTGGCCTACCTCGGCGTGCTGCATTACCAGACCCGCCATTCGCGCCGCCCGCGCACCCTGGATACCGTCGCCCGGGCGCCCTGGCTGAGCAGTGTGCTGCAGATGCTGGGCGGGCTGTTGATCCTGGTGCTGGCCGGGCATTTGCTGCTCGGCGCGGCGGTGGATGTGGCGGCGGACCTGGGCCTCTCGGAGCGCATCATCGGCCTTACGCTGATCGGCGTCGGCACGTCGCTGCCCTGCCTGGCTACCTCACTGATTGCCGCCCTGCGCGGCCAGCGGGAAATTGCCGTGGGCAACGTGATCGGCAGCAACCTGTTCAACCTGCTGGGCGTATTGGGGCTGACCGCGCTGCTCGCGCCTTCGCCTCTGTCGGTGTCGCCCAACGCCCTGGACTTCGACCTGCCGGTGATGCTCGGCGTGGTGGTGCTGTGCCTGCCGGTGTTTTATACCGGCTACCGCGTCACCCGCGCCGAAGGCCTGGTGCTGCTGGGCCTGTACCTGGCGTATGGGCTGCACGTAATGTCGTTCACCACCGGCATGCCCCTGGCCAACAAGCTTGAACAACTGATGCTCTATTACGTCCTGCCAGCGCTGGTGGCTTTCCTGTTGTTCAGCACGCTGCGAGCCTGGCGCCGCCAACACAAGAGGGAATCGCAATGACCGATCAGAAAAAGCCCGGGGTTGAAATGCGTCGCCAGGTGATGGGCGATGTGTTCGTCGACCGCGCCCTGGGCAACGCCACCGAGTTCACCCAGCCGCTGCAGGACTTCGTCAACGAACATGCGTGGGGCAGCGTTTGGAGCCGCGAGGGCTTGCCGCTCAAGACGCGCAGCCTGATCACCCTGGCCGCCCTCACCGCGCTCAAGTGCCCCCAGGAGCTCAAGGGCCACGTGCGTGGCGCGTTGAACAACGGCTGTACTGTGGAGGAAATTCGCGAAGCGCTGCTGCATTGCGCGGTGTATGCCGGCGTACCGGCGGCGATTGATGCGTTTCGGGCGGCGCAGGAAGTCATCGACACCTATCAGAAAGAAGGCTAGATCCAGCCACCCGCCTGCAACACGAAAATCCCGATATTCGTGGTCACCGCCGCCATCAGCGTGGTGATCACGATAATCGCCGCCGCCAGTTCATGATTGCCCTCGGCCGCCCTGGCCATCACGAAGCTCGCCGCAGCGGTCGGCGCACCGAAGTACAGGAACAGGATTCCCAACTCCGGCCCGCGAAAGCCCAACAGCCACGCGCCCAGAGTCGCGACCACCGGCAGCCAGACCATCTTCATCAAGCTCGCGCTCAGCGCCATATTGCCGCTCTTGCGCAACGCCGCCAGGGACAAGGTGCCGCCAATGCAGATCAATGCCAGCGGCAAGGTGGTGTCCGCCAGGTACTGCATGGATTTTTCCAGCCAGCCCGGCAGGCCAATCTGAAAATACGCGAACGGCGCCGCCACGATGACGCTGATGATCAGCGGGTTGGCCACCACACTTTTGCAAATGCTCCACGGGTCGGACTTGATCACCGGGCTGTACACCGCCAGCACAATGGTCGACAGCGTGTTGTAGAACAGGATCACCAGCGCCGCGAGGATCGCGCCGAGGGAAATGCCGTAGTCGCCGTACATGCTGGCCGCCAGGGCCAGGCCGATCACTCCGTTATTGCCGCGAAACGCGCCCTGGGTGTAGATGCCTCGGTCTTCACGCTTGCAGCGAAAAATCGCCCAGCCCCAGGCCAGGGCAAAGCTCAGCAGCGTGGCGACGGCAAAATAGATCAGCAACCCCGGCTTGAGCGCCGAGTGCAGGTCGGCGTGGAGGATGCCGAGGAACAGCAGCGCCGGCATGGTGACGTTGAACACCAGGGACGAAGCCGTGTGGATAAAGTTGTCGTTGATCCAGTTGATGCGCTTGAGCAGCACACCCAGGAACAGCATGGCGAATACCGGCGCAGTGATGGTGAGGGTGGTGAGGAAGATAGCCAGCATGCCGGGAGAACCTTGGTGAACGTCGTCAGGTGGCTAATGATAAGCCATACAGCCCAACGGCGTCTGAGAGACCGCTATCGGGGGCAAGCTCCCTCCCACACTTGAAAGTACTCACAATTCAAACTGTGGGAGGGGCTTGCCCTCGATGGCAGGCGACGCGGTCTCAGGTAATCGGCGCCGGGTTGAACAAGGTGATGTCGTTATGCAGCTTGTGATGCTCCGCCCAGGTCTGCTTCTTACCGCTGGCCACGTCCAGGTAGAAGTGGAACAACTCCCAGCCCAACTCCTCGATGGTCGCGCGCCCGGTGGCAATGCGCCCGGCGTCGATATCGATGAGGTCCGGCCAGCGCTGCGCCAGCTCCGTACGCGTCGAGACCTTCACCACCGGCGCCATCGCCAGCCCGTAAGGGGTCCCACGCCCGGTGGTGAACACATGCAGGTTCATCCCCGCCGCCAGTTGCAAGGTGCCGCAGACAAAGTCACTGGCCGGCGTGGCGCAAAAGATCAACCCCTTGCCCTTGAAGCGCTCGCCAGGGCCCAGCACGCCGTTGATCGCGCTGCTGCCGGACTTGACGATGGAGCCCAGGGACTTCTCGACAATGTTCGACAGCCCGCCCTTCTTGTTGCCTGGCGTGGTGTTGGCACTGCGATCCGCTTCACCCTTGGCCAGGTAGCGGTCGTACCAGTCCATTTCCCTGACCAACTCTTCGGCAACTTCCTTCGTCTCTGCGCGCGAAGTCAGCAGGTAAATGGCATCACGCACTTCGGTGACTTCGGAAAACATCACCGTCGCTCCCGCCCGCAGCAACAAATCCGAGGCATAGCCCAGCGCCGGGTTGGCGGTGATACCGGAAAACGCATCACTGCCGCCGCATTGCATGCCCAGGATCAGTTCGGACGCCGGCACGGTTTCCCGGCGACGCTGGTCGAGCTTTTTCAGGCGCACTTCGGCCAGTTCCATGATCTGTTCGATCATTTCGGTAAAGCCATGGCTGGAATCCTGCAACCGATACAGCCACGGCTCGCTGAGGTCGACGGAGCTGTCGTTGTCGTGCATCACCTGCCCGGCCTGCAATTTCTCGCAGCCCAGGCTGATCACCAGGGCTTCGCCGCCCAGGTTCGGGTTGCGCGCCAGGTTACGCACGGTACGGATCGGGATGTAGGCATCCGTCGCGGTGATCGCCACCCCGCAGCCGTAGCTGTGGGTCAGCGCCACCACGTCATCGACGTGGGGGTACTTGGGCAGTAATTCGTCCTTGATGCGCTTGACCGCATGGTCCAACACGCCCGTCACGCACTGCACCGTGGTGGTGATGCCGAGGATATTGCGCGTGCCCACGGTGCCGTCGGCGTTGCGATAGCCCTCGAAGGTAAACCCCTCCAACGGTGCCTGGGTTGCAGGCACCTCGGTGGACAGCGGCAAGCTGTCCAGCGGTGGCGCGGTGGGCATGCGCAGTTGATCTTCCTGGACCCAACTGCCGCGCGGAATCGGCGCCAGGGCGTAACCGATGGTCTGTCCGTAGCGAATAATCTGACCGCCTTCGGGGATGTCTTTCAGAGTCACTTTGTGGCTCTGGGGGATGAAATCCACGGTCACCAGGCCGTCCGGGAACTCGGTCCCGGCCGGTACGCCCTGGTCGTTGACCACGATCACTACGTTGTCGCGCTCGTGCAGGCGGATGGAGCGCGGCGAGTCGGCATGTTCAATCAACTGCATCACGGGGCCTCTCAGGAATGCGCTTCGGTTAGGTTGGTCAACTCAGGCCCCTTGCTTGGCGGCTCTTTGAGTACTACACGCTTGATCGGGCCGACGATGACCAGATAGCTGAACACCGCCACCAGCGCGTTGGCGCCGACAAACACCAGGGCCCACTTGAACGAGCCGGTGGTGCTGATGATGTAGCCGATGACAATCGGCGTGGTGATCGACGCGAGGTTACCGAAGGTGTTGAACAAGCCGCCACTGAGACCGGCGATTTGTTTCGGCGAGGTGTCGGACACGACCGCCCAGCCCAGTGCGCCAACGCCCTTGCCGAAGAAGGCCAAGGCCATGAAGCCCACCACCATCCATTCAACGTCAACATAGTTGCACGCGATGATGCTGCTGGAGACCAGCAGGCCGGCAATGATCGGCGCCTTGCGGGCGAACGTCAGCGAATGGCCTTTGCGCAGCAGGTAGTCGGAAATCACCCCGCCCAGCACGCCACCGATAAACCCGCAGATCGCCGGCAACGAGGCGATGAAACCGGCCTTGAGGATGGTCATGCCGCGGTCCTGCACCAGGTACACCGGGAACCAGGTCAGGAAGAAGTAGGTGATACCGTTGATGCAGTACTGGCCCAGGTACACGCCAAGCATCATGCGGTTGGTCAGCAACTGACGGATGTAATCCCACTTCGGACCGTCGGTTTTCTTACCCTTGCCCTTGTCCTGATCCATATCGACCATCGCGCCATTGGCGGCGATGTGATTGAGCTCGGCTTCGTTGATCATCGGGTGCTGGCGCGGGCTGTGGATAACTTTCAGCCAGATCAGCGAGAACACGATGCCGATCACGCCCATCACGATAAACACGTGCTGCCAGCCGAAGCGGTAGACGATCCAGCCCATCAGCGGCGCGAACAACACCGTGGCGAAGTACTGCGCCGAGTTGAAGATCGCCGAGGCCGTACCGCGCTCGGCGGTCGGGAACCAGGCGGCAACAATGCGCGCGTTGCCCGGGAAGGACGGCGCCTCGGCCAGGCCCACCATGAAGCGCAGCATGAACAGCGCAACCACTGCGGTGGAGACACCGAACTCACCGACATAGCCTTGCAGCACGGTGAACAGTGACCAGGTGAAGATGCTCAGGGCATAGACTTTTTTCGAGCCGAATCGGTCCAGCAGCCAGCCACCGGGGATTTGCCCGGCCACGTAGGCCCAACCGAATGCGGAGAAGATATAACCGAGGGTGACCGCGTCGATGCCGAGGTCTTTTTGCAGGCTGGAGCCCGCGATGGCGATGGTGGCCCGGTCGGCGTAGTTGATCGTGGTCACCAGGAACAGCATGAGCAGGATCAAATAGCGGACATGGGTCGGCTTGGTCGCTTGCATGTAGAAGTACTCCCACTAATTATTTTTTTTGCGGGTAATGGTTTTCTGTTTTTGTCGTGGGGACCGGCAGGCATCCGGCCCCACGGGGTGTTGCGTATTACGAACCGATGTAGCTGGTTTTCACCACGGTGTAGAACTCTTGCGCATAGCGACCTTGCTCCCGCGAGCCATAGGACGAGCCTTTACGGCCACCGAATGGAACGTGGTAATCCACACCTGCGGTCGGCAGGTTGACCATCACCATCCCCGCCTGGGAGTGGCGCTTGAAGTGGTTGGCGTACTTCAACGACGTGGTGGAAATGCCCGCCGACAAACCGAACTCGGTGTCGTTGGCCATGGCCAGTGCCGCCTCGTAGTCCGCCACGCGCACGACGTTGGCGACCGGGCCGAAGATCTCTTCACGGCTGATACGCATGGCGGCTTCGCTGTCGGCAAACAGCGTCGGCGCCAGGTAGTAGCCTTCGGTGTCGCAGGTGACCAGGCCGCCACCGCTCACCAGCCGCGCACCTTCGCTTTGGCCAATGTCGATGTACTTCATGTCCTGGTCCAGTTGGGCCTGGGAAACCACCGGGCCGATGTCGGTGCCGCTTTTGAGCGCGTGGCCGACCTTGATCGACTTCATGCGCTCAGCCATGGCCGCGACGAACTGGTCGTGGATACCGGCGGTGACGATCAGGCGGCTGGACGCCGTGCAACGCTGGCCGGTGGAGTAGAACGCGCTCTGTACCGACAACTCGACGGCCTGCTTGAGGTCGGCGTCGTCGAGAATGATCTGCGGGTTCTTACCGCCCATTTCCAACTGCACTTTGGCTTGGCGCGATACGCAGCTGACAGCGATCTGGCGACCCACACCGACGGAACCGGTGAAGCTGATGCCGTCGACTTTCGGGCTGTTGACCAGCACGTCGCCCACCACTCGGCCGCTGCCCATTACCAGGTTGAACACACCGGCAGGGAAACCGGCGCGGGAGATGATCTCCGCCAGGGCCCAGGCGCAGCCCGGTACCAGTTCAGCCGGCTTGATCACCACGCAGTTGCCGTAGGCCAGGGCCGGGGCGATTTTCCAGGCGGGAATGGCGATCGGGAAGTTCCACGGGGTGATCAGGCCGACCACACCCAGGGCTTCGCGGGTGACTTCCACGTTGACGCCCGGGCGTACCGACGGCACGTAGTCGCCGGACAACCGCAGGCATTCACCGGCGAAGAACTTGAAGATGTTACCGGCGCGGGTCACTTCGCCGATGGCTTCCGGCAGGGTCTTGCCTTCTTCACGGGCCAACAGGGTGCCAAGTTCTTCGCGACGGGCGAGGATTTCACTGCCGACTTTATCCAGGGCATCGTGGCGAGCCTGGATCCCGGAAGTGGACCAGGCCGGGAATGCGGCGCGGGCGGCGTCGATGGCGGCGTTGACCTGGGTGACGTCAGCCTTGGCGTATTCACCAATGACATCGGACAACTCCGACGGGTTGAGGTTGACGCAGTAGTCGGCGCCGGCAACCCATTCACCGTTGATGTAGTTCTCAAAACGCTTTACTTGGGACACGAATCTTCTCCTGACGCAAAAGGCCGCTGATTGCTCAGCGGCCTTGTGGATAATTTATTGCGGACCTTGCTTGTCGATCAGCGCGGCCAGGGCTTCGTATTCTTCCGGCAGCAGATCGGTCAGCGGCGTGCGCACAGGGCCTGCGTCATAGCCGACGATTTTTGCACCCGCCTTGACGATGCTCACGGCATAACCGGCCTTGCGGTTACGGATGTCCAGGTACGGCAGGAAGAAGTCGTCGATGATCTTGGCGACGGTGGCGTGATCGTCCTTGGCAATGGCGTGGTAGAAATCCATCGCGGTCTTCGGGATGAAGTTGAACACCGCCGAGGAGTACACCGGTACGCCCAGGGCCTTGTAGGCAGCGGCGTAGACCTCTGCGGTCGGCAGGCCGCCGAGGTAGCTGAAACGATCGCCCAGACGGCGGCGGATCGACACCATCAACTCGATGTCACCCAGGCCATCCTTGTAGCCGATCAGGTTCGGGCAGCGCTCGGCCAGGCGTTCCAGCAGCGGAGCGGTCAGGCGGCACACGTTGCGGTTGTAGACCACTACGCCGATCTTGACCGATTTGCACACCGCTTCAACGTGGGCGGCAACCCCGTCCTGGCTGGCTTCGGTGAGGTAGTGCGGCAGCAGCAACAGGCCTTTGGCGCCCAGGCGCTCGGCTTCTTGCGCGTACTCGATGGCCTGGCGGGTCGAACCACCGACACCGGCGAGGATCGGCACGCTGGTAGCGCAGGTATCCACGGCGGTCTTGATCACTTGGGAATATTCGCTGGCGGCGAGGGAGAAAAACTCACCGGTGCCGCCCGCTGCGAACAAAGCAGTGGCGCCGTAAGGGGCCAGCCATTCCAGGCGCTTGATGTAGCCCGCCTGGTGAAAGTCACCCTGGGCATTGAAATCGGTCACCGGGAAAGACAGCAGACCGTGGGAGAGGATGGACTTCAGTTCTTGTGGATTCATTATTCGAACACCCTGGGCGAAGACTTTCTATTGAAAGGTTGTTGGTTTTGTTGATGTCGTACGTCATCGTACAACCATAAATAATTTCGTCAACTGCAATTCATCGGCGTTGTGCACTTGAGGGCGTTGAAAGGCTTGGGCAGCGGTGCTCTTGACGTAGGAAATTATTCCTCTATTCTCTGCATAACTGTATATATATACAGCACTCAAGGAAGATTCCTACGACATAGCAAGGAGCTAACATGTCAGGTCCTGAACTCGCAGCACCCGCAAAAAAACCGCCTACCCTGCGCTTCGAAGGCGGTGAACACACCGCCATCGGTGACGATACGCTGTTGCGCTTCAGCAAGGACGCCCCGGCAATCCCCGCGCGGCAAGTCGAACTGCACCTGCCCAACGGGCTGGCACTCACCTACGGCCAAGTGATCGCCCTGGGCGGTGATTTTTATGGCATCCCCGGCCAGCCCATCAACGAAGGCACCTCACCTGCCGATCGTATGCAACGTTTCAGCGCCGCGTTCAACTCACTGGCCGTGCTGCCGGCCTCGCGGGACGAAGCGCCGAAGATCCTGGCGGTGATGCAAAAAGAGATCAACGCGGTCAACCAGGCGATCAAGGACGGCAAGCAAGCCCATGAAGCCTATGATGCCCTGGGTGATACGTTGTCCGAGGAATGGAACCGCATCACCGGTGGCGGCAGCGCGGTGTCGGCACTGATCCCACTGGGGCGTTACCTGAAACTGGCGGCGGACAACGCCGACCACTTCGGCGAATGGGCGCTGGCGGCCTACCTGGCGGGGCATGCAGCCGCCTTGCAACAGGCCGTGGTGGCCCACCAGACCGGTACCGACCAGGCATTGGAGTTGGCCTACGCCATGAACGGCTTTGCCGATCACTTCTTGACCGATCTGTTTTCTGCCGGCCACCTGCGCGTGCCGCGCAAACAGCTGGCAGCGGTCGTCACTCCGGGCGAACTGGGCTCGCTGATCAGCCGCTTCATGCACGATGAAGACAGCAAGTTCGGGCTCAAGGTGCGCAATGCACTGGGGGATGAGTGGCATGCCTATGGCGACAAACGCTATTTCGACAGTATCGACGCAGCCAATCGGGCACAGGTCAAACGCGCCGTTCAGGCATCCGCTGATGAGATCTTCGAAACCTTCATCGGTGGCGTTGCGCCCTCCCCGGCCAACTTCAAGGCACCGCTGTATGTGCCGGATCTGAATGCCGCGCAGAACCCGGCGAATAACTTTTCGCCGCTGTTCAAGATGGAGGGAGACAAAGTGCTGCGTCGCAAGGAGGTCAATGACCTCAACGACAAGCACTGGACCAATGATTGGTGGGGGTGGAGTACGTATTTGTTGCTTAAGGACTACAAGCCGAATACGCCAGCTTGATCAACGCCGTTTGTCGCGACTGTGATTTCTAACAGTTTCGGACAATGCCGTAGCGGTGGATAAGTTTGCTCAGGAGCCAGAAACACGGCTCCTGAATTGATACGCTACTGTGTGGCAGCCACGGAGGTTTCATCATGGAAAATCCAGTCCCCGGCCTAAACATTCCTGTTACAGAGCCTTTTTACCAAGCGGAGGTTAGCCTTTCCAAATTCACAGGGCCTCTCGTAGCCAGTATTCCAAACGATGCCAAGCTCTTTCCGGAGGGCACTGTATACGCGATTCTGGGTGCAGATCCGGAAGAGCCTGCCTGGAGGGGAGCCAAAGTCAATGCAGGCAGATGGCAGGCGAGCACGGGGCAATATCAACAATCTGCGAATCTGAAAGTCGAGATTCCAAAAGAAGCCTTAGAGCGATTCACGAACCAAACCACATTGCTACGCTATCAAACCATCGGTGAATCCAGCATGTCGGTCAGCTCTGAGCCAATTTCGCTGACCATCAGCAAATAGCTCAACCGCGCTGCGCCTCCGCCTCTTCATGGGCATGGCGCAGCCGCTCGCGGCTATTGGTCAGGTGCAAGCGCATCGCCGCCCTCGCCGCATCCGAATCCTGGCGGGCAATCGCCTCATAAATCTCTTCGTGTTCGCGGCTCAGGCGCCCCATGTAGTGCTGGTGGTCATCATGGGCCAGGCGTGCCGAGTTCAGGCGCGTACGCGGGATGATGCTGGTGCCCAGGTGGGTCATGATGTCGGTGAAGTAGCGGTTGCCGGTGGACAACGCAATTTCCAGGTGGAATGCGAAGTCCGAGGCCACCGCATCACCGGCGTGCGCCGCGCTTTCATTCAGGGCATCGAGGGCCGCGCGCATGGCGGCCAGCTGTTCATCGCTACGGCGCAGTGCGGCCAGCCCGGCAGATTCCACTTCCAGGCTGATACGCAGTTCGAGAATCGCCAGCACGTCACGCAAAGTGACTACCGTAGCCGGATCGATGCGAAAGCCGCTCGGGCTCGGCGTGTCGAGCACAAAGGTGCCGATACCATGACGGGTTTCCACCTGCCCCGCCGCCTGCAAGCGGGAGATGGCCTCGCGGACCACGGTGCGGCTGACGCCATGGGCGTCCATGATCGCCGATTCGGTGGGCAGCTTGTCGCCACGTTTGAGTTGACCATCACGGATCTGCTCGGACAGCACCGTGACCAATTCCTGGGCAAGGCTGCGGCGCTTGCGGGGAAGACGAGGGGCGGTGCTGGCGTTTTCCATGTGGAATCATCTATCTCGGTGGACTAAAACAGCATCATAGCCCATGGCGGTTGTACGATCACCGTTTGTACCGCACTTTCATGTACAAGCGGGCAGCTTTCAGCTCCCGCCGTATAGGGCTCCCGTGAAAAGGGGGGTCAAATTCGAACATAACGCGTGGCTACTTCACGCCTGGGTCTTAGTGCCAAACGTTCTCGCCCACCTGGCAATTATGACAGCAGACGGTTTTCCATCCCTGTAGCAGAGTAAAGCCTGTTCCAGCAAACAGGTGACGGGTGATGAAACGCACAGGCTGGTATTGCACAACGATTGTCTGGCTGCTGGCATGCGCCGTCCACGCTGCACCGCCGAGTGTGCGCAATGGCGGTGGCGAAGACATCCTGCTGCAGGGTTTCCATTGGAACTCCAGCCGCAATGCCCCGCAGAAATGGTATGAGGTGCTGGCACAAATGGCCCCCACTATCGGCCAGGACGGCTTCACCAAAATCTGGCTGCCGCCCGCCTGGACCGATCAATCCAGTTGGAGCGACGCGGCGTCGGGAACGTCCGGCGGCGGTGAAGGTTACTTCTGGAGCGACTTCGACAAGAACAGCCAATACGGCAGTGACAGCCAGCTCAAACAGGCGGTCGCCGCCCTGGCAGGTGCCGGCGTGCAAGCGATATACGACGTGGTGCCTAACCATATGAACGACAAGCTGCCAAGTAAACAGATACGCTTTCCCAGGGGGCTCAAGCTGTGGCGCGATGACTGCACAGCACCCGTGGTCTGTGATGAGGGCGACGCGTTCATGAGCGGCTCGGCCGACCTCAACACAAGCAACTCGGAAGTCTCGCAGCGCTTCATGCAGGAATTCAGGAACCTGCGGGACAACTACAGCGCCAAAGGCTTGCGCTTCGATTTTGTGCGCGGCTACGCGCCGGGGCGGGTCGATGTGTGGATGAAAAACTTTGGTGACCAAGCGTTCTGCGTCGGCGAGCTGTGGAAAGCCCCCGGCGAATATCCGGCGAACGACTGGCGTAGCCAGGCCAGTTGGCAGGATGCGTTGAAAGACTGGTCGGATCGGTCCCACTGCAGCGTGTTCGATTTCGCCCTCAAGGAGCGCATGCAAAATGGCAGCTTGGCCGAGTGGCGTCATGGCTTGAATGGCAATCCCGAACCGACATGGCGGCAGGTCGCGGTGACCTTTGTCGACAACCACGACACCGGTTATTCGCCAGGGCAATACGGCGGCCAGCACCATTGGCCCCTTGCCGACCCGCAACGCAATATCGCCTATGCCTATATCCTCCTGAGCCCGGGTACGCCGACTGTGTATTGGCCCGACATGTACGACTGGGGCCGGGGCGACCTGATCCGCGAGCTGATCAGCCTGCGCAAGGACGCCGGCATCAGGGCCGATTCACCCATCAGTTTCCAGACCCACTATTCCGGATTGGTGGCCACCCTCCAAGGCAGCCGCAAGCGCCTGCTGATCGCCTTGGATTCCGACCTTTCCAAGGTGCCTGACGGCTTCAGCCCGGCCCTGTTTGCGGACGGGCAGCGCATCCGCTCGTGGCAGGCCGCCCCGGCACCTTCCGACACCACGACCACCTTGCACTGCGACAACGCCAGGCCGGAGCTCGGCCAGGCAGTCTACGCAGTGGGGTCGCCTATCGAACTCGGCGCCTGGGACCCGGCCCACGCTATCGCACTGCAATCCGGCGCATCCAATCGCTGGAGCGGCACTGTCGTGTGGCCGACGCAGCAACAGATCAAATGGAAATGCCTGATCCGCAGCCTGAGCAATGTCAACGAGGTCTACTGGCAAGGCGGCGTCGACAATCAGTTCACCACGGGGGCCGCCAGCGAAACAGCGGGGAGTTTTTGACAAAAAAATGCCCCGGCAGAGCCGAGGCATTTTTTAACGCAGGCCCGAAGACTTACGCACTTTACTTCACCACTTTCAGGCTCGGCCGACCGCTTGGACGCGGTGGCTCGGTATCCGGTGGCGGCACATCATCGCCGTCTTCGCTTTCAATCGCTTCGTCGTCCTCGAAAGGCGACTCCAGATCGAACACCATGCCTTGGCCGTTCTCCCGGGCATAGATGCCGAGGATAGCGCCAATCGGCACGAACAGCGTATGCGGCACACCGCCGAAACGTCCTTCGAAGCTGACCGCTTCATTGTCCATGTGCAGGTGGCGCACGGCGCTGGGTGATACGTTCAACACAATCTGCCCGTCACTGGCAAACCCCTGCGGTACCTGAACCGCAGGAAATTCGGAATTGACCAGCATGTGCGGGGTGCAATCGTTATCCACAATCCACTCATAGAGCGCGCGGACCAGGTAAGGTCGACTGGAGTTCATCAACGGCTCCTTAAGCCTTAGCGCATATCGCGTTCGACACCAGACAGACTTGCCTGGAAAGCCTCACGCGCAAACTGGCGCTCCATGTAATCAAGCAACGGCTTGGCCGGCCGTGGCAGTTCAATGCCCAGAATCGGCAAGCGCCAGAGTATGGGTAATAGGCAGCAATCCACCAAGCTTTGTTCCTCACTGAGGAAAAAAGGTTTATCGGCGAACAACGGCGAAACACCGGTCAGGCTCTCGCGCAATTCCTTGCGCGCCTGCACCCGAGCGGCTTCTTTGCTGCGGGTATCCAGGATCAAATCCACCAGCCCGCACCAATCTCGCTGGATCCGATGGATCAGCAGGCGGCTGTTGGCACGGGCCACCGGATATACCGGCAACAAAGGCGGATGCGGGTAACGCTCATCCAGATATTCCATCACCACGGTTGACTCCCACAACGCCAGGTCACGATCGACCAGGGTGGGCAAGCTGCCGTAAGGGTTCACTTCGATCAGTTTCGGCGGATGACGACCCGCCTCCACACTGATGATCTCGGCGCTGACACCCTTCTCTGCGAGTACGATGCGTACTCGGTGGGAATAGTGGTCGGCGGGGTCGGAGTAACAGGCCAACCGATTGGTCACGCCCATGGCGGTCCTCCTCGCTTGTTGAAATTATGGAAAGCTCAAAAACGAGCGCGCCCAGAAAGCATCTCTGCAGCCTCTGGAAAGTCCAGATCGCTGCGGGTTAGAGATGCCGCTGGGCGCGCAAGATTAACAGCAATTGCTTACGGTTGGATCAATGCACATCCTTCCAGTATTCGCGCTTAAGCAGATAAGCGAATACGAAGAAGAAAGCCAGGTACAGCAAGACATACGTCCCGATGCGCTGGTGTTGCAGTTTGACCGGGTTGGCCGAATAGGCCAGGAAGGTCACCAGATTCTTGACCTTCTCGTCAAACTGCTCGTCAGTCAACGAACCAGGGGTTTCTATCTTCAGTTGATCGCACGCTTCATGAGTCAAAGGCGTACCGGTCAACGGATCATATTGCTTCTTGCCGTCTTCGACGACCTGAACCTGCTTGCATCCTACCACTTGCTTGCCTTGCAGGCCGACCAGAACGTTAGGCATGCCGACGTTCGGGAACACACGGTTGTTCACGCCATAAGGGCGCGCCGGGTCCTCGTAGAAGGATTTCAGGTAGCCGTAGAGCCAGTCGGTGCCGCGTACACGTGCCACCAGCGTCAAGTCAGGCGGTGCTGCGCCGAACCAGGTCTTGGCGTCGGCAGGCTTCATGCCGATATTCATGTGGTCGCCGATCTTGGCACCGGTGAACACCAGCTTCTCCAGCATCATTTCATGGGGGATACCGAGGTCATCGGCCACCCGCTCATAACGCTGGAACTTGGCACTGTGGCAGCCCATGCAGTAGTTGGCGAACGTACGCGCGCCGTCTTGCATAGCCGCCTTGTCAGACACGTCGATATCGACTTTTTCCAGTTCCGGGCCGCCGTGCTCGGCAGCGAAGGACAGTAGCGGCAGCGCCGCAAGCATCAATGCAACGAATAATTTTTTCATCAGCCAGTCACCCTTTCCGGAACCGGTTTGGTCTTCTCGAGCCGGGTGTAGAACGGCATCAGAATGAAGTAGGCGAAGTACAGGAAGGTGCAGACCTGCGACAGCAGCGTACGCTCCGGGGTCGGCGCCAATACGCCCAACACGCCCAGAATCACGAATGCAATGCAGAACACCCACAGCCAGATTTTGCTCAGCCAGCCTTTGTAGCGCATGGACTTGACCGGGCTTCGGTCGAGCCACGGCAACACGAACAGCACCGCAATGGCCGCGCCCATGGCGATGACGCCCATGAGTTTGTCGGGGATCGCCCGCAAGATCGCGTAGAACGGCGTGAAGTACCAGACCGGGGCAATGTGCTCAGGTGTCTTGAAGGCGTTCGCCTGTTCGAAGTTAGGCTTCTCGAGGAAATAACCACCCATCTCCGGGAAAAAGAACACGATCGAGCAGAACACGAAGAGGAACACGACCACGCCGACAATGTCTTTCACGGTGTAGTACGGGTGGAACGGGATGCCATCCAGCGGGATGCCGTTCTCGTCCTTATGCTTCTTGATGTCCACGCCGTCCGGGTTGTTGGAACCCACTTCGTGCAGCGCCAGGATGTGCAGCACCACCAGGCCCAGGATCACAATGGGCAGCGCCACGACGTGCAGGGCGAAGAAGCGGTTCAGGGTGATGCCGGAGATCAGGTAGTCACCGCGGATCCACTGGGTCAGGTCGTTGCCGATGACCGGGATCGCACCGAACAGCGAGATGATCACCTGGGCGCCCCAGTACGACATCTGGCCCCATGGCAGCAGGTAGCCCATGAAGGCTTCCGCCATCAGCGCCAGGTAGATCAGCATGCCGAACACCCACACCAGCTCCCGTGGCTTCTGGTACGAACCGTAGAGCAAACCACGGAACATGTGCAGGTAGACCACGATAAAGAACGCTGAAGCGCCGGTGGAGTGCAGCAGGCGCAGGATCGAGCCGTACTCGACGTCACGCATGATGTATTCGACGGAGGCAAACGCCTCTTCCGCCGACGGGGTGTAGCTCATCGTCAGCCAGACACCGGTGACGATCTGGTTGACCAGCACCAGCAGTGCCAGGGAGCCAAAGAAGTAGAAGAAGTTGAAGTTCTTCGGGGCGTAATACTTGCTGAGATGGTCTTCCCACATTTTAGTGGCGGGGAAGCGTGCATCGACCCAATCCATGAACTTGCTCATCACGCGTTCTCCTTATCGAGGCCAATGACAATGAGGTCGTCAGTTTCGTAGGTATGCGGAGGCACGGGCAGGTTCAAGGGAGCAGGCTGGGACTTATAGACGCGTCCCGCCAGATCGTAGTGGGAGCCGTGGCAGGGGCAGAAATAACCACCGACCCAGTCTTTACCCAGATCGACTGGAGCAACTTCCGGGCGGAAGGTGGGCGAGCATCCCAAGTGGGTACACAGGCCGACCAGCAGCAGAATCTCTGGCTTGATCGAACGTGCTTCGTTTTTGGCGTAGGCGGGTTGGTCGGATTTCTCAGATTTGGGGTCAGACAGCTGGCCTTCGATCTTTTTCAGATTTCCCAGGATTTCCTCCGTACGACGAACAATGAATACCGGCTGGCCGCGCCACTCAGCAATCATCTGCTGGCCTGGTTCGATCTTGCTGATATTCACCTTCACCGGTGCACCTGCGGCTTTCGCCTTGGCACTGGGAAACCATGACCCCACGAACGGGACCGCAGCCCCCACCGCTCCTGCAGCACCCACCACGGATGTGGCTGCTACCAAGAAGCGACGCCGGCCTGCATTCACGCCGTCATTGCTCATTCAGTCCTCTCCCATCAGCTTTTTGGCCTGTTAAATCAGGCGTCTACTAAGTATTAAATCTGAACTTATAAAAATTTTGCCGAATGGTAATGAAAAGCCCCACGTCTGACAAGGGAATTGCCCGGGGCTCCGCCTCCAGGCCTTGTAGTATAGGGGGTCTACGGATGTGGCAAGTTGTCACGGTGAAAAATGTGCATAAATCGCAGGCAATAAAAAACGCCCAGCTCCGTAAGGAGGCTGGGCGTTTTTGTGGAACGTAAAGCGAATTAACGCTTCGAGTACTGCGGACGCTTACGCGCTTTACGCAGACCGACTTTCTTACGTTCAACTTCACGGGCATCGCGAGTCACGAAGCCAGCTTTGCGCAGAGCGCCACGCAGGGTTTCGTCGTACTGCATCAGAGCGCGAGTGATACCGTGGCGGATTGCGCCAGCTTGACCACTTACACCGCCACCGATAACGGTGACGTAGATGTCGAACTTTTCAACAGTCTCGGTCAATTCCAGCGGCTGACGAACTACCATGCGGGCAGTTTCGCGACCGAAGAAGTTATCCAGAGTGCGGTTGTTGATCGAGATGTTACCAGTGCCCGGACGCAGGAAAACGCGTGCGGTTGCGGTTTTGCGACGGCCAGTGCCGTAATTTTGAGTCGCCGACATAATGAACTATTCCGTTAAAACTTCAGTTCTTGGGGCTGCTGAGCAGCATGAGGGTGTACAGCGCCCGCATAGACTTTCAGCTTGCGAAACATATCGCGACCCAGTGGGCCCTTCGGCAGCATGCCTTTGACCGCGATTTCGATCGGGGCTTCAGGCTTCTTGGAGATCAGGCCTTCAAAGTTGGAAGACTTGATACCGCCTGGGAAACCGGAGTGACGGTAGTACATTTTGTCTTGCGCTTTGTTGCCGGTAACACGTACCTGCTCAGCGTTGATGATCACGATGTAGTCACCGGTGTCAACGTGAGGGGTGTACTCAGGCTTGTGCTTGCCACGCAGACGGCTGGCGACTTCAGTGGCCAGACGACCCAGGGTCTGACCAGCGGCGTCGACGACAAACCAGTCGCGCTGAACTGTTTCCGGTTTTGCAGTAAAAGTTGTCATTCTTTAATAGCCTCAGGGGCCGCCCTGTAAATTAGACGGCGGATCTTACTGAATAGTGCTTACTTTGACAAGTCAAAGGCAGCCGGATACAGACGCTATCGGGGGCTCGGGTCGGCGCGTCCGTTCAACGGCAAGATTCTTCGGCAGGCGGCGCATCACTTCCACTGCAGAAAGAGGTGGGCAATTATGCAGATTGCGAAAAAAAATTCAACCTGCTTTTATGATTGTTTTCCCTGAAGGAGTACCCGATGGATTATCGACAGCTGGGCCGTACGGATCTGAACGTGAGCGCGATAGCCCTGGGCACCATGACCTGGGGCGAGCAAAACAGCGAGGCAGAGGCCTTCGCGCAGATCGAAAGGGCCAAGGCGGCGGGGATCAACTTCCTCGACACCGCAGAAATGTACCCGGTGCCGCCCAAGGCCGACACCTATGCCACCACCGAGCGTTACATCGGTAATTACTTCAAAAGCCGCGGTGACCGCGGCGACTGGATCCTTGCCAGCAAGATCGCCGGCCCCGGCAACACCATCGACTACATCCGCGACGGCCACCTGCGCCACAACCGCAAGCACATCGTCGAGGCACTGGACGCCAGCCTCAAGCGCCTGCAAACCGACTGGATCGACCTCTACCAGTTGCACTGGCCGGAGCGCAGCACCAACTTCTTCGGCCAACTGAGCTACAAGCACAAGGACGAAGACGACCTCACCCCACTGGAGGAAACCCTCGAAGCCCTGGACGAGCAGGTCAAGGCCGGCAAGATCCGCCATATCGGCCTGTCCAATGAAACCCCGTGGGGCACCATGAAATTCCTGGCCCTGGCCGAAGCCCGTGGCTGGCCCCGCGCGGTATCGATCCAGAACCCCTACAACCTGCTCAACCGCAGCTTTGAAGTGGGCCTGGCCGAGGTGGCCATCCGTGAGCAATGCGGCCTGCTGGCTTACTCGCCCCTGGCGTTCGGCATGCTCAGTGGCAAGTACGAAGGTGGCGCACGCCCGGCCAAGGCGCGCCTGACGGAGTACAGCCGCTTCAGCCGCTACTTCAACCCGCAGTCGGAGGCGGCCTGCAGCCGTTACGTGGCACTGGCGCGGGAGCATGGCCTGGATCCGGCGCAGATGGCGTTGGCGTTTGTGACCCAACAGCCGTTCGTGACCAGCAACATTATTGGCGCAACGTCGCTGGAGCAACTGGACAGCAACATCGCCAGTGCTGATCTGAAACTGTCGAAAGAGGTGTTGGAAGGGATTGAGGCGATTCAGAAGGATCATCCGAATCCTGCGCCTTGATTGATCTGTAGACCGCTATCGGGGGCTTGCCCCCGATGACGCATTCAAGACCCGCAAAAATCAAAGCGCCCGCGCAATGATCTCCTTCATGATCTCGTTGGTCCCCGCATAAATCCGCTGCACCCGCGCATCCGCCCACGCCCGCGCAATCGGGTATTCCCACATGAAGCCGTAGCCGCCGTGCAACTGCACGCACTCATCCAGCACCTTGCATTGCAGGTCCGTGGCCCAGTACTTGGCCATCGCGGCAGTGGGCACATCCAGCTTGCCTTCCAGGTGCAGCGCCATGCATTTGTCGACGAATACGCGGCCGATCTGAATCTCCGTGGCCATCTCCGCCAGCTTGAAACGGGTGTTCTGGAAGTCGGCAATCGCCTTGCCGAACGCCTTGCGCTCACGGGTGTATTCCAAGGTCCACTGCAACGCCGCCTCGGCAGATGACAGCGCGCCAATTGCCACCGTCAGCCGCTCCTGGGGCAACTCCTGCATCAAGTAGGCGAAGCCCATACCCGCCTGGCCCAGCAGGTTTTCCTTGGGCACCCGCACGTCCTGGAAGAACAGCTCCGAGGTGTCCTGGGCCTTCATGCCGACCTTCTCCAGGCGCTTGCCCTTGGCGAAGCCGGGCGTATCGGCCTCCACCAGAAACAGGCTGGTGCCCTTGGCACCGGCCTTGGGATCGGTCTTGGCGACCACGATCACCAGCTCAGCCAGGTACCCGTTGGTGATAAAGGTCTTGGAACCATTGATCACGTACTCATCACCGTCCAGCACGGCGGTGGTCTTGACCCCTTGCAAGTCGGACCCGGCACCCGGCTCGGTCATGGCGATGGCCGTGACCATCTCACCGGAGATCAACTTGGGCAGGTACTTGTGCTTCAGCGCTTCACTGCCGTAATGCAGGATGTAGGGCGCGACAATGTCCGAATGCAGGGAAAAGCCAATGCCGGTCAGGCCCAGGCGGCTGATCTCTTCGATCACTACCGCGCTGTAGAGAAAGTCCGCGCCCAGCCCGCCGTACTCCTCCGGCAGATGGGAACACAACATCCCCGCCTCCCCCGCCTTGCTCCACAGGTTACGGTCGATATAGCCCTGCTTCTCCCATTGCCCGTGAAACGATGCAGCGTCTTTTTCAAGAAAGGTGCGCACGCTCTGGCGGAAGAGTTCGTGCTCCGGGCTGAACAAGGTTCTCGGAATCATGGGTCACCTGCGTGGATTGTCGGACAAGGACGAGCCCACAGAGCCTATGCCCCGATGGCGTCACAGGACACTGGACACATGCGACAAAAAATAAGACGATCCAGCCGTCTGGTGACCACTTTCCCCTATAAGAATAAATGAAATTATGTCTAACCAAATCTCCACGCCGTTGCGGCGCGTCAGCATTTTGGCCATTGATCGGGTATTCGCTTCAACCCTGATGCAAGCCAAGGATTTCTTCCATCTCGCCAGCCTGCGTTATGGCAAACAGCAAGGCCTGGGCCTGACCCCAGCGTTCGAAACGCGCCTGGTGAGCCCCGACGGAAAATCGGTGCGCAGCTTCAGTGATGTGATCATGCCGGTGGACGGCGGCCTGGAAGACGCCGACATCATTGTGCTTCCTGCCTTCTGGGATGACTTCGATGCCCTGTGCGCGCGCTACCCGCAAGTGCTGCCATGGCTGCGCGAACAGCATGCACGGGGCGCGGTACTCTGCGGCGAAGCCACCGGGGTGTTCTGGCTGGCCGAAGCCGGCCTGCTCGACGGCAAGGAGGCGACCACCTACTGGCGTTTCTTCAACGCCTTCAGCGAACGCTTCCCCAAGGTCCAGCTCAACCAGGACAAGCACCTCACCGACGCCGACAACCTGTATTGCGCCGGCGGCACCACCTCGGCGTGCGACCTGTATATCTACCTGATCGAACGTTTCTGCGGCGCCAACATCGCCCAGGCCGTGGCCCGCGACATCCTCTACGAAGTGCAGCGCAGCTATTCACCCGGGCGTATCGGTTTTGGCGGCCAGAAGCTGCACCAGGACGTGATCATCCTGCAGATCCAGCATTGGCTCGAGGAGCACTTCGCCGACAAATTCCGCTTCGAAGACGTCGCCCGGGAACACGGCATGAGCATCCGCAACTTCATGCGCCGCTTCCAGACCGCCACCGGCGACAAGCCGCTGCACTACCTGCAACGGCTGCGTATCGAGACGGCCAAGGGCCTGCTCTCGGGCAGCCGCAAGAGCATCAAGACCATCAGTTATGAGGTGGGTTACGACGATGCGAGTTTCTTTGCGCGGTTGTTCAGGCAGCACACGGAGCTGTCACCGAACCAGTACCGCCAGCAGTTCCAACAGGCTGCGTAAGCAAATGTGGGAGGGGGCTTGCTCCCGATAGCGGTGGATCAGTCAGTGCATCTGTTACTGAAAGACCGCTGTCGGGGGCAAGCCCCCTCCCACACTTGACCTACATCGGTCTTAGGGTTTGTGTCCGCGCGACAGGAACTCGTGGGACTGCATTTCGAGTAGGCGGCTCAGGGTGCGCTGGAATTCGAAGTTCAGGCGCCCGCCGGTATACAGATCCTTGAGTTCGACTTCGGCCGAGATGATCAACTTGACGTTACGGTCGTAGAACTCGTCGACCATGTTGATAAACCGCCGGGCGATGTCGTCGGTGGTGACGCTCATCTGCTCCACGCCGCTGAGGATCACCGCGTGGAAGATCTTGCCCAGTTCGATGTAGTCGTTCTGGCTGCGCGGGCCGTCGCACAGTTGGCGGAATTCGAACCAGGCCACGTCATCGCAGGTACGCAGGGCGATGATTTCGCGGTTCTCGATCATCAGCTTGTCGTTTTCCACCGCCTGGGTGCATTCCGGCGTAAGGGCGCGGAAGCTTTTGCGCAGGCTTTCGTGCGCCGCTTCGTTCAGCGGGAAGTGGAACAACTCCGCTTGCTCGAGGTGACGCAGGCGGTAGTCGACGCCGCTGTCGACGTTGACGATCTCGGTGTTCTGCTTGATCAGCGCGATGGCCGGCAGGAAGCGCGCGCGCTGCAGGCCGTCCTTGTACAAGCCGTCGGGCACGATGTTCGAGGTGGCGACCAGGGTCACGCCGTTCTTGAACAACTCTTCCATCAGGGTGCCGAGGATCATGGCATCGGTGATATCGGAGACGAAGAATTCATCGAAGCAGATGACCCGCGCTTCATCGGAAAAACGCTTGGCGATGATGGTCAGCGGGTTTTTCTCACCCGGCAGGGTCTTCATCTCTTCGTGCACGCGCTTCATGAAGCGGTGGAAGTGTGTCCGTACCTTTTCCTTGAACGGCAGTGCCTCAAAGAACGTATCGACCAGGTAGGTCTTGCCCCGGCCCACGCCGCCCCAGAAATACAGGCCCTTGACCGGCACGTGGTCTTTCTTGCCGAACAGCTTGCTGAGCATCCCCGGCTTGCTTTGCGAGGCCGCAACCAGGTCGTCGTACAGGCGCTGCAAATGACGCACCGCCGTTTCCTGGGCCGCGTCATGGAAGAATTCAGGGCGTTTCAGATCAGCTTGGTATCGTTCTAGGGGCGTCATAATTTCGTTAGCAAGGCAACAAAAACGGGCCGTCACTGTAACGACGGCCCTGGATAATGGCAATCAACCCTTGGTCGGGTTAATCCTCGATTGGGGTCAACGCGATGCGCAAGGCTTCGATGGCGGCATCACGGGATGCGGCATCGGCGAACTCGGCGCTGTCGGCCACTGCGGCGCCGTCCAGCCATACGCTGAAGCTAAGGGCTTCGCTGCGTACGTCCAGCGCAGCGCCACTTTGCAGTTGCTTGGTCACCGCGCCGGCCGCCTTGCCATCGGCAAAATTGCGCGACAGCAGCAGCTGCTCGCCATCGGCGGCCAACAGGCGGAAGCGGAAGCTGCCGTCGTCTTCACGGAAGCTCACGAAACGCGCGGCTTTCGCGGCTTTCTTCTTGGTCGCGACCGGCGCCGCAGCCTGGTTGACGAACGAACGCAGGCCCACCGCTTCACGCAACTCGGCCAGGAATGGCGCGGCCACGGCACGGGCTTTCCTGGCGCCGACCTGCAACAGGTCCTCCATGTCCGACGGGCGTGACATCAACTGGTGGTAACGCTCGCGCGCTTCGCCGAGCTGACCATCAAGCAGCTGGAACAGACGGTTCTTCGCCTCGCCCCAGCCCAGGCCTTGCAGCAGGTCGACGCGGAACGCTTCTTCCTGGGCCTTGCTGGCAAACGCCTGGTAGAGGGTGAACAGGTGCGAGTTGTCCGGATCCTTGGGTTCGCCGGGCGCGCGGGAGTCGGTGACGATCCGCGAGATGGCGTCTTTCATGTCCTTGGCGCTGGTGAACAACGGGATGGTGTTGTCGTAGCTCTTGGACATCTTGCGGCCATCCAGGCCCGGCAAGGTGGCAACGCTTTCTTCGATTAACGCCTCGGGCATGGTGAAGAATTCTTTACCGTTGCCGAACAGGTGGTTGAAGCGCTGGCCGATGTCGCGGGCCATTTCCACGTGCTGGATCTGGTCGCGGCCCACCGGCACCTTGTGCGCGTTGAACATCAGGATGTCCGCCGCCATCAGCACCGGGTAGCTGTACAGGCCCATGGTGATGCCCGCATCCGGGTCTTCGCCGGTCTCCACGTTCTTGTCCACCGAGGCCTTGTAGGCATGGGCGCGGTTGAGCAGGCCCTTGGCGGCGACGCAGGTCAGCAGCCAGGTCAGCTCGGGGATTTCCGGGATGTCGGACTGACGATAGAAGGTCACCCGGTTCACATCCAGGCCACCGGCCAGCCAGGTCGCCGCGATTTCCATACGCGAACGCTGGATGCGCTGCGGGTCATCGCATTTGATCAGGGCGTGGTAGTCGGCCAGGAAGTAGAAGGAGTCGGCATTGGCATCCTGGCTGGCCAGGATCGCCGGGCGGATCGCACCGGCGTAGTTGCCCAGGTGCGGCGTGCCGGTGGTGGTGATGCCGGTGAGGATACGGGTACGAGTCGTCATGGGTAATCGCTTATCAGACTGCTATCAATTCGAGAGGCGCGGCAGCACCAGATCCTTGAGATCGGTGAGCTTGCCATGAAAAAAGTGCCCGCATTCTGCCACTTTCAGCAGCTCATGGGGGCGTTTCAAGGCGGCGGACCAGTCGTAGACGGTTTGCGGGTCGACCACTTCGTCGGTTTCCGGCTGGATCAGGGTCAACGGGCAGCTGTGGGGCAGCACATCGGTATCGCGCAGGCGCATCACCGCCGCGGCGACCATAAACAGGTGCGCGAGCTTTTCGCCTTTGGCTTCCAGGCGGCCGCCGAGGCTGGCCGCCACGTAGCCGCCAAAGGAAAAACCGAGCAGGGTGATCGGCAGGTCGGGGTGTTTTTCACGCAGCCAGGTGGCAGCTGCTTCGGCATCGTCCACTTCACCGGTGCGCATGTCGTGGGTGCCGGCACTCGCGCCGACGCCACGGTAATTGAAACGCAAAGTAATCAACCCGGCATCACGAGCTGTGCGTTGCAGGGTCGAAACGACTTTATTGAGCATGGTCCCGCCCTGCACCGGATTAGGGTGGCAGATCAGCGCCAGGCCACGTGGCTCGGGGTGATCCAGGTACAGGGCTTCCAATTGGCCTACCGGGCCATCGATCAAAACGGGGGTTTCACGCATGAGCAAGGAATGAACTCCGTGACCTCTCAAAGGGTCGACTCGTCTAGCTAAAAGTCTGTGCATGGCATCATTGCGAGCTTAATCGCGGTATACAGCGCAGGTTTGAGCCGTTAACGTAAAGCAAAGCCGTTTATAGAGGAAGGACTCGTGGAACACTCGCTCTTAGTTTGGTTGTTGCCGACTCTCGCCTTGGTTGCCGGTGTCGCCATTGGATTCCTGGTTGCCCGCCTGCTGCCGAATGCCGCGCCTAACCGCACGCAGCGTCAGTTGGATGACATTCAGGAACGTTTTGACAGTTATCAGAACGAGGTTGTTACCCACTTCAACAGCACCGCGACCCTGGTCAAGAAACTCACCCAGAGCTACCAGGAAGTACAGGATCACCTCGCCGATGGCGCAAACCGCCTGGCCCTCGACGACATCACCCGCCAGCGCCTGCTGGCCGCGCTGCATTCCGATGCACCGCAAACTCCACGGGAACGCCTGACTCCCCCCCGGGAAAACCAGGAGCCGCCACGGGACTACGCGCCAAAAACGCCAAACGCCCCAGGCATGCTGGATGAGCATTACGGCTTGAAGAAGTAAGTTATTTTCAAGCAATAGAAAAGCCCGGTTGATCGCTGATCAACCGGGCTTTTTGTTGGGCACCATTCTCCAGAACAAGGGGCCTCAGGCCACAGGTTGCTCTTGAAGCCACCCACCCTCGATCCGCACATGCCGCCCATGGAAGCGCTTGAGGCTGCTGCGATGGCCGACGCTGACAATGCTCAACCCCGGCAATTCATCAATCAACGCCTGATACAACGTCGCCTCATCTTCTTCATCCATCGCCGACGTCGCCTCGTCCATGTACAGCCATTGCGGCGCGAACAACAAGGCACGGGCAAAGGCCAGGCGCTGTTGCTCGCCGGGCGAGAGCATGCGTTGCCAATGGTTGGCTTCGTCCAGGCGCTCCACCAGGTGCGGCAGGCGACAGGTTTCCAGGACCTGTGCATAACGTTCTGCCGAATAGACGCTGTCGTCCTGTGGGTAACTCAACACCGCCTTGAGTGTGCCGATCGGCAGGTAAGGCTTCTGCGGCAGGAACAGGTAACGCCTGGCCGGCAGGCGGATGCTGCCGTGACCAGCCGGCCACAGATGCCCCATGGCGCGCAGCAAGGTACTTTTGCCGCTGCCGGAACGGCCGCTGAGCATGACGCGCTGGCCCGGTTCAACGATCATGTTGGCGTCGGTCAGCAGGTGGCGACCATCCACCAGGTTCAAACCCAGGCCTTGCACCACAAGACGCTCGCCTTCAGCGCTGACGTCGATGGCAGCTGGGCGCTGCTCGTTTTCACGCATGGCCTGCTGAAAACTCAGTAGACGATCGCTGGTCGCGCGCCAGCCGGCCAGGTCGGCGTACGCGCTGATAAACCAGCTGAAGTTGCCCTGCACGTTGCCGAACGCCGAGTTGATTTGCATCAGCTCGCCCAGTTCGATCTTGCCGGAAAAGTAGCGCGGGGCAGCCACGATAAACGCAAAGACGATCGCAATCTGTTCATAGCCGGCAGTGAAGAACGTCAGGCGCTTGGACACCTTCATGATGTCCCAGTAGTTATGCCAGACCTTCCCGAACCGCGCGCTCAAACGCTGATTCTCATTGGGTTCGCCGTTGTACAGGGCGATGCTCTCGGCATTCTCCCGCACTCGTACCATGGAGAAACGCAAGTCCGCTTCGAAGCGTTGCTGCTGGTTGCTCAAGCCGATCAAACGACGACCGATCAGATGGGTCAGCCAACTGCCGACACCGGCATAGACCAATGCACACCAGAACATGTAGCCGGGGATGGTGATACCGAACACTTCAATACTGCCGGACACGCCCCACAGGATGATGGAGAACGACACCAGGCTGACCACATTGCGCAACAGCCCAAGGCCAAGACTCAGGGTGTTCAGGGTAAAGCTGTTGAGGTCTTCGGAAATCCGCTGGTCCGGGTTATCGGTGTAGCCGCCCTGCTCGAGCTGGTAGTAGTTCTTGTTGCCAAGCCAGCGGGCAAAATACTTTTCGGTGAGCCATGCACGCCAGCGAATGGTCAGCATCTGGGTGAGGTAGAGACGGTAGACCGCGCCGAGAATCGCCACCGTGGCGATACCGCAGAAGTAAACGATCTGTTGCCAGAAGGCCGCGGTGTCCTTGTTTTCCAGGGCGTTGTAGAAGTCCTTGTACCAGTGGTTGAGCCACACGGAAATGGCCACGCTGAACAGCGACAGGCCAATCACCACGGCGAGCAACAACCAGGCCTTGCCCTTCTCTTCACTTCGCCAATAAGGCGTGATCATCCCCCAGGTTCGGCGAAAAAATTGCCCACGCACAGCGTCATTGACCGCAGAGTACTCAGCGTTCTGATTCATCGTTCAGGCTCGTAGGGAGGAAGGCAGGCGTTTGAACCGATCATAGGTGATCGGTTCAGGGTTCCGTGCGGCCTGAAGCAGGCTGTTCAGCTTAGGTTCAGCGTCGTACCGGACGCTTCTGCAGCTTGCGTTGCAGGGTGCGCCGGTGCATGCCCAGGGCGCGGGCAGTGGCGGAGATATTACCTTCGTGTTCGGTGAGGACGCGCTGGATGTGTTCCCACTGCAGGCGGTCCACCGACATCGGGTTTTCCGGCACCAGGGTGTCGAGGTCGGCGTGCTCGGACAGCAACGCAGCCAACACATCGTCGGCATCCGCCGGTTTGCACAGGTAGTTGCAGGCACCGCGCTTGATGGCTTCGACAGCCGTGGCAATGCTGGAGTAACCGGTGAGGATCACCACGCGCATTTCCGGGTCGAGTTCCAGCAGCTTGGGCAACAGCACCAGGCCGGAGTCGCCATCCATTTTCAGGTCGAGCGCGGCGTAGTCCGGCAAGTCGGCCTGGGCGATGGCCAGGCCTTCTTCGGCGGAGCCCGCGGTGCTCACGCGAAAGCCGCGACGGCTCATGGCGCGCGCCATCACGCGGGTAAACGTGGCGTCATCATCTACCAGCAACAGGTGCGGCAGTTCTTCGCCTTCGACTTGGATCTCGTCACTCATCGATATCTCCTCGTGCGACACGGGGCAGGCGCAGCTCGGTGAGCGTACCGCCTTCCTCATGACTATAGAGCTTCACTGAGCCGCCCGCGCGGGTCACGCTGGCCTTGCTCAAAAACAGGCCGAGGCCGAAGCCTTTGCCCTTGGTGGTAAAGAAAGGTTTGCCGATCTGCTCGGCGATGGCCAGCGGCACGCCTGCGCCGTGGTCGCGAATGCTGATCGTCAAGTCATCCACATCCCAATCCAGCCGGACTTCCAGGCCTTCGGGGCAGGCGTCGGCGGCGTTGTTCAGTAGATTGAGCAAGGCTTGGGTCAGGTCCGGCGGTGGCGCCAGGCGCGGCACGGTCCCCTGCCCCAGCAGATGGAAACGGTAGCTGGCTTCGGGGCGCATCAGGTGCCAGCGGTTCAGGGCTTCGTCGAGCCACTGGGTCACGTCCTGCATCTCGACCGCCAGGCGGCGATTGGCTTCAGCCGCGCGTACCAGTTGCTGCAAGGTTTGCTTGCATTGCTTGACCTGTTCGCGCAGCACGCCGAGATCCTCTTGCAGCGCCGGGTCGTGATGGTCCTGGGTCATTTCGTTGAGCAGCACGCTCATGGTCGCCAGCGGCGTGCCCAATTCATGGGCCGCGCCGGCGGCCTGGGTGGCGACGGCGAGCAGTTGCTGGTCACGCAGGCCTTCTTCGCGGCGAATGGCGCGCAGTTCTTCCTGGCGGCGCAGCTCTTCGGCCATGCGCGCAGCAAAAAAAGTGATCACGGCGGCAGACAGGGCAAAGCTCAGCCACATCCCGTAGATCTGCAGGTTTTCGCGGGCGATGGGGAATGTCTGCAACGGATAGAACCGTGCCAGCAGCAGGGTGTACAGGGTCAGGGCGATACCCGACAGCACCACCGAGTAGCGCCACGGCAAGGTCACCGCAGCGATGGTCAATGGCACCAGGTAATAAGACACGAACGGGTTGGTGGAACCGCCGGAGAAATACAGCAACACACTGTGGATAAACAGGTCGCAGGCCAATTGCAGGGCGTATTCCAGCTCGGTCACCGGCCAGGTGGTGCGCAACCGAATGGCGGTAAACACACACAGCACGATGGAGAAACCCAAGGTCACGCCCAATTGCAGCCACGGCAGCGGCAGCAGGTCGAACCAATAGGCGAGCCCGACCGAACCAGCCTGCGCGGCCAGTACCAGGGTACGAATGAACGTCAGGCGCCAGAGGTTCTGGCGGGTGGCGGAAGTCAGTTTTACGGCGGCGAGCATGAGCTCTCCCGATGAGCGCTGCAGGCGGATCGGCAGGAGTATAAACGAAGCGGGCACGCTGGCATGGCGCGTGTGGCTCTTTGCCGCAGGCCGGGCGAACGACCGTTCGTCGGCGGCCGCACAATGTGTAGCGAATATGTAAACCCGAAGAACCCGACACCACCGTCTACAGTCATACCGATACGAACACCCTAAGGAGCTTCCATGTCTCGTTTCACTCGCAGTGCAGTTGTTCTCACCCTCAGCGCCAGCGCCCTGGCCAGCCTTCCGGCACTGGCCGCCGATGCACTGAATTACAACCAGATTTCCCTGCGCGCCGAGGTCAGCCAGGAAGTGGCCCGCGACAAAATGATCGTCACCCTCTACACCGAGTCCCAGAACGCCGACCCGGCCAAGCTCGCCGCCGAAATCACCACCACCATGAACAAGGCCCTGGGCCAGGCGCGCGAAGTCCAAGGCGTGACTTTGCGCCAGGGCAGCCGTAACAGCTACCCGATCTACGACAACAAGAACCAGAAGATCACCGGCTGGCGCGAGCGCGCCGAACTGCGCCTGGAAAGCGCGGACTTCCCGGCGCTGTCCAAACTCACCGGCGAACTGCTCAACACCCTGAAAATGGAAAACATGGACTTCGCCATCGCCGACACCACGCGCAAGACCAGCGAAGACGCCCTGCTCAAGGACGCGGTCGCCGCGTTTAAAGCACGCGCGCAACTGGCCACCGATGCGCTGGGCGGCAAGGGCTACAAGATCGTCAACTTGAACTTCAACACCAATGGCTACCCACAACCTTATGCCCGTGGCGGAATGATGATGAAGGCGGCCATGATGGATTCAGCACCGACGCCGGAAGTGGAGGCAGGTACCAGCCAGGTCAGCATGAGCGCCGATGGGGTGATCGAAGTGCAGATGCCGTAACCCCTACCCGGCAAACCTGGACGGCGGTAACCTCGGTGACCGCCGTTTTCGTTTGGGCAGCGTTTATATGCCTGCCACTTCTAGGGGTCTCCATGGAAAGAACCACCTTCAAACCGCTCCTCCTTGCCGCAAGCCTGCTGGCCTTTATGCCGATGGCCCATGCAGCCAGCACCCTGGTCTACTGCTCCGAAGCCAGCCCCGCCGGTTTCGACCCCAGCCAGTACACCAGCGGCACCGATTTCGATGCGTCCGCCGAAACCGTGTTCAACCGCTTGACCCAATTCAAGCGTGGCGGCACCGAAGTCGAACCGGGCCTGGCCACACGCTGGGAGGTGTCCGAGGATGGCCTGGCCTACACTTTCCACCTGCGCGAAGGCGTCAAGTTCCACACCACTGACTTCTTCAAACCCAGCCGCGATTTCAACGCGGATGACGTGCTGTTTACCTTCAATCGCCTGCTGGATGCCGAGAGCCCGCTCCGCAAGGCCTACCCTTCCGAATCGCCGTACTTCACCGACATGGGCCTGAACACCACGATCAAGAGCGTCGACAAACTCGACGAGCACACCGTGCGTTTCAACCTGAACAACGTCGATGCCTCGTTCGTGCAGAACCTGGCCATGAGTTTTGCCTCCGTGCAATCGGCCGAGTACGCCGCCCAGCTAATGAAGGAAGGCAAGGCCGAAGACATCAACCAGAAGCCGGTAGGCACCGGGCCATTTGTGTTCAAGCGCTACCAGAAAGACTCGCAGATTCGCTACGTGGCGAATAAGCAGTACTGGAAGCCCGAGGATGTGAAACTCGACAACCTGGTGTTCGCCATCACCCCGGACGCCGCGTCGCGCCTGCAAAAGCTCAAGGCCGGCGAATGCCAGGTCAGCGGCTACCCGCGCCCGTCGGACATCGAGGTGATGAAGCAGGACCCCAACCTGCGCGTGCTGCAGCAAGCCGGTTTCAACCTGGGCTTCCTGGCCTACAACGTGACCCACCCACCGCTGGACCAGCTCAAGGTCCGCCAGGCACTGGACATGGCCATCGACAAGCCGGCAATCATCAAGGCGGTTTACCAGGGCGCCGGACAATTGGCGCAGAATGCACTGCCACCGGCGCAGTGGTCTTATGACCCGACCATCAAGGATGCCCCGCACGATCCGACCAAGGCCCGCGCGCTACTAAAAGAAGCAGGGGTTGCACCGGGCACCACCATCAACCTGTGGGCAATGACCGTCCAGCGCGCTTCCAACCCGAACGCGCGCATGTCGGCCCAGATGATCCAGCAGGATTGGGAGAAAGTCGGCATCAAGGCCAATATCGTCAGCTATGAGTGGGGCGAATACATCAAGCGCGCCAAAAATGGCGAGCACGATGCGATGATTTATGGCTGGACCGGCGACAACGGCGACCCGGATAACTGGCTCGGCGTGCTCTACAGTTGTGCTGCGGTCAAGGGCAGCAACTACGCCAAATGGTGTAACCCGGCCTACGACAAACTGGTGCAGCAGGCCAAGGTCAGCAGTGACCGCGAGCAGCGCGTCAAGTGGTATCAACAGGCACAAAAAATTCTTAAAGAACAAGTACCTATAACGCCCATTGCAAACTCGACGGTTTTCCAACCCCTGCGCAAGGAAGTGAAGGACTTCAAGATCAGCCCCTTTGGGCTGACACCGTTCTATGGCGTGAGTCTAGATAAGTAACAGCAATGCCCCAACCGAGTGCGCTAGACGCCTCGGTTGACCCTCTCTGGTGCATCTTGTGCACCGAAAAAAACCCATAAATACGTTCAAATATGTCAAAACTTTCATAATTGCGACATTCCTGTACGTTCGTACCACTCTTTCCGCCTTGCGACGGTTCAGCATCTTGCAATGGGTATGGCGCCTGCATAAGTATCCGCAGGCCGACTCACGAGGTCGCCCTCACCACCAAAAATGACAACAAATCATGAGGCCAACATGCTTAAACACGCAGTCCTTCCGTTATTAGTGAGCGCTGGCCTTATGGCCGCGGCCCCATTCGCCCAAGCGGCGACTAACCTGGTGTTCTGCTCCGAAGGGAGCCCGGCCGGTTTCGATCCAGGCCAGTACACCACCGGAACAGACTTCGATGCTTCGGCCGAAACCATGTTCAACCGTCTGAGCCAGTTCGAACGAGGCGGCACCGCCGTTGTTCCTGGCCTGGCCACCAGCTGGGACGTGTCCCCGGATGGCCTGACCTACACCTTCCACCTGCGCGAAGGCGTCAAGTTCCATACCACCCCATACTTCAAGCCAACTCGTGAATTCTCGGCTGACGACGTCCTGTTCACCTTCAACCGGATGATCAACAAAGACGATCCATTCCGTAAGGCCTACCCCACCGAGTTCCCGTACTTCACGGACATGGGGATGGACACCAACATCAAGAACATCGAGAAGGTCGATGCCCACACCGTCAAGTTCACCCTTGGCACCGTGGACGCCGCGTTCATCCAGAACCTGGCCATGAGCTTCGCTTCCATCCAGTCGGCTGAATACGCAGCCCAACTGTTGAAGGAAGGCAAACCTGCGGACATCAACCAGAAGCCGGTCGGTACTGGCCCGTTCGTATTCAAGAGCTACCAGAAAGACTCGAACATTCGCTACACCGGCAACAAGGACTACTGGAAACCTGAGGACGTGAAGATCGATAACCTGATCTTCGCCATCACCACCGATCCGTCGGTGCGTATCCAGAAGCTGAAGAAAAACGAGTGCCAGATCACCCTGTTCCCACGTCCGGCTGACCTCAAGGCGCTAGGTGAAGACAAGGACCTGAAACTGCCGCACCAGGCCGGTTTCAACCTGGGCTATGTCGCCTACAACGTCATGGACAAGGTCAAGGGCAGCGACCAGCCCAACCCACTGGCTGACCTGCGCGTGCGCCAGGCGCTGGACATGTCGGTGAACAAGCAGCAGATCATCGACTCCGTCTACCAGGGCGCAGGCCAACTGGCGGTCAACGCCATGCCGCCAACCCAATGGTCCTACGACACCACCATCAAGGACGCCAAGTACGATCCCGAGAAAGCCAAGGCGCTGCTCAAGGAAGCGGGTGTCAAGGAAGGTACCGAGATCGTTCTGTGGGCGATGCCGGTTCAGCGCCCGTACAACCCGAACGCCAAGCTGATGGCCGAAATGCTGCAAAACGACTGGTCCAAGATCGGCCTGAAGGTCAAGATCACCAGCTACGAGTGGGGCGAGTACATCAAGCGCTCCAAAGGCGGCGAGAACCAGGCCATGATCATTGGCTGGAGCGGCGACAATGGTGACCCGGACAACTGGCTGAACGTGCTGTTCGGCTGCGACTCCCTGGCCGGTAACAACTTCTCCAAGTGGTGCGACAAGAAATTCGACGGCGTCGTGAAAGAAGCCAAGGCTACGTCGGACGTCGCCAAACGCACCGAGCTGTATAAGCAGGCGCAACATATCCTCAAAGATGCAGTCCCGATGACACCTATCGCGCACTCGACGGTGTATCAACCCATGCGCAACACCGTACAGGACTTCAAGATCAGCCCGTTTGGCCTGAACTCCTTCTATGGCGTGAGCGTAAGCGGCAAGTAAGGACCAATGACGGCGACGTTTAATAACGTCGCCGTTATTGCATCCGCCTGGACCGTAGGAAATAGACCACGCTCGTAATCGCCGCTTCCTACAGCTGCGAACTGCGACAAGTAGCTCTTTTGCCTACAAGGTCAGTCCAATTTGGCGCATTTACTGCGCAGTCCGCGGCCCATACCGTCGTAGGACAGCAGAGGCTCCAACCTGGGAAAGGCACTTGCTGTGTGTGGGATCAGTAATGTCCCCCTGGCCGTACGCCTGGGTGATTGCTTGCTGATGACAACTACAAACAAGGATCGGGATCGTCATGCGCCATACCACCGTTCTATCCGCAATTTTTGGCACCAGCCTGCTGGCCGTAGCCACGATGGGCCAGGCGGCCGACAAGAAGAGCCTGGTGTTCTGCTCCGAAGGCAGCCCGGCAGGGTTCGACACCGCGCAGTACACCACCGCTACCGATAACGATGTGGCCGAGCCGCTGTACAACCGCCTGGTTGAGTTTGAAAAGGGAGCGACCAACGTCGTACCTGGACTGGCGACCAAGTGGGACATTTCCGAAGACGGCCTGACCTACACCTTTCACCTGCGTGAAGGCGTGAAGTTCCACAGCAACAAGGAATTCAAGCCGACGCGGGATTTCAACGCCGACGACGTGCTGTTCACCTTCAACCGCATGCTTGACCCCGACCACCCGTTTCGCAAGGCCTACCCGACTGAGTTTCCGTACTTCAACGGGATGAGCCTGAACAAGAACATCGCCAAGGTCGAGAAAACCGACCCGCATACCGTGGTGATGACGCTGAACTCGGTCGACGCTGCGTTCGTGCAGAACATCGCCATGAGCTTTGCCGCCATCCTGTCGGCCGAATACGCCGAGCAGTTGCTCAAGGAAGGCAAGCCCAGCGACATCAACCAGAAGCCGATCGGCACTGGCCCCTTTGTCTTCCAGCGCTATCAGAAAGACTCGCAGATCCGTTATGTGGGCAACAAACAGTACTGGGACCCGAGCAAGGTCAAGCTGGACCAGCTGATTTTTGCCATCAACACCGACGCCTCGGTGCGCGTGCAAAAACTCAAGGCCGGCGAATGCCAGGTCACCCTGCACCCGCGCCCGGCCGACGTCGACGCGCTCAAGGCCGACCCGAACCTGCAATTGCTGACCAAGCCGGGCTTCAACTTGGGCTACATCGCCTACAACGTGCGCCACAAGCCGTTCGACCAGCTCGAAGTGCGCCAGGCGCTGGACATGGCGGTGAACAAGCAGAGCATCCTCAACGCCGTGTACCAGGGCGCGGGGCAGTTGGCAGTCAATGCCATGCCGCCGACCCAATGGTCCTACGACGACAGCATCAAGGACGCCGCCTACAACCCGGAAAAAGCCAAGGAACTGCTCAAGGCCGCCGGCGTGAAGGAAGGTACCGAGATCACCCTGTGGGCGATGCCGGTGCAACGGCCGTACAACCCCAACGCCAAGCTGATGGCCGAGATGCTGCAAAGCGACTGGGCCAGGATCGGACTGAAGGTCAAGATCGTCAGCTACGAGTGGGGCGAATACATCAAGCGCACCAAGAACGGTGAGCACGATGTCAGCCTGATCGGCTGGACTGGCGACAACGGTGATCCGGACAACTGGCTGGGCACCCTCTACAGCTGCGACGCCATCGGCGGGAACAACTACTCCATGTGGTGTGACCCGGCGTACGACAAGCTGATCAAGCAAGCCAAGGTCGTGACCGACCGCGAACAAAGGACTGTTCTGTACAAACAGGCACAGCAACTGCTCAAGCAGCAGGTGCCGATCACACCCGTCGCCCACTCGACGGTCAACCAGCCGTTAAGCGCCAAAGTCGAAGGCTTCAAAGTAAGCCCCTTCGGCCGCAACGTGTTCTCGGGCGTCAGCATTACCCCATAAGAAAATAACCGGATTGCAGGGAGCGAAGTTAGCTCTCCCGCAAACGTGCAGCCTTTTATTGGGAAATTTCCTACGGCAAACGTTTGCAACAGCTTGATCGAGTTACACACCCAATAGCCGGTTCACCTAAAAAGACCGGCATAAAAAAGAGAACCAAAGGAGCTTCATCCATGAAACTGAGCAGCAAAGCGCTTCTGGCCCTGGCCATCAGCAGCATCACGGCCACCGCCTATGCTGAACCCGCCAGCCAGGACTTCGTTCCGACCACATTGGCCGGCGCCAGCGCCCAAAGCGAGGCCAAAGGCTTTATTGACGGTCAAAGCCTGGGCGGTACAACCCGTAACTGGTACTCCAGCGAGAAGAAATTCCGTGGCCAGCGTTTCTCCTATGAGAAACACAATCAGACGCGCACCGACGCAAACCGCACAAACTGGGTACAAGGCACCATCCTCAATTACTCCTCGGGCTTCACCCAAGGCACCGTGGGGGTGGCGACCGAAGTCGCGGCTTACAACGCCGTGGTCCTGGACCGCAGCAAGCGTGATATCAAGGGCGGCTCCAACCGTACCCTGGCTGACTCCGACGGCGATGCAGTAGGCCAGTGGAGCAAACTGGGCCTGGCGAACGTCAAGTTCCGCGTGTCCAACACCACCTTGACCGCCGGTCGCCAGAACTTCAGCAGCGGAATCGTCGATACCATCGGCAACCGTGCCCTGCCTTCGAGCTTCGAGGGTGTGAGCTTCAACAGCGAAGAGTTCAGCAACTTGTCGTTCCAGGGCGGCATCTTTGATCGCGTTTCGCCGCGTACCGAACAAAGCCTGTCGAAATTCCGTTCCGAGTACGGCAATGGCCAGGAAACCGACAAGGTCAAGACCCTGGGCTTCAACTACCAGCCGTTCAAGAGCCTGAAAACCAGCGTGTTCGCCGCTAACGTCGAAGACTTCTGGAACCAGTACTACTTCGGTGCCACCCACGAATTGGGTGATGCGCAGACCCTGGCACTGACCACCGGTTTGAACTACTACAAAACCACCGACACCGGCAGCAAGAAGATGGGCAACATCGACAACGACACTTACTCGTTGTCCCTGGGGCTGACCCACCAGGCCCACAGCCTGACCTTCTCGTACCAGGAAGTTAACGGTGACGAGTACTTCGACTACCTGCACGAAACCAACGGCATCTACCTGGCCAACTCCCTGACCTCCGACTTCAACAGCCCGAACGAGAAGTCCTTCCAGATCGCCTACGGCATCAACATGGCTGAATACGGCGTGCCGGGCCTGAAGTTCAACGTCTACTCGGCGCGCGGCTGGGGCATCGACGGTACTCACTACAACGGTACCGCCTACGGTGAAGCCGGCGCTTCGCGTAGCGACCTGCGCCTGATGGACGGCGAGAAACACCAGGAATACGGGGTTGGCACGTCCTACGCGATTCAGAGCGGCCCACTCAAGGCCACCACCATCCGTGGCACCTACGTGACTCACCGCGCCAGCGCACAACAGGCTGACGGCAACATCAAAGAGTTCCGCCTGGTCACCACCATCCCGTTCAACATTCTTTAACTAGCATCAGGTAGACGGCAGGCTCAGGACGAGCCTGCCGTCTACGCTTGTCTGGTCCCATCGATTGCAGAGGGCTCTGAATGAAAATGCTCCCGCTACAAGCTGCCGTTGCCGCTGCGCTGTTAAGCGTGGCTATCGGCGTATCGGCCAAACCCCTGGTGGTCTGCACCGAAGCCAGCCCGGAGGGTTTTGACCCGGTCCTGTACACCACGGCCGTCACAGCCGATGCCGCCGCCGAAACCATGTTCAACCGCCTGGTGGACTTCAAGCCCGGCACCACCGAGATCGTGCCAGCGCTCGCCACTTCCTGGGAAATCAGTGACGACGGCCTGACCTATACCTTTCATCTGCGCGACGACGTCAAGTTCCACACCACCGACTACTTCAAACCCACGCGCAACATGAATGCCGACGACGTGCTCTGGAGCTTCCAGCGTCAACTGGACCCGAAACACCCGTGGCACAACAAATCCAGCGTGGGCTACCCGTACTTTGAAAGCATGGGCTTCAAGGAACTGCTCAAGAGCGTGGAGAAGACCGATGACCATACCGTGGTCTTCACCCTGACCCGCCCTGAGGCACCGTTCCTGGCCGATGTCGCGATGCCGTTCACCGCCATCCACTCCGCCGAGTACGCCGACAAGCTACTTGCCGCCGGCAAGACCGAAGAGCTCAACAGCAAGCCGATCGGCACCGGCCCGTTCATTTTCACGCGCTACCAGAAGGACGCTCAGGTGCGCTTCAAGGCCAACCCGGAGTACTTCCGTGGCAAGCCTCCGGCCGATCCGTTGATCCTGGCCATTGCGGTCGACAACAACGTGCGCCTGCAGAAGCTCAAGGCCAACGAATGCCAGATCGCGCTGTATCCCAAGCCCGACGACCTTCCCAGCATCAAGAAAGACCCGAACCTGAAGGTCGCCGAACTGGCGGCGATGACCACCGCATACACCGCCCTGAACACCACCCACAAATACATGAGCGACGCGCGGGTGCGTCACGCGATCAACATCGCGTTCGACAAGAAAGGCTACAACGAATCCCTGTATGGCAAAGGCAACGCCGTGGATGCCACCGGCCCGTATCCGCCGACCCTGCTGGGCTTCAACGACAAGCTGAAAAACCCTGAGCGCGACCTGGACAAGGCCCGTGCCCTGCTCAAGGAAGCCGGTGTACCGGAAGGCACCGAGTTCACCCTGTTCACCCGTAACGGCGGCGGCCCGACCAACCCCAACCCGATGCTCGGCGCCCAGCGCATGCAGGCGGATCTGGCGCAGATCGGCCTGAAGGTCAATATCAAGGTCATGGAGTGGGGCGAAATGCTCAAGCGCGCCAAAGCCGGCGAGCACGACATGGTTTCCGCCGGCTGGGCCGGTGACAACGGCGATCCGGATAACTTCCTTACGCCGAACCTGAGTTGCGATGCAGCGAAAAACGGCGAAAACTACGCCCGCTGGTGTAACAAAGAGTTTCAGGACTTGATCGATAAGGCCCGCGCCGACGCTGAACCCCAGCAGCGGGCCGCACTCTATCAACAAGCCCTGGAGGTTTTCGACAAGGACCAACCGTGGATTCCCATGGCGTACCCGAAAATGTTCACCGCCATGCGCAAGAACGTCGAGGGTTATACCCAAAGCCCTCTGACGAACAATAACTTCGCCACCACCCAGGTGAAGTAAATAAGAGAAACGCTCGGCACCGCCCACCAGGACGGTGCCGAACCTGCCTAACCGGCTGATTGAGGTACACCACAAGATGTTTAGTTTTATTGCCCGCCGACTGGGGTTATTGATCCCCACGTTTTTCGGCATCACGTTGCTCACGTTTGCGTTGATACGCATGATCCCTGGCGACCCTGTCGAAGTCATGATGGGCGAGCGGCGCGTCGACCCCGAGATGCACGCACAGGCAATGGAACGCCTCGGCCTTAACAAGCCGCTGTACGCGCAATACCTGGACTACGTCGGCAAGCTCGCCCACGGCGACCTTGGCGAATCCCTGCGTACCCGTACCAGCGTGTGGACCGAGTTCACCGCCCTCTTCCCGGCGACCCTGGAACTGTCCATGGCCGCCCTGTTGTTCGCCGGCATCCTGGGCCTGTTGGCCGGGGTGATCGCGGCACTCAAGCGAGGATCCCTGTTCGACCACGGGGTGATGGGCATCTCCCTGGCGGGCTATTCGATGCCGATCTTCTGGTGGGGCCTGATCCTGATCATGTTCTTCTCCGTGAGCCTGGGCTGGACCCCGGTGTCCGGACGTATCGACCTGCTCTACGACATCGAGCCGCGCACCGGCTTCATGCTGATCGACACCCTGCTGGCCGACGAGCCGGACGCGTTCTGGGATGCGCTGCACCACCTGATCCTGCCGGCCATCGTGCTCGGCACCATTCCGTTGGCAGTGATCGCGCGGATGACCCGTTCATCCATGCTCGAAGTGCTGCGTGAAGACTACATCCGCACCGCCAAGGCCAAGGGCCTGTCGCCGGCGCGCGTGGTGTTCGTGCACGGCCTGCGTAACGCACTGATCCCGGTACTCACCGTGGTCGGCCTGCAAGTCGGCACCCTGCTGGCCGGTGCGGTGCTGACCGAAACCATCTTCTCGTGGCCCGGCATCGGCAAATGGCTGATCGAAGCCATTGGCGCACGGGACTACCCGGTGGTGCAAAACGGCATCCTGCTGATCGCCTGTCTGGTGATCCTGGTGAACTTCGTGGTGGACATCCTCTACGGCTTCGCCAACCCACGCATCCGTCACCAGCGCTGAGATCATGACCATGACCACACCTACTCAAGTGTCAGCAGTCGATCAAAGCCTGCTGTACCCGTCGCCGTACAAAGAATTCTGGCAAGCCTTCTCCAAGAACAAGGGCGCGGTTGCCGGCCTGCTGTTCATGTTGCTGATCGTGTTCTGCGCGATCTTCGCCCCCTGGGTAGCGCCGCATAACCCCAGCGAGCAATACCGCGATTTCCTGCTCACCCCACCGTCGTGGCTGGAAGGCGGGCAGATCCAGTTCCTGCTCGGCACCGACGAACTGGGCCGCGACCTGCTCTCGCGCCTGATCCAGGGCTCACGCCTGTCCTTGCTGATCGGCTTGTCGTCGGTGGTGATGTCGCTGATCCCGGGCATCCTGCTGGGTCTGTTCGCCGGTTTCTTCCCGCGCCTGCTCGGCCCGACCATCATGCGCCTGATGGACATCATGCTGGCCCTGCCCTCGCTGCTGCTGGCGGTTGCGATTGTCGCGATCCTCGGCCCTGGCCTGATCAACACCGTGATCGCCATCGCCATCGTGTCGCTGCCGTCCTACGTACGTCTGACCCGCGCTGCGGTGATGGGCGAGCTGAACCGTGACTACGTGACTGCCGCCCGCCTCGCCGGCGCCGGCCTGCCCCGCCTGATGTTCATCACCGTGCTGCCTAACTGCATGGCACCGCTGATCGTGCAGGCGACCCTGAGTTTCTCTTCGGCGATCCTCGATGCCGCGGCCCTGGGCTTCCTTGGCCTTGGCGTACAACCGCCAACCCCGGAGTGGGGCACCATGTTGGCTTCGGCCCGTGACTACATCGAACGCGCCTGGTGGGTGGTGAGCCTGCCTGGCCTGACCATTTTGCTCAGCGTGCTGGCAATCAACTTGATGGGTGACGGCCTGCGCGATGCGCTGGACCCGAAACTCAAGAACGCCGCCTGAGGAGATTCCCATGTCACTGTTAGAAATCAAGAATCTCAACGTGCGCTTCGGCGACAAGACCGCCGTGCCGGTGGTCGATGGCCTCGACATTGCCGTCGACAAGGGCGAAGTCCTGGCCATTGTTGGCGAGTCGGGCTCGGGTAAATCCGTGACCATGATGGCGCTGATGGGGCTGATCGAGCACCCTGGCATCGTCACCGCCGACGCCCTGAGCTTCGACGGCAAGGACATGCTCAAGCTGAGCAACCGCCAGCGCCGCCAGATCGTCGGCAAAGACCTGGCGATGGTGTTCCAGGACCCGATGACCGCGCTGAACCCCAGCTACACCGTGGGTTTCCAGATCGAAGAAGTGCTGCGCCTGCACCTGAAAATGTCCGGCAAGCAAGCCCGCAAGCGCGCCATCGAGTTGTTGGAAAAAGTCGAGATCCCCGGCGCCGCCAGCCGTATGGACGCCTACCCGCACCAGTTGTCCGGCGGTATGAGCCAGCGTGTGGCCATCGCCATGGCGATTGCCGGCGAGCCGAAACTGCTGATCGCCGACGAACCGACCACGGCATTGGACGTCACCATTCAAGCGCAGATCATGGACCTGCTCCTGGCCCTGCAAAAAGAGCAGAACATGGGCCTGGTGCTGATCACCCACGACCTGGCAGTGGTGGCTGAAACCGCCCAGCGCGTGTGCGTGATGTACGCCGGCCAAGCCGTGGAAGTCGGCCAGGTGCCGCAGTTGTTCGACATCCCGGCGCACCCGTACAGCGAAGCGCTGCTCAAGGCGATCCCCGAGCACAGCCTCGGCGCCACGCGCCTGGCCACGCTGCCAGGTATCGTGCCCGGCCGCTATGACCGCCCGCAGGGTTGCCTGCTGTCGCCACGCTGCCCGTATGTGCAGGAAAGCTGCCGTGCCCAGCGGCCCGGCCTTGATCCGAAAAGCAACAGCCTTGCGCGCTGCTTCTACCCCTTGAACCAGGAGGTGGCGTAATGGCCGTCGTTCTTACTGCCCGCGACCTGACCCGTCATTACGAAGTGTCCCGTGGCCTGTTCAAGGGCCACGCCACCGTGCGCGCCCTCAACGGTGTGTCCTTCGAACTGGAAGCCGGCAAGACCCTCGCGGTTGTAGGCGAGTCAGGTTGCGGCAAATCCACCCTGGCCCGTGCGCTGACGCTGATTGAAGAACCATCGTCCGGCTCGCTGAAAATCGCCGGCCAGGAAGTCGCCGGTGCCGACAAGGCCCAGCGCAAGCAATTGCGCAAAGACGTGCAGATGGTGTTCCAGAGCCCGTATGCCTCGTTGAACCCACGCCAGAAGGTCGGTGATCAACTGGGCGAGCCGCTGCTGATCAACACCAACCTGTCCGCCGCCGAACGCCGCGAGAAAGTGCAGGCGATGATGAAGCAAGTGGGCCTGCGCCCTGAGCATTACCAGCGCTACCCGCACATGTTCTCCGGTGGCCAGCGCCAGCGGATCGCCCTGGCCCGCGCGATGATGCTGCAACCGAAAGTGCTGGTGGCGGATGAACCCACCTCGGCGCTGGACGTGTCGATCCAGGCCCAGGTGCTCAACCTGTTCATGGACCTGCAGCAGGAATTCAACACGGCCTACGTGTTCATCTCCCACAACCTGGCGGTGGTGCAGCACGTCGCCGATGACGTGATGGTGATGTACCTCGGCCGCCCGGTGGAAGTGGGCCCCAAGGCAGACATCTACGCGCGCCCGCTGCACCCGTACACCCAGGCACTTCTCTCGGCCACCCCGACCATTCATCCGGATCCGAACAAACCGAAGATCAAAATCGTTGGCGAGTTGCCCAACCCACTGAACCCGCCGCCGGGCTGTGCTTTCCACAAGCGCTGCCCGTATGCGACGGCACGTTGCAGCAGCGAGGAGCCGCAACTGCGCGCCTTGGATAACCGCCAGGTGGCGTGCCACTACGCGGAGCAGTTTGTGGCCTGACCCAGCAATAAAAATGCCCTGGAGGTTCAGTCCAGGGCATGACATGAGTTCTACCGCCCCACCCGTCGGATTGCGCATCAGTCCGGTAGGTGGGGCTTTTTTTCAGCTCGACTCAGGTATCGCTGTCACCCTCAGTGTCATCATCGTCCGGAGGGGCCTGTTGGTCATCGTCATCCTTGGAGCCGCCCTGGTCCTCATCACCGGGCTCCGACTCGCTCTTGGCCAGTTGTAAACCACCCGCCTGCGCCGTTTTCGCCGCCACAAACCCTGGGACCTGGCTCTGCACTGCGGTATTGGCCCATGCAGAGGAGATCCCCAGCGATAACATCACCAGCACTTTTAGCAACATCACTAAACGTTGAAAAATACTCATGGTCAATTTCCGTCCAGTCAGTGAATCACTCGCGCCGGCGTTCGACCGGCGCTGTGAATTAAGCTAGTTCCGATCCTGGTTTTATGCCACTCGCGCGTCAGGTGTCACCATCGTCATAGGTTTCGCTGTCTTCCCCTTCGTTATAAGGGTTTTCTGCATCCTCCTTGGGCGCAGGCTGGGCCTGGGGTTGCCAACTGCCGGAGTTGATCTCGTTCTGCTTTTTCTTGGTGACCGGCCCCGTGTCCTTCCACTGCGGCGCTCCTGCGCCCGCCAGTGCCGGAAGGGTCGCCAGCCCCAGGACGGCCAGCAACACCAGAGGGATGGCGCGTTGAGCATTTCGCACGGTGATCTCCTTTGCAGTCGGTGGTTAAACGCTAGACCCGATGCCGGATTCTCGCCAATCCCATGCCTGGAGGAGAAAAAAATGTGGGAGGGGGCTTGCTCCCGATAGCGTACTGTCTGCCCCGAATATATTGGCTGACACACTGCTATCGGGGGCAAGCCCCCTCCCACATTTTGTTTTGCGGCGCTCAGACCTTAGTGGTGCTCGCGGGTCGCGCGGAACTTCACATCAGGCCAGCGCTCTTCCATCAGCGCCAGGTTGACCCGGGTCGGGGCCAGGTAGGTCAGGTGACCACCGCCGTCGAGCGCGAGGTTTTCCACGGCCTTGTTGGAGAACTCTTCCAGCTTCTTCTTATCGGCGCATTCGATCCAGCGCGCGGAGTACACGGTGATCGGCTCGTAGGAGCATTCGACCTTGTATTCCTCTTTCAAGCGGCTGGCGACCACATCGAACTGCAGCACACCCACGGCGCCGAGGATGATGTCGTTGCTGCGCTCAGGGAAGAACACCTGGGTAGCGCCCTCTTCCGCCAGTTGCTGCAGGCCTTGGCGCAATTGCTTGGATTTCAGCGGGTCACGCAGGCGCACGCGGCGGAACAGTTCCGGGGCGAAGTGCGGGATACCGGTGAAGCCCAGCGTTTCACCTTCGGTGAAGGTGTCGCCGATCTGGATGGTGCCGTGGTTGTGCAGGCCGATGATGTCGCCGGCGTAGGCCTCTTCGAGCTGTTCACGCTCGGAGGAGAAGAACGTCAGGGCGTCGCCGATGCGCACGTCCTTGCCGGTGCGCACGTGGCGCATCTTCATGCCTTTTTCGTACTTGCCCGAGCAGATGCGCATGAAGGCAATACGGTCGCGGTGCTTGGGGTCCATGTTCGCCTGGATCTTGAACACGAAGCCGGTGAATTTCTCTTCCACCGGTTCCACGGTGCGCTCGTTGGCGACACGGGCCAGCGGCTTCGGTGCCCAGTTCACGACGGCGTCGAGCACGTGGTCGACGCCGAAGTTGCCCAGGGCGGTGCCGAAGAATACCGGGGTGAGTTGGCCGTCGAGGAACTCCTGCTGGTTGAACTCATGGCAGGCGCCCTGCACCAGTTCCAACTGGTCGACAAAGCGGTCGTACTCGTCACCCAGGTGGGCGCGGGCTTCGTCGGAGTCGAGCTTCTCGATGATTTTCACATCGGTGCGCTCATGACCATGGCCGGCGGTATAGACAATGATGTAGTCGTCGGCCAGGTGGTACACGCCCTTGAAGTCGCGGTAGCAACCGATCGGCCAGGTGATCGGCGCAGCCTTGATCTTCAGGACGGCTTCGATTTCATCCAGCAATTCGATCGGGTCGCGGATATCACGGTCGAGTTTGTTGATGAAGCTGACAATCGGCGTATCACGCAGCCGGCATACGTCCATCAGCGCGATGGTACGCGGCTCGACGCCCTTACCGCCGTCGAGGACCATCAGTGCCGAGTCCACCGCGGTCAGGGTGCGGTAGGTGTCTTCGGAGAAGTCTTCGTGGCCCGGGGTGTCGAGCAGGTTGACCATGTGGTCGCGATACGGGAACTGCATGACCGACGTGGTAATGGAAATACCCCGTTGTTTTTCCATTTCCATCCAGTCAGAGGTGGCATGGCGGTCGGATTTGCGCGATTTCACCGTGCCGGCCACTGCGATCGCCTTGCCCATCAGCAGGAGCTTCTCGGTGATGGTGGTTTTACCGGCATCGGGGTGGGAAATAATGGCGAAAGTGCGGCGTTTCGCGACTTCGGCGGCCTGGTGGGTCATGGGAAATCGCCTGGCAGGTGAGTCAAAAAAGGGCGGCGAGTATAGCGCAAACCGCAGGTGCCGGACCACCGTTCACCCCATTGGGGGTGGCTAAATGCTGCCAAGTATGGAACCTTTTAAAAGGTAGAGACGTCCACTCCCCTGCTACCGCACTCGTAACAGGGGCTGAAAAATCAGCAAGTTAGCCTGACGAGGCTGCGCTCATGGCTCGATTTGATACCGCGTTGCCGGTATTGGCGAGCTGCTTTTCGCGACCCTATTCGCCGACAGCCAGGAATGGCATTGCCGCTCGGGAATGTGGTCGCCGACAAAAGAAAAAAGGAGTCCGCCTGTGGCTATTCGCTATGGCAAAGGGCTGATAGGAGGAGTGGTTGTCGTCGCTCTCCTGGCCCTGCTGGTCCACTGGATCGGCATCAACACGATCGAACTGTACCGCGACGATTTGTTGTTTTACCTGCAAGCTCATTTGATCCTGGTTCTAGTCTCCATGCTGGCCGCCCTCGTTGTGGGCATCCCCGCCGGTATCCTGCTCAGCCGACCGAACATGGTCGGGCGCGCAGAACGCTTCATGCAGATCTTCAACATCGGCAACACCGTCCCGCCCCTGGCCGTACTGGCCATCGCCCTCGGCGTCCTCGGCATCGGCAGTGGCCCGGCCATCTTCGCGTTGTTCCTCGCCTCCTTGTTGCCCATCGTGCGCAACACCTACGAAGGCCTCAAAAACGTTCAAGGCTCGCTGAAAGAAGCCGCCACCGGCATCGGCATGACCCCGCGCCAGGTGCTGTTTCGCGTCGAATTGCCGAACGCCGTGCCGATCATCATCGGCGGTGTGCGCGTGGCCCTGGCGATCAACGTCGGTACCGCGCCGCTGGCGTTCCTGATTGGTGCCAATAGCCTGGGCAGCCTGATTTTCCCCGGCATCGCCCTGAACAACCAGCCGCAACTGCTGCTCGGCGCCGCGTGCACCGCGTTGCTGGCGTTGCTGCTCGACGGCCTGGTAACCATGGCCAGCCGCCTCTGGCTGGAACGCGGGTTGCGTCCGTCTTAAGGCTTGGCAAAGGAATACACATGAAAAAAATCACCTTGATACTGAGCTGCGTCCTGCTGTTTGCAGGTTTTGCGCAAGCTGCCGAAAAACCCGTGATCCGCATTGGCGCGCGGGTGTTCACCGAACAGACCCTGCTGGCCGAAATCACCTCTCAGTACCTGCGCACCAAGGGCTACGACACCCGCGTGACCGGCGGCCTGGGCAGCAACCTGGCGCGCAGTGCCCAGGAAAGCGGGCAACTGGACCTGATCTGGGAATACACCGGCGTGTCGCTCGTGGCCTACAACCATGTGGATGAGAAGCTCGACAGCGAACAGTCCTACGCCCGAGTGAAAGAGCTCGACGCGAAAAAAGGCCTGGTCTGGCTGTCGCCGTCACGCTTCAGCAACACCTACGCCCTGGCACTGCCCGAGAAAGTGGCCGAGGAGCATCCAGAGATCAACAGCATCAGCGACCTCACCAACGCCATGGCAGAAGACACCAAGGAACACCGCCTGGTGGCCCTGGACACCGAGTTCGCCAACCGCTCCGACGGCCTGGCCGGCATGGTCAAGCTGTATGACATGAACCTGACGCGCAAAAACACCCGGCAGATGGACGCGGGCCTGGTCTACACCGCTCTGCGTAACGGCCAGGTGTTTGCCGGCCTGGTCTACACCACCGACGGTCGCCTCAACGCGTTCAAATTGAAGCTGCTGGCCGACGACAAGCACTATTTCCCGGACTACACCGCCGCCCCCGTGGTGCGCCAGGTTTACCTCGACGCGCACCCGCAGCTGGCCGCAGACCTTGCGCCTCTGGCCGCGCTGTTCGACGACAAGACCATGCGCGAGTTGAACGCGCGGGTCGACGTCGACCATGAAAGCCCATCCGCTGTTGCCGCCGATTTCCTGCGCCAACATCCGATCAACTAAGAAGGAGAAGACATGGAATTCCTGAACGCCTTTTCCCATCTTGATTGGGCCCAGGTCCTGCACCTGACCTGGCAGCACATCACCCTGGTCGGTATCGCGGTGATCCTGGCGATTGTCGTCGGCGTGCCCCTCGGCGTGCTGATGACCCGCTTCCCGACCCTCGCCGGCCCGTTGCAAGCCAGCGCCACGGTGCTGCTGACCGTGCCGTCCATCGCCCTGTTCGGCCTGCTGCTGCCGTTCTACTCCAAATTCGGCCAGGGCCTGGGGCCGATGCCGGCGATCACCGCCGTGTTCCTCTACTCCCTGCTGCCGATCATGCGTAACACCTACCTGGCCCTCACCGGCGTCGAACCGGGCATCCGCGAAGCCGCCAAAGGCATCGGCATGACCTTCGGCCAGCGCCTGCGCATGGTCGAACTGCCCATCGCCGTGCCGGTGATCCTCGCCGGCGTGCGTACCGCCGTGGTGATGAACATTGGCGTCATGACCATCGCCGCCACCATCGGCGCCGGTGGCCTGGGTGTACTTATTCTGGCTTCCATCAGCCGCAGCGACATGTCGATGCTGATCGTCGGCGCCGTGCTGGTCAGTCTCCTGGCCATCTTCGCCGACCTGCTTCTGCAATGGCTGCAACGCTCGCTGACTCCAAAAGGACTGCTCAAATGATCGAACTTCAACACCTGACCAAGACTTTTCAAAGCAACGGCAAAACTGTTTCGGCCGTGAACGACGTAAGCCTGACCGTCAACGAAGGCGAGATTTGCGTGTTCCTCGGCCCTTCGGGCTGCGGCAAGAGCACCACGCTGAAAATGATCAACCGCCTGATCAAGCCGACCTCGGGCAAGATCCTGATCAACGGCGAAGACACCACCGATCTCGATGAAGTGACCCTGCGTCGCAACATCGGCTACGTGATCCAGCAGATCGGCCTGTTCCCGAACATGACCATCGAGGAAAACATCGTGGTCGTGCCCAAGCTGCTGGGCTGGGACAAGCAGAAATGCCACGACCGCGCCCGCGAGTTGATGAGCATGATCAAGCTGGAACCCAAGCAGTACCTGCATCGCTACCCGCGTGAACTGTCGGGCGGCCAGCAACAGCGCATCGGTGTGATTCGTGCACTGGCGGCGGACGCGCCGCTGCTGCTGATGGATGAGCCGTTCGGCGCGGTCGACCCGATCAACCGCGAGATGATCCAGAACGAGTTCTTCGAGATGCAACGGGCGCTGAACAAGACCGTGATCATGGTCAGCCACGACATCGACGAAGCCATCAAGCTGGGTGACAAGATCGCCATCTTCCGCGCCGGCAAGCTGCTGCAGATCGATCATCCGGACACCCTGCTGGCCCATCCGGCCGACGAGTTCGTCAGCAACTTCGTGGGCCAGGACAGCACCCTCAAGCGCCTGTTGCTGGTGAAGGCTGAAGATGCGGCGGACAACGCCCCGTCGGTGAGCCCGGAAACCCCGGTGGCCGATGCCCTGGAGCTGATGGACGAAACTGACCGCCGCTATGTGGTAGTCACGTGCGCCGAGAACAAGGCGCTCGGCTATGTACGCCGTCGCGACCTGCACCGTCAGACCGGTACCTGCGGCCAGTACCTGCGCGAGTTCAACGCCACGGCGGCGTATGACGAGCATTTGCGCATCCTGTTGTCGCGCATGTACGAGTTCAACCGCTCGTGGTTGCCGGTGATGGATGCGGAGCGGGTGTTCCTGGGTGAAGTGACCCAGGAGTCGATTGCCGAGTACCTGAGTTCCGGTAAGTCCCGTGGGGGCAAGACCAGCATTGTCTCCCCCGCCGAGACCGCTCTGGCCTGATCTTATGTGGGAAGGGGCTTGCTCCCTCCCACATTTCCCCTTCGGTGAGTCAGGGAAATCGCCTCGATTACCACTCAGCGGGGAACATCATTCCGTCACACGTGTCGGTTACATAAGTAGCTGCGCGCGGTCCCGCGACGAACGCGTGCAAAAACGCGACATTTTTAGTTGATCTATGGCCCCTCACGTCCTAAAGTTCGCGCCGAACGTCCATGCTGGAAACGATCCATCCGGCTCAAGTACTGACGACGAGACAGCAAGGCCAAGGGAAGCGACTATTCCCATGGCCTTTTTGCTTTCGGCGACATGCCTTGGGAAGTAGGCGAACCAAAGTGGGGATACGGAGGACGTTCATTTGCACCCATTGATCAATTTAGTTTGCCCTTAGGAGTTCCCAGCATGTCGATCAACGTCGAAGATTATTTCGCGCGCGCCACTTTTGACAAAATGAAGGCGTTCGCCGACAAACAGGAAACCCCGTTCGTGGTGATCGACACCGCGATGATCAGCCAGGCCTACGATGACCTGCGCGCCGGTTTCGAATTCGCCAAGGTGTATTACGCGGTCAAGGCCAACCCGGCCGTCGAGATCATCGACCTGCTGAAAGACAAGGGCTCGAGCTTCGACATCGCCTCGATCTACGAGCTGGACAAGGTCATGGACCGCGGCGTCAGCGCCGACCGTATCAGCTACGGCAACACCATCAAGAAATCCAAGGACATCCGCTACTTCTACGAGAAGGGCGTGCGCCTGTTCTCCACCGACTCCGAAGCCGACCTGCGCAACATCGCCAAGGCCGCGCCGGGTTCGAAAGTGTATGTACGTATCCTCACCGAAGGCTCGACTACGGCCGACTGGCCTCTGTCGCGCAAATTCGGCTGCCAGACCGACATGGCCATGGACCTGCTGATCCTCGCTCGTGACCTGGGCCTGGTGCCCTACGGCATTTCGTTCCACGTTGGCTCGCAGCAACGCGACATCAGCGTGTGGGACGCGGCAATCGCCAAGGTCAAGGTGATCTTCGAACGCCTGAAGGAAGAAGACGGCATCCACCTCAAGCTGATCAACATGGGCGGCGGCTTCCCGGCCAACTACATCACCCGCACCAATAGCCTGGAAACCTACGCCGAAGAAATCATCCGCTTCCTCAAGGAAGACTTCGGCGATGACCTGCCGGAAATCATCCTCGAGCCAGGCCGTTCGCTGATCGCCAACGCCGGCATCCTGGTCAGTGAAGTGGTATTGGTTGCCCGTAAATCCCGTACCGCCGTCGAGCGTTGGGTGTACACGGATGTGGGCAAGTTCTCCGGCCTGATCGAAACCATGGACGAAGCCATCAAGTTCCCGATCTGGACCGAGAAGAAAGGCGAGATGGAAGAAGTGGTCATCGCCGGCCCGACCTGCGACAGCGCCGACATCATGTACGAAAACTACAAGTACGGCCTGCCGCTGAACCTGGCGATCGGTGATCGCTTGTACTGGCTGTCGACCGGTGCCTACACCACCAGCTACAGCGCGGTTGAGTTCAATGGCTTTCCGCCGTTGAAGTCGTTCTACGTGTAAGACGGCCGCGCACAAAAAACCCATGACATGTCATGGGTTTTTTTGCCTCAGGCAAGGCTCACGGCCCGTTGGCGGAAGGCCTCGGCCAGCGCTCGAACCTGCGGATCACTCGCCGCCGCCAAGGCCGTGTGGGCTGTTCGCAGGAACTTCAGATTTCCGCCCGCCAGCGCCTTGCGCAACCACTCCAGCGCCGCCTCGACCTGGCCCCTGTCGGCCAAAACCGCCGCGTAACTGAACTGCCCGCGAAAATCCCCAGCCTCGGCTGAACGTCGATACCACTCCACAGCCGCCTCCAGGTCCCTCGGGCAAACCTGAGCGTCTTCCAGGTAGCGCCCCAGCAGGTTCATCGACTTGGCATGCCCCTGCTCTGCGGCTTGCCGATACAAGGCCAGCGCGTGCTGCGGGTTCTCGGCAACACCCCGGCCCGTCGCCAGCAGATTGGCATAGTTGTACTGGCCCCAATCCAATCCCGCGTCTGCCGCCAAGCGGTATTCCCGCGCAGCCGCCGCTTCGTCGATGGCACACCCCCAACCATGCTCCAGGCAACGCCCGGCCATATTGCGCGCCATTAAATGCCCGCCCTGCGCCGCAATCTGGAACCACCGCAGCGCCAGCGCTTCGTCGCGCGCAATACCGCGGCCTTCCAGCAGGATTTGCCCGAGCAAGGCCTGGGCATCCACCACGCCCTCCTTGGCCGCGATCAGAATCGCCTGGGCCGCACGCACCGGCGAGTCGTCGAGCATGCCCTGCAATTGCTCAACGTTGAGCACCTCTTCGCGGCGCAATAAAAAGCCCATGTCAGACCTCGACCCAGCGACGCAACAGGTTGTGATAGGTGCCGGTGAGCTGGATCAACCCAGGGTGGTCGGGCACATCACGGCTCAATTGCTGGATGGCGCCGTCCATCTCGAACAGCAGGGTGCGCTGGCTGTCTTCACGCACCAGGCTTTGGGTCCAGAAAAACGCGGCATAGCGCGCACCTCGGGTCACGGCGTTGACTTTGTGCAGGCTGGAGCCTGGGTACAGCACCATATCGCCGGCCGGCAACTTCACGCGCTGCAGGCCGAAAGTGTCCTGGATCTCCAGTTCGCCACCGTCATAGTCATCCGGATCGCTGAAGAACAGCGTGGACGACAGGTCCGTGCGCACCCGTTCATGGCTGCCCCTGGCCTGGCGCACGGCATTGTCGATATGGAAGTCGAAACTGCCACCGGCCGTGTAGCAATTGAGCAACGGCGGGAAGACCTTGTGCGGTAACGCCGCTGACATAAACAGAGGATTTTTCCACAACCGTTCGAGCATTGCCGCGCCGATCTCCTTGGCCAGCGGGTGGCCTTCGGGCAATTGCAGGTTGTGCTTGGCTTTGGCGGACTGGTGCCCGGCAGTGATTTTGCCATCGGCCCAATCGGCGGTTTCCAGGGCGTGGCGGATGCGCTGCACTTCCTCGCGAGAGAACAGGCCGGGAATGTGCAGCAACATGGGGCAATACCTGTAGGCAAAGAGGCGCCAATGGTATTGATTCTTATCCGCCCTGTAAAACGCCGGAGACGAACGAGAACGTAAAAACCGTAAGGCAAAAGTGTAAAGAATGTAAATTCAGTGCGAATAGTAATGTATCGCAATTGATAGAAAGTCTTGTTCGCCCTATATTCCGCGGCCTCACCTCCTTGGGGAAAGGACACGTCATGTCGCGCACCACCACAAAAACACCTGTTGGCTCACCCCGTATGCTGGCTTCGGCCATCGGCGTTGCGCTCAGCGCCAGCTCTGTCGCCCATCTGGCGCAGGCGGCCGAAGACACTGAACAAAAAGGCCAGCGCAACAGCATCGCCCTCGGCGCCACCAGCATCACCGGCGAAGAACAGGACAACACCGCGTACCAGGTCGAAAAAGCCTCGTCGCAAAAGTACACCGCGCCGCTGGTGGACACGCCGCGCTCGGTGACCGTGGTGCCACAACAAGTCCTCAAGGACACCGCCGCCACCTCGTTGCAGGATGCCTTGCGCACCGTACCGGGGATTACCTTCGGCGCCGGCGAGGGCGGCAACCCGCAGGGCGACCGTCCATTCATCCGTGGTTTCGACGCCCAGGGCGACACCTACCTGGACGGTGTGCGCGACACCGGCGGCCAGAGCCGTGAGATTTTCGACATCGAGTCCATCGAAGTCAGCAAAGGCCCGAACTCCTCCTTCGGCGGTCGTGGCTCGGCCGGTGGCAGCCTCAACCTGGTGAGCAAGACCCCGCAAGCCCGGGACTTCACCAACGGCGGCTTCACTTACGGTTCCGACCAGACCCGCCGCTATGTACTCGACGTGAACCGTCAGTTCCTCGACGACAGCGCCGCGTTCCGCCTGAACCTGATGAGCCACGAACAGAACGTGGCTGGCCGTGACGCAGTCAATTACGACCGCTGGGGCGTGGCCCCATCGCTGACCTTCGGCCTGGGCACGCCGACCCGCGTCAACCTCAGCTACTACCATATGGAAAGCAATGACCTGCCGGATTCGGGCATTCCGTATGGCTACAGCTCTTCGACCGCCACCACCCACGTGCACGACAAACCCACCGACGGCGGCGACAGCAATAACTTCTACGGTCTCAAGGACCGCGACTTCCGCAAGACCCGCGCGGACATCAGCACGTTCTCCATCGAGCACGACCTGAACGACGACATGACGCTGAAAAACACCCTGCGCCATGGCAGCACCGGCCAGGACTACGTGCTCACGCAGCCGGACGATAGCCAACGCAACGTCAACCGTTTCGGCACGGTGTGGCGTCGCGCGAACACTCGCGTCTCCACCACCACGACCACCACCAACCAGACAGATCTGTTCGGCAATTTCCAGGCGCTTGGCTTCAAGCACAGCTACTCCACCGGCCTGGAATTCACCGGCGAAGAAACCCGCGTCAGCGGTTACACCGTCACACCGAACAGCAACCCGACGTGCACCGTGGCCGGCGGCGGCCGGGGTGGACAGTGCACCTCGCTGAGCAACCCGAATCCGGACGACGCCTGGACCGGCAGCATCGCGCGCAATTACAACGGCACCAACACCAAGGCCACCAGCCGTGCCGCCTATGTGTTCGACACCATCGAACTCGATCCGAAATGGCTGCTGAACGTCGGCCTGCGCTACGACACCTTCGACACCGAAGCCAACACCAACGCCGTACCGACCTCGACGGTCAGGGCACGCAGCAAGGTCAAGGACGACAGCCAGTTCTTCAACTGGCAGGCCGGCCTGGTCTGGAAGCCTTTGGAGAACGGCAGCATCTACACCTCCTACGCGACCTCGGCCTCACCGGCAGGTGGACTGGTGGGCGAAGGGGTCGACAACAATGCGATTCCTACCGGCATCAACACCAGCGACCTCAAGCCCGAAGAAACCGTCAACTACGAGCTGGGCACCAAGTGGGACCTGTTCCACAACCGCCTGTCCCTGTCTGCCGCAGTGTTCCGTACCGAGAAGAAAAACACCCGCATTCTGGTGGACTCCAACACCTACGAAACGGCAGGCGAGTCGCGGGTCGATGGCCTGGAACTGTCCGCCAGCGGCAAGATCACCGAACAATGGCAAGTATTCGCCGGCTACAGCTACCTGAAAGCCGAACTGGTTGACCCAGGCAAAAACGGCAACCGCCAGGGCGTCGTCCAGGCCGGTTCCAACAAAGGCAACCAAATGCCCAACACGCCGGAGAACTCGTTCAGCCTGTGGACCACCTATAACCTGACCCCGAAGCTGACCATCGGCGGTGGCGCGTTCTACGTCGATCAGGTTTACGGCGATGCGGCCAACACCGTGTATGTGCCTTCCTACACCCGCTACGACGCCATGGCCAGCTATAAGCTGAGCAAAAACGTCGACCTGCAATTGAACGTGCAGAACCTGACAGACAAGACCTATTACGACAAAGCCTACGCCTCGCACTTCGCCAACCAGGCGGCGGGCCGCACGGCGCTGCTGTCCACGAGTTTCCACTTCTAAACGGTCAGCAGCCCACAAAGCCCCACGCATCGGATGCGTGGGGCTTTTGCGTGTAAAACAGAATGTTTCTCGACAACCCACGGCATAATGCGCGCCGTGCCCTACATATTCAGATAGACGAGGCGGTCCGACGTGTTGAAGAAAACCCTGTTTCAGTTGCACTGGTTCTTCGGCATCACTGCCGGGCTGGTGCTGGCCTTGATGGGGATCACCGGGGCTGCGGTCTCGTTTCAGGATGAGATCCTGCGGGCGCTCAACCCAAGCGTGTTGAGCGTGGAGAAACGCGAAGCCGGCGTGCTGCCGCCCGCCGAGCTGGTGCGCAAGCTGGAAGCCACCGAAGGCAAGGCCGTGTCCATGCTGTGGGTGGAAAGCGAAAGCGGCAACGCCGCCCGCGTGTTCTTCACCCCGCCGCCGGGTGAGCGCCGTGGCCAGATGCGCTATTTCGACCCCTACACCGGCGACTACATGGGCGACGCGGTCGGCCAGGATGTACTCGGTTTTATCCTGCAACTGCACCGCTTCCTGGCCATGGGCGAAACCGGCCGGCAGATCACCGGCGCCTGCACGCTGAGCCTGGTGTTCTTCTGCCTGTCCGGCCTGTACCTGCGCTGGCCGCGCCAGGTCGCCAACTGGCGTGCCTGGCTGACGCTGGACTGGCGCAAAAAGGGCCGCAGCTTCAACTGGGATTTGCATTCGGTGTTCGGCACCTGGTGCCTGCTGGCCTACCTGCTGGCGGCACTGACCGGCCTGTCCTGGTCCTACGACTGGTACAGCCAGGGCCTGACCAAACTGCTGTCCGACGCGCCGCAAAATGAACGGATGCGCAAGCGCGGCCCACCGCCCGAAGGCCCGACACCGGTGGCCAACTACGACGCGATCTGGAGCAGCATCTACAGCAACGCCGGCCCAGGCTTGAGTGCCTATAACATCCGCATGCCAGCCGTCGCCGGGCAACCCGCCATCGTCTATTACCTGCTCAAAGACTCCCCCCACGACCGCGCACTGAACCAGATCAACCTGGACCCGGCCACCGGCGAGGTCAAATCCCATGACACGTACGCCGGCAAAACCTTCAAGTCGCAGTTACTCACCAGCATCTACGCGCTGCACACCGGCAGTTATTTCGGCCTGGCGGGGCGCATTATCCTCACCGTCAGCTCGCTGCTCATGCCGTTGTTCTTCATCACCGGTTGGCTGCTGTACCTGGACCGTCGGCGCAAAAAGCGCCAGGTGCGCGACGCACGCAAAGGCCTCAGTGCCAGCCACAGTGATGCCCCGGCCTGGCTGATCGGCTTTGCCAGCCAGAGCGGGTTTGCCGAGCAACTGGCCTGGCAGACCGCCGGACAACTGCAGGCGGCCGGCCTGCCGGTGAAGGTGCAGCCTCTGGGCAGTGTCAGCCAGGACGACTTGCGCCAATCGGAAAATGCGCTGTTCGTAGTCAGCACCTTCGGCGACGGCGAGGCGCCCGACAGCGCCCGCGGTTTCGAGCGCAGCGTGCTCGGCCAGGATCTGTCACTCAAAGGCCTGAACTACTCGGTACTGGCCCTGGGTGATCGCCAGTACCAACACTTCTGCGGCTTTGCCCGGCGCCTGCATTTCTGGCTGACCCACCAGGGCGGTAACCCACTGTTCGCCCCGGTGGAAGTGGACAGCGGCGACAGTGCCGCCCTGCTGCACTGGCAACAACAGCTGGGACAACTGACGGGCCAGGCACCCGCCGCCGCCTGGCCGACCGCCCAGTATGAAAACTGGACGCTGAGCCAGCGCACCCTGCTCAACCCCGGCAGCGCCAGCTCGGACGTCTTCCTGCTGGGCCTCACATCGCCATCGAAACAAAACTGGCTGGCCGGCGACCTGGTGGAAATCCTGCCGCGCAATTGCCCGTGGGCCATCGAGCACTTCCTCGAAGGCCTGGGGCTGATCGGTACTGACGGCGTGCTGATCGACGGCCTGCCACACACCCTCAACCAGGCCCTTGCGACCCGCCAACTGCCGGACAACCGGGCGCACCTGGTGGGCCTGCACGCTCAAGCGCTGGTGAACGCGCTCGCGCCCCTGGGCATGCGCGAATACTCCATCGCCTCGATCGCCAGCGACAGCGTGCTGGAATTGATCGTGCGCCAGGAACGCCACCCCGATGGCAGCCTGGGTGTGGGCTCGGGCTGGCTCACCGAACATGCGGCCATTGGCTCGGCGATCAGCCTGCGCCTGCGCCGCAACAGTGGCTTCCACCTGCCGGAGGCGCCGGTGCCATTGATCCTGCTGGGTAACGGCACCGGCCTGGCCGGTTTGCGCAGCTTGCTCAAGGCGCGCATTGCCGATGGCCAGCAGCGCAACTGGCTGCTGTTCGGCGAACGTACCCTCGCCCACGACTACCTGTGCCGGGACGAGCTGCAAGGCTGGCTGGCCAGTGGTGACCTGGCCCTGCTGGACCTGGCGTTTTCCCGGGATCAGGAGGAGAAAATCTACGTGCAGGACCGCCTGCGTGAATCCGCCGATGTCCTGCGTAAATGGCTCGCGGACGGCGCGGCGATTTATGTGTGCGGCAGCTTGCAGGGGATGGCGACGGGCGTGGACCAGGCGCTGGTCGACATCCTCGGGAGTGAGGTGGTGGAGCGCTTGATCGAACAGGGGCGCTACCGCCGGGATGTCTACTGATGTGATCCAATGTGGGAGGGGGCTTGCCCCCTCCCACATTTAGATTGCATTTCAGGTCAGGCCGGTTGCAGCTTCTGTTCGAATACCGAGACCCCATCCAGGTCGCGCAAAATCACGGTCAACTCCGCTGTCTGCCCGTCAATCTGCACTTCGCCAAAAAACTGAAACCCGGCAAACGGCGAGGTGTTCTGCGCGGGCGGGGCCTTCTCGAACACCACCTCAGGGCCAAAGGTTTTATCCAAGGGATTCGGACCGAAGCTGCCCGCATTCAGAGGCCCGGCGACAAACTCCCAGAACGGCTCGAAATCCTGGAACGCCGCCCGATCCGGGTGGTAGTGATGGGCCGCGCAGTAATGCACATCCGCCGTCAGCCACACATGGTTGCGCACTTTCTGCGCGCGCAGAAAGCCGAGTAATTCGGCGATTTCCAGCTCGCGGCCCTGCGCCGGGCCTGGGTCATTGTTGGCAATGGCTTCCCAGCGCGGTACGCCGGGGCTGACTTCGCCGTCGGGCACGCCGAGGCCGATGGGCATGTCGGCGGCGATCACCTTCCACTGGGCCTGGGAGGCCTTGAGTTCGCGCTTGAGCCAGTCCAACTGCTCGCGGCCGAGGAAGGGTTTTTCACCGCCCAGGTTGTCATCGTTGGGGCCTCGATAGCTGCGCATGTCGAGCACGAATACATCCAGCAACGGGCCATAACTGAGCTTGCGATAAATCCGCCCGCCGCCGTCTGCGCTTTGCCGGCGCATGGGCGAATACTCCAGCCAGGCCTGGCGTGCGCGGCTCACCAAGGTGTTGATGTCCTTGGTCTGGTAGCGCTCGTCGAGTTGCTTGCCGGGCGACCAGTTATTCACCACTTCATGGTCATCCCACTGCCAGATCTGCGGCACTTCGGCATTGAAGCGACGCACGTTTTCATCCAGCAGGTTGTAGCGGTAGTTGCCGCGATATTCGTCGAGGGTTTCGGCGACTTTGCTCTTGGCTTCGGTGGTGATATTGCGCCAGATGCGCCCGCCCTCGGTAGGCAATTGCGCGGGCACCGGGCCGTCGGCGTAGATGGTGTCGCCGCTGTGGATAAAGAAGTCCGGCAGGCGCAAGCGCATGGCTTCGTAGATGCGCATACCGCCGATGTCAGGGTTGATGCCAAAGCCTTGGCCGACAGTGTCGCCGCTCCACACAAAACGGATGTCGCGGCGTTGTTGCGGCACGCTGCGCAGGTGGCCGAACCACGGCTCGCTGGCGACGCCGGTCTGGGCGTCTTCAAAGTGCACGCGGTAGAAAATCGCCTGGTCGGCGGGCAGTCCGGTGAGTTCGACACGGGCGGTAAAGTCGGTGCGGTTGTCGGCCAGAGGCGAGACGAATTTGCGCGGGTTGCTGAATACGCTGCGGGTGTCCCACTCCACCACCATGCGCGCCGGGCGGTCGCTGCGGCTCCAGATCATCGCGCGATCACCGAGCAGGTCGCCGGACTGCACGCCGTCGGTGAGTTGCGGCCGGTCCTTGACCGACGCGATCACCGCCGGGGCCAGGCCCGGCAGCAACAGGCCGGCGCCGACGGCTTGCATCACACGGCGACGGCCGAGATCGAAGTGGCTCATGCAGGTGCCCTCTTGAGTATCAAAAGGGCCACTAAAGCATGCGCTTATGACACCGGTGCGACAGCCAGCTCCACCGCTTCCGGACGCTTGATCAGCGCATACACCAAACCGGTCAGCAGGCTGCCGGCAACGATTGCCAGCAGGTACAGCAGCGCGTGGTTCATCGCATTCGGAATGATCAACACAAACAGGCCGCCATGGGGGGCGGCCAGTTTGCAGCCGAAGTACATCGACAGAGCACCGGTCAACGCGCCACCGGCGATGCTGGCCGGGATCACGCGCAACGGGTCCTTGGCCGCAAACGGGATCGCGCCTTCGGAGATAAAGCACATGCCCAGGATCATCGCGGCCTTGCCGGCCTCGCGTTCGGTCTGGGCGAACTTGCGTCGCGCCAGGAACGTGGCGATGCCCATGCCGATTGGCGGCACCATGCCGGCGGCCATGGTCGCGGCCATCGGTGCGCCGCTCTGTGCCGCCAGCAAGCCGACGGAAAACGCATACGCCGCCTTGTTGATCGGCCCGCCCAGATCGACACACATCATGCCGCCCAACAGGATGCCCAGCAGCACCGCATTGGTGGTGCCCATGGTCGCGAGAAAATCGGTCAGGCCCGTGAGCATGCGCGCCACCGGTGGCCCCACCAGGTAGATCATCGCCAGGCCCGTGAACAGGCTCGCCAGCAACGGGATGATCAGGATCGGCTTGAGTGCTTCCAGGCTCTGCGGCAACTTCACCGCACGGGTGATCAGCTTGACGCAATAACCGGCGAGAAACCCGGCGAAAATCCCGCCGATAAAACCGGCTCCCAAAGTGCCCGCCAACAGGCCACCAATCATGCCGGGGGCAATGCCTGGGCGGTCGGCAATCGAGTAAGCGATATAACCCGCCAGCAGCGGCACCATCAGCATAAAGGCGCGGTCGCCGACGGTTTTCAGCGCGGCCGCCAACGTGCCTTCCTGCTCAAACGCATGGATGCCGAACACGAATGACAAGGCGATCAGCAAACCGCCTGCCACCACCATCGGCAACATGAACGACACACCGGTAAGCAGGTGTTTGTAGACGCCGGTTTTTTCTTTCTTGGCCACAGTACCGCTGGCGGCACTTTCCACCGCGCCTTCGGCCAGGGCTTTGTTGAGGGTCGCCTCGGATTGCTTGAGCGCAATACCGGTGCCGCAACGGTAGATCTTCTTGCCGGCGAAACGCTCGGTGGCCACTTCGATGTCGGCCGCCAGCAGCACCACGTCGGCGTTGGCGATGGCCTCGGGGCTCAACGGCGTACGCGCACCGACCGAGCCCTGGGTCTCGACCTGCAGGTCATAGCCCAGGCGCTTGGCGGTCTGCTGCAAGGCTTCGGCGGCCATGAAGGTATGGGCCACGCCGGTGGGACAGGCCGTGACGGCCACGATACGCGGCGCATTTTGAGCCGCCTGTGCGGTCGCAATGTAGACCTCGGCCTCCTGCGCGCCCCGGCGCAACACCGCCTCGACATCCGCCAGCGCCTGGGCCGGTGTGCTCTGGAACACCCGCTTGCCGACAAACCGCTGCATATCCACCGCCGTGCTGCTGACCAGCAACACCCATTCGGCGTCGTCGATGGTGGCCTGGGACAACTGGCGCTCCGGGCGCTGTACATCCACCACCTCGACGCTGGTGCTCCAGCCCTGGCGTTGCGCGGCAGCGTCCAACAAGCGGGCGCACAGCACACTGGTGACCATGCCGTTGGGGCAGGCGGTAACAATGGCTAACTTCATGACAATCCCTCTTATTGTTCTGTCAGCGGGCGTACAGCGACGCCGCTTTCAAGACGCGCCAGCTGCGCGGCGTCGCAGATGCCGAAACCGATCTGTGTCACCGCCATGGCGGCAATTGCCGTGGCGCGACGCAGGGTTTGTTCAGGCGCTTCAGACTCAAGCAAACCATGGAGCATCCCGGCCAGCAGCGAATCGCCGGCACCTACCGTACTGGCCACCGTCACCTTGGGCGGCGTGGCATGAAGAGTGGTGGCCCGGCTGTACCAGCTCACGCCCGCGGCACCGTCGGAGACGACCACATGCTCAACACCCTGCTGATGCAGTTGGCTGATGACGTTGGTGGCATTGCCCAGGGCCTCGGCGAGCTCTTCGGTATTGGGTTTGATCAACCACGGGGCCGCCTTGAGACCGGCACGCAGCGCCTCGCCGCTGGTGTCCAGAGCGACTTTCAAGCCCAGACGCTTCAGGTGTTCCAACAGCCCCTGCAACCACTGCGGGCTGACGCCACACGGCAAGCTGCCGGCGACGACCACCGCATCATGGCCCGGCGCAATGCGCGTCAATTGGTCGAGCAACGCTTGCTGCGCCTGCTCACTGACCAACGGCCCTGGCGCATTGATATCGGTGACCCGGCCGTCCTGCTCGGCAATCTTGATATTGCTGCGGGTTTCGCCGGGCACGCGGATAAACGCGTCGGCAAAACCACGTTGTGCAATCAGCGCCTCGAAGGCTTGGGGGTTGTCCTCGCCGAGAAAACCGCCCACGGTCACTTGATGGCCCAGATCGGCCAGGACTTGCGCCACATTCACGCCCTTGCCGGCGGCATGGGTGAGCAGGGTTTCGCTGCGGTTGACTTCACCCGGTTCCAGGTGCGCCAGGCGTACCGTCAGGTCCAACGCCGGGTTCAGCGTCAGGGTCAGAATCCTTGCCATCTACACGGCCTCCACAAGGGCACGCACCTCGGCGGGCGAACCCACCGCCAGTGCTTTTTGCGCCAGGCCCTGGGCCTCGCTCAGACTGAATTCACGCACCCGCGCCTTCACTTCGGGAATGCTGCGGGCCGACACGCTCAACTCATCCACACCCAGGCCGACCAGCACCGGCACCGCCAGCGGGTCCGCCGCCAGTTCGCCGCACACACCGACCCATTTGCCATGGGCATGGGCCGCGCGCACGGTGATGTCGATCAACTGCAATACCGCCGGATGCAGGCCATCGGCCTGGGCCGACAAGGTCGGGTGGCCGCGGTCGATGGCCAGGGTGTACTGGGTCAGGTCGTTGGTGCCGACACTGAAGAAGTCCACTTCCTTGGCCAGCACCGGCGCCAACAGCGCGGCGGACGGCACTTCGATCATGATCCCCAGTTGCAGGTCGGCCACCGGGATTTCCAGGCGCAGGCGTTCGGTCATGTCGCGGGCGGCACGCCACTCATCCACGCTGCCGACCATCGGGAACATGATGCGCAACGGGCGGTTATCCGCCGAGCGCAGCAGTGCGCGCAATTGCGCTTCCATGATCTGCGGGCGTTGCAGGGTCAGGCGAATACCGCGTACGCCGAGGAAGGGGTTTTCTTCCTCGGCAATCGGCCAATACGGCAGCGGTTTGTCGCCGCCCACATCGAGGGTGCGCACCACCAGCGGGCGACCACCGAGGCCGTCGAGCACACGGCGGTACTCGGCTTCCTGGGTGGCTTCGTCCGGGGCTTGGGGGTGGGCCATGAAAATCAGTTCGGTGCGCAGCAAACCAATGCCTTCGGCGCCCTGCTCCACGGCGCTCGCCACACCGGCGCTTTCGCCGATATTGGCGAACACTTCCACGGCGTGACCATCACGGGTCAGCGCCGGTTCGTGGCGCTGGGCCGAGGCGGCCTGCAAGCGTTGCTCACGGGTATCGCGCTCGACGGTGGCACGTTGCAGGGTGGCTGCATCGGGGTCTACATGCAGGCGACCGCGCTGGCCATCCAGCAACAACGGCGTGCCGGCGGCCAGCAGCAACACCGCCGGGCCGGCACCGACCAACGCGGGAATACCGAGGGCCCGCGCGACAATGGCGCTGTGGGCCGTCGCGCCGCCGCGGGCGGTGAGGATGCCGGCGACGCGGGCCGGGTCCAGGCGCGCGACGTCGGAAGGGCCGACTTCGTCCATCACCAGGATGTAGGCTTCGCTCGGCTCCTGGGCGGTTTCAACGCCGCACAATTGCGCCAGCACCCGGCGACCGATGTCGCGCAGGTCGGCGGCGCGCTCGGCAAGCAAGGCATCCTGCAACGATTCCTGCTGCCTGGCGGCGGCTTCGATCACGCTCATCCACGCCGCTTGTGCGCTTTCACCTTGCTTGAGACGGGTGTCGACTTCATCGGTGAGTTCCGGGTCGTCGAGCATTTCCTGGTGGGTGATGAAAATCTCGCGGATGGCTTTGGCCTGGCTGCGTTCGATCAGGCCCTGGATATCCCGGCGCACATCGGCCAGGGCATCTTGCAGGCGCTGGCGCTCAATGGCCGAGGACTCGCCGCGCAAGGGGTAATCGAACACCTGTTGAATCTGGATATGTGCAGGGCCAATGGCAATGCCCGGCGCTGCGGCGATGGCCTGGAGCTGGCTGCCGGCCTGTGGCGCGCTGATCACTGGCGCAATATCAAGGGCTTCGGGCTGTGCGCTCATGGTCGGCAGTGGCTCGACCTCTTCGCCCAGGCCCTCTTCAACGGCGGCCAGCAGCGCGGGCAACGCATCGCAGGCAATCGTCGGTTCAGCAACAAATTCCAACACCTGGCCACGCCGGGCGCCAAGGCTCAGCAGCTTGCTCAGGCTCTTCACCGACACGGCGCCCACCGGGCCGTCAACGATGCGCACGCGGATGTCGCCTTCAAAACTTTTGGCCAATTGCGCGAGGATCTTCGCCGGCCGTGCGTGCAGGCCGTGGGCGTTAGCCAGGGTGATGCGGGCGCTGGGCCAGTCAGCTGGCAGCTCGCCGCCGAGCACTTCGAGCACCGCGCGACTGCTGGTGGCACGGCCCAATTCCTGACCGCGACCTTCAATCAACAAGGCGCACAAGCGTTCAAGCAAGGCCTGATGGGCTTCACCCAGGCTGGCCAGGCAGAACAGGCCGTTAAGGGGCTGGCCGAGGTAGCGCATGGGTTTATCGGGCGTAACAAACGCCAGGCCCGGGCGCTTGACCGTCTGCTCGCTGTGCAGCCACCACAGGCCGTCACCCAGGGGCAGCGCATCGACCTGCTGCAACACAGCGGCAAACCCATTGCTGACGCAATCGGCCTGGCGCAGCAGGCGTGCACCTCTCCACACAAGCTCTTCGAAGTCATCGGCAGACACGCCCAGGCTGATCATCTGCGCGTCCAGCGCCAGCTCCTGGGGTGCGCCCTGCAGCAGTTTCAGCAAGGCTTCAGCCGTGCCCGCGCGGCGCAGCGCCTGGCCCAGGTCGGTTTCACCGAGGGCACGGGTGAGCAGTTGCAGCAGGCGCAGGTGTTCGTCGGATTTGGCGGCAATACCAATGGCCAGGTACACAATCTGCCCATCGCCCCAGTCCACGCCTTCGGGGAACTGCAACAGGCGCACGCCGGTGGAAAACACCTGGTCGCGGGTTTCGGGGGTGCCATGGGGGATGGCAATACCTTGGCCAAGAAAGGTCGAGCCTTGGGCTTCACGGGCTTGCAAGCCGCTGAGATACCCCTCGGCGACCAGGCCATCAGCCACCAGTTTGTCAGCGAGCAGGTGCAGGGCAGCAGATTTATCCACAGCCACCTGGCCCATGGAAATCTGCTCTACAGTGAGCTCAAGCATGCCGTTCTCCTAGTTAGTGCGCTGGACGCACTAGGTATTGTTTTGAATAAAACAGTGTAATGGTGTTCCGGACTAGCTGACTGAGCAGTCAATTGGCAGTAGGCACTCAGTGGCTAACGTCGTAAAAATACGCTGGCTGAAACGTTTAATCTAGAATTTATGGCAGGTTACGCGTTAATTGCGCATCCTTGAAGGACCACTCGGCACTTGAGCTGGGACATTAGTCGCGTGCAGGAATCGGTTACGATTGGACAAAATGTCGGGGCGAGCTCCAAAAAACAAGGAAATCCCGGTTTGAAACTCAGTGATATCGCACGTCTGGCCGGTGTGTCCGTGACCACCGCCAGCTATGTCATCAATGGCAAAGCCGCACAGCAACGCATCAGCAGCGCGACCGTCGAGCGCGTGCGTGCCGTGGTTGAAGCCCATGGCTTTACGCCCAACCCCCAGGCCGCAGGGCTGCGCAGCCGGCACACCCGTACCCTGGGGTTCATCCTGCCGGATCTGGAAAACCCCAGTTACGCACGCATCGCAAAGCTGCTGGAGCAAGGTGCACGGGCCCGCGGCTATCAGTTGCTGATCGCCAGCTCAGACGATGAAGCCGACAGCGAGCGCCAACTGCTGCAACTGTTCCGCGCCCGCCGTTGCGACGCGCTGTTCGTCGCCAGTTGCCTGCCGGCCAGCGATGACAGTTACCGCGAGCTGCAAGCCAAGGGTTTGCCGGTGATTGCCATCGACCGGGTAATGGGGGCGGACCAGTTCTGCTCGGTGGTCAGCGACGACCGCCAGGCCTGCCAGCAATTGACCAGCAGCTTGCTGCAACCGTTGCCCAAGCAGATCGTGCTGATTGGCGCGCGGCCCGAGCTGAGCATCAGCCAGGAGCGTGCGGCTGGCTTCCGTGAAGCGCTTGACGGTTTCACCGGCGAGGTCATCGTCGAACACGGTGAAGCCTTCAGCCGCGACTGTGGCCGACAGCTGATGGAGCAACTTCTGCATCAACTGGGGCACTTGCCTGACGCCTTGGTGACCACGTCCTACGTGCTGCTGCAAGGTGTGTTCGACGCATTGCATGACTTCCCGCTCAAGTCACGCCCGCTGCGCCTGGGCACGTTTGGTGACACCCAGTTGCTGGACTTCCTGCCGCTGCCGGTCAACGCCATGGCCCAGCAACATCAGCTGATTGCCGACACCGCCCTGCGCCTGGCCCTGGCCGCCATTGAAGAAGAACAGTACCAACCGGGCGTGCACGCCATCGGCCGGACCTTCAAGCAGCGTATCCACGAGGCCTGAGCGTGGAGCTGATCGACACCCACACCCACCTGGACTTCCCGGACTTCGACAGCGATCGCCGGGAAGTCCTCGCCCACAGCCGTGAGTTGGGCGTGCGGCGCATGGTGGTGCTGGGGGTGTATCAACAGAATTGGCAGCGGCTGTGGGATCTGGTGCAGGCGGATGCCGGTTTGTTCGCGGCCTTTGGCCTTCACCCGGTGTACCTCGATGAGCACAAGCCCGTCGACCTGACGGAGTTGGGCGACTGGTTGACCCGCCTCCACGGCCATCGACAGCTCTGCGCGGTAGGTGAGATCGGCCTGGATTACTTTCTCGAACAGCTGGATCGCGAAGGCCAGCAAAGCCTGTTCGAAGCCCAACTCAAACTGGCGGTGGACTTCCAACTGCCGGCGCTGCTCCACGTACGCCGCAGCCACGCGGCCGTGATCGCCACACTCAAGCGCATCCGCCTGCCACGGGGCGGCATCATCCACGCGTTTGCCGGCAGCCGGGAAGAAGCCCACGAATACATCAAGCTCGGGTTCAAGCTCGGCCTGGGCGGCGCAGCCACATGGCCCCAGGCCCTGCGCATGCATAAAGTGCTGGCACAGTTGCCGCTGAACGCGGTCGTACTGGAAACCGACGCCCCCGACATGGCGCCGGCCATGTACCCGGGCCAGCGCAACAGCCCACAGCACCTGCCGGCGATCTGCACCGCCCTGGCCGAGCGCATGGGCACCAGCCCCCTAGCGCTGGCCGAGGCGAGCACACGCAATGCGTGCGAGCTGTTCAAGTGGTAGTACCGGGGTCACCGCTTGCAGGTTCAAAGTCATGCGCTGCCGATGGCGGACGTAGCGCAGCACCAGGAAGTGCACCAGCAGCACCACCAATGACACGTTGAGCTGCCCGACCACACTGATCAGGCCAATCCACTCCGTCACCAGCGCCACGATCAGCACCACGCAGGTCAGCACAGCCATGCTCGGGCGTACCAGCGCCCAGTGGTCCAGCGCCTTGAAATGCCGCAACTGCCGGGGGCAGTTCAACTCCAGGACGCGCTGGCAATACGGGCAATCAAAGGGTTCTTCAATGGCGATGGCATTCAACTGCCAAGGCTTGAGTTCAAACGTGATGTCGCAATGGGCGCAGTGCCCCTTGATGCCGACTGCAATGCTCATCGTCGTGCCTCTCTTGGACCTGATTGAGTGACACAAATTTTCACTCATTCACCCGCGCATAAAAGGCACTTCAGGAAATCAGGACAGGCACTACACCAACCCAAGACCAATCCTACGCCATCGACTTACACACGAAAGGCCCCGATCAGTTGCTTCAACTCGATCACCTGTATCGACAGCTGCCGGCTCGCCGCTTCAGTCTGATGCGCGCCTTGGGCAGCATGCTCGCCGGCACGATTGATTTCGACGATATTCTGGTCGATGTCATGGGCAACGGCGGTCTGCTGCTCCACCGCTGCGGCGATCTGCTGATTCTGATCGACGATCATGCCCACGGCACCGAGGATATTTTCCAAGGCTTGCTGGACCTTGTCCGACTGTTCCACGGTGCCGCTGGCCATTTCATGGCTGGTGCCCATGGCCTTCACGGCTGCGGCCACGCCGCTGTGCAGGCGGCTGATCATTTGCTCGATTTCTTCGGTGGAATGCTGGGTCCGCCGGGCCAGGGTTCGCACCTCGTCGGCCACCACGGCAAAGCCGCGTCCCTGCTCACCCGCCCGTGCGGCCTCGATGGCCGCATTGAGTGCCAGCAGGTTGGTCTGCTCGGCGATGCTCTTGATCACCTCCAGGACGCTGCTGATGGACTGGCTGTCGGTGGCCAATTGGTTGATCACCCTTACCGACTGGTCGATCTCCGAGGCCAGCCGCGCAATGCTGCCCTGCTGGGATTGCACCAGGCAGCGGCCATTGACGGTTTCATCGTTGACGCTGTGGGCACTGCTGACCGCCGCTGCGGCACTGCGCGCCACTTCCTGGGCGGTGGAGGACATTTGATTCATGGCCGTCGCCACCTGCTCAATCTGCATGCGCTGGCCCGAGACCGCCTGATTGCTCCGGGCCGAGACCGTTTCCACTTGGCCGGCCTGCAACTCGACCTGGCTGACGGTATGCCCGACGCGCTCGATCAAGTCATGAATTTTCGCCACGGTGCCGTTGAACACTTGGCCCAGGTCGCCCAACTCATCGCGGCTTCGGGCTACAAAGGTAACGGTCATGTCGCCGGCGGCCACCTTGTCCATCATCGCCCCCAGGCGCCGCAACGTAGTGCGCGTAGACGCGTAGAACCCTGCATACAGGTAAAAGATCAGCAAAAACACCGCCGTCAGCGCCGAGACCAGCACCACCATGTGCGTACGGTTCTGCGCCAGGCGCTGCTCCAGTTGCTGCCCGAGGAACGTCAGGGTGGCGTCATCGAGCTGATAGGTCTGCTCCATCAATTGGCTGACGCTGTCATAGAAACCCTGCCAGGGCGCATCAAGGGTTTCGGCCATCACCACCTGTTCTTCGAACAACTCGCTGCCGTGCTTGAGGCTGGCGTTGCTGGTCTTGGCCAGGCTGTCGAGTGCTGCATGCGCGGCGTTGCTGGAGCCCAGGACGTCCTGCAATTTCAAGGCGTATTCGGCCTGGAGCTTTTCCAACTGTTGCAGCAGTTCGTCGAAGCGGGTACTGGAAGATGAGTTGAGAAAACCCTGGCCCAGGGAGTAGGCCCCCATCGCCCGGCCTTCTCCCAAGGTCTGGGTGACCTGCGGGGTGACGCTGGTGATCAGCTCGCTGAGCTGGCGCAAGTCACTCTGGGGATCGCGGCTCAAGCCGGACTGACTGGCAACGATCTGGCTGAGCATCTGGGCCTTGTTGAGCAACTTGCCGATCAACGCACTTTTGCTCTGCAGCGAGCTTTCCTGTTGCTGGGCCTGGAAGGCGGTGATCAGTTCGTCACGCTTACCTTCAAAGGCGGCGATTTGCTCAGGTTCGGCAGCCATCGGGGTGAGGCCTTGCAGACGGGCGAGCACGCTCTGCTCCAAGGCGCTGATCTTGCCCTCAAGGTCAGCGGCCTTGCCGGACTGGCCAAGTATTGCGTTGATCTGCACCTGGTTATTGAGGGTTTCCAGGTCACGGCGCAGGACCAGGCTGCTGCCGAGCAAATCCAGACTTTGCAGCTCGACACGGGTGCCCTGGAATTCGCGCCAGGAATCACGCACCAGGTAATAGTTGGTAGCCAGCATCGGTAGCAGGAACAGCACGCTGATCAGGCTGAACTTCATGCCGAAGCTAAGACGGTTCATCAGCGCGACGGCGGGATAGAGCAAGCTCTTCACAGGTGACCTCCCTTTTCTTTGTTTTATTTTTATTCGGGCGCAGGGCGGCGGCAGAAAGCCACTATTTGGCGCTCTGTCTGTATAGCTCAATTTGAAAGGGAGTTTTGTAACGTAAAGTTAACGGACGAGGATTGCAGCGGGCTGCTAAGCAGCCCGGCGCGGGCGGTGCGACGATTCGACAAGCCCGCTCAGCACAGGAGTCAGGGCAACACGGTCCAAATGGCAAAACCGGCATACCACAGCACCGCTGCACGCAGCAGCAGTTCCCACAGGTGATCCAGGCTATTGATGCCTTCGGCACCCAGGGCCGGAGGGGGGATTTCAGCGGCGACCAGGCCGACTTTTTCCACCAATTGCGCCGCGCTGATGTCCCAGCTCAACAACTCGTGAAGCATGACACGGCTGACCGCGACGAAGTTGCCCACCAGGGCAAAACTGGCCGCCAGCAGGCGCACCGGCAGCCAGTCGAACGCGTGACGCAATTGCCCGGCGCGCTCGGCCACCAGAGGGTTGTGGCTATGCTCACTGGCGAGCGCCAGCAGCCGATAGGCCAACGCAGCGACCGGTCCTAACAGGAAGTACCAGAAAATCACGGCGAAAAAACTCTGGTAGGCCTGCCACAACAGATGGCCCTGGACGCGCTCCAACAGTTGCTCGCCGCTGTCGGCGCCCAGCTTCAGGTCGCGCTCGGCCACATGTTCGGCCGCCTGCAGGTCACCACGGCGCCAGGCATCGCGAAATGGCCCCAGCCCAGCCAATAGATCGCCACGGCCCAGGCTGTAGATCACCACCAGCAAGTGCACCGGCAGCGCCAACAAACCATAGGCCACCGGTTCCAGCACCAGCAACAACAACGCCAGCAACGCCACCGGCAGCAACACCAGCAGGACCAGAATCAGCCACGGCTGCTTGCCCATGCGCGGGCTCGACTCCAACTTGGCCAATTCGCGCAACCAGCCGCCATCACGCTGCAACCGCTGGCGCAGGGCCGAGAACTTCTCGATCCACACGGCCAGCACCAACACCAGAAAACTCATCGTGCGTGTCCTCCATCCTGCAGGGCGCTGCGAAAGCGCACCCAATCAAAAGCGGGGCCGGGATCGGTCTTGCGCCCCGGAGCGATATCGCTATGGCCGCAGATACGCTGCGGCGTAATACCTGGATAGGCTGCCAGCAACTGCCGTGTCAGGTCGATCAGCGACACATACTGGGGGTTGGTGAACGGCAAATCATCCGTACCTTCAAGCTCTATGCCCAGGGAAAAGTCATTGCACGTCTCACGCCCTTCGAAACACGAGACCCCGGCATGCCAGGCCCGGTCTATGCAGGACACAAACTGCGTCACCGTGCCATCGCGCTCAATCAGAAAATGCGCAGACACCCGTAGGTCGGCAATCCCTTCAAAGTAGGGATGTTCCGTGACGTCCAAGCGATTCTGGAAAAACTCCTGCACTTTGCCGGTAGCGAACTGCGCGGGTGGCAGGCTGATGTTATGCACCACCAACAGTGAGATTTCGCCTGCCGGGCGCTCGTTGAAGTTGGGTGAAGGGCAATGGCGAATGCCCTGGCACCAGCCGCTGGCGGGGTCCAACTGCATACAGGATCCTTGAACATGACTAAGTGTGACCAGTATGCCGCGTTCGACCCCGTGGTTGCGATCACTTGCCGCGATTGAGTTGACGCAGCTTGCCCACCACCGCCGCCAGCGCCCGCTCGAACAGCGGCTCATCGTCGAGGTTATGCAGCGCGCCACGCTTGAATGCCATCGCCAGTTGGCCGGCACTCTTCTCCAGGACCTTGAGCCCGGTACGGCCGACAAAAATATAGGTGTTGGCCGGCGCCATGATCGCCGTCAGCTTGCACCGCAGGGTGCCTGCCGGGCCCTGCTGGAACACGACCCAGTCACCGACGCGCAATTGGTGTACCTTGGCCAGGTCCGGATCATCCTCCGGCAGGCCCTCGAGGGAATCGAGTGGCAGTACGCTGAACACAAAGGGTTCACGCACTTCGAGCCATTCATCGCCCCCCTCGGGCGGCCGGACATGCAGGGTCTGCAAGCGCACAAAAAAATCACGGGTGCTGAAGGGGTCGAATGCAGCGCTGGTCAACCCGTCGCGCAGTGCCTTGAGCAACCCGGGCAACTGCTCCAGCAAGTGCACCCCGGCTTCAGTGTCTGCCGGCAGGCTGACACTCCAGATCAGCTCATCCATGGTGCGCAGCCCTGCTTGCCATTGCACCGACTGCTCGCCGTGCTTGAGGCTGGCCAGCAACAGCACCTGGCTCCAGGCCTGTTGCAGGAACTGCACTACCGCCTGCGGTAAAACCTTGCCGAGCATCCGTCGATTCAGTACCTCGGCCACCCGTGCACGCGCCGCTTCAGTGCGCACGCGCCCTTCTTCAGCATGGCGGGTGTGCTGTTCAAGCAATTCGCTGCGACGACGCTCATCGGCGGTGAACGCAGTGAATTCAGTCAGCAATTGGGAAAAAATCGCCGGATCTTCAACAAACTCATTGAGTAAACGCTGAACCACCTGCTCTATGCGCAGGTACAGGCTGTCGCGCTGGAAGTCATCGACCGGGCTCCAGCCCATGGCAGTGGTCGCGATTTCATTCAACAGGCGCCGAGCCGGGTGGCCGGGGCGACTGAAAAAGCTCTTGTCCAGCACCGCCACTTTCAGCATCGGGATCTGCAGGCGGCCGATCAAGGCCTTGAAGGCGTCCGGCACTGCGCGGTCATTGAGGATGAATTCGAACAGCAGGGCGATCAGGTTGATCACATCTTCATCCGCATCCTCCACCACCCGCGACTTGCCACTCTTGACGCTGACACGGGTGAGCAACTGCTCGAGCTGGTTACACAGGTCGAAATCATCCTCGGCTTCCGGCTCCGGGACGTACTGCTGCAAGTGGGATAACAGCCGCAGCAGATCGCGGGTGGCGATGGGCTGGGGTTCGGCACTGGCTTCAAGGGTAGGCGACACGCTACCACGCACGACGGTCAACAACGCCTGCAAGGCGCTGAAGGCTTGCTGGCCATTTTCGTCGATGGGCTGGTCGGTGCTCGGCAATACCTCTTCACGCTGATGATCACGGGTGGCACGGCCACAGGGACGACGGGATGGCGCAGCCTTGAGTTCCGGCAACACGCCGGTCGCGACCAGCAGTTGATTGGCTTCACCGTACAGCTGGTCAGCATCACTGAGGACGTATTTTTCAAACAGCTTGAGCATGATCAGCTTGACGCGGATCTCCACGCCCAGGCTACGCCCGGCACGCAGGAAAAACTCGCACAACAGCGCCGGGCCCAGGGGGTTTTCACGGTCGTCCAGGCGATTGCCGAGCAAGGCACTCAAGCGTGCCGTGAGTTGCGACAGCGCCAGGCCGTCGCGGTGGCGCACCCGGCCCAGCATGGCCTCAAGCGCGACGGCTTTTTCCAGGTCATCCTTGGACGTGCCTGAGGCCGCGTCATAGGACACCACCGGCACCAACTGAAGTTCACCACGGCCCGCCAGCCCCAGGTTGCCAAAGGCTTCGAACAGCCGCTCCATGAACACGCGCTCGAAATTCTTGCGCTTGAGGCGCAGGTCGCGCATGGCCTCAAAGAAGATATGGTGGTCCACGTTGCTGCGGGCCTTGTCGGCCATTTCGAACAAGGTGTCGTCGGCGTTATCGAACAGTTCCTGTAAACCCTGCTGCAACTGCTGCGCCGCCTTGTCGCGAACCTGCAGCAGCACCACCGGCAGGCGCGCGAGCGGCGATGGCGTGGCTTGTGCCTTGTTGATTGGCACCACCTTTCCGTCATTGTGCATCCTGGCCTCCTGAAACGGCGGTAAAGCGTTGGGGAAAGATCGGGTACAGGCCCAATAAGGCTGTGGATAACCGGTTATCACCAGGACGTCAAAGCTATGACGCCAATTGCAAGGCGCGAGATTATCTTGCAAATGAGTGCCGTTGCGCCAGCAAACTCTGACATTGCGCTGTAAATGAGTGGTGAGCCTGGGTTCAAACGCACACTGCCCCTATAATCGGGACACTTTGTTTGTGGAGCCTGTTATGCCGAACCTCCGTCTTGCCGACCTCACCGCTGAAATCGAAGCCAACGTGCGCCGCGCGCTCCTGGAAGACATCGGCAGCGGCGACATCACCGCACAGTTGATCCCGGCCGAACGGCTGGCCACGGCCACCATCATTACCCGCGACGCCGCAGTCATCGCCGGCACTGCTTGGGTGGATGCCGTATTCCGCCAACTGGACCCACGGGTCGCCGTGCACTGGCAGGTGGCCGACGGCGAACGCGTCAGCCCCAACCAGGCACTGTTCCACCTGGAGGGGCCGGCGCGTTCGCTGCTCAGTGGCGAGCGCTCTGCCCTGAACTTCCTGCAGTTACTCTCCGGGGTCGCCACACGCGCCCGGTTCCTGGCGGATTTTGTCGCCAGCACCCAGGTCAAGCTGCTGGACACTCGAAAAACCCTGCCCGGCCTGCGCCTCGCGCAGAAATACGCGGTGACCTGCGGTGGCTGCCACAACCACCGTATCGGTTTGTATGATGCGTTCCTGATCAAGGAAAACCACATCGCTGCCAGCGGCGGGATTGCCCAAGCCATCAGCGCCGCCCACAAGATCGCACCCGGCAAGCCGGTGGAAATCGAAGTGGAGAGCCTGGACGAACTGCGCGAAGCGCTGGCGGCGGGCGCCGACATCGTCATGCTTGATGAGTTGAGCCTGGAAGATATGCGTGAAGCCGTGCGCCTGAATGGCGGCAAGGCCAAGCTGGAAGCCAGCGGCGGGATCAATGAAAGTACCCTGCTGCCTATCGCGGAGACGGGGGTGGACTACATTTCCATTGGTGCGATGACCAAGGATGTGAAGGCGGTGGATTTGTCGATGCGCCTCAGTATCTGAGCACCTTAACTGTAGGAGCGAGCTTGCTCGCGAAAAACCTGAGAACGCCGCAGGGAACCAGGCAGCCCGCGTCATCGTTAGCGATTTTCGCGAGCAAGCTCGCTCCTACAAGCTGCTTTTAAACGACCAGGTCGTTCATCTCGCAGTATTCTTCCCATTCGACACCCAGCACCTCGGCCGCCTCTTTGTGCAAGGCCAGCCGTGCCGCTTCGAACTCTTCCGGCGTCGAGGTGTACTTGAGGGTCAGTTCCCAAGGCTGGAAGCCCTGGCTCTCGGCCTCGTCCTCAAACGCCCACTGGATCTGGTCGCGCTGATCATCGGCGCTCAGGTCCTTGATCTCTTCTTTGAGCTGCGGCGATTCCTCAAGGTATTTTTCGAGGGCTGCTTGATGCCGAACTTCTTGGGTCATTTCAGTCGTGGTCATGTCGTTCTCTTAGATCGAGGAATGGGGATGCATCTGGGTCATCAAGGTTGCGCAGATACAAAAGAGCCGGCACACGTGCCAACTCGTCTGGCCTTCAGAACCATTCTGGGATCATCTGAAAACATTGCCTTTGAAGCAGTATTGCCTTTTTGCCCGAGACAGGAATCGAACCTGCGACCTTCGCGTTACGAGTGCGCTGCTCTACCAACTGAGCTACACGGGCGGTGGGCTAAAGCTAGCACCGCATCAGGCGTCCGGCAACTTGCGCCCTTCAACGGGCAATGACCCCCTGGGCCCAGAAGCGTGGTTGCAGGTGACGACCTTCATCGCCCAGATACTGTTTTTGGGCTTGCTGGAGGTGAGGCACATCGCGCACCGCGATAAACACCAACAGACCAACGGCCAACACAGCCAAGGCTTTCCATAGCCTGCGGGCCAACGGCAGCGCAGCGCTTGCTGGCGTGCGCAGCTCATGCAGCGCCATCAGCCAGCCCACCACCAGCGCCAACCAGACCTGGGAGTTGGGCATCACTATCACACCATCGACCATGGACTGCACCAGCGCCCCCACCAACGCCGCGAACAGGCACAAGCGCAGCAGGTCAACCCGCGCGGCGGACAGCGCTCGCTCGCGCAGCACAGCCAACGCGGCCCAGCCGCCTCGCCATGCCAACACCGCCACGCACAGCGCCGAGGGCACACCCCATTCGCTGGCCCATTGCAGAATCGCCTGATGGGGATGAGCGGCAATCCTGTTGGCAATATCGGCAAAATGCATCGGCCCAAAACCAAGCCACGGGCGCTCGATGAGCATGTACCACGCCTGCCACCAGATCGGGCCCCGTCCCGACAGCGAGGTGGTGAGGCGATCTCCAGCATCACTGGTGAGCGCAATCCCCAGGTAATCCGACAGTCCCGTGAATACCAGCCAATACAGCCACAGCCCAATCAACGCTGCGGCCGACTGCCATCCCAGCCAGCGACGCCCCCAAGGCCCAAGCAGCGCCAACATCACGCCCGCCACGCCCATGCCAAGCCAGGTACCCCGCGTACCGCCGCTGATTGCGATCATCCACCAGACACACAGCAACGCAAACACCATCCCCCGCAAGGCGCGGGAGACATTGGGTATCAGTAAAGGCAGCGCCAGCAATGGCAAGGTAAATGTCTGAAACTGTCCGTAGAAACGCTTGTTGGAAAAGCCCGACAGCAACCCGCCAGGGTCCAGTACGCGCTCGCCACTGACGAGCAGCAACGTACCGGCATACAGATACTGAACCGACTTGATCAGGCACAGCAACACCACAACCAGGATCAGCACGCGATCCAAAGGCTCGCCGCCGTGACGACGAACCAGGGCAAAGGCGACGGCAATCGCCGCGCAGCTGACAAACAGCGCCACTTCGGTCAGTGCCCACAGCGGCTGATGGGCCAGCGTCGACGACAGCACGCCCAGCCCCACAACCAGCGCCACGCCCCAGGCAGTGGGCCTGTCTACCCAAGGTTCAGTGGAAGTAACCGACAACCCATACAGCACCGCGCAAAACCCGATGGCAATTTGCGTAACACGCTGTAGATCATGCCCGCCGAATGGCGCACAAATCCCGACACTCAACAGGCACACCGCTGCTACCAGGAAAACACCGCCTCGCTGCTGCACGGATAACACCATCGGCCACCTCTACTTCCCTGTGGATGGTTTAGCAGTTACGCGCCGTCGGTGCCGCAGCCCTTGCTGGCATATTTCGCTTCAGCGGTCGTCGCGCACTTCCAGCCGGTGGCGCTGCGGACCAGGGTGATGGTCTTGCCCAGCACCGGTGCCGGTGCGTCGAGTATTTCGCAGCTGATGGAGCCCGCACCCGTGGCCACATCGCCTGCCACCTCGATCCTGCAGTTGGCCGTAGGACTGGTGCCGCCGATCAAGGCCACGGTGGGTACGGAGCCCTGGTTGATGGTGTCTTCGTAACCGGCCTTCAACGCGGCAATTTCTGCCAGGCCGGCAGTGAACTTGGCCTTGGCCTGGTGGGTGGTGTACATGGGCAAGCCGATGGTGGCCAAAATGCCGATGATTGCCACGACGATCAACAACTCGATCAAGGTAAAGCCTTTCTGACGTATCACATTCACTCTCCCGAATAGAACTCATGACAAGGCGCGTCCTGCACCCCGTTTTTGCAACGGCGCCAGTGTACTCACCCGCAAGCGGCCAATCGCGCTCAAGACGCACATTCTGACATTTTTATCCCGCGCCATCGGCATGCCTGAATCCGTCACCTGACTAAGCTATAAATCTTCGACAGCCTGTATGCGGAACCGCAACATGAACAACGCTTCAACGATTTACGCCTGGGAAGGCATCAACCGTAAAGGGCGCAGGGTATCCGGGCAAACCAAGGGGCACAACGCGGCCCTGGTCAAGGCACAACTGCGCCAGCAAGGGATCAGCCCCGGTCGTGTGCGCAAGCAATCCCTGCTGCTGCCAAACCTCACCCCATCAGTCAAAGCGGCTGATATCACGCTGTTCACGCGCCAACTGGCTACGCTGCTGAAGGCTGGAGTTCCACTCCTGCAAGCCTTCAACATCATCAGCGAAGGCGTCGACAATCGCGCTGTGCGTGAACAGGTGATGGGGCTTAAACAAGCGATCGCCGCCGGCAGCAGCCTGGCTGAGGCATTACGCAAACAACCGCGTCATTTCGATGAGCTGTACTGCAACCTGGTGGCCGCCGGCGAACAGGCCGGGGCGCTTGAGACACTGCTGGAGAGGGTGGCGATCCACCGGGAAAAGAGTGAGCGGCTCAAGGCCAGGATCAAAAAGGCCATGACCTACCCCGTTGCTGTCCTGGTGGTTGCCAGCCTGGTCACCGGCATACTGCTGGTCCACGTGGTGCCGCAGTTCCAGGCCCTGTTCGCCGGAGTCGACGGCAAACTGCCGGCATTTACCTTGCACGTGATCGCCCTGTCGGCGTTCATGCAGCACGCATGGTGGATGCTGGTATTGGGCATCGTCGCGGGAGCCGCTGGACTGCGCCAGGCCTATCGGACCTCGTCGGGGTTTCGCTGCTGGCTGGACACCGGTTTGTTGAAAGCGCCCCTGGCAGGCAAACTGCTGACAAAATCCTCCGTGGCCCGCTACGCCCGCACGCTCTCCACGACCTTTGCCGCCGGTGTTCCACTGGTACAGGCATTGGACTCAGTCGCGGGCGCCGCGGGAAACGGCCCGTTCAAACAGGCAATCGAACATATGCGTCACGATGTATCTAACGGAATGCAACTGAATCAATCCATGCTCAACAGCGGCCTGTTTCCCGGCATGGCGATCCAACTGACGGCGATCGGCGAAGAGTCGGGCACCCTGGAACACATGCTGGAAAAGGTCGCCAGCCACTATGAGGCTGACGTGGACCACCTGGTCGACAACCTCACCAGCCTGATGGAACCGTTGATCATGGTGGTGCTGGGGGGCATTGTCGGCGCGCTGGTCATCGCCATGTACCTGCCGGTCTTCCAACTGGGGAGTGCATTTTGAGCCTGCTGCTGAACGAGCACCCATTAGCCTTTGCCACCATCGCGCTGGTGCTGGGGCTCATCGTCGGCAGTTTCCTCAACGTGCTGGTCTGGCGCCTGCCAAAAATGCTCGAACGGGAATGGCGTGCCCAGGCCCATGAAGTGCTCGGCTTGCCTGCCGAACCTGGCGGGCCGACCTACAACCTGATGCACCCCAACTCATGCTGCCCACACTGTGACCATCCCATCCGGCCGTGGGAAAATATCCCACTGCTCAGCTACCTGATGCTCAGGGGGCGCTGCGCCCATTGCCAGGGAGCCATCAGCCCACGCTACCCTTTCACGGAACTCGCCTGCGGGTTGATCTCGGCCTGGGTCGCCTGGCATTTCGGCTTTGGATGGCAGGCCGCAACGGTGCTGGTGTTGAGTTGGGGATTGCTGGCAATGAGCCTGATCGACGCAGACCACCAGTTGCTCCCGGATGTGCTGGTGCTGCCATTGCTGTGGCTGGGCCTGATCGTCAACAGTTTTGGATTACTGACGACATTACCCGACGCACTATGGGGCACCGTGATCGGCTACATGAGCCTGTGGAGCGTGTTCTGGCTGTTCAAGCTGGTCACCGGCAAAGACGGCATGGGCCACGGTGATTTCAAGTTACTGGCCTTGCTCGGCGCCTGGGGCGGCTGGCAGATATTGCCGATGACACTGTTGATGTCGTCGCTGGTGGGGGTGTTTGTCGGGTTGATCCTGATGCGCCTGCGCAAGACCCTGGCGTCCACGCCGATGCCGTTTGGTCCGTATCTGGCAATTGCCGGCTGGATTGCATTGCTCTGGGGTGGTCAAATAACCGACTTCTATTTGCAGTCTGTCGGTTTCAGATGACCACTCCTGTTGCAACACCTTGGATTCTTGGCCTCACCGGTGGCATCGGCAGCGGTAAAAGTGCGGCAGCCCAGCACTTTATCGACCTGGGCATTGACCTGGTGGACGCTGATCACGCCGCGCGCTGGGTGGTCGAACCCGGCCGGCCGGCGCTGGCCCGCATCGCCGAGCATTTTGGTGCCGGCGTATTGCAGCCTGACGGCCAGTTGGACCGCGCCGCGTTGCGCAAGCTGATCTTTGAGGTGCCCGAAGAGCGCCGCTGGCTGGAAGCCTTGCTGCACCCGTTGATTGGCGAGGAGATTCGCAGTCACCTGGCTCGCGCCCGCTCGCCTTACGCGATCCTGGTGTCCCCGCTGCTGATCGAATCCGGCCAGTACAGCATGACCCAGCGCATCCTGGTGATCGACGTGCCGCAATCGCTGCAGATTCAGCGTACCCTGCAGCGCGACGGCATCAGCGAACAACAGGTTCAGGCAATTCTCAAGGCACAGTCCAGCCGTGAAGACCGCCTGAACCATGCCGATGACGTGCTGGTCAATGACCAGGACCTCGCCTGGCTGCACAGCGAGGTCGAGCGACTGCACCACTTTTACCTTACTTTGCGTGGAGGCCGATCATGAGCCAACCCTTGACCGTCGACTGCCCAACCTGCGGTGCACCCGTGGAATGGAATGCAGCCAACCCCAACCGGCCGTTCTGCTCGGACCGTTGCAAGCTCATCGACCTGGGCGCATGGGCCGCCGAGGAACACAAGATCCCCGTGGCGCCGGATGCCGAAGACGAGCTGTTTTCCGAAGACCTGCCGCCGCGCCACTAAGGCCGCATAAAGGCGTATTCCTGCTGGTCGTCGAGGTTTTCTGCGAGGTATTGCAGCTCGTCGGCCAGGTCTTCGAAACTGCGTACGCCCTTGCTCTGCTGCACCACCGCGCTGAGCATCGCGCGCAGGGTCAAGCCCGGGTCGAAACCGATTTCCTGTGCCGCATCCTGGCTCCTGCGCAACTCCTGCCGTGCCCACTCGTACACACTCATGATTCGTGCTCCCGCCTTGCCTAGGAAAACTTCGCAGAGCATGGGCCTGCTCGGCTGCGCGGGATTTGATCTGGGTCAACGCTGCGATTCGTCATCCTTCCAGGGCGCCGAGAGGTAGCGTGTGCGGTTGAATGTCTCCAGCCATTCCGGACAAAACACCACCAGGGCGCTGATCACCATGCCGTTGATAAAGGCTTCGGGGAAGATGATCAGCCACAGGTAGCCAACGAAATCCTCCAGCCATTCCGGCATGGCAAAACGACCGTCGAACCACAACAATCCCAACCCCAGCAGCAGGCAAACCAAGGCCGACAGTGCGGCAGCAAAAAAGCCGGAGCAGAAGATATACACGAAGGGATTGCGTGGCTGCGCTCGCTCGACCACAAGCGCACAACCCTCGGTGACCAGCACCGGCAGCACGATCAGCAGCAGGCCGTTGATGCCAAGGGCTGCCAAATCCTGGCGCCCAAGCAGCATCAACCCGATCTGGGCGGCAAAACCACCGACGATGGCCAAGGGCCAATCCAGCAGCAGGGTTACGGCGGTCATACCGATAAAGTGGTAGGACACACCAGTATCGAAATCCCGTCTTACCAGCCACAACATGAACAGTGCGAACACCGTACCGAACAGCAAATGCTGGCGCCGCCGGTCGGCAAACAACTCGACCCAGGGCGAACGCAGGATCGCCCACAGCAGTACCGGTGCATACAACAGCCAGCCGATGCCGAGGGTTGTGGGCGCCAGCACTGCGGCACTGATCACGGCTTCACCTGCTCCAGGGCCTGGCGCAATTCGACAGCGGTGCCGTATTCATGTTGGGAAACCAACTTACCGTTATCCAACTGCAGCCACAGCACTTTATCCGCCGCCGCGGGATAACGCGGGGCGATACGTGCGTCACGGTCCAGCATGACCCGGTAGTTGTAGGATTGCATGGCCGGCACCGCGAACAATTTGGCGATCAGTCGAGGCATGCGCTGGATGTCAGCGACGAACACGGCATGCCGCGCTTCGAGGTAGCCTGCAGGTTGGCCTTGCAGCGCAGCATCCACCTGCTTGGCCGCATCCATGCTGCGCGCCACCAACAGAATCCGTGCCTGGTTATCGAGGGTATAGGCTTGGTCGAATTGATCGAGCAAGGTCCAGGGAGCGAGGCGCTCGCCCACTTCAATAGCCTGCGCCCATACCGGTAAAACACTCAGCAACAGCACCACCAGACACTTCACCGCATGCTCCTCATACAGGGGGAATTACGCTTGAAAGGCCAGTCTACACCCTGGCTTTTGCAGCAGGACTTCCTGCGGTCATCATTTGGACGCTAAGCTGCAGGCATGGATGACTCAGATTATTTGCGCCTGCTCACCGTAGCAGCCGAACAAGCTAATGCGTTCCTGTCCAATGCCCGCAAATGGGAGCGTGAGCGTTGGGTCTGCCAGCGCCTGTTGCAAGGCTTGAATGTGCCCTATCGCGCCGAAGAGTTTCACCCCGCCGGGCAAGAACCGCCCGACGTGCTGTTTCGCGATGCCAGTTTCGAGGTGTTTTTCGTACTCGATGAAGGGCGCCGCCTGAACGACGAATGGCGTGACGAACTGTTGCGTCGACGCAGTGCATTCTCCCTGAGCCAGCTGGTGCGGCGCGAAGCCAAGCCGCGGCGCATCCCCGCCCATGAATTCCTGCTGCGCCTGGCGCCCACGTTGCGCAAGAAGGCCCACAACTACAAAGAGCGCGGGATGGACCTGGGCGAATTGGATATTGTCGCCTTCACCAGCCTCAAACGCGAAGTGCTCGACCTCAACAGCCACTTCCCCCCACCCACCGAATACTTGCGCCAGGGCTGGCGCTCGCTGTCGCTGGTGGGGCCGACGTTTGCCCGGGTGCTGTTCGCCCACCCGGACGCGCCGGATTTCTTGCGCAACAACCTGGGGCGCAGCATAGTGTTCGACGTGGGCATCAGCCTCTGATCCCCTCGCTGTAACGTGGCGCCCCTTTGCAACGTCTACCTGACGAGGCCTTATATGACCAGCCGCCTGAACCCCGACGACCAACAGCATGTCGAAGAGTACCTGCAACTCTCCCAGAACCGAGTCGAGCGCAAGCCTTTCCGGCCGTGGCTGCTCCTTGGTGTGGTGCTGGTGGTGGTGATCGGGCTCGGCCTGCTCAGCCGCCTTTTGAGTTACCTGACGCTATGAGCTGCCTGGCGCTCGCGGGGGTAACTGCTCCGATTTCCTTTAGCCTTGCGAGATACCCCCATGACCCACCGTATTATTATCGTCGGCGGCGGCGCCGGCGGCCTGGAGTTGGCTACCCGCCTGGGTAAGACTCTGGGCAAGCGCGGCACCGCCAGCATCACGCTGGTGGACGCCAACCTCACCCATATCTGGAAGCCTTTGCTGCACGAAGTCGCTGCCGGCTCACTGAACTCTTCGGAAGACGAACTCAATTACGTCGCCCAGGCCAAATGGAACCACTTCGAGTTCCAACTGGGGCGCATGAGCGGGCTCGACCGCGAACAGAAGAAAATCCAGCTGGCCGCCACCCTCGACGAAGAAGGCCGCGAACTGGTGCCTGCGCGCGTGCTGGGCTATGACAGCCTGGTGATTGCGGTGGGCAGCACCACCAATGATTTCGGCACCGAGGGCGCGGCGCAGCACTGCCTGTTCCTCGATACCCGCAAGCAGGCCGAGCGTTTCCACCAACAGCTGCTCAACCACTATCTGCGCGCCCACGCCGGGCAAACCGATGTGGTGGAAAAGATCAGCGTCGCCATCGTCGGTGCGGGCGCAACGGGCGTCGAGCTGGCCGCAGAGCTGCATAACGCGGCCCACGAGCTGGCGGCGTACGGCCTGGACCGCATCAAGCCGGAAAACATGCACATCACCCTGATCGAAGCCGGCCCTCGTGTACTGCCTGCCTTGCCGGAGCGGATTGGCGGGCCTGTACATAAAACTCTGGAGAAGCTCGGGGTGACGGTGCTGACTAACTCAGCGGTCAGCGAAGTGACTGCCGACGCATTGATCACCAGCAGTGGCCAGGTGATTCCTGCCAGCCTCAAGGTGTGGGCCGCCGGGATTCGGGCCCCGGCTTTCCTCAAGGACATCGATGGCCTGGAAACCAATCGCATCAATCAACTGCAAGTGCTGCCGACGCTGCAAACCACCCGCGATGAAAGCATCTTCGCCTTTGGCGACTGCGCCGCGTGCCCGCAACCGGGCACCGACCGCAATGTGCCGCCACGGGCCCAGGCCGCGCACCAACAGGCCTCGTTGCTGGCCAAGTCATTGAAACTGCGTATCGAGGGCAAGGACCTGCCGGCGTACAAGTACACCGACTATGGGTCGCTGATCTCGCTGTCGCGGTTCTCGGCGGTGGGTAACCTGATGGGCAACCTGACCGGCAGCGTGATGCTGGAAGGCTGGCTGGCGCGGATGTTCTATGTGTCGCTGTACCGCATGCACCAGATGGCGCTGTATGGCTTCTTCCGCACGGCGATGCTGATGCTGGGCAGCAAGATCGGACGCGGGACTGAACCGCGCCTGAAGCTTCACTAACAACAGAGTCCCTTGCGGGACTGGCCAATGTGGGGGGCTTGCGCCCTCCCACATTGGTTGTGTGTTGGACTTGAGATAATTCCAGGCAAAAAAAATCCCCGTATCTTTCGATACGAGGATTTTTAATATGGTCGGGGTAAGGGGATTCGAACTCCTGACATCCTGCTCCCAAAGCAGGCGCGCTACCGGACTGCGCTATACCCCGGTAAAAAAAAGGCGACCTTTCAGTCGCCTTCTTCGATCAGCGCTTTTGGCCTCTGATCTTAAGATTCGATTCCAGCGTTAACTGGTCTCAAAAATGGTGGGTCGTGTGGGATTCGAACCTACGACCAATTGGTTAAAAGCCAACTGCTCTACCAACTGAGCTAACGACCCAAATATGGTCGGGGTAGGGGGATTCGAACTCCCGACATCCTGCTCCCAAAGCAGGCGCGCTACCGGACTGCGCTATACCCCGGTTTGAAATTGGCTCCGTGACCAGGACTCGAACCTGGGACCCAATGATTAACAGTCATTTGCTCTACCGACTGAGCTATCACGGAACTACATATTTCAAAGTACAACTTTTACTGCTGTGTAACCTTCTCTTCGACCCCGTCCGTATCGCTACGTTAGCGTCTCTGAGGCGCGCTATTCTACAATCTTAAAAACCCCTGTCAACCCTTTAAATTGCTTTTAAGACAATGATTTGCGCTTCTTTCTGATTTCTTCTTGGGGAGAAGAAACCCGTGGGCTGACGTTGCTGCGGGGCGCACTTTACAAGCCTTTGCCTTACAGTTCAACGCCCTATCGAAAAAAAAGGCCCTGGGATACAGGGCCTTCTCTTATTGCAGTGCAATCCGGGCTCAGTGGAAGACGATTTCGTCGTTCTCCACAGTCGCCTCGACGCTGGTGCCCGGCATAAAGCTGCCCGACAGGATCAACTGCGCCAGCGGGTTCTCGATCCAGCGCTGGATCGCACGTTTCAAAGGCCGTGCGCCATACACCGGGTCGTAACCGACCGCGATCAGCTTGTCCAACGCCTCGCGGCTCAGTTCCAGCGACAACTCGCGCTCCGCCAGGCGACCGCGCAGACGCCCCAGCTGGATCTCGGTGATGCCCGCGATCTGATCCCGCGCCAATGGCTCGAAGATCACCACTTCGTCGACCCGGTTGATGAATTCCGGACGGAAGTGCGTGGTCAACGCATCCATTACAGCAGCGCGCTGGGCCTCACGATCACCTACCAGTTCCTGGATCTGCGCCGAGCCCAGGTTGGAGGTCATGACGATCACCGTGTTGCGGAAGTCCACAGTGCGCCCGTGGCTGTCCGTGAGCCGTCCATCTTCCAGCACTTGCAGCAAGATGTTGAACACGTCCGGGTGAGCCTTCTCGACCTCATCCAGCAGGATCACCGAGTAAGGCTTACGCCGCACGGCCTCGGTCAGGTAACCGCCCTCCTCGTAGCCCACATAGCCTGGTGGAGCCCCGATCAGGCGAGCCACCGAATGCTTCTCCATGAATTCGGACATGTCGATCCGTACCATGGCCTCTTCAGTATCAAAGAGGAACTCGGCCAGGGCCTTACACAGCTCGGTCTTACCCACCCCGGTCGGGCCGAGGAACATGAACGAGCCGCTCGGACGGTTCGGGTCGGACAAGCCGGCGCGGGAACGCCGTACCGCGTTGGACACCGCCACGACCGCCTCTTCCTGGCCGATCACGCGCTGATGCAACAGGTGCTCCATCTTCAGCAGCTTGTCACGCTCGCCTTCAAGCATTTTCGACACCGGGATGCCGGTCCACTTGGACACGACTTCGGCGATTTCTTCCTCGGTCACCTTGCTGCGCAACAGCTGATTTTCAGCCTTACCGTGCTGGTCGACCATTTGCAGGCTGCGCTCCAGGTCCGGGATCACCCCGTACTGCAACTCGGCCATGCGGTTCAGGTCGCCTTTACGACGTGCGGCTTCCAACTCCTGGCGCGACTGCTCGATCTTTTGCTGGATCTGCGCAGAGCCCTGTACTTCGGCTTTTTCCGAGGTCCAGATTTCTTCGAGGTCCGAATACTCGCGCTCCAGGCGGAGAATTTCTTCCTGAAGTTTCTCCAGGCGTTTCTTGGCCGCGTCGTCCTCTTCTTTCTTAAGTGCCTGGGACTCGACTTTCAGTTGAATCAGGCGACGATCCAGGCGGTCGAGCACTTCCGGCTTGGAGTCGATCTCCATGCGAATGCGGCTGGCCGCTTCGTCGATCAAGTCGATGGCCTTGTCCGGCAATTGACGGTCGGTAATGTAGCGATGGCTCAATTTGGCCGCCGCAATGATCGCGCCGTCGGTGATCGCCACTTTATGGTGGACCTCGTAGCGCTCTTTCAGGCCCCGCAGGATCGCGATGGTGTCCTCTTCGCTCGGTTCTTCCACCAGGACTTTCTGGAAACGCCGCTCAAGGGCCGCATCTTTCTCAATGTACTGGCGATATTCGTTAAGCGTGGTAGCACCGACACAATGCAACTCACCCCGCGCCAAGGCGGGCTTGAGCATGTTGCCAGCATCCATGGAGCCCTCGCCTTTACCGGCGCCGACCATGGTGTGCAGCTCGTCGATAAACAGAATGATCTGCCCTTCCTGCTTCGACAGTTCATTAAGCAGGGATTTCAGGCGCTCTTCGAATTCACCGCGGAACTTGGCACCGGCGATCAATGACCCCATATCCAGGGACAGCAGGCGCTTGCCTTTAAGGCCGTCCGGCACTTCACCATTGATGATGCGCTGGGCCAGGCCTTCGGCAATCGCGGTTTTACCCACGCCAGGTTCACCGATCAACACCGGGTTGTTCTTGGTGCGACGCTGCAGAACCTGGATGGTGCGACGAATTTCATCGTCACGGCCGATCACGGGGTCAAGCTTGCCCTCTTCGGCACGCTTGGTCAGGTCGACGGTGTACTTGTCCAGGGCCTGGCGCGACTCCTCATGGTTAGGGTCGTTAACCGCATCACCGCCACGCAGGTTGTTGATGGCGTTTTCCAGGGCTTTCTTGCTGACACCCTGGCCAAGCAACAACTTACCAAGCTTGCTGTTCTCGTCCATGGCGGCGAGCAACACCAGTTCACTGGAGATGAACTGGTCACCCTTCTGCTGGGCCAGGCGGTCGGCCTGGTTAAGCAGGCGCGCCAGATCCTGCGACATATTCACGTCGCCGGTAGGGTTTTGGATTTTCGGCAGTTGGTCGAGCTCTTTGCTCAACTCCTTGCGCAGGCTGTTGACATCAAAGCCCACCTGCATCAGCAAGGGCTTGATAGAACCACCTTGCTGTTCCAGGAGTGCCTGCATCAAGTGCGCAGGCTCAATGGCCGGGTGGTCAAGCCCCACCGCCAAGGATTGGGAGTCCGATAAGGCCAACTGCAATTTGCTGGTTAAACGATCAATACGCATTAGTCACCTTCCTTTTGAGCAGGCCGGAGCTATAAAACATCCTGAATGAAGAAACCTGCCAGATACCCTTATAGATGGGGTGGATTCTGGAAGATTCAAGCGAACGGCGGTTGATATGGATCAGCGTTGATCCAGATCAGCAGAGTCTAGCGTTCAAGCCAGACAAGGGAGGCAAAACGTCCGGTGCGGGGGCTGCGCCGGTACGAAAAGAAGCGTGGGTCGGTCACGGTGCAGAAGCCACCACCATAAACAGCGGTGACACCCCGCGCAGCAAGGCGCAGGCGGGCCAACTGATAGATGTCGGCCATGAATTTGCCGGGATTGCGGCTTGGCGCGAAGGCTTCGGCAGTTGTCGGCAGTTGCTGCATGAACGCTTCACGCACTTCAGGGCCAACCTCAAAGGCTTGCGGGCCAATCGCCGGGCCCAACCATACCAGGACGTCCGAGGGCTCTGCATCGAGGCTTTCGAAGGCTGCCTCCAGCACGCCCGCCGCCAGCCCACGCCAACCGGCATGGGCCGCAGCCACACGAGTGCCGGCACGGTTGCAGAACAACGCAGGCAGGCAATCGGCGGTCATCGCGGTGCAGGCGATGCCGGGGGTGCTGCTCCAGCTACCGTCGGCTTCGGCGGTGCGGCCAGGGTCGGCCTCGACCACATCCACGCCATGGACCTGGCGCAGCCAGGCCGGCTGAATATCGAAGGCTTCGGTAAGGCGACGACGATTCTCAAGGACGGCCTCAAGGCTGTCCTCAACGTGATCGCCCAGATTAAGGCTGTCGAACGGCGCCTGGCTGACGCCGCCCGCACGGGTAGTCACACAGGCTTTCACCCCGACAGGCGCGGGCCAGTCAGGAATCAGCCAGTCATTCATCCGACAAACGCCTCGCGATCCTGCTTGAGTAGCGACAGCAACCAGACAAAATCGTCTGGAAGTGGCGATTCCCAGCTCATGCGCTTACCGCTCGTCGGATGGTCCAGCTCCAGGAAACGTGCATGCAAGGCCTGGCGCGGGAACGTCTTGAGCGATTCGACCATGGTCTGGCTCGCCGCAGGCGGAATGCGGAAGCGGCCACCGTAGGCCGGATCGCCTACCAACGGGAAGTTGATGTGGGCCATATGCACGCGAATCTGGTGGGTACGACCGGTTTCCAGCTTGACCCGCACATGGGTGTGGGAACGGAAACGCTCGAGCACGCGGTAGTGGCTCACCGCCTGCTTGCCGCCTTCCATCACCGCCATACGCTGGCGCTGCTGGCCGTGGCGACCGATCGGGGCGTTGATCTTGCCACCCGCCACGACCACGCCGATCACGATGCACTCGTAGATACGGCTGACACTGCGGCTCTGCAATTGCGTGACCAGTTGCGTCTGCGCCTGAATGGTCTTGGCCACCACCATCAAGCCGGTGGTGTCCTTGTCCAGACGGTGCACGATGCCGCAACGCGGCACGTTGATGATGTCGGGGATGTGGTGCAGCAAGGCATTGAGCAAGGTGCCATCAGCATGCCCGGCCGCCGGGTGAACCACCAGGCCTGCGGGTTTGTTGATGACCAGGATGTCGTCGTCTTCATAGACGATATCCAGCTCGATGTCCTGGGCAACCCATTCTCCCTGGGCTTCCTGCTCGGCAGTCAGCTCAAGAATCGCACCGCCATGGACTATGTCTCGCGGGCGGATAACCGCTCCATCCACAGTCAGGCGGCCGTCTTTGATCCAGGCGGAAAGGCGCGAGCGCGAGTGCTCAGCGAATAATTGTGCGGCGACTTGATCGAGGCGTTGGCCGCCCAATTCGGACGGCACCTCTGCGCGAAGTTCAATTTTATCGGACATGCTCAGACTAGGCGTGGCACAGCCTTTGGTTTCGGCTGCGCGCTTGTGGTTAAATACGGCGTCTTTTGCCCCGAGGCTTTCAACGGGGCGCTCATCATAACAGGACGGCCCCGCCCAAGACAGCGGCCGTCATAGGGACGCAAGCCGCCATGCAAGTGAAACACCTGCTGCTGATCGCCATCCTCGCCATGACTGCTGCTTGCTCGTCAACAAAGGAAGTCGTCGACGAAAACCTGAGCGAGGTCGAGCTGTACCAACTGGCACAGAAAGACTTGGACAATAATAGCTACACCAGCGCCACAGCGAAGCTGAAGGCCCTGGAGTCGCGCTATCCGTTCGGGCGCTACGCCGACCAGGCTCAGCTTGAGCTGATCTACGCCAACTATAAGAACGCCGAGCCGGAAGCTGCCAAGTCCGCCGCCGAGCGCTTCATCCGCCTGCACCCGCAACACCCGAACGTGGACTACGCCTATTATTTGAAGGGCCTGACCTCGTTCGACCAGGATGTTGGCCTGCTGGCGCGCTTCCTGCCGCTGGACATGACCAAGCGTGACCCGGGCGCCGCCCGTGACTCCTACAACGAGTTCGCCCAGCTGACCAGCCGCTACCCAAACAGCCGCTACGCACCAGACGCCAAGCAGCGCATGATCTACCTGCGCAACCTGCTGGCTTCCTACGAAATCCACGTGGCCCACTACTACCTGACCCGTCAGGCGTATGTAGCTGCCGCCAACCGTGGTCGCTATGTCGTGGAAAACTTCCAGGAAACCCCATCCGTGGGTGACGGCCTGGCGGTGATGACCGAAGCTTACCAGCGCCTGCACCTGGACGAGCTGGCCAGCACCAGCCTGGAGACCCTGAAGCTTAACTACCCTGATCACCCGAGCCTGAAAGACGGCCAGTTCGTGCCTCAGGTGGCCGAAGCGGACAACCGCTCGTGGCTGAGCAAGTACACCCTGGGCCTGATCGAGTCGCGTCCGCCGTTGCCGCCGGGCGAAACCCGCGCCAACCAGGACGTGATCAAACAGTTCCAGGATGCCAAGGACGCCATTCCTTCAGACCTCAAGCCGCACGACGAGAACGGCGACGTGATCGAAGAAGAAGAGCCGCAGGCCCTGGGCAACAACCAGGACCGCTCGTGGTTCAGCTACATGACCTTCGGTGTGTTCGACTGAGTCTGTCGAAGCAACGCAAAAAAGGAGCCTTTCGGGGCTCCTTTTTTATGGACAAGGATTATTGCGCTGTGCGCCTGCCACGTCCTTGGCTAAACTGGCGCATTCCTTATCGAGAAACCGCCCATCATGCTTCGTCTTCTGTTCTGGATTGCCGTTATTGCTGCCGCGGTATGGTTCTGGCGCAAATTCAAAAGCCCGACCGCCAGGCAGCAACGCACCAGCGAGCCCGGCGCAGCGTTGATGGTGCGTTGTGCACACTGCGGCGTGCACTTGCCGCAGGATCGCGCCCTGAGTTCGCGCCAGGAGTGGTATTGCACCCAGGCGCATCTGGAGCAAGGACCGAAGTCTATCCAGCGTTGATCCGACCTTCGGGGGCATAGGGCGCCGGATCGATGATCGGCCCACGCTCCAGTAGCAAATCGACAAATAACTGGCACGATGCCGGCGCCAGGACCAACCCGTTGCGGTAATGCCCGCAGTTGAGCCACAGCCCGTTGAAGCCGGGTACCCGGCCGATATAGGGGATCCCCTCCGGCGAGCCGGGCCGCAAGCCGGCCCAATGCCCCACCACTTCGGCGTCGGCCAGGGCGGGAATCAGTTCCACAGCCGAGGCCTTGAGGCTTTCCAGCGCGGTGTCGGTTGGCGTCTTGTCGAACCCCTCATGCTCCAGCGTGCTGCCGATGAGGATGTGCCCGTCGCGCCGAGGGATCGCATAACGCCCTTTGGCCAGGACCATGCTCGACAGGAAGTCCGAGGCGCACTTGTACAAAATCATCTGCCCCTTGACCGGCTCTACCGGCAGCGCCAAGCCCAAGGTGCCGAGCAGTTCGCCGCTCCAAGCCCCCGCTGCGAGCACCACCTGATCCCCCAGAATCGGCCCCTGTGCCGTATCCACGCCCACTACGTTGCCGCCATCCAGAACAAAACCGGTCACTTCGCACTGTTCGTGAACAGTCACGGCAGGCAAGGCCAATAGCGCGGCCTTCAAAGATTTGACCAGGCGCGGGTTGCGCACGTTGGCCACGTTGGCCATATAGATCGCCTGGGAATACCCGCCACCCAAGACAGGAACCGCATCATGGGCGGCAGATACATCGACCTTGCTCAAAGGCCGCCCTTCACGAGCAGCCCAGTCCAGCGCCTCGGTTTCATCGTCCAGGTCCAGCCAATACAAACCCGTAGTATGGACCTCCGGATCGACACCGGTAGCGGCAAACAGCCGCTCAGCCAGTTGCGGATAAAAATCCTGGGACCAATGGGCCAACGCTGTGACTGCCGGGCTATAGCGCCACGGATACAGTGGCGAAACAATGCCTCCGCCCGCCCATGACGACTCCTGCCCCACACCGGCACGCTCCAGCAGGGTCACAGCCTGCCCCTGGGTCGCCAGATTGAACGCCGTCAACAAGCCGATGACTCCGCCACCGACAATCACCACGTGCTGTTGCTTAACCATCATTTGATCCAGTCGATAAATAGGAATAAACGCGCCCGGCGCCCAATCATCCAGCACCCTCATCACTGCCCCCAGCATATCTGGCGCGACATTTCAGGTGCCGCCCCCGGATTGCCACGCGCACCGCTGCTGTCCAGGCTGAAGTCGCCGCAAGGGTCGCCGGCCATCAACGAATCGGCGCCCGGTGTGGCAACCAGGTAGAAATCCTGAGGGTTCAACGCTGCGGTGATTCTATAGCGATCATTGCCCGTACTGACGCCGCTTGCGTCAATAAAAGTGCCGTTCCTCATATGAAACCGCTCCAGGTGCTGAGCCTGCTCGGTCAACAGCGCGACGATTTCCGCGCGATAGACCTTTTTCACATGGCCGGTGTACCCGGGGTAAGCGATTCCGGCCAGAAACGCGATGATCGCTACAGCGATCAATAGCTCGATCAGGGTAAACCCCTGGCTATCCATGCCCATTTCATTGCTCCTTATTGAAGTTGCCGCCACGAAACCCGCCGAAACCGCGCGCCACTCTCCTCCTCCACCCGCGCATACACGCTCTCCAATACCGTGCGCGATTGGCCGCTGAGCCCGACCGCTGTTATCCGGTACAACGTCGCCAGGGTTTGCGGCGGCACATGCGGCAGCCCTACACCCGGCCCCAGGGATTGAATACCGTAGAGCCCACCCTTGATGGCAACCCAGTTAACCGATGACACTGGATGGGGCCCGGCACCCACCACCGAAAACGCTTCATCCGGTGGCCCACAGGCAGCGATCGACTGACACTGCGGCAAGGCCGCGCCCTTTCGCCTCACACCTTGCTCTCCCAGCCTCAAACCACTTTCTGCGGTTTGCAGCGACTGGTTGCGGTGCCACAGGCTACCGGCGATCTTTTGCTGGGTGACCGCCCCCTGTATCGAAGACAGGCCGATCAACGACAACAGCAACAAAAACACCAGGCTTATCAGCAGGACCATTCCCCCCTGCCGCAAAGAAACACCCTCAGCAAGCACCATGGTCGCCCTACCCCACACGGTTTCGCAGCGCCGCCACGACGCTGTAGGTTTGATCTTTTACCCGCCCCGTCGGGTCTTGCAACGTCATGCGGATGCGCACACTGCGGATCAAGGACTCATCGGTCGGGATAGCGTCATAACGCACAACCCGAACTGACGCCGGGCTGGCAGCCACGCCGAAACTGATATCGAAAGCCTTTACGTTATCCACCAACACAGCCTTGGCCGGCGCGGCAAGCGTGCTGACTTTCAACTGGCCCGCCTCGAAGGTGTAGGTCAGTTGCCGAATCGCAAAACGAATCTGCCCGGGAGCAGGCGCAGGTGAGCTGCCTGAATAGGCTTGAGCGGTAGCCGTGCAGTCGGAGAGCACCGTCCAATCAGGCCTGCCGTCGCCGACATCGGCGGTGACCAGCGTCAGCGACTTTGAACTGCCCCCGGCATTCCAGCTGACAGGCCTTTCAAAGGCTGGCGGGGCGTTCTCGATAAAGGCCGTGGCCAAACAGCCAAACATGCCCGCATGGCGAATGTCCTGGATCATCTTGCCCAGCACAAACCGCGCATCATCCTGCAGCAACATGGCCGCCTGCTGGCTGGCGTCGGTCGCTCGTGAATTGATCAGCACCTGACTCCCGCCAAGCACCAGCACCAAACCGACGGCCATGGCCAGCAACAATTCCACCAGGCTGAAACCTCTACCCCGATGCCTCATTGCATCACCCCCGGCTCATTGTCGAGGCGACTGGTCAGGGTGAAGGTTTCCCTCGCGCCGGGGGTGTTTGCACCCCGGCTGTCATCCCAACTGATACTGACAGTCACTTCATCTGCACTGACCACCACAGAGCCTTTGCCGCTCTCCCCGGCAAAACCGCGAATATTGGCTTCAAAGTCATGCAGATCCACATCACGTACGTTGGTGGTTGCGGTACTGGCCGACGCTCGAGTGCCAAGGCGCAACGAGTAGTCGGCACCGGAATTGGCACGGATTCGGTCGAGCATATCGTAGGCGATGAAACTGGCCTGGCTGGTCATTCTCGAACTGTCTGTGTATTTGAGGGCGTTGAGCTGGAGCATCACGGCCCCTAACAGCCCGACGGCGAGAATCAGCACCGCAACCAGCACTTCGATCAATGTCATGCCGATTTGGTACCGAGGAAAAATCAGGGGAAAACAGGTTTTCAGGCAAGCGGGCATTACCGTCGTCATCCGTGTCGAAGGCCGAAAAAAGCAGGAAAACCCTGCTGTGCGAACCAAGACTAGCGTCAGTTTTTCGACGGTGCAGGTCACGGAACAAAGGGAAATACTTTGGACATGAAGGCCATCATTCGACACGTCGAACCGGACGCTATACCTATGTTTCAACCCGATATGTACACCCGTCCACGGAGGGACGACCTATGAAACAACGAGGTTTCACCCTGATAGAACTGCTTCTCGGATTGATCGTGAGCGGCATCCTGGCGCATCTGGCTACGCCCAATTTCATCGGCCTGCTGGAATCACAGCAGCGACAAAGCGCGGCGCAATCACTGACGAACGGATTTCGCTTCGCGCGCACTGAAGCCATCACGCGTAACCGGGCGGTGGTCATCCACGCACTGGACGATGACTGGAGCCAGGGTTGGCGGGTCGTGCTGGACGTTAGCGGGCGTGGCCATCTGGACGACGACAACCCGGTGTTACTGGAGCGCCAGGGCAGCGGTCGGGTACCGATCGTCGGGAATGGACCGGTCAAAAGCCAGGTACGCTTCAGCGGGTTGGGCGAACCGGTATTTGTTGGGGGAGGTTTTCGTGCGGGCACTGTACATATATGCGCTACGGACTCGGTGCAGAGCCTGTACCAGGTGGTGCTGGCGCCCAGTGGGCGCATCAGCCTGCGCAGCGATAGAGCCGAACAGGCGTTGTGCCGAAGTTACTCCGGCACCCTGGCATTCAGAGCAGCGAGCGAACCCGCAGCTCCTTGGGCATGGAGAAAGTGATGTTCTCTTCACGACCTGCCAACTCATCGGCGCCCGTAGCACCCCACGCATGCAACTGCTGGATGACGCCACGCACCAGGACTTCCGGGGCCGAAGCGCCCGCCGTGATACCAATACGCTCGACACCATCGAACCAGCTGCGCTGCATATCTTCAGCGCCGTCGATCAGATACGCCGGTGTCGCCATGCGTTCGGCCAATTCGCGCAGGCGGTTGGAGTTGGAGCTGTTAGGGCTGCCGACCACCAGCACTACATCGCATTCATCGGCTAACTGTTTGACTGCATCCTGGCGGTTTTGGGTGGCGTAGCAGATGTCGTCCTTGCGTGGCCCACCAATGGCGGGGAAACGGCTGCGCAGCGCGTCGATCACGCGGCTGGTGTCGTCCATGGACAAGGTGGTCTGGGTCACGAATGCCAAACGCTCTGGGTTGTGAACCTGCAAGCTGGCGACGTCTTTTTCGTCTTCCACAAGGTAGATGGCGCCACCATTGCTGCCGTCGTATTGGCCCATGGTGCCTTCGACTTCCGGGTGGCCGGCATGGCCAATCAGGATGCATTCGCGACCATCACGGCTGTAGCGCGCGACCTCGATATGTACCTTGGTGACCAGCGGACAGGTGGCGTCGAATACTTTCAGGCCACGACCGGCCGCTTCGGAACGCACGGCCTGGGAAACACCGTGGGCGCTGAAGATAACGATGACGTCGTCCGGCACCTGCTCCAGCTCTTCGACAAAGATGGCGCCACGTGCGCGCAGGTCTTCGACCACGAACTTGTTATGGACGACCTCATGGCGCACATAGATCGGCGGCCCGAAGACTTCCAGGGCGCGGTTGACGATTTCGATCGCCCGGTCCACGCCGGCGCAGAAGCCACGGGGGTTGGCGAGTTTGATTTGCATGCTGTGCCTCGTGTCTGGCGCTTGGGCCAGAGTTGATGCTACTGAACTGACAATGACGACCAAACGCGGGAGCGGGCTTGCCCCCTCCCACATTTTAGATCGGGGCGTTGATCAAAGAGCTTTAACGTCGATGATTTCAACGTCGAACGTCAAGGTTTTACCGGCCAACGGGTGGTTGAAGTCGATAGTTACCTGCGCGTCATCGAAGGTTTTGACCACACCAGGCAGCTCGGTATTCGCTGCATCATTGAAAATCACCAGCAAGCCTTCCGACAGGTCCATGTCCTGGAACTGCGAACGCGGGATGATCTGCACATTTTGCGGGTTGGGCTGACCAAAGGCGTTTTCCGGCAGGATCTGCAGGGTGCGCTTGTCGCCAGCCTTGAAACCGAACAGTGCCGCTTCAAAACCTGGCAACAGGTTACCGTCGCCGACCTTGAAGGTCGCCGGGGCTTTGTCGAACGTGCTATCGACCGTGTCGCCATTCTCCAGGCGCAGTGCGAAATGCAAGGTGACTTCCGTGTTCTGGCCGATGCGTTGCCCAGCCAATACCTGATCAGTCATTGACGGTCTCTCCGGTTTTCTTACTTTTGAACATGTCCAGCGCCAGCATGATTGCACCGACGGTGATGGCGCTGTCGGCAAAATTGAACGCCGGGAAGTAATGGCGGTTCTGCCAATGCACCAGGATGAAGTCGATCACATGGCCCAGGGCAATGCGGTCGTACAGGTTGCCCAACGCGCCGCCCAGCACCAAGGCCAAGGCGATGGCCAGCCAGGTGTCATCGCGGCCCAGGCGCTTGAGCCAGACCACAAGCACCGCACTGACCACTACGGCGATCAGGGCGAACAGCCAGCGCTGCCAGCCACCACCGTCAGCCAGGAAGCTGAAAGCCGCGCCGGTGTTGTAGGCCAGGGTCCAGCTGAAGTAATCCGGGATCACCACGATTTGCTGGAACATTTCCAGGGAGCCCTCGAAGTGAGCCTTGCTGACCTGGTCGATGACCAGGACCAGCACGCTCAGTACGAGCCAGCCCAGACGTCCGAAACGACTGGCTGCATTAGGCATAGTGGCGAACCTCGCCTTCACCGGAAATGTTGTCGACGCAACGACCGCAGATTTCCGGATGTTCAGGGTTCACCCCGACGTCTTCACGGCAGTGCCAGCAACGGGCGCACTTAGGGAAGGCCGACTTGACCACTTTGAGCTTGAGGCCCGGCACTTCGGTGGCCACGGCATCCGCCGGTGCCTGGGCAAACGGTGCCAGGCTCGCAGTGGAAGTGATCAATACGAAGCGCAGTTCGTTGCTCAGCTTGGTCAGGTCAGCGGTCAGGCCTTCCTCGGCAAACAGGGTGACTTCGGCCTGGAGGTTGCCACCGACGGCCTTGGCCGCACGCTGAACCTCCAGCTCCTTGTTCACCGCAACCTTGACGGCCATTACGCCCTCCCAGTACTCGCGGCCCAGTTCGAAGTCGGCCGGCAGTTCGGTCAAGCCTTCATACCAGGTGTTGAGCATGACGGACTCATTACGCTCGCCCGGCAGGTATTCCCACAGTTCGTCGGCGGTGAAGGCCAGGATCGGTGCGATCCAGCGCACCAGCGCTTCGGAGATGTGATACAGCGCGGTCTGCGCCGAACGGCGGGCCTTGCTGTTGGCACCGGTGGTGTACTGCCGGTCCTTGATGATGTCGAGGTAGAAACCACCCAGCTCCTGCACGCAGAAGTTGTGGATCTTCGAGTACACGTTCCAGAAGCGGTATTCGCCGTAGTGCTCTTGCAACTCGCGCTGCAACAACAGGGTACGGTCCACGGCCCAACGGTCCAGGGCGAGCATGTCCTCGGCCGGCAGGATGTCGGTGGCCGGGTTGAAACCGGTCAGGTTCGACAGCAGGAAGCGCGCGGTATTACGGATACGGCGGTAGGCATCGGCGCTGCGGGCCAGGATCTGGTCCGACACGGCGATCTCGCCGGAGTAATCGGTCGACGCCACCCACAGGCGCATGATGTCGGCGCCCAAGGTGTCGTTGATCTTTTTCGGCTCGATCACGTTCTTCAGCGACTTGGACATCTTGCGGCCCGTCTCGTCGACGGTGAACCCGTGGGTCAGCAGCTCGCGGTATGGCGCGTGGTTGTCGATGGCGCAACCGGTCAGCAGCGACGAGTGGAACCAGCCCCGGTGTTGGTCGGAGCCCTCCAGGTACAGGTCGGCACGCGGGCCGGTTTCGTGACCCATCGGGTGCGAGCCGCGCAGCACGTGCCAGTGGGTGGTACCCGAATCGAACCAGACGTCGAGGGTGTCGCTGATCTTGTCGTACAGCGGCGCTTCGTCACCCAGCAACTCGGCGGCGTCCAGCTTGAACCAGGCTTCGATGCCTTCCTGTTCGACACGCTGGGCCACCACTTCCATCAGTTCGACGGTGCGTGGGTGCAGCTCACCGCTTTCCTTGTTGAGGAAGAACGGGATCGGCACACCCCAGTTACGCTGGCGGGAGATGCACCAGTCCGGACGGTTGGCGATCATCGAGTGCAGGCGCGCCTGGCCCCAGGCCGGGACGAACTGGGTGTCTTCGATGGCTTTGAGCGAGCGTACACGCAGGGTGTCGCCGCTGGCTGGCTCCTTGTCCATGCCAATGAACCATTGCGCCGTGGCGCGGTAGATCAGCGGGGTCTTGTGGCGCCAGCAGTGCATGTAGCTGTGCTTGATGGTGTCGGTTTGCATCAGCGCACCGACTTCACGCAACTTGTCGATGATCGGCTGGTCGGCCTTGAAGATGAACTGGCCGCCGAAGAACTCCAGCGACGGCACATAAACGCCGTTGCTTTGCACGGGGTTGATGATCTCGTCGTTGACCATGCCGTACTTCTTGCAGATCACGAAGTCGTCCACGCCATAGGCAGGCGAGCAGTGAACAATGCCCGTACCCGAACCCAACTCGACGTAGTCAGCCAGGTACACCGGCGACAGACGGTCATAGAACGGGTGACGGAAGTTGATCAGCTCCAGCGCGGAACCGGTGGTGGTGGCAATTACCGAACCCTGCAGTTCGTAGCGAGCCAGGCACGCTTCGACCATTTCCTCGGCGAGCACCAGCAGGCGATCACCGACGTCCACCAGGGCGTAGGTGAATTCCGGGTGCACGTTCAGCGCCTGGTTGGCGGGAATGGTCCACGGGGTGGTGGTCCAGATCACGATGGCAGCCGGTTTGCTCAGGCTTGCCAGGCCAAAGGCCTCGGCCAGCTTGGCGTCGTCGGCGATCGGGAACGCCACGTCGATGGTCGAGGACTTTTTGTCTTCGTATTCGACTTCCGCTTCAGCCAGGGCCGAGCCGCAATCGAAGCACCAGTTCACGGGCTTGAGGCCCTTGAACACGAAACCGCCCTTGACGATTTCGGCCAAGGCACGGATTTCACCGGCCTCGTTCTTGAAGTTCATGGTTTTGTAGGGGTTGTCCCACTCGCCCAGCACACCCAGGCGGATGAACTCGGACTTCTGCCCTTCGATCTGCTCGGCAGCGTAGGCACGGCAAAGTTCGCGGGTTTTATCCGCGCCCAGGTTCTTGCCGTGGGTCACTTCGACCTTGTGTTCGATCGGCAGGCCGTGGCAGTCCCAACCCGGGACATAAGGCGCGTCGAAACCCGCTAGGGTTTTCGAGCGCAGGATCATGTCCTTGAGAATCTTGTTCAGCGCATGACCGATGTGAATCGTGCCGTTGGCATAAGGAGGGCCGTCGTGCAGGACGAATTTCGGACGATCCTTGCCAATTTCGCGCAACTTTCCGTACAGGCCAATACTGTCCCAGCGCTGCAGGATCTGCGGTTCGCGCTGTGGCAGGCCGGCCTTCATTGGGAAGGCGGTGTCCGGAAGGTTTAACGTGGCTTTATAGTCGGTCATTTAAGGCTCTTCGGTTAGCGATGGGCGCTAGGTGCGGCTAGTGCACGGGCGGCGGCGACATCCGCATTGATCGCCGTTTTCAACGCCTCAAGCGAGGCGAAACGCTGCTCTTCACGCAGCTTCTGGTGGAAAACCACCGTCAAACGCCGGTCATACAGATCACCGGCAAAATCCAACAGATGAACTTCCAGGTGGGCCTTGCCATCACCTGCAACCGTGGGCCTGACGCCTATGTTGGCGACTCCCGGCCACGATTGGCCGTCGATGTCGACGCTGACCAGGTAAACCCCGGTCAACGGCACACGGCGGCGCTTGAGTTGCACGTTGGCGGTTGGCGTGCCCAGTTGGCGCGCCAGCTTCTGGCCGTGCAGTACCCGCCCGGCTATGCGGAACGGGCGACCGAGCAAACGCTCGGCCAAGGCGAAGTCGGCAGCGGCCAGGGCGTTACGCACCTGGGTGCTGCTCACGCGCAGGCCGTCCAGTTCGACGGTTTGCGCGGCTTCGACGGTAAAGCCCTGGGTGATACCGGCGTGTTGCAGGAACTCGAAATCCCCGACCCGGTCGCAGCCAAAACGGAAGTCGTCGCCGACCTCCAAATGCTGTACGCCCAGGCCGTCTACCAGTATGCGGTCGACGAACTCGGCAGCGCTGAGACTTTGCAAACGCTGGTTGAAAGCCAGGCAGAGGACGCGGTCCACGCCTTCTTCGGCCAGCAGTTGCAGCTTGTCCCGCAGACGGGCCAGACGTGCCGGTGCCGTTTCCGGGGTGAAATATTCCCGCGGCTGCGGCTCGAAAATCACCACGCAGCTGGGTACGCCCAACTCGACCGCACGCTCGCGCAGCCGGGCCAGGATAGCCTGGTGGCCACGGTGAACACCGTCAAAGTTGCCAATAGTGGCGACGCAGCCCCGATGCTCAGGGCGCAGGTTGTGGAGACCTCGAACCAGCTGCATAACGCGCTTCTTGCTCATAAAGTGGTCGATTATAACCACACCCGGCCCCGGACGACAGGCAACAGCGCAGGGCAAATGGATCGAATCGATAAAACAACCGTTTTATCGCGGCAAACTCTCTAGCTCAACGACTTGCGATTGAAATCCCGCAGGCGGAAGCCTTGCAGCAGCAACATCCCGAAGTACACCACCACGCCGGCCACGACCAGCACGCCCAGGCGCATGAAGCGCTCCAGCATATGACCTTCATCCCAGGCTGGCATGAAGTGCATCAGGCCGAGTAATACCGCGGACATCATCGCAACGGCCACCAGCAACTTGAGGGCGAACATGCCCCAGCCAGGCTGAGGCAGGAACATCTGTTGTTTGCGCAGCTGATAAAACAGCAGGCCGGCATTGATGCAGGCTCCAGCACTGATGGCCAGGGCCAGGCCGGCGTGGGCCAGCGGACCAATAAACACCAGGTTGAGCAGTTGCGTGACGATCAGGGTGAAGATCGCGATCTTTACCGGCGTGCGGATGTTCTGCTGGGCATAGAAGCCAGGCGCCAGCACCTTGATCACGATGATGCCGAGCAGGCCGACGGAATAAGCCACCAGCGCATGCTGGGTCATCAACGCGTCATGTGCATCGAATTGCCCGTATTGGAACAACGACACTGTCAGCGGCTCGGCCAGGATCCCCAGCGCCAGGGCGCACGGCAGCACCAGCACGAAGCACAGGCGCAAGCCCCAATCGAGGATGCGCGAGTATTCCTGGCGATCCTTGCTGGCATAGGTGCGTGCCAGCGTCGGCAGCAAAATGGTGCCGAGGGCTACGCCCAGCACGCCGGACGGCAGTTCCATGAGGCGGTCGGCGTAATACATCCACGACACCGAGCCGGATACCAGCAGCGAGGCGAACGCGGTGTTGATGATCAGGGAAATCTGGCTCACCGACACCCCAAGGATCGCCGGCAACATATTGCGCATCACGCGCCAGACGCCGGTGTCCTTGAGGTTCAGGCGCGGTAATACGAGCATGCCGATCTTTTTCAGGTGCGGCAGCTGGTAGAGCAACTGCGCCAGGCCACCGGCCAGCACGGCCCAGCCAAGGGCCATGACCGGCGGATCGAAGTAAGGTGTCAGGAACAGGGCAAAGATAATCATGCTGACGTTAAGCAGCGTCGGCACGAACGCCGGCACCGAGAAACGGTTCCAGGTATTGAGGATCGCACCGGCCAGGGATGACAGCGAGATCAGCAATATATAAGGAAAGGTCACCCGCAACAGGTCAGTGGTCAGCGCGAATTTTTCCGGCGTATTGGCAAAACCCGGCGCCGTGGCCCAGATCACCCAGGGCGCGGCGAGCATGCCGACGAGGGTCACCAGCATCAACACCAGGGTCAGCAGGCCCGAAACGTAGGCGATAAAGGTCCGGGTCGCCTCATCACCCTGTTGAGTCTTGTATTCGGCCAGAATCGGCACGAACGCCTGGGAAAACGCGCCCTCGGCAAAGATCCGCCGCAGCAGGTTGGGCAGTTTGAACGCAATAAAGAACGCATCCGTGGCCATGCTGGCGCCGAAGATACGCGCCAGCAGGGTGTCACGCACAAACCCCAGAACCCGGGAGATCATCGTGATAGAGCTGACGGCGGCCAACGATTTGAGCAGATTCATTGAAAGAGTTTGCGCCTATAGATAAAGAGCAGGCGAACTAAGCGCCTACTTATGCGATACTGCGCGCCTGCAACAGCACAGCGCCAAAGCTCGCGAGTTTACAGGTCAAGCGCCGGAAATAAATCACCCGCCTCTTCAGATCGACCACTCAGCAGTTCGCATCAGCCGGCCTTGACAACACATCAAGTCATCGGCATGATTCGCGGCCTATTTTGTTTGCTATTTCCTAAAAAGTCTTTCGAGGAGCTCGACGGTGGCCAACACACCTTCCGCCAAAAAACGTGCAAAACAGGCTGAGAAGCGTCGCAGCCACAACGCCAGCCTGCGTTCCATGGTTCGTACCTACATCAAGAATGTAGTTAAAGCCATCGACACCAAAGACGCTGAAAAAGCTCAAGCAGCTTACGTTCTGGCTGTGCCAGTTATCGACCGTATGGCCGATAAAGGCATCATCCACAAGAACAAGGCCGCTCGTCATAAGAGCCGCCTGAATGGCCACATCAAGGCTCTGAGCGTTCCTGCTGCAGCCTAAGTGGTAGCAACTGCAACGCAACCCCGGTTGCGAAACAGTTAAGAAATGCCCCATACCGAAAGGTCTGGGGCATTTTTGTTTGTGCCTGAAAATACACCACGATCAAAATGTGGCCGGGGTATCCGGTAGAGATTTTCAAGCGCACAAAAAAACGCCCCGAACCAGTCGGGGCGTTTTTGCTACCACTTGATCAAAACATCAATCAATGGTGATGGCCGCCTTCACCGTGGACGTGACCGTGGGCCACTTCTTCCTGGGAAGCGTCGCGGATGGCAACGATCTTCACTTGGAAGTTCAGGCGCTGGCCAGCCAGAGGGTGGTTGCCGTCGACGGTGACGTCGTCGCCGTCCAGGTCACGGATGGTGACGATCTGCATTTGACCGTCCGGCGCGGAAGCGTGGAACTGCATGCCCACTTCCAACTCATCAACACCTTCGAACATGCTGCGGCTCAGGGTGCTGACCAGTTCGGCGGAGTATTCGCCGTAGGCATCTTCAGGTTCTACGGCAACGGTCAGCTCATCACCGACGTTCTTGCCTTCCAGGGCCTTTTCCAGGCCTGGGATGATGTTACCTGCGCCTTGCAGGTAGACCAGCGGCGCGCCGCCGGCTGAGCTGTCGATGACCTCACCAGCGTCGTTGGTCAGGGTATAGTCGATGGAGACAGCCTTGTTAGCGGCGATCGTCATGGGGCGAGACCTTTTGCATAAGAATGAAGAACGGACAAGTCTAAACAAGGATTTGCCCGAAAGCGAACAGAACCCGGACGGACGGGACCGATCAACGGCATCCCTGGTCATCGGTTTCCATCAGGACGAGGAGGGTCACTGGGTTGCCGGGCTGTCCTGCGGCCACACCCAGCACCTGCGCCACCAGCCGCCATGGCAGTCTCGCGCCTGGGTACTCGACGCCACAGAGCGCCTGGAAAAAATACGCCAGCCCTTTGCCTGCGGCTGGTGTGCGCAAGTGTCCGAATAACGATAACCTTGGCGCCTGATTCCCGGTAGGCACTCAACCATAGGGCGCCACCGAAGCCATGCACCTCCAGAGAATTCGCATGCAGACTTTTTTTATCGCGCCCACCGATTTTGGTGTGGGTCTGACCTCCATCAGCCTTGGGCTGGTGCGCACCCTTGAGCGAGCCGGCCTGAAAGTCGGTTTTTTCAAGCCAATTGCCCAGCCACATCCCGGCGATACCGGCCCCGAACGCTCCACCGAGCTGGTGGCTCGCACCCACGGCCTCAAGCCGCCACAGCCGCTAGGCCTGGCTCACGTGGAACGAATGCTCGGCGACGGCCAGCTCGACGAGCTGCTCGAAGAAATCATCACCCTTTATCAGCAGGCCGCCGTGGGCAAGGACGTGCTGATCGTCGAAGGCATGGTGCCGACCCGCAGCGCCAGCTATGCGGCCCGGGTCAACCTGCACCTGGCCAAGAGCCTGGATGCGGAAGTGATCCTGGTCTCGGCCCCGGAAAACGAGGTGCTCACCGAACTCTCCGGCCGCGTGGAACTGCAGGCCCAGCTGTTCGGCGGCCCGAAAGACCCGAAAGTGCTCGGCGTGATCCTGAACAAGGTGCGCACCGACGAAAGCATGGAAGCCTTCTCGGCGCGCCTCAAGGAGCATTCGCCCTTGCTGCGCAGCGGTGATTTCCGCCTGCTCGGCTGCATTCCTTACCAGCCGGAACTCAACGCGCCGCGCACTCGCGACGTGGCCGACCTGATGGGCGCGCAGATTCTCAACGCCGGCGACTACGAAACCCGGCGCATGACCAAGATCATCATCTGCGCCCGCACCATGCGTAACACCGTGGAGCTGCTCAAGCCCGGCGTGCTGGTGGTGACCCCCGGCGACCGCGACGACATCATCCTCGCCGTCAGCCTGGCCGCGATCAACGGCGTGCCCCTGGCCGGCCTGCTGCTGACCAGCGACACCCTGCCCGACCCGCGCATCATGGAGCTGTGCCGCGGCGCGTTCCAGGCCGGGTTGCCGGTGCTGTCGGTGAGTACCGGTTCCTACGAGACCGCCAACCTGCTCAACAACCTCAACAAGGAAATCCCCATCGATGACCGCGAACGCGCGGAGATCATCACCGATTTCGTCGCCAGCCACCTCGATGCGCGCTGGCTGCACCAGCGTTGCGGCACACCACGGGAGATGCGCCTGTCGCCGGCGGTGTTCCGCTACCAGTTGATCCAGCGCGCCCAGGCGGCCAACAAACGCATCGTGCTGCCCGAGGGCAGCGAACCGCTGACCGTGCAAGCCGCCGCCATCTGCCAGGCCCGGGGCATCGCGCGCTGCGTGCTGCTGGCCAAGCCGGCTGACGTGGAAGCCGTCGCGCGCGCCCAAGGCATCGAATTGCCCGAAGGCCTGGAGATTCTCGACCCGGACCTGATTCGCCAGCGCTACGTCGAGCCCATGGTTGCCCTGCGCAAGAGCAAGAGCCTGAATGCGCCGATGGCCGAGCAGCAACTGGAAGACACCGTGGTGATCGCCACCATGATGCTCGCACTGGATGAAGTGGACGGCCTGGTTTCCGGGGTTATCCACTCCACCGCCAACACCATTCGCCCGGCCCTGCAGTTGATCAAGACCGCACCGGGCTGCACCCTGGTGTCGTCGGTGTTCTTCATGCTGTTCCCCGAGCAGGTACTGGTCTACGGCGACTGCGTGATGAACCCGCACCCCAGTGCCGCCGAGCTGGCGGAAATCGCCTTGCAAAGCGCCGACTCGGCCGCTGCCTTCGGTATCACCCCGCGTGTGGCGATGATCAGCTACTCCAGCGGCGACTCGGCCAGCGGTGAGGAAGTGGAGAAAGTCCGCGAAGCCACCCTGCTCGCCCATGAACAGCAAAGCTCACTGCTGATCGACGGCCCGCTGCAATACGACGCCGCCGCCAACGAAACCGTCGCCCGCCAACTGGCCCCCGACAGCCTGGTCGCCGGCAAAGCCACCGTGTTCGTGTTCCCGGACCTGAACACCGGCAACACCACGCACAAGGCCGTGCAACGCAGTGCCGATTGCGTCAGCCTGGGGCCGATGCTCCAAGGCCTGCGCAAACCGGTCAACGACCTGCCACGCGGTGCCCAGGTCGACGACATCGTGTACACCATCGCGCTGACTGCGATCCAAGCCGCCAACCGACCTATGGATATCTAAATGCTGGATTTTCTACCTGCCGCCGTACGCGGGGTGATCGCTTCGCTGCTGTTGGCGCTGAATACGATCCTGCTGTGTTCGTTCCTGTTTATCGTGGCGCTGTTCAAGGCTCTGCCCTTCGCCAAGCTCTTCAGCGAATGGCTGATGAACCACACCCACGAAGCCTGGGTCACCAACAACAAGGGCTGGATGAATCTGGTGCGCCATACCCGTTGGCACCTTAAAGGTCTTGAAGGCCTGGACTACCAGCACTCGTATCTGGTGACCAGCAACCACCAGAGCTGGGTCGACATCATGGTCCTGCAATACGTGCTCAATCGTCGGATTCGCCCGCTGAAGTTCTTCCTCAAGCAGGAGTTGATCTGGGTGCCGGTGATTGGCCTGGCGTGGTGGGCACTGGGTTTTCCCTTCATGAAGCGCTACACCAAGGCCTACCTGGAGAAACACCCGGAGAAGAAAGGCAAGGACCTGGAAACCACTCGCAAGACCTGTGCGAAGTTTCGCGACAACCCGGTGGGTATTTTCAACTTTGCTGAAGGCACACGCTTTACGCCGGGCAAGCATGCGCAGCAGAAGTCGCCGTTTCGTTACCTGCTCAAGCCCAAGGCGGGTGGTATCGCGTTTGTGCTGGATGCCATGGGGGAACAGCTCAAATCACTGGTCAACGTGACCATTCACTACCCTGGCGGACGTCCTGGGTATTGGGACCTGCTGTGCGGGAACGTGCAGGACGTGGTGGTGCAGTTTGAAGAGGTGCAGATTCCGGCCGAGTTTATCGGCAGGAATTATGAGCAGGATGGGGAGTATCGGTTGGCGTTCCAGGGGTGGATCAACCAGCTGTGGGAAGAGAAGGATGCGTTACTGGACACGCTGCATAAAGACTTCCCAGACAAACGATGATCAAAATGTGGGAGGGGGCTTGCCCTCGATAGCAGTGTGTCAGTCAGTACATCTGTCACTGATCCACCGCTATCGGGGGCAAGCCCCCTCCCACATTTGACTGCGCGAGGCTTAGATCGCGCCGCGCTGACGCAACAGTTCTAGCACTTGCTTGACGCTGTCTTCCAGCGACAGGGCCTGGGTGTCGATTACCAGGTCGGCATTCAACGGCACGTCGTACGGGAAGGATTCGCCAGGGATGTTATCCCCACCCGCCGCGTACAAGCCCTGCGGATCACGCTCGGCGCACACCTGCGGGGAGGCCTGCACGTACACGGTCAGCAGGCGGTCGCTGCCAATCAGCGCCTTGGCCTGTTCACGGCCTTCGGCATCCGGGGCAACGAATGCCGCCAGGGTCAGCAGGCCGGCTTCGTTGAACTGACGCGCCACGTGAGCGGCACGGCGCCAGTTTTCGGTACGCCCGGCACGGTCCTGGGGCAAGCCCTTGTTCAGGTCGTGACGCAGGTTCTGGCCATCCAGCACGAACACCGCACGGCCCATGTCGAACAGCTTGCGCTCGACCGCATAGGCCAGGGTGCTCTTGCCCGCGCCTGACAGGCCGCTGAACAACACGGTAGCCGGTTGCTGGCCGAAACGCTGGGCGCGCTCCTCGGTGGCGACATGGGCCAACTTGCCGTGATGCGCCGCACTGCCGTGGGTGACCGGCGGCGCGATGATCATGCCGGCGCCCACGGTGCCGTTGGTCAAGCGGTCGATGACGATAAACGCACCGGTGGTGCGGTTGCTGTCATAGCCATCCAACGCGATGGCGGCGTCGAGGCTGACCTTGACCCGGCCGATCTCGTTCAGTTGCAGCGAACTCGCCGGGCCTTCGGCCAGGGTGTTCACGTCCACACGGTGCACAATGCTGGTGATGGAACCCGGCACGTAGCTGGTGGCGCGCTTGATGTCGTATTTCTTGCCCGGCAGCATCGGTTCTTCGGCCATCCACACCAGCATGGCGTCGAAGGCGTCAGTCACTTGCGGCACGTTGTCGGCATGCACCAGCAGGTCGCCACGGGAGATGTCGATCTCGTCTTCCATGGTCAGGGTCACGGCCTGGCCTGGGCCGGCGTGCTCCAGCTCACCTTCGAAGGTGACGATGGATTTGACGCGGCTGCTCTTACCCGACGGCAGCACCACGACTTCGTCGCCCTTGTGCACGATGCCGCTGGCCAGGGTGCCGGCGAACCCACGGAAGTTCAGGTTCGGACGGTTGACGTACTGCACCGGGAAACGCAGGTCGGTGTAGTTGCGATCGTTGGCGATCTCGACGGTCTCGAGGATCTCCATCAGCGACTGGCCGGTGTACCAGGGCGAGTGCTCGCTCTTGTTCACCACGTTGTCGCCCTTGAGCGCCGACATCGGCACGAATGCCATGGTGCTCGGCTTGAAGGCGATGCCTTCGGCGAACTTCAGGTAATCGGCCTTGATCGACTCGAACACGCCTTGGTCAAAGCCATTGATGTCCATCTTGTTGACGGCGATCACGATGTGCTTGATGCCCAGCAGCGAAGCGATATAGCTGTGGCGACGGGTCTGGGTCTGCACGCCGTAGCGCGCGTCGATCAGGATGATCGCCAGGTCACAGGTGGAGGCACCGGTGGCCATGTTGCGGGTGTACTGCTCATGGCCGGGGGTGTCGGCGATGATGAATTTGCGCTTGGCGGTAGAGAAGTAGCGGTAGGCGACATCGATGGTGATGCCCTGCTCACGCTCGGCCTGCAGGCCGTCGACCAGCAACGCCAGGTCGATGTCGTCACCGGTGGTGCCGGACTTTTTCGAGTCACGGGTGATGGCTTCCAGGTGATCTTCGTAGATCATCTTGGAGTCGTGCAGCAGGCGCCCGATCAGGGTGCTCTTGCCGTCGTCGACGTTGCCACAGGTCAGGAAGCGCAACATTTCCTTGCGCTCGTGCTGGCCCAGGTAGGCGAGGATGTCCTCGCTGATCAAATCAGATTGATGCGACATGACAGCCCCTTAGAAATAGCCTTGACGTTTTTTATCTTCCATCGAGCCTGCACCATCGTGGTCGATGACACGGCCCTGGCGCTCGGAAGTTCGCGTCAGGAGCATTTCCTGAATGATGTCCGTCAGCGTCTCGGCTTCGGACTCCACCGCGCCCGTCAACGGGTAGCAGCCAAGGGTACGGAAACGTACTTTCTTTTTGACGATTCGGGCTTTGTCTTCGTCGGACAAGTGCTCGAGGATGCGGTCGTCGTCGATCATGATCAACGTGCCGTTCTTCTCGATGACATCGCGTTCGGCGGCGAAGTACAGCGGCACGATCGGGATGCCTTCCAGGTAGATGTACTGCCAGATATCCAGCTCGGTCCAGTTGGACAGCGGGAACACACGGATCGACTCACCCTTGTTGACGTTGCCGTTGTAGACGTTCCACAGCTCCGGGCGCTGGTTCTTCGGGTCCCAGCGGTGCTTGCTGTCGCGGAACGAGTACACGCGCTCTTTGGCACGGGATTTCTCTTCATCGCGACGGGCACCGCCGAAGGCCGCGTCGAAACCATGCTTGTCCAAGGCCTGCTTGAGGCCTTCGGTCTTCATGATGTCGGTGTGCTTGGCGCTGCCGTGGGTGAACGGGTTGATGCCCTGCGCCACGCCATCCGGGTTGACATGGGTGATCAGGTCCAGGCCCAGTTCCTCGACCATTTTGTCGCGGAACTTGTACATCTCCTGGAATTTCCAGCGGGTGTCGACGTGCATCACCGGGAACGGCAGCTTGCCCGGGAAGAAGGCCTTGCGCGCCAGGTGCAGCATCACGGCGGAGTCTTTACCGATCGAGTAGAGCATCACCGGGTTATCGAACTCGGCGGCGACCTCGCGGATGATGTGGATGCTTTCCGCCTCCAGCTGTTTCAGATGCGTCAGTTTGTCGACCATGGTTACTCACGGAAAAACGATCTTATGGACGGCCAGCGGGCCGTGTTCGAGCGGGGCATGCTAGCACAGCACCTTCTTCTATTCAGGGCGCCAGCTAGATCGAAACGGTATATCAATATGCCCCCAGGTTTGGCCGTCAAATCGGGTTGGGGCAATCGATGAACAGATGCTCCAGGGCGAAGCGCCGCGCCAGGTAATCGCCCAGCGCCTGTACGCCGTAACGCTCTGTGGCGTGGTGCCCGGCGGCGATAAAGCTGATGTCGTTTTCCCGGGCACTGTGGAAGGTTTGCTCGGAGGCTTCACCGCTCAGGAACAAGTCGACGCCCGCGGCGATGGCGTTGTCGATGTAACCCTGGCCACCGCCGGTGCACCAGCCGACGCGGCGGATCATCTGGCTGCCTTCGATCAGCAGCGGCTCGCGGCCCATCACGTCCTGCACACGCCGGGCGAAGTCGCGGGGCGACAGCGGTTCGGCGAGCGAGCCGACCAGGCCGACGATCCTGGGGTTGCTCGGGTCCAGTGGGCCTTCGACGGTGATGTCCAGCTGGCGGGCGAGTTGCACGTTATTGCCAACGTCGGGGTGCAGGTCCAGCGGCAGGTGGTAGGCCAGCAGGCTGATGTCGTGCTTGAGCAGGGTTTTCAGGCGGCGTTGCTTCATGCCGGTGATACAGGGGCTTTCGCCTTTCCAGAAATAACCGTGGTGCACCAGGATCAAATCGGCCTGGGCTTCGACGGCCGCGTCCAGCAGGGCCTGGCTGGCGGTCACGCCGCTGACGATGCGCATCACTTGCGGCCGCCCCTCGACCTGCAGGCCATTGGGGCAGTAATCGGCAATTTTTGCGCTGCCGAGGTAGCGGTCCGCTTCCTCGACGAGGGTGGTAAGGGGGACGGCCATAAAAGACTCCTAAATATCCCGTTCCGAGGCGCTCGCAGCCTCGTATAATGCGCGACATTATGGGCGCTCTCCCGCCCCCTGCAACCTGTCAGGACTTACTTGATGCTCAAGGCACTGCGTTTTTTTGGATGGCCATTGCTGGCTGGCGTGCTGATCGCGATGCTGATTATTCAGCGTTATCCCCAGTGGGTGGGCTTGCCCAGCCTTGATGTCAACCTGCAACAGGCGCCCCAGACCAGCTCGGTGGTGCAAGGCCCGGTGACTTACGCGGACGCGGTGGTCATCGCCGCTCCTGCGGTGGTCAACCTATACACCACCAAGGTCATCAACAAGCCGGCCCATCCGTTGTTTGAAGACCCGCAGTTCCGCCGTTATTTCGGTGACAACGGGCCCAAGCAACGCCGCATGGAGTCCAGCTTGGGTTCGGGGGTGATCATGAGCCCCGAAGGCTACATCCTCACCAATAACCACGTGACCACCGGCGCCGACCAGATTGTGGTGGCCCTGCGTGACGGCCGCGAAACCCTGGCCCGCGTGGTGGGCAGCGACCCGGAAACCGACCTCGCGGTCCTGAAGATCGATCTGAAAAGCCTGCCGTCCATCACCCTCGGCCGTTCCGATGGGCTGCGGGTAGGCGATGTCGCACTGGCCATCGGCAACCCGTTCGGAGTGGGCCAGACGGTGACCATGGGCATCATCAGCGCCACCGGGCGAAACCAGCTGGGGCTGAACAGCTACGAGGACTTTATCCAGACCGACGCGGCGATCAACCCGGGCAACTCCGGCGGCGCACTGGTGGATGCCAATGGCAACCTGACCGGCATCAACACGGCGATTTTCTCCAAGTCCGGCGGCTCCCAGGGCATCGGCTTTGCGATCCCGGTAAAGCTGGCGATGGAAGTGATGAAGTCGATCATCGAGCACGGCCAGGTGATTCGCGGCTGGCTGGGGATTGAAGTACAGCCGTTGACCAAGGAGCTGGCCGAGTCGTTCGGCCTGACCGGGCGCCCAGGCATCGTGGTTGCCGGGATTTTCCGCGATGGCCCGGCGCAGAAAGCCGGCCTGCAGCTGGGGGATGTGATCCTCAGCATCAACGGCGAACCGGCCGGTGATGGGCGCAAGTCGATGAACCAGGTCGCGCGGATCAAGCCGACCGACAAGGTGGCGATCCAGGTGATGCGCAACGGTAAAGAGATCAAGCTGCTGGCGGAAATCGGCCTGCGTCCACCGCCTGCACCGGTCAAGGAAGAGGAGTAAATCACCTCGCCAGGTACCCGTTCGCGGGTACCTGTAAGCTCATATTTCAAAGCAAATCCATTCTCATTAGACATGTTATATTGTTTCAATATCGCTATTGGAACGCTCTATCATGCCGTCTCGAACGTTTGCCCCCTTGGCTGGCCTGGCCTTGGGTTTGCTGCTGGATCCCGCCTTTGCCGAAGACAACACCGTTGAGCTGGAGACCATCAGCGTCAGCACCGACGCCTATGAATCCGCTACCGGCCCGGTCAAAGGCTACCGTGCCACCCGCTCTGCCAGCGCGACTAAAACCGACACCGCTCTGCGCGACATCCCACAGTCCATCAGCGTGATTCCCGCCTCGGTACTCACAGACCTGGGCAGCACCAACGTGGAACGCGCCCTGGAGTTTGCCGGCGGGGTGTCCAAGCAGAACAACTTTGGCGGCCTCACCCTCTACGAATACAGCGTGCGCGGCTTCACCACGTCGGAGTTCTACCAGGATGGTTTCAGCGCCAACCGCGGCTACCCGAGCACGCCGGACGCGGCCAATATCGAGCGCATCGAAGTGCTCAAGGGCCCGGCCGCCAGCCTGTATGGCCGCGGAGATCCCGGCGGCACCGTGAATATCGTCACCAAAAAGCCCCAGCCCGAAGCCTTCACCACCGTGCAAACCAGCGCGGGCAGCTGGGACCGTTATCGCACTGCCGTCGATATCAATACGCCGCTGGACAGCGAGGGCGACCTGCTGTCGCGGGTCAACCTGGCGGTGGAGGACAACAACAGCTTCCGCGATCACGTCGAGAGCAAGCGCGTCTTCGTCGCGCCCTCATTCAGCTGGCAGCTGGACCCGGACACCCACCTGCTGGTGGAAAGCGAATTCGTACGCCACAGCTCCACCTTCGACCGGGGCATCGTCGATGCCCCAGGCGTATCGCGCTCCACCTTCCTCGGTGAGCCCAACGACGGCGATATCGACAACCACAACAACCGCATCCAGGCGACCCTCGAGCATCATCTCAACGACGCCTGGAAACTGCGCCTGGCCAGCCATTACAAACAAGGCAGCCTGTGGGGCGACGCCTCGGAAAACCGCGCACTGAACACCGACGGCCATACCCTCAACCGCCGTTACCGCGAACGCTCCACGGGGTGGCACGACAGCATCACCCAGCTGGAACTGCGCGGCCTGTTCGACCTTGGCAGTTGGCAGCATGAATTGCTGGTCGGCACCGAATACGAGGACTACCGCAAGAAGGAGCGCGTCACCGCCATAGCCGGCAGCCCCTACGCCATCGACCTCTACAACCCGGTCTACGGCCAGCCCAAACCCAATGGCGCACGCTCCGGCACCGACTTCTTCGAACAGACCAAAAGCCAGGCGCTGAACCTGCAAGACCAGATCATCTTCACCGACCGCTTGCGCGGCATGGCCGGCGCTCGCTTCGAGCATTTCGAACAAAGCACCGACGACTTCACCCGCAACCACGCCAAGAGTCGGCAAACCCACGACGCACTTACCCAGCGCGCCGGTCTGCTGTATCAACTGACGCCAGAGGTCGGCGTATTCGCCAACGCTTCCACCTCGTTCAAGCCCAACAGCGGCCTGGACGCCAGCGGTAACAGCTTCAAGCCGGAAGAAGGCGTGGGCTATGAGGTGGGGATCAAGAGCGAGCTGTTCGACGACCGCCTCAGCGCCACCCTCGCCGCCTTCCATATCGAAAAGGAAAACGTGCTGGCCCTGGACCCGGTCACCAATACCAACCGCGCCATGGGCAAGGCACGCAGCCAGGGCTTCGACCTGCAACTGACAGGACAACTGACCGATGCGGTACGCGTGATCGGCGCCTTTGCCTACATCGACGCCGAAGTGACCAAGGGTGATAAAGCCATTCCTGCGGGCAGCCGCATCCTCGGCGTAGCCAAGCACAGTGGCAGCCTGTTGGGGGTGTATGAATTCCAGGACGGCGCGCTGCGCGGTTCAGACTTGGGCGCGGCGTTCACCTATGTAGGGGATCGCTCGGGTGAAGCGGGCAGCCGCTTTGAATTGCCCGCCTACCACACCGTCGATTTGCTGGCCCATTACAAGGCCACGCAGAACGTCACCGTAGGCCTGAATCTCAACAACTTGTTCGATGAAAAGTACTACGAGCGGTCCTATAGCAATTACTGGGTCAATCCCGGCGAGCCGCGCAATCTCACCGTCAGCCTGACCCTCAACCTGTAACACAATCAAAAACGTGAGAGGGGTAAGCCCCTCACATTTGGATGGCGTGATTACAGCGAAAGCGGGGCTCTTTCACACAAGGTATTGAGCGCTGCTGCCCACTGCGGATCGTCATTCAAACACGGCACCAGCACCAACTCCTCACCGCCCGCCTCGCGGAATTGCTCCCGACCACGATCACCGATCTCTTCCAGGGTCTCGATGCAGTCGGCAACAAACGCGGGGCACATCACCAGCAGCTTTTTCACCCCTTGACGGGCCAGCGCCTCCAGGCGTGCCTCGGTGTAGGGTTCGATCCACTTCGCACGGCCCAGGCGCGATTGGAACGCCACTGACCATTTGTCGTCGGGCAAGCCCAGGCGCGCGGCGAAGTCGCGGGCAACGCTGAAGCATTGCGCGCGGTAGCAGGTCGCGAGCACCTCAGGCGAGGCGTTCCTGCAGCAGTCCGCATCCTTGAAGCAATGCTGGCCGGTCGGGTCGAGCTTTTTCAGATGGCGCTCGGGCAAGCCGTGGAAGCTCAGCAGCAAGTGGTCGTAATGCGCATCTGTATAAGGTCGGGCGCTGGCTGCCAACGCGTCGAGGTATTCCGCCTGATCGTAGAATGGCTGCAGGATCGAGAACTGTACGTTGAGCTTTTTGTCACGCACTACCCGCTTGGCTTCTTCAATCACCGTGGTCACGGTGCTGTCGGCAAATTGCGGGTACAAGGGCGCCAAGGTGACCTTTTGAATACCTTGGGCGGCCAACCGCTTGAGGGTCGTTTCCAGGGAAGGCTCGCCATAACGCATCGCCAACTCCACTGGCCCCTGGGCCCACTGCGCGGTCATCTGTTGCTGCAGGCGACGACTGAGCACCACCAGCGGCGAGCCCTCGTCCCACCAGATCGAGGCGTAGGCGTGGGCCGATTGCTCGGGGCGCTTGATCAGGATCAGCGACACCAGCAAGCGCCGCACCGGCCACGGCAGATCGATGACATAAGGGTCCATCAGGAACTGATTGAGGTAGCTGCGCACATCGGCCACCGAAGTGGACGCCGGTGAACCCAGGTTGACCAGTAACAACGCGTGATCCGTCATGCAACATCCTATCTCTTAGCGGCGGCTGGAAACGTCGTCCAAGGCCGCACGCAACTCAGTGAACTGAAAAGTGAAACCGGCCGCCAGCAGGCGTTCGGGCAATGCTTTCTGGCCGCCCAGCAACAAGCCGGACAACTCGCCCAAACCCACCTTCAACGCAAAGGCCGGCATCGGCATGAACGCCGGGCGGTGCAGCGCCTGGCCTAATGTCTTGGCGAACTCGCGATTACGCACCGGGTGCGGCGCGCAGGCATTATAAGGACCGCTGGCATCATCCTTGTGCAGAAGAAAATCAATCAGGGCGATTTGATCCTTGATATGCACCCACGGCATCCACTGCCGCCCGTTGCCGATAGGCCCGCCCAGCCCGAGTTTGAACGGCAGCAACAGGCGCGACAAAAAGCCGCCCTCGGCCGCCAGTACCAGGCCGGTACGCACCAGCACCACGCGGATGCCCATCGCTTCGGCACGTTGGGCGGTTTCTTCCCAGGCGATGCACAGTTGGCTGGGGAAATCGTCCTGTACCGGCCCACTCGCCTCGGTCAGTTCGCGCTCGCCACCGTCGCCGTACCAGCCCACCGCCGAACCGGAAACCAGCACCGCCGGTTTCTGCGCCTGGCTTTCGAGCCAGGCCAGCAGGGTTTCGGTCAAGCCGATGCGGCTGCTCCAGAGCAGCGCCTTGCGTTTGTGGGTCCAGGGACGGTCAGCTATCGGCGCGCCTGCCAGGTTGACCACCGCGTCCACCGCGCCAATCACCTCCTCCAAGCGAGCCACCCCGAGCACCGTTGCACCGCATAACCGGGCGACGTCTTCAGGATGGCGGCTCCACACCGTCAGGCGATGACCTTGGGCAATCCAGTGTTGGCAGAGTTGGCGACCGATCAGGCCGGTACCGCCGGTCAGCAAAATATGCATGGGACGCTCCTCATGTAACGTTCGCCGCCGATCACTAGTCTATTTTATAAGCAGGGATCAATTTGTAATCGAGCGTGACTTTTGTTTAAGCCTCATGCTTAACCATAGGTCACGCCAAGCGATCAGGTACGCCAAAACTTATACCAAAAAATAATATTGTACAGCTATTGGTGTCGGCGTAGCCTGTACCCAACGGTAAAACGAGGCCTCCCATGACTGTCCCCATCGCGATCATCGGCACCGGCATCGCCGGTCTCTCCGCCGCCCGAGCGTTACAAGACGCCGGGCACGTTGTACAACTCTTCGATAAAAGCCGCGGCAGCGGCGGCCGCATGTCCAGCAAGCGCAGCGACGCCGGCGCACTGGACATGGGCGCCCAATACTTCACCGCCCGCGACCGACGCTTCGTCAACGAAGTGCAGCGCTGGCAAAGCAACGGCTGGGCCGAGCAATGGAAGCCCCAGCTGTACAACTTCAAGTCCGGCCAACTCACGCCCTCCCCCGATGAACAGATCCGCTGGGTCGGCACGCCACGCATGAGCGCCATCACCCGCGCCCTGCTTGACGACCTGCCGGTGGAATTCGGTTGCCGGATCACCGAGGTGTTCCAAGGCAAGCAACACTGGAACCTGTTGGATGCCGACGGCGAAAACCACGGCCCGTTCAGCCATGTGATCATCGCCACGCCTGCGCCCCAGGCCACTGCCCTGCTGGCGGCAGCGCCCAAATTGGCGAGTGCCGCCGCCGGCGTGAAGATGGACCCGACCTGGGCCATTGCCCTGGCCTTCGACAAGCCCCTGGATACCCCCATGGAAGGCTGCTTCGTGCAAGACAGCCCGCTGGACTGGCTGGCGCGCAACCGCAGCAAGCCCGGGCGCGACACGACCCTTGACACCTGGGTGCTGCACGCCACCAGCACCTGGAGCAAGGCCCACCTGGACCTGTCCAAGGACGCGGTGATCGAACACCTGCACGGCGCCTTCGCCGAATTGCTGCACAGCGCCATGCCCGCACCGTCCTTCAGCCTGGCCCACCGCTGGCTCTACGCACGGCCGTCCGGCGCCCATGAGTTCGGGGTACTGGCCGACGCCGACCTGGGCCTGTACGTGTGTGGCGACTGGTGCCTCTCGGGCCGCGTGGAAGGGGCGTGGCTCAGTGGCCAGGAAGCCGCGCGACGGTTGATCGAGCACCTGCAATGAACCGCATCAACCCGGCCAAATTGCTGCTGTCGAAGTGGACGGCAGCCCGGCCCCGCAACAAGGAAAAACACTTTCTGGTGACCGAACTGTTTCGTGACGAAGACGGCACAGTGCTGGAAATCGAGTTGCAAGCCGTGATGACCCTGCGCGCCCAGCGCCTGGCCTGGCAAACCCTGCAAAATGCCGAGGCTTGGCAAATCGGCTGGAAATAGCCCCGCGCAAATACTTGTACAAAATATTTGACTTGTAGAGCATCAAACCTATGATGAGATTTAGTTGTACAGATTTCAGATCTTGTACAGGAATCTTGCAGAGGTTTGGCCATGCCCAGCACACCGTCCATCAAGCCGAAGATTGGCATCAGCGCCTGCCTGCTGGGCGAGAACGTGCGTTTCAATGGCGGTCACAAGCAGTCCCAGCTATGCAGCGAGGTCCTCGCCGAGTACTTCGACTTTGTGCCGCTGTGCCCGGAAGTGGCGATCGGCCTCGGTATCCCCCGTGAAACCATTCGCCTGGTGGGCGATGCCGAACAGCCCCAGGCCGTCGGCACCGTACACCACGAGCTGAATGTCACCGCGCCGCTGGACGCATACGGCCGCAAAATGGCCGCCGAACACACCGACCTGTGCGGCTACATCTTCATGCAGAAGTCGCCGTCCTGCGGCCTGGAACGCGTCAAGGTCTACCGTGAAAACGGAGCGCCGGTGGAGGGCGGCGGGCGTGGCATCTACGCCCAGGCGTTCTGCGCGCGTCACCCGAACCTGCCTGTGGAAGAAGATGGCCGCCTGAATGACCCGGTACTGCGGGAAAACTTCCTGACCCGCGTCTTCGTCTACGCCAGTTGGCAGCAACTGCTGGCCGAGGGCCTGACCCGCCACCGCCTGCTGGCGTTTCACGCGCGCTACAAGTATTTGCTGATGGCCCACAGCCTGACGCATTACAAGAGCCTGGGCCACCGCCTCGGCAGCATGGCCAGGGACGTCAACCTCGACGAGGTGGCCGCCTGCTATTTCAGCGACCTGATGACCGGCCTGAAAAAGTGCGCCACCCGCGGCACCCACACGAACGTGCTGCAACACATCAGCGGCTACCTCAAGCAGGCCATCAGCGCGGATGACAAACAGGAAATGCAGACGGTCATCAGCCAGTATCACCAGGGCATCGTGCCGCTGGTGGTGCCGTTGACCCTGCTCAAGCATCACTTTCGCCAACACCCGGACCGCTACATCGCGCAGCAGGCCTACTTGCAGCCGCACCCGGAAAATCTCAGCCTGCGGAATGCGATCTAAACCATGAAAAGCGTCATGACCGCTATCTTGCAAGACGAACCCGGCGCAGACATCGCCCAAGCCCTCGAAGACGGCTGGCTGCCGATTCGTGAAGTGGCGCGCCAGACCGGCGTCAACGCCGTGACCCTGCGCGCCTGGGAGCGCCGTTATGGCCTGATCGTGCCCCAGCGCACCCCCAAGGGCCATCGGCTGTTCAATGCCGACCATGTACAACGCATCCACACCATCCTCACCTGGCTCAATCGCGGCGTGCCGGTCAGCCAGGTCAAAGGCCTGATCGATTCCGCCCAGGCCCTTCCCGATGCCGTCGAGAACGAATGGCACGCCTTGCGCCAGAACCTGGTGCAGGCCGTCAGCGAACTGGCCGAACGCCGGGTGGACGATGTGTTTAACCAGGCCATGGCGCTGTACCCGCCGCGCACCCTGTGCGAGCAATTGCTGCTGCCGTTGCTGCAGGAGCTGGAACAGCGCTGGCAAGGCCAGTTTGGCGCGCAGATGGAGCGGGTGTTTTTCCTGTCCTGGCTGCGCAGCAAGTTCGGTGCACGCATCTACCACAACAACCGGCAGTTGCACGGCGCGCCGCTGCTGCTGGTCAACCACTCCGACCTGCCGCTGGAGCCGCACCTGTGGCTCAGCGCCTGGCTGGCCAGCAGCGCCGATTGCCCGGTGGAAGTCTTCGACTGGCCGTTGCCCACCGGCGAGCTGGCCCTGGCGGCGGAACACCTGCAACCGCGTGCCGTGCTCCTGTATTCGAGCAAGGCCCTGCAATTGCCGGCACTGAGCAAGCTGCTGGCTGGCGTCAATTGCGCAAAACTGCTCGTCGGCCCCACGGTCTGCATCCACCAGGCCGAGCTGGCCGTATTAACCCAAGACATTGCGCAATTGTTCGTGGCCGAAGACCCGTTGTCGGCCCATCAGCTCCTGATCCAGCGTGGACTTATCTAAATGCACTTGATCTGGCTGCGCACCGACTTGCGCCTTCACGACAATACCGCCCTGGCCGCGGCCTGCCAGCGAGGCCCGGTGGCGGCCGTGTACCTGGTCACGCCCGAGCAATGGCTGGCCCATGACGATGCACCCTGCAAAGTGGATTTCTGGCTGCGCAACCTGCAGCACTTGAGCCAGGCCCTGGGCGCCCTGAACATTCCCTTGCTGATCCGCCATGCAGCTACCTGGGACCAGGCCCCCGCCGTACTTGGCCAACTGTGCCGGGAACTGTCCGTGGAGTCGGTGCACGTCAACGAGGAATACGGCATCCATGAAAGCCGTCGCGATGCAGCTGTCGCTGAGACGCTGGAAGCCGGCGGCGTGACGTTCCATAGTTACCTGGACCAACTGCTTTTCCAACCGGGCAGCGTGCTGACCAAGACCGGCACCTACTTCCAGGTGTTCAGCCAGTTCCGCAAGGTCTGCTACGCGCGCCTGCACAGCGCCCTGCCGCGACGGGTAGCAACGCCCAACGCCCAAGCCCCACTCACGCTCAAGAGCGATCCGATTCCCGAACAGGTCGACGGCTTCGAACCGCCCAGCGACACCTTGCGCGCGCTCTGGCCCGCCGGCGAAGACGAAGCCCGCCGCCGCCTCGACGCCTTTGCCGACCAGCAGATCAGCTACTACAAAGACGAACGGGATTTTCCGGCCAAGCCCGGCACCAGCCAGCTTTCTGCCTACCTGGCCGCCGGTGTGGTTTCGCCACGCCAATGCCTGCACGCCGCCCTGCAGACCAACCAGGGCGAGTTCGAAAGCGGCGACATCGGCGCCATCACCTGGATCAACGAGCTGCTATGGCGTGAGTTCTACAAGCACATTCTGGTCGGCTACCCACGAGTCTCCCGTCACCGCGCTTTCCGCCCCGAGACCGAAGCCCTGGCCTGGCGCGATGCGCCCGATGACCTCGCCGCCTGGCAACAGGCGCGCACCGGCCTGCCGATCATCGATGCCGCCATGCGCCAGTTGCTGGAAACCGGCTGGATGCATAACCGCCTGCGCATGGTAGTGGCGATGTTCCTGACCAAGAACCTGTTGATCGACTGGCGCGAAGGCGAGCGCTTCTTCATGCGCCACCTGATCGACGGCGACCTCGCAGCGAACAACGGCGGCTGGCAATGGAGTTCATCCACCGGCACCGATTCGGCGCCGTATTTCCGGATTTTCAGCCCGCTGAGCCAGTCGGAAAAATTCGACGGCGATGGCGTGTTTATCAAGCGCTGGCTGCCGGAGCTGGCCACGCTGAACAAGAAGGAAGTGCACAACCCGCAAGCGCTCGGCGGCCTGTTTGGCGTGGCGGATTACCCGCGCTCGATTGTCGACCTGAAAAAATCCCGCGAACGCGCCCTGGCGGCCTTTCGCAACCTGCCTTCACGCCAGGAGGTCGCTGAACATGAGTGACTTCCTGCCCCGCTTCGCCCAGGCCTTTGCCTCGCTGGACAAGCACAATCTGCAGCTGCTCGACAGCCTCTACAGCCAGGACATCGCGTTCACCGACCCGCTGCATGAAGTCCATGGCCTGACCGCGCTGCACACGTATTTCGCCGAGTTGTACAGCAACGTCAGCCAGCTGCGCTTCGACTTCCATGGTTTCGACCAGGTGGCCGAAGGCGAAGGTTACCTGCGCTGGAACATGAGTTTCTGCCACCCGCGCCTGGGCAAGGGCAAGGTCATCTACGTGGAAGGCTGCTCGCACCTGATGTGGCGTGACAAGGTGTACCGCCACCGCGATTACTTCGACGCCGGCGCCCTGTTGTACGAACACCTTCCCGTGTTGGGTGGGGTCGTCAGTTGGTTGAAAAGGAGAGTGGGATGAACGCACTGCCGCCCCGTCGTTATTGGCTGACCGGTGCCAGCAGTGGCATCGGTGCCGCGCTGGCCGTGGAGCTGCTCAACAGCGGCGCCCACGTGGCCCTCAGTTCACGCACCAAAGGCCCGCTGGAAGCGCTCGCCCAACGTTACCCCGGCCAGGTGCTGGTGGTGGCCGGCGACCTGACCAACAGCCAGACCGTGCGCGAGATCGGTGAGCACATCGGCGCGGCCTGGGGTTCGGTCGACACCGTCATCCTCAACGCCGGCACCTGTGAATATGTCGACGCCAGGCAATTCGATGCCTCGATTATCGAACACGTGGTGCGCACCAACCTGCTGGCGAGCAGTTACTGCATTGAAGCGGCGCTGCCGTTGTTGCGCGCCGGGCGCACGCCACACCTGGTGGGCGTCGCCAGCGCCGTGACCTACCTGCCGATGCCACGGGCCGAAGCGTATGGCGCGTCCAAGGCCGGGCTGCGCTACCTGTTCGAATCCCTGCGCATCAGCCTGTCGACCGAAAACATTGATGTCACGGTGATCAGCCCGGGCTTCGTCGACACCCCACTCACCGAGCGCAATGACTTCCCGATGCCCCTGAGCTGGCCCGCCGACAAGGCCGCGCGGCATATCTTCGCCAAGCTGGAAAAACGCCCGCTGGAGATCGCCTTCCCGGCGCTGTTTATCGCCACGCTGTGGCCGCTATCGAAACTGCCGAACCGCGCGCAATTGATCATCGGCAAACGCATGTTGCGCAGCCCGCCACCGAAAAAGGACGACCTGTGAAGATCGCCATTATCGGCAGCGGCATCGCCGGGCTGACCAGCGCCTACCTGCTCAGCCGCCGTCACGACATCACCCTGTTCGAGGCCGGCGACCGTATCGGCGGGCATACCCACACGGTCAACGTCACCGTCGAGGGCAAACCCTATGCGGTGGACACCGGCTTCATCGTGTTCAACGACTGGACCTACCCCAACTTCATCCGCTTGCTGGGGCAGATCGGCGTGACCTTCAAACCCACCGAGATGAGCTTTTCGGTGTGCGACCAGGGCAGCGGCTTCGAGTACAACGGCAACAACCTCAACAGCCTGTTTGCCCAGCGCCGCAATATCCTCTCGCCAGGCTTCTGGGGCATGCTGCGTGACATCCTGCGCTTCAATCGCCAGGCCCCGCTGGACCTGCAAGAGCAGCGCATCAGCGCCGGGATGACCTTGGGTGACTACCTCGAAGCCGGGGGCTACGGGCCACGGTTTATCCGGCATTACATCGTACCGATGGGCGCGGCGATCTGGTCGATGTCCCTGGCGGACATGCTGGATTTCCCGTTGCAGTTCTTTGTGCGTTTCTTCAAGAACCACGGTTTGCTCTCGGTGAACAACCGGCCGCAGTGGTGCGTGATCGAGGGTGGCTCCAGCCGTTATATCGAACCGCTGACCCGCAGCTTTCGCGAGCAGATCCGCCTCGATTGCCCGGTGCATCTGGTCGAGCGTGACGCAGAGGGCGTAATCATTTACAGCGCCGCCGGCACCGAAGCCTTCGACAAGGTGGTGTTCGCCTGCCACAGCGACCAGGCACTGGCCCTGCTCGGCGACCCGAGCCAGGCCGAGCGGGAGATCCTCGGTGCCCTGCCCTACGCCGACAATGACGTGGTGCTGCACACCGACACGCGGCTGCTGCCCGAGCGCGAACTGGCCTGGGCCAGCTGGAACTACCGGCTGAGCGGCGACACGCAGACCCAGGCCGCTGTCACCTATGACATGAACATCCTGCAAGGCATCGACAGCGCCACCACCTTTTGCGTCAGCCTCAACCAGACCTCGATGATCAACCCGCTGAAGATCCTCGCGCGCTATACCTACGCCCACCCGCAATACAGCCTGGCCGCCGTGGCCGCACAAGCACGCTGGGAAGAACTGAACGGCACCCGCCATACCTGGTACTGCGGCGCCTATTGGGCCAACGGCTTCCATGAGGACGGCGTCGTCAGCGCCTTGCGCGTGGCCGAAGCCTTTGGGGAAAGCCTGTGAACAGCGCCCTGTACAGCGGCTGGATCGCCCATCGGCGGTTTGCCCCCAAGGCCCACGCCTTTCGCTACCGCATCGGCCTGCTGTACCTGGACCTCAGCGAACAAGACGAGGTGCTCGGGCTCTCGCCCCTGGCCGGCGCAAGCCGCCTGGCGCCCTTCGGTTTTCGCCAGCAGGACTACCTGCGTGAATTCACGCGCCACGGCATGAGTTTGACCGATGCCGTGCGCCAGGAAGTCGGCAAGGCCCTGGGGCATACCCCCCTGGGCGTTATCTGCCTGCTGACCCAGGCCCGCAGTTGGGGCCTGGCTTTTAACCCGGTGAGTTTCTTCTACTGCTTCGAGGCCGATGGGCAACTGGCCGCGATCCTGTGCGAAGTGACCAACACCCCATGGCGCGAGCGCTATCACTACGTGCTGCCGGCCCAGGCCCTCGGTGCGGACGAACACCAGCACTTTGCCGTGGCCAAGGCGTTTCACGTGTCGCCGTTTTTGCCGCGCGACCTGGAATACCGCATGAGCTTCAGCCCGCCCGCCACCAAGCTCGGCGTGCACATGGCCGATTGGCAGGGCGAGGTGAAAGTCTTCGACGCCACCTTGAGCCTGCACAAAGAAACGCTGAACCGCGCCAGCCTGCACCGTTACCTGTGGCGCTATCCGTGGATGACCGCCAAGACCTGCCTGGCCATTTATTGGCAGGCCCTGCGCCTGTTGCTCAAGCGCACACCGATTTTTTCCCATCAGGCCGCCGACGGCGCCTCTCGCACAGCAGTCGGGTACACCAAGGATCGCCGCCATGAAATCCCCTAGCTTATCGGTCAAGACCCACCGCCTGAACATCAACGGCATGACCAGTGCGCTGCTGCGCAAGGGCGTGCTGCGCCAACTCAGCCAACTGCGCCATGGCCAGTTGGTGGTGATCGAGGACGGCGAGCGCCAGGTATTCGGCGCACGGGAAGCGCACCTGCTGGGGGAAATCCAGATTGTCGACTCGGCGGTCTGGGGGCTGGTGGCGGCCAACGGTTCCATCGGTGCGGGCGAGGCCTTTATCCACGGCTATTGGACCAGCCCGGACCTGACGGCGGTGGTGCGGGTGATGGTGAGTAACCTGGATGTGCTCGACGCGATGGAGGGTGGCCTGGCCAGATTGGCACGGCCGTTCACCCAAGGCCTGCACTGGCTCAACCGCAACACGCGCAATGGCTCGCAGAAAAACATCGCCGCCCACTACGACCTCGGTAATGAGTTGTTCGCAGAATTCCTCGACCCGACCATGATGTATTCGGCCGCGCAGTTCCTGACGCCCGACGACAGCCTGGAACAGGCGCAACTGAACAAACTGCAACGCATCTGCCAGAAGCTCGCGCTCAAACCCACCGATCATCTGCTGGAAATCGGCACCGGCTGGGGCAGCATGGCGCTGTATGCGGCACAGCAGTACGGCTGCAAGGTCACCACCACGACCTTGTCCAAAGAGCAGTTCGCCTACACCGAAAAACGCATCGCGGCCCTGGGCTTGCAAGACCAGGTCACGTTGTTGCTGCAGGACTACCGCGACCTGACCGGCGAGTACGACAAGCTGGTGTCCATCGAGATGATCGAAGCGGTGGGCCATCGCTTCCTGCCGACCTACTTCAAGCAGTGCGCGCACCTGCTCAAGCGTGATGGCCTGATGTTGCTGCAAGCCATCACCATCCGCGAGCAACGCTTCGAGCAGGCGAAAAACAGCGTCGACTTTATCCAGCGCTATATCTTCCCCGGCGGTGCCCTGCCCAGTGTGCAGAACATGCTGCACATCGTCAGCCGCGACACCGATATGAACCTGCTGCACATGGAGGACTTCGGCCTGCACTACGCGCGAACCCTGCGCCTGTGGCACGAGAACTTTCGCCACGCCCACGGCCGTCTGACGGAGTTGGGCTACGACGAATATTTCCTGCGGTTGTGGGAGTTCTACCTGTGCTACTGCGAGGGCGGCTTTATGGAGCGCACCATTGGCACCGCGCAATTGCTATTGGCCAAACCGTCGGCCATCAACCCTCCGTTGCTCGGGCGCTTCAGTGCTTAAACCACTGGCCAATGCCGTGCTGTTCCAGTGCGGGTGGTTTGCCTGCGTACTCGGTGGCGATAGCCCTTGGTTGCTGGTGGGGCTGGCGGTGCTGGCAATCCACCTGCTGTGGATAAGTTCGTGGGCCACCGACGGCGCGCTGATTATCCGCGTGACGCTGCTGGGCACGGTACTGGATACGTTGCTGCGCAGCCTGGGGGTGTTTCACTTCAGCGAGCCCGGACCGCTGATTCCGTTCTGGCTGATCCTGCTGTGGGCGGTACTGGCCACCACCCTGCGCCATTGCCTGGCCTGGAGTGCACGGCCCTGGTGGCGTGCGGCAGCATTGGGTGCGCTCGGGGGCCCGCTGTCGTATTACGCCGGCAGCCAGTTGGCGGGCGTGCATTTTGGCTACCCACTGCTACCCACCATGGCGGGGCTGGCGCTGCTTTGGGCGGTGGTGTTCGTCGGACTGCATCGGCTGGCGCGCTGACGTCTGTCAGAGCATTCACACGCACAGCATCCGCTTGCCTTACACTGCGCGCCTATGAACAACATCCCCCACACCCAGATCACCGAACCCGCCGTCACCTGCTCGACCTGCGCGGCCTGCTGCTGCCAGCTGGAAGTGATGCTGATCACCGACACCGGCGTGCCGGAGCGCTATATCGACACTGACGATTGGGGCGGTGAAGTGATGCTGCGCTTGGACGACGGCTGGTGCGCGGCGCTGGATCGGGACACGATGATGTGCACGATTTACGAACGTCGGCCGCTGATCTGCCGGGAGTTCGAGATGGGCGCACCGGAGTGCCTGACCGAACGCGAAGGCATCGCCACGGCCTACCGCTGATCTCAGGCCAGTGAGGACCTTAATGTGGGAGGGGGCTTGCCCCCGATAGCGGAGTGTCAGTCGCGGAATTTGCCAACTGATCCATCGCCATCGGGGGCAACCCCCCTCCCACACTGTTTTGCAGCGTTCCTGGGTATTACAGCGGCATGGTGTAGTGCAGCGAGTAGCTTTCTACACCATCGTTATTGCTGCTGATCCCGGCATTGGAGTAGTGCGTGGCGCGAATGCCGACTTCATGCCCACCGGTGAAGCGCAGGCCAAAGCCCAGGCGGTCTTCGAACTGGAAAGCCTGGCCGATGTTGTTGTCTTCCAGCTTGGTACGCGAGAACACCGCCACGCCAATCCCGGCTTCGATGTAGGGCTTGACCGACTGGCCGGCAAACTCATACACAAATACCGGCGAGAACGACAGGCTGCTGGCGCCTGCACGATCATCACCTTCCCAATAGGTATAGGCGCCGCTCCAATAGCCGGTCAGGCGACCGACGTCACTCTGCATCCAGCTTTTATCCCAATCCGAGGTCAGGCCCAGTCGATAGGTCAACGTCGAATCGCTGGTGCTGCCCACCCCAAACTCCAGGCCTGCAGCCTGGGCCGAAACAGAGTGTCCCACCACTACGGCCGCAATCGCGGCCAAACAGAACAAGCGCTTCATAAGAAACAGTCCTTTGAAAACAAAGTTTGTATGAATTTTTACAGGCCATCTCGCTATAGAAGCTGACGCACACTCAGAAGTTCAGCGACATTTCACGAAATTTTCACGACCCGAAGCTTCGCACAACTGCAGAATGTTTCCATAGTGTCGGTAGGATATTTCTTAGGTGATACACATCGCCACTGGTCCAGAACTGTGCAGGCTCAGGATCGCCGAGGGCCAGCAGGTCGCGTTCGCCCAGCAAACGCTTGAGCTGACGTGCGACGGCAGCGCCGGTGTCGATGAGGATGATGCTGGCAGGCAGCATCTGCGCCAGCAGCGGCTTGAGGAAGGGATAGTGGGTACAGCCGAGGATGATGGTGTCGCAGCCAGCGCTGAGCAGCGGGTCGATATAGCCCTGCAACAACTGACGCAGGGCCGGGCTGTCCAGATCACCGGTTTCAATCAGCTCCACCAGGCCCGGGCACGGCTGGGTGATCACCCGCACATCGGTGGCAAACCGATCGAGCAACGCGGCGAACTTGGCGCTTTGCAGGGTGCCGGTGGTGGCGAGCACCCCGACCACGCCACTGCGCGTGGCCGCCGCGGCGGGTTTGACCGCAGGCTCCATGCCCACCAGGGGCCAATCGGGGTAGTCCTGGCGCAAATCCGCGACGGCCGCCACGGTTGCGGTGTTGCAAGCGATCACAAAAGCCTTGGCGCCCTGCTCACGGAAAAACCCGGCAACTGACCGGGAACGCTCAAGAATGAACGCCGGGGTTTTCTCGCCGTAGGGGATATGCCCGCAATCGGCCACGTACAACAAGGACTCGTGGGGCAGCAATTGCTGAATCTCAGCCAGCACCGACAAGCCGCCGACACCGGAATCGAACACACCGATTGGCGCGTCCTTACCCATGTTGCGTCCCGCAGACGCTGCAAGCGGGATCACGCTTGACCCGCAATTCGCGAAAACGTGTGGTCAACGCATCGATCAGCAACAAGCGGCCTACCAGCGGCTCGCCGAAACCCGCCAGCAACTTCAAGGCCTCCAGGGCTTGCAGGCTACCGACCAGGCCCACCAGTGGGCCGACCACGCCCGCTTCGCTGCAGGTCAGTTCAGTGTCGCTGCCGTGCCCGTATAAACAGTGATAGCACGGGCTTTCGGCGCGACGTGGATCGAACACCGACAGTTGCCCTTCAAGCCGAATCGCCGCGCCGCTGATCAATGGCCTGGCCGCCGCCACGCAGGCGGCATTGACCGCCTCGCGGGTGGAGAAGTTGTCGCTGCAATCGAGCACCACGTCCACACCCGCCACCGCCGCCGCCAAGGTATCGGCATCCAGCGCGACGGGATGGGCGACCAAGGTGATTTCGGGGTTGAGGGCGCTCAGGCGGCGCATGGCCGAATCGACCTTGGCCTGCCCGACGCTGTCGGTGTCATGGATGATCTGGCGTTGCAGGTTGGTGAGGTCGACGGTGTCGAAATCCGCCAGGTGCAATTCACCGACACCGGCGGCAGCCAGATACATCGCCACCGGGGCACCGAGGCCACCGAGGCCGACGATCAGCGCACGGCTGTTTTTCAGGCGCAATTGGCCGTCGATGTCGACATGCTGCAACAGAATCTGTCGGCTGTAGCGCAACAGCTCCTGATCGGTCAGCACGGCCGGCGTCCCAGGGAGATGCGTTGGTGACCGCCAAGGTCGATGCGGCTGTGCACCTGCTCGAAGCCTTGGCTCAGCAACAGGTCGCGCACCGCGCCAGCCTGGTCGTAACCGTGCTCCAGCAGCAGCCAACCCGCCGCGTTCAGGTGGGCCGGGGCCTGGGCAATGATCAACCGCAGGTCATCCAGGCCATCATGGCCCGCCACCAGGGCGCTGGCCGGCTCGAAACGCACATCGCCCGCCACCAGGTGCGGATCGTTGGCGGCGATGTAGGGCGGGTTGCTGATGATCAGGTCGTAGGTGTGGCCTGCCAGGGCGCTGAACCAATGGCTGTTGAGCACCGTGGCGTTATGGAGGTGCAGGCGCTGGCGATTGCGCTCGGCCAGCGCCACGGCTTCCAGCACGCGGTCGACGGCCGTGACGTGCCAGGCCGGACGCTCGCTGGCCAGGGCCAGGGCAATGGCGCCGCTGCCAGTACCGAGGTCGAGGACCTTGACCGGTGTGGCCGGTAACAATTCCAGGGCCGCTTCCACCAGCAACTCGGTGTCCGGACGCGGGATCAGCGTGTGGGGCGCGACCTCCAGGTCCAGCTTCCAGAAACCTTGCTGACCGAGGATATAGGCCACCGGCTCGCCGGCGCGGCGGCGTTGCAGGTAGCCGGCAAACACCAGGGCGTGTTCGCTGCTGACGATTTTTTCCGGCCAGGTGTGCAGGTAGCTGCGGGACTTGCCCAAGGCCGCTGCCAGCAATAACTCGGCATCCAGGCGCGCCGTGGGCGAGTCGGGCAGGTCGGCGGCGCGCAGCAGGCTGGCGATAATGGTCATTTATTCACCTATCGCCGCCAGCTGATCGGCCTGGTATTCGGCGAGCAATGGCTCGATCACCGCATCCACGCCACCGGCGAGAATTTCGTCCAGGGAATAAAGGGTGAGGTTGACCCGGTGGTCGGTGACCCGGCCCTGGGCAAAGTTGTAGGTACGGATACGCTCGGAGCGGTCGCCCGAGCCCACCAGCAATTTGCGCTCGCTGGCAATCGCGTTGGCGGCGGCGCTGGTCTGCTGGTCATTCAGCTTGGCCGACAGCCAGGACATGGCCCGTGCGCGGTTCTTGTGCTGGGAACGTTCTTCCTGGCACTCCACCACGATGCCCGACGGCAAGTGGGTGATACGAATCGCCGAGTCCGTCTTGTTGACGTGCTGGCCACCGGCGCCCGACGAGCGGTAGGTATCGACCCGCAGGTCGGCCGGGTTGATCTCGATGGCTTCCTGCTCGTCCGGCTCGGGCAACACGGCCACGGTGCAGGCCGAGGTGTGGATGCGGCCTTGGGATTCCGTCGCGGGAACCCGCTGCACACGGTGGGCACCGGACTCGAACTTCAGCTTGCCATAGACATTGTCGCCTTCGACCCGCGCGATGACTTCTTTATAGCCGCCGTGCTCACCTTCGTTCTCGGACAGGATCTCGACCCGCCAACCGCGACGCTCGGCATAACGCGAATACATGCGGAACAGGTCACCGGAGAAAATCGCCGCTTCATCACCGCCGGTGCCGGCACGGATTTCAAGGAACACATTGCGCCCGTCGTTGGGGTCCTTGGGCAGCAGCATGCGCTGCAGGTCACCTTCCAGCTCGGCCAACTTTTCCTTGGCCTCGCGGACTTCTTCCACGGCCATTTCACGCATGTCCGGGTCGCTGTCCTTGAGCAGCGCTTGGGCGCCTTCGAGGTCGGCCTGCACTTTGGTGAGATTCTTGTACGTGGCCACAATGGGCTCAACTTCGGCGTATTCCTTGGAATAGGCACGGAACTTGGCTTGATCGGAAATGACTTCGCCGTCGCCGAGCAAGGCGGTCAGTTCTTCGAAACGGTCCTGGAGCACGTCCAGTTTATTGAGCAGTGACGCTTTCATTGCGATTTTTTATCCGAAGAGCTGGGCGCGCCCTCACCGAGGGCAAAGAGTTCCTGGGCCATGGCCAGCGCATCGAGGCGGCCTTCGGCAGTCAGTTTTTTTAATTGTACGCTGGGCGCATGCAGCAATTTGTTGGTCAGGCCGCGAGCCAGTTGCATCAGCACCTCCTCGGCGCTGCTGCCGTTGGCGAGCAGGCGCTGGGCCTTGATCAACTCCTCATCACGCAGGCGTTCGCCCTGCTGACGATACGCCTTGAGCACGTCTACCGCCGCCAGCTCACGCAGGCGCACCATGAACTCTTCAGCGCCGATGCCGACCATCTCTTCAGCCGCCTGGGCAGCGCCCTGGCGACTCTTGAGGTTTTCGGCGACCACTTCATGGAGATCGTCGACGCTGTAGAGGTAAACGTCGTCCAACTCGCCGACTTCGGGCTCGATATCCCGGGGAACGGCGATGTCGACCATGAAGATCGGCTTGTGCTTGCGCAGTTTCAGCGCGCTTTCCACCGCGCCCTTGCCGAGAATCGGTAGCTGGCTGGCGGTGGAGCTGATGACGATATCGCTGCGCACCAGTTCGGCCGGGATGTCCGACAGCAGCACCGCATGGGCGCCGAACTGTTCGGCGAGGATGCTGGCGCGCTCCAGGGTACGGTTGGCGACCACGATGCGCTTGACGCCCAGGTCATGCAGGTGGCGGGCAACCAGGGTGATGGTCTCACCGGCGCCGATCAACAGCGCCTGGCTGCGCTGCAGGTCGCTGAAAATCTGCTTGGCCAGGCTGACGGCGGCAAACGCCACGGACACCGGGTTTTCACCGATGGCGGTGTCGGTGCGCACCTGCTTGGCGGAATTGAAGGTGGCCTGAAACAGACGACCCAGCAGCGGACCGACGGTGCCGGCCTCGCGCGCCACGGCGTAGGCGGACTTCATCTGGCCCAGGATCTGCGGCTCGCCCAACACCAGCGAATCGAGGCCGGATGCCACGCGCATCATGTGACGAACTGCCGCATCGTCTTCGTGCACATAGGCGCTCGCGCGCAGGTCGTCGAGGCTCAAATGGTGATAATCGGCCAGCCAGCGCAGTACCACATCCGCTGAAAGATGTTCCTGCTCTATATAAAGCTCACTGCGATTGCAGGTCGAAAGGATCGCAGCTTCGCGGCTGTCGGTGAGACGGCAGAGCTGCTGCAAGGCCTCAACCAACTGCTCTGGCGTAAACGCCACGCGCTCGCGCACGTCTACGGAAGCAGTCTTGTGGTTAATACCGAGTGCGAGGAAGGCCATTCAATATCGCTGATGATGTCGGGAAGCCGACAATTGTCCTACTTCGAAAGATTCAGAACAACCACCGTCGTCTATTGTCCTAGTAGCTTATGCCTATAAAAAGGCCATCTGTAGGCGCAAGCCTGCTCGCGATGGTCGTGAACCATGACGCGGCCTCCTGAGAAAACGCGTTGTCCTCAGGCTTTTCGCGAGCAAGCTCGCTCCTACACGGTTATGTTTGGCCGAAGGCTTGTGTCATGATGATCCGACCGCAGGTTAGTCGTCCTCTTCCTATATGAATAGATCTTCCGCGTTGCTCCTTGCTTTTGTCTTCCTCAGCGGCTGCCAGGCCATGGCACCCGTGTCGCCGGACGGTACACCGCCGGTGGAAGACAGCACACCCGCCCCTGAAAAGCCCAAGGTTTATTCCTCGTTCAGTGAAGAAACGGTGTTCAGCCTGCTCAGTGCGGAACTGGCCGGCCAGCGCAATCGCTTCGATATTGCGCTGGATAACTACGTGACCCAGGCCATCAACACCCAGGATCCGGGAATTTCCGAGCGGGCGTTCCGCATTGCCGAGTACCTCGGGGCCGATCAGGCCGCGCTGGATACCTCGCTGATCTGGGCAAAGAACGCGCCGGACGATCTGGAAGCCCAGCGGGCAGCCGCCATTCAGTTGGCGCGGGCCGGGCGCTATGACGACTCCATGGTCTACATGGAGAAAGTCCTGCAAGGCAAGGGCGACACCCATTTCGACTTCCTCGCGCTGTCGGCTGCCGACACCGACCAGGACACCCGCAATGGCCTGATGAAGAGTTTCGACCGCCTGCTGCAAAAACACCCGAAGAACAGTCAATTGGTGTTCGGCAAGGCCCTGCTGCTGCAACAGGATGATGAAGCCGAAGCCGCACTGAAGCTGCTGGAACAGAACCCACCGGAAGACGGCGAGATCGCGCCGATTCTGCTGCGCGCGCGCCTGCTGCAGAACCTCAACCGCGGCAAGGAAGCGATTCCACTGCTGGAAAAAAGCATCAAGAAATACCCGGACGACAAGCGTCTGCGCCTGACTTACGCGCGCACGCTGGTGGAGCAGGACCGTATGGAGGACGCCAAAGTGCAGTTCGCCAACCTGCTCCAGCAATACCCGGATGACGATGAACTGCGTTACTCCCTGGCGCTGGTGTGCCTGGAAGCCAAGGCCTGGGACGAGGCCAAGGGTTACCTGGAAGAGCTGATCGAGCGCGAAAGTCATGTCGACTCGGCGCACCTGAACCTGGGCCGCATCGCTGAAGAGCGCAACGACCCACAGGCCGCCCTGCTCGAATACGCACAAGTCGGCCCAGGCAACGACTACCTGCCGGCCCAACTGCGCCAGGCCGACATCCTTATGAACAACGGGCGTACCGATGAGGCAGAAAAACGCCTGGCCGCTGCACGGGATGCCGAACCGGACTACGCGATCCAGCTTTACCTGATCCAGGCCGAGACCTTGTCAGCCAATAATCAGGGCGAGCGCGCCTGGAAGGTGCTGCAACAGGCCTTGCTGCAATTCCCCGACGATTTGAACCTGCTGTATACCCGCGCCATGCAGGCGGAAAAACGCAACGACCTGGCGCAGATGGAAAAAGACCTGCGCCTGATCATCAAGCGCGACCCGGACAACGCCATGGCCCTGAATGCCCTGGGCTACACCTTGTCCGACCGCACCACGCGCTACGACGAAGCCAAGGCGTTGATCGAGCAGGCGCACAAGCTCAACCCGGAAGACCCGGCCGTACTCGACAGCCTGGGTTGGGTGAACTATCGCCTGGGCAACCTCGACGAAGCCGAACGCTTGCTGCGCCAGGCCCTGGAGCGCTTCCCCGACCAGGAAGTCGCTGCACACCTGGGCGAGGTGCTGTGGGCCAATGGCAAGCAGCGTGAAGCCCGCCAGATCTGGGAAAAATTCCTCAAGGAACAACCCGAAAGCCCTATCCTGCGCGGCACCATCAAGCGCCTGACCGGATCCGAGACCCTTTAAGCTTATGTTCTTGCGCCACGTTATCGTTTTCAGCTTCATCGCCCTGCTCGCCGGTTGCGCGGGCTTCGGTGCCCGCGAATCCGTTGAGGGCCAGGGCAACCCGGCGCAATGGAAGCAGCACAAGGATCAGCTCGGCAGCATCGACGGCTGGCAGATCGAAGGCAAAGTCGGGGTGCGCGCACCGAAAGATTCCGGCAGCGGCACCTTGTTCTGGCTGCAACGCCAGGATTACTACGACATTCGCTTGTCCGGCCCCCTGGGGCGCGGCGCCGCGCGCCTGACCGGCCGCCCGGGACAAGTCAGCCTAGAAGTCGCCAACCAGGGTCGCTACGAGGCCTCCTCGCCCGAAGCGCTGCTGGAAGAGCAGATTGGCTGGAAACTGCCTGTCTCGCACCTGGTGTGGTGGGTCCGCGGCTTGCCCGCGCCGGACAGCAAGAGCCGCCTGAGCCTCAACGGTGACAGTCGCCTGGCCACCCTGGAACAGGATGGCTGGCAGGTCGAGTACCTCAGCTACGTGGAACAGGGCGGTTATTGGCTGCCAGAGCGCATCAAGCTGCATGGCACCGACCTTGACGTCACGCTGGTGATCAAGGACTGGCAACCGCGCAAGCTGGGGCAATAACGTGGCCGTACAAAAACTGACCCTGCCCTCTCCTGCCAAACTCAATCTGATGCTGCACATCCTCGGTCGCCGTGAAGACGGCTATCACGAGTTGCAGACGCTGTTTCAATTTCTCGACTACGGCGATGAGCTCACCTTCGCCCTGCGCGACGATGGTGTGATCCAGTTGCACACTGAATTCGAAGGCGTGCCCCACGACAGCAACTTGATCGTGAGGGCCGCGAAAAAACTCCAGGAGCAGTCCGGCTGTTCCCAGGGCATCGATATATGGATCGATAAGATTTTGCCCATGGGTGGCGGAATCGGTGGTGGCAGCTCGAATGCCGCGACCACACTGCTGGGTCTGAACCATCTGTGGCAACTGGGCTGGGACCATGATCGCCTGGCGGTGCTGGGCCTCACGCTGGGCGCCGACGTCCCGGTTTTCGTGCGCGGGCACGCCGCTTTTGCTGAGGGTGTGGGGGAAAAACTCACCCCGGAATACCCAGAAGAGCCGTGGTATGTCGTGCTTGTCCCGCAAGTATCTGTAAGTACAGCAGAAATTTTTTCAGATCCGCTGTTGACACGTAACTCTCCTCCCATTAAAGTGCGCCCCGTTCCCAAGGGAAACAGTCGAAATGACTGCTTACCGGTTGTAGCAATGCGTTATCCAGAGGTACGTAACGCTTTGAATTTGTTAGGTAAATTTACCGAAGCAAAATTAACCGGAACTGGAAGTTGTGTGTTTGGGGGCTTCCCAAACAAAGCTGAAGCTGATAAAGTCTCGGCCCTTCTTACAGAGACCCTTACAGGGTTTGTAGCAAAGGGAAGCAACGTTTCGATGTTGCATCGCAAGCTGCAAAGTCTGCTCTAAAAGGAATCGAGTACTGGGTACTCGTTGCAACAGATACAGGGGCGTCGCCAAGCGGTAAGGCAGCAGGTTTTGATCCTGCCATGCGTTGGTTCGAATCCAGCCGCCCCTGCCATTTTCTAATACTCATCCAGGTTACCCTCAGCCTCTAGGTACTGCGCGTGTCCAAGATGATGGTCTTTACGGGGAACGCCAACCCCGATCTGGCTCGACGTGTCGTACGTCAGCTGCATATCCCTCTCGGTGACATCTCTGTCGGTAAATTCTCCGACGGCGAAATTACAGCCGAGATCAATGAAAACGTCCGCGGTAAAGACGTCTTCATTATCCAGCCGACCTGCGCTCCGACCAACGATAACCTGATGGAACTCGTCGTGATGGCTGATGCCTTCCGCCGCTCCTCAGCGACTCGAATCACAGCTGTAATCCCTTACTTTGGTTATGCCCGCCAGGATCGCCGTCCGCGTTCCGCACGTGTGGCTATCAGCGCGAAAGTCGTTGCTGACATGCTGACCGTGGTAGGTATCGACCGTGTGCTCACGGTTGACCTGCACGCTGACCAAATCCAGGGGTTCTTCGATATTCCGGTAGATAACATCTACGGCTCCCCCGTATTGGTGGATGACATCGAAGACCAGCGCTTTGAAAACCTGATGATCGTGTCCCCGGACATTGGTGGCGTCGTGCGTGCACGGGCTGTTGCCAAATCCCTGGGCGTGGACCTCGGGATCATCGACAAACGCCGTGAGAAAGCCAATCACTCTGAAGTGATGCATATCATCGGTGATGTCGAAGGGCGTACCTGTATTCTGGTTGATGACATGGTCGACACCGCCGGCACCCTGTGCCACGCGGCCAAAGCCTTGAAAGAGCACGGTGCAGCTAAAGTCTTCGCCTACTGCACACACCCTGTGCTGTCGGGCCGAGCGATCGAGAACATCGAGAACTCCGTGCTGGACGAACTGGTGGTGACTAACACCATCCCGTTGTCCGCCGCCGCTCAAGCCTGTGCGCGTATCCGTCAACTGGATATCGCACCGGTAGTTGCCGAAGCGGTTCGCCGCATCAGCAACGAAGAATCGATCAGCGCGATGTTCCGCTAAGGGTCAAACCTTCGGAACACCTCACTGACGAAAAGCGCCCCGCCCCAGCATACTGTTGGGGCGGGGCTTTTTTGCCCATATCGCCTTTAGCGCTGGTCGCAAACGCTGGGGCGAATGTGGTTATTTTGGAGATACAACATGAACGATTTTACTCTGAATGCTGAAGTGCGTTCCGACCTGGGGAAAGGTGCGAGCCGCCGCCTGCGTCGTCTCGCAAGCCTGGTTCCAGCTGTAGTTTACGGTGGCGACAAAGCCCCTGAATCCATCAGCATGCTGGCTAAAGAAGTTGCCAAACTGCTCGAAAACGATGCGGCCTACAGCCACGTTATCGAACTGAACGTTGGCGGCAAAAAGCAAAACGTCATCATCAAAGCCCTGCAACGTCACCCATCCAAGGGTCACGTTCTGCACGCTGACTTCGTACGCGTCGTAGCCGGCCAGAAACTGACCGCTATCGTGCCTGTGCACTTTGTTGGTGAAGAAGCTCCGGTCAAGAAAGGCGGCGAGATCTCTCACGTCCTGAACGAAATCGAAGTGACTTGCCTGCCGAAAGACCTGCCTGAGTTCATCGAAGTCGACCTGTCGGCTCTGGAAATCGGCGCAATCATCCACCTGTCCGACCTCAAGGCTCCTAAAGGCGTTGAGTTTGTCGCACTGGCTCACGGCGATGACAAAGCTGTTGCAAACGTACACGCTCCACGCGTTGCTCCAGAAGCTGAAGAAGGCGCTGCAGAGTAATTCACTCTGTATTGCCGGAGCTTGAGGAAACATCGCGGACCGAAACGTAGCGAGAAAGCGGGCGATAACGCGGCGTTTACTCTTGAGTAAATGATCTCTTGTCGTCCACTTTCGCCGCACGCAGGTGTAGCGATGTTATCCACAACTCCAAAGGAAGGGCCCCTGTCGTGACTGCCATTAAACTGATCGTTGGCCTGGGAAATCCAGGCGCCGAATACGAACAGACCCGGCATAACGCGGGGGCCCTTTTTGTTGAGCGTATCGCCCACGCCCAAGGTGTAAACCTGGTGGCCGATCGCAAATATTTTGGCCTGACCGGACGCTTCTCGCATCAGGGTCAGGATGTTCGTCTGTTGATTCCCACCACCTACATGAACCGCAGCGGCCAGGCTGTCGCGGCGCTTGCGGGTTTCTTCCGGATCAAACCCGAAGAAATCCTGGTGGCCCATGACGAACTGGACCTGCCACCCGGCGTTGCCAAGCTCAAGCAAGGCGGCGGGCATGGCGGGCACAATGGCCTGCGCGACATCATCGCGCAGCTGGGCAATCAGAATACTTTTTACCGCCTGCGGCTCGGCATTGGCCACCCAGGCGTCGCCAGTATGGTTTCAAATTTCGTCCTGGGTCGTGCGCCACGCGCCGAACAGGAAAAACTCGATGCCAGCATCGACTTTGCCCTCGGCGTGCTGCCGGATATCTTCGCCGGTGAATGGAACCGCGCGATGAAAAACCTGCACAGCCAGAAGGCCTGACTTTTTTCCGAGGGGAAACACCATGGGATTCAATTGCGGCATCGTCGGCCTGCCCAACGTCGGCAAATCCACCTTGTTCAACGCTTTGACCAAGTCCGGTATTGCGGCGGAGAACTTCCCCTTCTGCACCATCGAACCCAACAGCGGCATCGTGCCGATGCCCGATCCGCGCCTGGACGCACTGGCGGCCATCGTCAATCCCAAGCGCATCCTGCCGACCACCATGGAGTTCGTCGACATTGCAGGCCTGGTAGCCGGCGCGTCGAAAGGTGAAGGCCTGGGCAACAAGTTCCTGGCCAACATCCGTGAAACCGATGCCATCGCCCACGTGGTCCGCTGCTTTGAAGACGAGAACGTGATTCACGTCTCCAACAGCGTCGACCCGAAACGCGACATCGAGATCATCGACCTGGAACTGATCTTCGCCGACCTCGACAGCTGCGAGAAGCAACTGCAGAAAGTCGCGCGCAACGCCAAAGGCGGCGACAAGGACGCAGTGGTCCAGAAAGGCCTGCTGGAACAGTTGATCGCGCACTTCACCCTGGGCAAGCCGGCACGCAGCCTGATGAAGACCATGGGCGCTGACGAGAAGGCCGTGGTCAAGGGCTTCCACCTGCTGACCACCAAACCAGTGATGTACATCGCCAACGTCGCTGAAGACGGCTTCGAGAACAACCCTTTGCTCGACGTGGTCAAGGCCATCGCCGACGAAGAAGGCGCCATCGTGGTGCCGGTGTGCAACAAGATCGAAGCGGAAATCGCCGAGCTGGATGACGGCGAAGAGAAAGACATGTTCCTTGAGGCCCTGGGCCTGGAAGAGCCTGGCCTGAACCGTGTGATCCGCGCCGGCTACGAAATGCTCAACCTGCAGACCTACTTCACCGCCGGTGTCGAAGAAGTCCGCGCCTGGACCGTAAAAGTCGGCGCCACTGCGCCACAGGCTGCCGGTGTGATCCACACCGACTTTGAAAAAGGCTTTATCCGTGCGGAAGTGATCGCCTACAACGACTTTATCCAGTTCAAGGGTGAGGCCGGTGCCAAGGAAGCGGGTAAATGGCGCTTGGAAGGTAAGGAATACATTGTTAAAGATGGCGATGTGATGCACTTCCGCTTTAACGTGTAAACGTCACTTTTAATACCTGCCGCCAATAAAAAAGCCGATGCATTGCATCGGCTTTTTTGTGGACAAGCATTTAATTTTATATAGCGCTCACATCAGAATATTAAATACTTTCAGACTTATCCTATTTGACTTGCTCACTCCTCGCGCCTACTAGGAACACTTCGATTTCATCACTACAACAGAAAGATACTTTCCTACACCAATTGCCCGCCAACCCTCTTTAAGAATGAATAACAACCCCTATAATCTACGCAACTGGTCACCGCGCGCATAACGTCCTTTTAACAATGAGTAATAGCAAGAAGGGAACATCTTTCAATGTCGGCCACCTTCAACATGGAAAATGAAACGGCATTTTCACTCATCGAAGGACCGGATATTGAAAACACACTAAACAACACGGCTACCCTCAACATTGACATTTTGTTACTGGGGGAAACCGGCACAGGCAAAGATACGCTAGCACGACGGATTCATCGTCTATCGGGACGGCGAGGTAATTTTGTTCCGGTGAACTGTGCAGCCATCCCGGAAAGCCTCGCGGAAAGCCAATTGTTCGGCGTCAACAGCGGCGCCTATACCGGGGCGATGCAATCCAGGGCAGGTTTCGTCGAGGCAGCCCACCTGGGTACGCTCTACCTTGATGAGATCGACAGCATGCCATTGAACCTGCAGACCAAACTGCTACGCGTGCTGGAATCACGCGGTGTGGAGCGCCTGGGTTCGACCCGTTTCATCCCTGTGGACATGCGCGTCATTGCGTCTGCCCAGCACTCGCTGCACCAGATGGTCGAACACGGCACCTTCAGGTGTGACCTGTATTTTCGCCTGAACGTCGTGAATATTCAGCTCCCGGCACTGCGGGAGCGACGCGAGCGCATCATTCCGTTGTTCCTGGAAATGATCCGGCAAGAAGCAGACCACTTCAAATGCACCGCCCCGCCGCCTTCGGACGAGCTGCTGCAACAACTGCTACGCCACACCTGGCGCGGCAATGTGCGTGAACTACGGTCAACGGCCAAACGGTTCGTATTGGGCTTGCCACCGCTCTCCCTCACCGTGAGCAGCCAACAAGAAGCCCAGGCAAGCCTTAAGGAGCGCTTGCAACAAATTGAAAAGGCATTGATAGAAGAATCGCTGCACCGCCATCAGCACTGTGTAAATACAGTTGCGGTGGAGCTGGGAGTCGCCAAGCGCACGTTGTACTACCGGATGAAACAACTGGAGATATCGCAGGGGTAAAGCTGTCTGCTTTCAAAAAGCAATATTTTCCTGCAACCAGTAATGGTTATACATGCGCATCACGCATACGTTACGTCAATGGTTCAAGAAAAAATAACCGTCCCCTGAATGCCAAAACATCTAGAAACATTTAGCCCAACAATTAAATGGAACAACTTCCTCCCGGCATGCCACTTATCCAGTGCCGAGGTTAATTCGAAAGGAAACCTGAAACCCCCTCTCATCTCGACCATCGGCCAATCAATGACCCTTGAATATTAATATCTGGAGCATTTCATGAGCGCAATCGGAAATTATTTTGGAGCAACCCAAAATTACGGAGCTAACAACCCAATATCTCAGAATACAAACTCCAGCCTTAGTGCTGCTGAGGACAACTTTCAGAAGGGTGAAGCAATCAACGACTACACCACCAAGAAGCAACTCGAAGCCAAGCTGACATCTGGTATCAACCAGGCAGCCAAAAGCTTCCAATAAAGGCGACTTACCTCTCGGGCATATCAGCCCGAGAGGTACCCTCAATTCAAATTTTAGTTTTCACTAATACTCCTCATAAAAATCTCCTGCAGACGCTTATCCAACAGGTATTCTATGAAATTAGAAACATACGTAGATTCCACCGACGATACCGCTGTCAATACCGCCCATGCAACACGAGATGAGCCGACATGCAGCAGAGATTCCTGTTTTTTTACATCCCTTCTCGAACACGCGCCAGGGGTAAGCGCACCGACCGCTGCCCGCTATATGTCCCCTGTGTTGACAGATGCCTTAGCGCACTTAAGAAACTCAAAAAAACACATGGCGAATCTCCTGAAGTCAACCAGCAACGAATTAGACATAGAGAAATTCAGAAAATACCCAAGTCTTCTTTCCAATGTCCAACTGACGTCCCAACTGTTAGTAAAGTGCCTTGCCAAGACGACTCAAGGCATCGACAAAATATCAAACTTACAATGATGCTCAATGAATAACTTTTTGTCTGTCGCACTACTTTTGGCTATTGTACTTGTGTTGAACGGTTGCAGCGACCGTGTCGAACTTCATCGCCAACTCTCTGAGCAAGAAGCCAATGAGGTCATAGCAGAATTGGCAGATAAACACATTCGCGCACAAAAAAAACCGGCCAAAGATGGTGTTGTCGTGACGGTAAACACAAACGACATCGGACGCGCAGTACGAACATTGGAAGCCGTTGGCCTGCCTCGAGTGGCCAGAACGACGATGGGCGATACATTTCGCAAAGAGGGAGTTATCTCAACGCCATTGGAAGAGCGGGCACGCTACATCTATGCCCTGTCACAAGAGCTTGAAGCTACGCTTTCTAACATTGACGGTGTCATTGTTGCCCGAGTACACGTGGTGCTGCCGGAACGCATCGCGCCAGGTGAGCCGGTCCAGCCCGCATCCGCTTCAGTGTTTATAAAACATGACTCACGCATGGACCCAGATAACATCAACGCACGCGTTCGCAGGATGGTAGCAAGCAGTATTCCAGGCATGACCATAGCGATGGATAACCCGCGAAAACTTACCGTTATATTTGTGCCCGCCACCACTTATAAGGAGCAGCAACGCTTGGTGTATTTCGGCCCTTTCCTGATACCCGGCGAGGATCTCGTTTTTTGGCAAAACAGCCTAGTTGTTTTTATGCTCGGGGCCATGGCGACAGCGGTCGCAGCAGTATTCATTTACCGTCGACGTCATCGTTTTGTACAAGAGTCGCCTGTAGTCAGCCAATCAAGCGGACAGGCTCATGACGCTTAGGGTTGACCACTCAATGAATGAGCAGTTGGCCTGGGCTCAATGGTGGGCATTCCCTTGGAAGTACGCCCATGAAGACTGGCGGAGCGGCCCACACACTGCAATTGACGAACTTTGCCAGGGCAGACTGATGATGCCGGGTGACTTCTTGGGTGTGGCGGCCTGTTTACCTCCTCCACCCCACTCAACCGCACTGCGACTGGCCCTTGCTTCAAATGAAGAACTCAACCTGGCGCTGACACTGGTTCACGACACCTTCAATCCTGAAACCACGTCCGCTTTGAGCGACAGCCATCACCTGTGGTGCGTACGTCTTTCCAAGGCTCTGCCCCCGGCCATGCTGGCGCCCGATGCGGATCCTTTACACCTGCTCCATAGCTGGCTTGCCCCCCCGATCTGGCAGCGCCTCAGGTTGCGCTTCTCCCGTGAACGGACGCATGGGATTGAAAAAAGACATCTGCGTCTTGAGAACGCAAACAACCGACTAGATACGCTCTGGCAGGCCGTGGTCTGGCGTGCCACGTCATTATCAGGTGAGCCGATCCGCCCGACTCAAACGGACCAGGAGATCAGTAATGTTATGCCGACGCACCATTGAGCTGTTCAAGGATGCGCCCAGGTTGTCATGCAGCCTGATTCCACGGGAAGAACTTGCAAACTGGAAGCAGGCTGACCATCTATTGAAAAACGCCAGTGCGCAAGCCGAACAACTGCTGAGCCTGACAAAAAAAAAATGCGAAGCGTTGCATGAGGAGACTTCGCTGGAAATATGGCAACGCGCTAATGCTCAACTCAAACGGTGGGAGCGCGACCGTCAAGCCATGTGCGACAAACTCGAACAATATGCCAACTCGGTTACCAATGAGGCTATTCGCCACCTGCTTGATGAGACGGTAGCCTCCAGTAGGCTGACGGCTCTTTTAAAGCAACTTCTAGCGATTCAAGTCCCGGAGGTCAGCGCAACCCTGCTCTGCAACTCGCATGACTTCGAACAGATAAAAAAATACCTTGCCTCTTATACAACCACCGCCTGGAAACTTCATGCTGATGAGACGATTGCATCTCAAACACTGATATTAAAAACTGACGAGGGAGACTTTCGTATCAGTTGGAGCTCAATGCTTGGTACTTTTTTCAAACAAGGCGAAGCGTTTCGAATCGATGTCTAATATCTGCAGACGTAAAATTGTAACCGCGTAGCGGCAAAACTCATCGTCCAACGAATACATTAACAATGAAATTAAAGGAAACCCATGCACTCCTCAAAATCGATTTCAGAGCAAGCCCTCAAATATGCAAAGTCCTCCTATAAAGACTTTGACTCATTCCCTATCGATGGGACGAAGAGTGTAGAGGATGCAGAACGATTCTATAAGCTAGCCGAGCTAATGACAGTTTCCAACTCGCTTTACATTGATAACCTTCGCGTTGAGCATCAGTGTTTAAAACACTGCTTTGAAAGCTTTCAGTAAAATGAAAGACTTGGTCTTTACTTGGTTGGACAGTCATGCAGAATCCCTCGAATTATTTGAGGGCGAGGACGAAATTACTTTAAGACGTCAAGGAGACTTCATTCTATTGGGGGCTCAACTGACCGCTAGCCGTTCAGACAACACGACCTTGCAAAATTGGCTGCGCCTAGGCGCAGCCAGCTTGGCTTTTTTTCAGGGCGTATTGAGTCAAAAAGCAGACAGTGGTGCGCTCTGGTTGATCCAAACCTTGCGAAGCGGGCAGGGAAAACAACACGTGCTCGATTGTCTCGAAAGCCTGCTCAACCAACGAGACACATGGCGTGCCACGTTTGCCCGCGCTGCTCGCCCCGCGCAAAACCTTAAATCCACCTCGCTACGTTCACTCTCGTACTAACCAGAGAACTCTCCATGAATAACAAGACCCACAAGCGCCGCAGCTTGGGCCAAGATTCGTCAGTTGTGTCGTCCCGACGAACATCTCGGTACAGCCTCGTCTTGCTTTCCTGCCTGCTGAGCCCAGTGGAAAATAGCTTCGCCGCCATCCCTCCCGAATGGAAAAATACCGCCTACGCCTATGAAGCCGAGCACAAACCGTTGCGTGATGTACTCGAAGACTTCGCCCAGACCTTCGGCACACAACTTCAAGTCGAGGGCCTGTTGGAAGGCAACGTCAATGGCAAGATCCGCGCCAATACCCCGCAATCGATGCTCGACCGTCTCGGTGTAGAGCACCGTTTCCAGTGGTACCTGTACAACAACACCCTCTATGTCAGTACTTTGGACCAGCAGGAATCAGCGCGCCTGGAAGTCTCTTCCGAAACCATTGCAGACCTTAAGCAAGCGCTGACCGATATCGGCCTGCTCGACAGCCGTTTCGGCTGGGGTGAGTTGCCCGAAGATGGCGTAGTGCTCGTCTCCGGTCCTCGACGCTACATCGAGCAGATCAAGCAGTTCAGCAGTCAACGCCGCTCACCGGATGAGAAACAGAGTGTGCTGAGTTACCCGCTGAAGTTCGCAAATGCAGCGGACCGCCTAGTGGATTATCGCGGCGAGAAGCTCGCCATCCCCGGGGTGGCCAGTATTTTGCGCGGCTTGTTGGAACCGCGCTCCCCCTCAACGCTTGCGGGGCTGAGTCAGCGTCCCACCTCACAACCCGCTCCGCTCACTCCCAACATTCCCCGGCTAGGCAACCCGTTGCTGGGCCAGATGCTCGGTGCTAACGCCAACCCGGCATCACTGGACATCGGCCCCGCGCTCACCCCACGCGCTCCGGTCTCCAATAGTCGGATTCGCGTCGAAGCCGATGTGCGCAACAACGCGGTGCTGATTTATGACTTGCCGGAACGCCAGGCCATGTATCGCGAGCTGATCACTCAACTCGATGTGGCGCGCAAGCTGGTGGAAATCGACGCGATCATTCTCGACATCGAACGCACGCAGTTGCGTGAGTTCGGGGTGAACTGGGGTTTCCAGAACAGCCGCTTCCGCGGTGGTGCCAACGTGTCACCGGGCACCTCGTCGCAACTATCGATTGAAAATCGCGATCGCTTCTACGCCGATATACGCGCATTGGAAGCCAAGGGGTTGGCAACCATGGTCTCCAACCCTTCGGTGCTCACCCTGGAAAACCAACCGGCGGTTATCGACTTCAACCGCACGCAATACCTGACACCCGGTAGGGAGAACGCAACCATTTTGCCGGTCACCGTGGGCACCAGTTTCCAGGTAGTGCCACGCGTTATCACCAGCCGTGGCGGCCATCAGATCCACTTGGTGGTGGATATTGAAGACGGCAATTTCGACGAGACCAACCCCAATCCGAACAACCTTGATGTGCGCCGAGGCAAGGTCAGCACCCAGGCCGTGATGGCGGAAAAACGTTCGCTGGTGGTCGGCGGCTTCCATGTAACCGAACGCACCGACAAGCAAAGCAAAGTGCCATTGCTGGGTGATATTCCCCTGGTGGGCAAGGCGCTGTTTTCCTCCACCGAACGACAGAACAATCGGCGTGAACGCCTGTTCATTCTCACCCCACGCGTCATCGGTGACCAAGCCGATCCGTCGCGCTACCTGCCCCAGGACGACCAAGTCGAATTGCAGGCAGCCCTCGCCCCGTTGGCGCGACGCTATAGCCCTCACCAACCGGTGATCAAGCGCAGCGATATCATCAGCACCCTGGCGCATTTGGTCAGCGGTGAAGTGCCCAAGGCGTTCAAGGCGGCACCGATGCCACTGGGGCTGAATACCCTGTGCAACACCCGCGACTTGCTGGCGCTGAACACCGAGCGCAGCCAGTGGTATGCAGGCCCTGAGTACAACGTAGCGGTGGTGGTGTTGCGCAACCAGTTCAAACGCAATGTGCGTATCGACGAAAAGGAGTGCAGTAACTCCCAGACCCTGGCCGTCAGCGTATGGCCGCGCGCCTGGCTCAAGCCGGGTGAAGAAGCCGAGGTATTTATCGCCATGCGCCCAGTGGTGAAGGATGAACACCTCAGCGTACCCCGCCCCTCCTTGATCACTCCAGCTCAAAAGGCTACGCCATGAAACACCGCTTATTTTGCGTCACCCTGATCGGCACCGCGCTGCTCGTCGCCGGCTGCACCCCCACCTGCAAGGGCGACTCGTGCTCGCGCCCGCAATCGACCAAGGACAAAATGGTGATCTGGTGGCCACCGCAGATGCGTGCCGAGCCTGGCCCCGCCGGGGAGCGAAAAGATTACCAAACGGTATCGCTGGAACGATGAGCGTGAAGGAAATGCCCGACGCACAACGCCAGGTATTTCTGGACAGTCTGGTGAGCGGCGCTGCCGCTCACCTGCCGCTCGCTCCCGGCATCAAGGTATGTGCGCTGCAAGGCGGCAATCAGCCGGGGGTGGCCTTGCATATCGCCCGTGAAGCGCAGCAAACCGGGCAACTGCAATGGGTGCTGGAGCGACGCTTTGAATACGCGTCGTTATACGATGGCTTTTTCATCTACCTCGATGCCCAGTACGCCCTGGTGATCTGGCACGCGCTGCCGGCAGCGCGTAACACGCTGGACAAGATTCTCAGCCGGATGTTATCGCTGGCCAACCTCGGTGCCCTGGACGCATCTTCCAGTCGCTGATCAACGCCGCTCAAGCTCCGGCAACTCCAGGGTTTCGCGCTTGGCTTCGTCATCCAGCTCGCGCAAGGTGCGGTAGATCAGCGCAACGGCCTGCAAGGTTTCGCGAGGAATGCTTGCGCCGAGCTGTTTCGTATAAAGCGTGCGGGCCAGCCACACACACTGGATCACCGGCACCTCGGCGGCCTTGGCTCGTACGATCAACGTGCGGGCCTCGGCGTCGGTGCCTTTGCTGATCAGTAACGGCAGCGGCGTCTTACCGGGCCGGTAGTACAAGGCGACCGCAAAGTGCGTCGGGTTGACCACCAACATATCGGCCTCCTCCAGTTTGGGCAGCTTGACCTTCGGCTCCTCCTGGGCCAGTTGGTACGCCAACGAGCGGCGCTGGCCTTTCACATGGGGGTCGCCTTCCATGTCCTTGTACTCCTTGATGACCTCGACCTGGGTCATGCGCATGCGTTTGGCGAAGAAGTACTTCTGCAAGGCCAGGTCAATCAGGGCCAGCACCAGCAGCAACCCAAGGCAGGCGTGCAGCAGATGGCGGAACAGGGCGATCAGCGCCAGCAGGTAACTTTGCAGATCGCTGTTTGCCAAATTGATCAATACCCCCAGCGAAGGCCAGACCACCAGGTACACAATCAGGCCGATAAGGAACGCCTTGGCGATGCTCATCAACAGATTCATCACCGACTGGGCAGAGAACATCTGCTTGAGCTGACTGACCGGGTTGAGGCGATTGAAATCGAGCTTCAGCGCTTCCGGGGCGAACAGCAACCCGAATTGCATCCAACTGCTGATCAGCTTCGTCGTGATCGCCACTCCGACCATCAACAGGGCAAACGAAGCAAACATGACCAGCCCTTCAACCAGCACCTCTTCCAACGCGCGTACAAACGGCTGGCTCAAGCGCGACATCGGCAACACCATCAATTGCTGGAAGCGCTGAAGGCTGGTCTCGGCGGTTAACAGGGCGATCTCACTGATAGCCGTGAGTACCAGTAACTTGGGGACGTCCTGACTCTGGGCGACCTGGCCTTTCTTGCGCTGGTCGCGCAGCTTCTTGGCAGACGCCGGGTGTTTTTTTTCCCCCGAATCACTCATGGCAATGAGGCCTTGAAGAGAAGCCCCAGCGAGTGTTTCAGGTCACCCAACTGGAGCATGCGCCCGACGATCAGGTCCTGCAGCAGGGCAAAGTACAACAGCACAATACCAATACCTGCCAGGCTCTTGACCGGCGGCGCCAGCGTACTCACCTGCAATTGCTGGCTGTAGACCCCCAGCAGCGCAATACCGAACTCCAGCAACAACAGCACCGCAATGAAAGGCGCGGCATACAGCATCATGTGCGTGAAGGTATCGCCCAGCAGGCCGACGAATGCACTCATGCCATTAGGCGCAGGCAGCGGAAACCACACGGTGGGGGGCCAGATCAGGTAGCTGTCCCAGATCACCTGGGTCAACGCGCCCAACCCCAGGCTGACCATCAGCAGAAAAATCGCCAGCTGCTTGAACAAGTGCCCGATGGGCGTGGCATCCGGCCCCAGTGAAGGATTGAGCTGACCACCGGCCAACGCACCGCGCTGGTTATCAAGCAGCGCCCCCACCGCCTCGAACATCCAGAACGGCATCGCCAGCAACACTCCCAGCAACAACCCCAGCGCCACCTCCTTGAGTACCAACGCACCGAGCATGAGCGCGGAGTAGTCCTGGCCCTCCAGCGCCGCATGGATACCCGGCGCGGGCAGCAATGCCATGACCATCACAATGGTGTGCCGAAGCATGCCGCGTATGTGTTGAAAACAAAACGCCGCCACCAGGATGGCACAGGGGTAGATACGCGCCATGCCGATCAAGAGGCTGGGCAGGAATTCGAGATAGAGCAGCACAGGCGAGACCTCAGTTCAGGGCCGAGCGGCCGATCATCTCGAAGGTGAGGTTGATCAGTTGGATCAACTCCACGCCAATCCAGCGCCCTGTCATGATCAGCGTGATACCCACCGCCACCAGCTTGATGCCAAAGGGCAGCGTCTGGTCCTGTATCTGCATCAGTGCCTGCACCAGGGATGTCAGCACACCCACCACCACCGCCACGATCAACGGTGGCGCCGACAACACCACCACCAGCAACATGCCCTGTTTGAACAGCACGATCGGTTCCATAAGCCACTCAGAGATAGGAGAGGAACAGGCTGTCGAGCAGCCGCGACCAGCCGGACACCAGCACGAACAACAGCAGTTTGAGCGGCAGGGAAATGGTCATCGGCGAGACCATCTGCATGCCCAGCGCCAGCAGCAGGTTGGAGACAATCAGGTCGATCACGATGAAGGGAATGTAGATCAGGAAGCCGATCTCGAACCCTGCCTGCAACTGCGACAGCACGAAGGCCGGAATCAGCAGGATCAGATCCTCGCGCTGCACCTCCTGCGCCATCTGTGCGGGCCACAGCCGCGCGGTATTTTCCAGCAGATGTGTCAGCACATCCGGGTCCACGTTTCGCAGCATGAAGGCACGCAACGGCTTGATGGCCTCTCCACCCGTCTGCAGTACCGTTTGCACATTGCTCATGTCCAGGGGCGAAGCCTTGACGCTCTCGGCGATCTCGTAACCCACCGGCGCCATGATGAACAACGTCGCTGCCAACGCTATGCCATTGATTGCCATGCTGGGCGGCACCTGCTGCACGCCGATGGCATTTCGGGTAATCATCAGCACAATCACGATTTTCAAAAACGATGTGCAGATGACCAACAGCAGGGGCATCAACGTCAGTGCCCCAAGAAAAAGCGCGAGAACGAGGGGGTCGAGCCCTTGGAGTATCATCGGCCGAACAGCACACGAGATAACTGCAACCCCAGGCGCCCGTCGACTTCGACCAACTGTCCCTGGCCTATGGGGCGGTCACCATAATAAAGGCCCGCCATACCGGGGGCGTAACCGGCGATACCCAGCACCGAGCCGGGTACGAGATTACGCAGTTCACCCAGCGTAAGGTTCAGCGTTCCGCAGCGCACATTCAGCGCCATGCTCAACTCATCGAACGGCTCATGGCCAAATACATCCTCCACGGGCTCCCCTTCCTCGTATTCCGAATAATGGGGCGCTGCAAAATCTTCGTCCATGGACGTGTCCTCGATAGAAGTAAGGGTCAGGCACAAAGCGCCAGTGGCATCGTCAATGCAGCCATGCAGCCGCTGTTTGCCAACCTGTATGTAGCCGCTGCCCTCGGCTTGAAAAAAGGTCTGTTCAAGCACCAGCACATCACCGGTACGCAGGCTACGAGCCTGTGCAATCGGTAACTGCAAACGCCCAAGGGTCACGGCAATAGCCAATTGGAACCGCGTCGGCATCGGCCCGGCAGTGGTGCGCCACGGCCCGGCGTCGCACAACGCCAGGAAAGTTTCAGGGGCCAGCCACAGATAGCCCACAACCCGCGACGCCCCCAGGGTTACGCTGAGCCGGCAACCAAACCCCTTGGGCCGGTCGGTCTCCAGCAATCGGATATCCCCCAATAACGCACTCACCTGCGGGCTCAGGTGATGCTGGAACAAAGCCCAGAACCAGGACTCCGGATCGTTGCCGGACGGGGCCAATGTCACCGGGCATTCGCCCAGCAGGCTGAGCAACGGCCCCGCTTCCGCGAGCGCCAGGACACCACACACGGTTTCGAAGCAGAACGCCTCGGCACCTGCTGGTGCCCGTCCAGGTTCCAGCCGCAGCTCGCCGTCCTCGCCGGCGACCTGAAACGCCAGGCGCAAGCCGCGCCCCAGTCGACGGCGTGCGGCAACCGTGTCGCTCTTGATCAAGGGAAAGGTCAAGTGCGGCACTTTCATGCGCAACCGGTACTAGGCACAAGCAGGTTGACCGGCAACCCCAGCACTGCCGAGAACCGGTCCTCACACTGTTGCCGCACACCGTTGAGCCAACGCGCCGTGGCGTCATGTTCCGCTTCCAGTTCAATGCTCCAGGCACTCTGTTCACGGCGAACGCTGGCATTGATCCGCCCCAGCCGAGGCAAGTACAACACCGCCTGCAGCGGCCACTGGGAACCAGCCTGTATGCGAGGAGCTAATTGCTCGGTAAGGGCCTCGACCATGGAGGCACCGGTCGACGCCTTGATTCCCGATAAGGAAGCTCCCGATCCAGTGCCTTCATCGTTATCGGCAAACAGTTGAGCGAACAGTCGCCCTTGTTCCCAAGACACTACGCCCGTAGCGCCCGGCTCCCGCTCCTCGCGCACCTCACGCGGACGTGGGCGCTCAACGGGTTTGTTTGAAACCTGGGTCATGTCGGCTCCTGGGCCAGAAGAAGGGATAACTCCTGAAGCTTCTCCACCTGCCGCAGACACTCGGTGACGTGTTTCTGAGCACTCCCGACGCGGCTTTCCTTTTCGTCTTGCTGGCCTTGTAATTGCGCCAGCTGGCCTTGGTCCCGCCGGGTACTGGCAGATAACGTTCGTTCCTGTGCGCCCCAGGATTTCAAGGCCTTCAGGCTCAGCACCTGCCCCTGATGCTGACTGAGCAATTCAGCACTTTGCCGAGCCTCCTCCTGCCGAGTCTGCTCAAGCGCATCCTTAGCCTGCTGGATATCCACGAGCAGGGCCTGCTGGGCGCGCTTGGCCTCACGCAGGGCACGCTCGGCGCGGTCAGCCCTGTGCCTGCGCAGGCGCCGCAACGTCTCGACCTCGCCGAGAAGCACATCAGAATGGGACATGGGCGGTCAGCTCCTTAAGTTGCTCCAGCGTCGTCAACATCGGCGTAGGCTCACGCAGGTCCTGACGCAGGAACCCGTCGACCGCCTGACGGCTGTCCACCGCCAGATCGGTCAGGGCATCGCTGCCGGGTTGATACTCCCCCAGCTTGAGCATCAGCTCGATCTGTTGGTACGCCGACAACAACCGTCGCAATGCCGTACCCGCCTGGATGTCCTCCGGCTCCGCGACGTTGCTCAAGATCCGTGAAAGACTTGCCAACACATCCACCGCCGGGTAGTGCCCACGCTCGGCAAGCTTGCGGGACAGCACGATATGCCCATCGAGCAGCGAGCGAACCTCATCGGCCACCGGATCGTTCATGGAGTCCTGCTCAATCAGCACCGTATAGATGGCGGTGATCACTCCGTCACGCGTCAACCCGGCACGCTCCACCAGCCGTGGCAGTAGGCTATATACCGAAGGAGGCAAACCTCCGCGCCCCAGGGGTTCGCCGGCAGCCAGGCCGATCTCACGCTGGGCCCGGGCGAAACGGGTCAAGGAGTCAATCAGCAGCAATACCCGCTGCCCCTTGCGCCGAAACCCTTCGGCCAATGCCGTGGCCGTGAACGCAGCTCGGGCGCGCTCCATGCTGGAGCGATCGGAGGTGGCGCACACCAGGACCGCCTTGGCGCGCAACTGGTCATCGAGCTCATGGTCGAGAAACTCACGCAGCTCCCGCCCCCGCTCGCCGATCAGCCCGAATACGATGACATCGCACTCGACGTTACGCGCGATCTCGGCCAGCAAGGTGGTCTTGCCACAACCGGCCCCGGCGAACAGGCCTACTCGCTGCCCCTCGCCAATCGTCATCAGGCCATCGATCGAACGCACGCCGGTGGCCAGTGCACGGTTAATCCTCGGCCGCTCGGTGGGCAGCGGCGCTTCACACAACACCGCACTGGTATCCGGTAAGTCAGCCTCGACAAACGCGCTCACGCCCTGCCCCGTAATCGGCCGGCCGAAACCATCCAGCACCTGTCCCAACAGGGCCTCGCTGACCTGGACCCGATGCGATACCCCGAGGCGCTCCACTCCGGCACCTACCCGCACGCCTTCCAAATTACCCAAGGCACTGAGCACCGCATCCTGCTGATCGAAGCCGATGATCTCGGCGAGCATGTAGTCGCCCGGACTTTTTTCCACCTGGCACAAGTCGCCGATACGCGCCTGGGGTAGCCGGCACTGCAGCAGCATGCCGTTGACGCGCTGGATTCGGCCACGCATCGTCACCGGCGCAAAGTTGCTCAATGACTGGGACTGGCGCTGCTGCCAGGCTTCAAGACGCGCTTGCAGATCCGCACTCACCAGCGCACCTCGTAACGCTGCGCGCCGTCGAAGACCACCTTGCTGTTGTCGATCAGCACCAATCGCAGCCCTTCCACTTCGTCGCCCACAAACAGTCGGCCGCCCTCCTCCAGGACCACGTGACCGTTCGGCCCGCCGACGATCTGCACAATCCTAAATGGCAGGGTGCCGTCGCGCGCACGCACACGGCTGATAACCGGTACCGAGCTGTCGAATTGCTCACCAAAACGGCTGAGCATGCGCGCTACCAGCTCCACATCGTCCTGGGAGACATCTCCGCTGAGCGCCACCTGGCCATTGATCACTTGCAAGGTGACCCGCTGACTCAACTCACGCTCGCTGAGCATCTTCAACAGCTGCTGGCGGACTTCAAAAGGCGAAGCCAGCTCCTGTTTCTGAACCACGGGCGGCATCAGCGAAGCCTGCGCCTCACGCTCCCCTGTGGAGACCGTGCCCACGGCCACGAGGATTGCCGTCACCACCAACACCAGGCTGATCAGGCGCTTTTGCTGCGACTGCGAGATTGACGATAACTTCATCGCTTGCGCAGGCTCATGGGCCGGCGGCGGCGCTACCGTCACAGGGGCTGCGGGTTGGGGCCAAGGCTCCTCGGCCAAGGTGACGCACAGACGCACCCCTCCTACTGAAAACGGCACATTCAGTTCCAGCTTGGCGATCTGCGCCAGTACCTGGCCTTCGGGGTCTCGCAACAGCCCCGCTTCGGCCTGCACCAACCAGTTGGAGTCAATAAGCCGCAGGCGCGCATGCTGCTCGACGACGCCCAGGTCGTTCAACATCAGGTCGGCGTCCGCGTGAGCGCCAATGCTCCACTGCTCCCCAAACAACGGCAACGCAGCGCCCTGGCGCAGCCCGTCAAGCACCCTTAACTCAAACATCAGCGAGACCTCCACGCTGGTCATGGCCGAATACTCATGCCACTGCACCACGCATCAGCTCGTCCTGGCCAAGGTCAATACGCCCCAGCACTTTGACCTTGGAGGTGCTCCCCAACTCGGCAAACGACAGCACCGGAACATGGTTGAACTCTTCCACCAGCAAGGTACGCAAGGGACTACGCAGGTCCTGCGCCACCAACAGCACACTCTTGCTCTTGGCCCTTAAGGTAAAGGCCTGGTTAAGCAGGGTGATCAACGCGGCGCTGTGGTCGTCGTCAAGCGCGAAAAACACCCCGGTCTGGGTCTGACGCAATGCCTCACGCAGGATGTTTTCAGAGTGCGGTGACAGCAGCCAGGCATGGAGGCCGTCGGCCTCGCTGTATTGATGGAAAATCTGCGCCTTGAGCGCAATACGCGCGTAGTCGGCCAATGCTTCCGGCTCACGCTCATGCTGGCCATACTCGATCAGCGATTCGACAATCAACCGCACGGCGCGCAGCGGCACGCCTTCACCGGCCAGGCGTTGCAATACTGACGAAAACCGCGACAGCGGCATGATTCGTTGCAGTTCCTGCACCAGTTCCGGCTGGTTGTGCTCCAGCCAGCTGAGGATCGATTTGCTCTCCTGGATCCCCAGGAACTGCGGTCCGCTGAGCATCATGGCCTGCTTCATGCGTTCGATGATCAGACTGGTCGCGGTAAAGCGTTCCAATTGCGGGTCATCGAGCAATGGATCATCCGGTGCCAGCCAGACCCAGTCCTGTTCATCACGCTCAGCCAGCCCGGGTATTCCGTGCTCAGGCTCGACCGTCAAGGCGTTACGCTCAACGGCCAGATAGTTGACAACCGAGGCCTTGACCATCGGCACTTCATGCACACAAAAACGCATTTCGTCAGCGGCCAGCGAGTCATCGAGTTCGACTTCGAAGGGCGGCAGGGTCAGACCGATATTGGCAACCAGTGCATTTCGGGCCTGACGAATTCCATGAATAAGCTCCGTCACCTCAGGCGTCCCACGCAAAACCGGGGGGAACAGCAACAGGTAAGGGCGCGACGGATCAAACCCGCGCAAGTCCTCTTTTCCGTTTTCTTCGGGACGCACGGCTTCGGCGACTGCGGCCGCGGGCTCTGCCTGTCGCTGACGCTGGCGCATCAGGTAATACCCCAGGCTGCCGGTTATCAGCGAAATAAGGATAAATACCCCGGTCGGCATACCGGGCACTATGGCAAACGCGAGCATGCCCACCGAAGCGATGACCCAGCTCTTGGGCTCGCTGGTCATTTGCCGGGCAATTTCGGCACCCATGTTACTGATGCCCTTACGCCCCTCCGGCGCCACGCGGGTGATGATCATGCCGGCGGTCAGAGAGATCAGCAGCGCCGGAATCTGTGCAATCAGACCGTCGCCGATAGTCAGCACCGAATACAACGTCATTGATTCAGCAGCGCTCAAGCCGTGCTGGAACATGCCCGTAGAGAAGCCGCCCAACAGGTTGACCACGACGATGATCAACCCCGCGATAGCGTCGCCCTTGACGAACTTCATGGCCCCATCCATCGCGCCGAACAACTGGCTCTCACGGGACAACTGCTCGCGCTTGTCCCGCGCTTGTGTGCCGTCAATCAGGCCGGCACGCAAGTCACTGTCGATGGACATCTGCTTGCCCGGCATCGCGTCCAGGCTGAACCGCGCCGCGACCTCGGCGACCCGTTCCGAACCCTTGGTGATCACCAGGAAGTTAACCAGGGTCAGGATCAGGAAAATCACCATCCCCACTGCCAGGTTGCCTCCCACCACAAAATTACCGAAGGCCTCGACGATGTCACCCGCATCCTGCTCCAGCAGGATCAGACGCGTGGTTGCAATCGACAGGGCCAGTCGAAACATGGTGGTCAACAACAGGATCGATGGAAACGACGAAAACGCCAGGGGGCCCGGCAGGTAGAGCGCAAGCACGATCAACAGGCACGAAATGCAGATATTGAGGGCGATCAAAATGTCCACCAGCCAGGTGGGCAGCGGCACAATAAAGATGAATACGATGGCCATGACCACCACGGCGCCCAACACTTCGGCGCGTTGTGCCACTTTGAGCAATACACGGTTGATGGCCGACAGAGCGGTCACGTCATGGTCCTCGGCTCACCGGCATGTCGTGTAGGCCCGCGCATATGCCGGTCCAGTTCGTCCACCACCATCACAAGCCGAGCCAAGGTATCCCGTCGTACTTGATTGTCAGACCACAAGGCCAAGGGCAATTGCTTGAACAATGGGTAAATCGCCTGGAGGGCTAGCAGTTGCTGGAGGGATGAGACCCCTCCCAGATCATTCGCCAGTCGCAGGGCCTCAGCAGCCTCAATGCCACCGCCGGCGTAAGCCAGCAGACGCTGCAACAAGCCTACCGCGTCATGTTCGATGCCCAAGCGCCCGATCAACTCATTGCACCCAGCCAACACGGAGCTCAACCGCCCGCAGTCTCGCAGGCCCTGCAGCAAAGTGTGCAACAGAGGCTTGGGCGTTGACGACACCTTGGTCGCAAGGTCATCCGCCAACGCCTTACTCATCACCTGCAGCCCGACGTGGAACTGCTCACCACCGTATACACCCAGCAAAGCCTGCATCATCGTCGACAGGGACTGGCGCGTGACCACATTGGCGTAGTAGAGCAAACGCAGTGCCTGGCGCTCCTGCGGGTCGACCCCGGCCGACTGCAACGCCAAGGCAATGTTCAGGCCTGCCTGGATCTCCCCTTTGAAACGGGCTTCAAGCTGGGCAATGGCATCGCGCGCCAACGTAGCGTCGGACTGACGGACCTCGCTGCCAGCCTTGGCAGCCACATGCTTGAGCACCACAAACGCACGCGCCGGGTCCCCGTCCGCAAGCTTCAGCAATTTTTCGACAGTAGGTCTGCCCTGCAATTGCTGCCTGAAGAGTAGCGAAAGGAACGCCAGCGTCTTCTTGGCCGGATGGCCCAACTGATCATAAAGTTGCGCAAGCTGCTCGACGGGGGGCACGCGCAACGTCATCTTCCGGCCGCTCAGCGCTCGGCTGTTGAGCTCCACCTCCTGGCCGAACAGATGTGCAAGCTCATCGATTCCCTTCGCGGGTGCGGGAACTGAGGCATGACTGATAGCCGCCTGATCCAGGGGGCGGATTGTTTGCACATCGTTGTTGGATTCGACTTTCATGGACACGCCAGTACAGGAAGAGTGTTTCCCTGTGTGGCAACGGCTCCCCATGCAGTTCCATCGAAATCCTTTCTCAATACGAATTTGAAAAAACTTGCAAAAGCCTTCAGTGCTCCGTGCAAATCACTGCACAAAAACGCATCAATTCAAAATATTTATACATATAAATCATAAGGTTACGAATTTTTTCCGCTTGGCACAGGGAGTGCTAAAGGGACCTGTCGACACCCGCTCGACTGCGTCTACCCTAAGGAAAAAAAACATGAATCTCCCCATTGAAGCTTTAGCTCACCTCGTTGGCAGCTCGCCTCAATTCATGCATCACCTGACAGACGACCAGCAGAAAAAACTCAGGCGCTTCATTCACAAGCGCGTACTCAACCCGGAAGATGCGGATGATCTTCTGCAACTGACCTACCTGGAAGCCTGGCGCAACCGCGAGCGTTTCTGCGGTAACGCCTCGCTCAGTACCTGGATGTGCGGCATCGCACAGAACCTGATTCGCAATCACTTCAGGCGCATGTATGCCAAACCCGTGCATTGCGAATTTGATGAATCGTTGTGGCATGGGCAGGAAGAAAGCAACAACCTGGATTGGGAGTTTGAGATCAACCGCCGCCTGGAGAACACCCTGAGCGCCATTGACCACCTGCCGACGGAAATGCGCAGGACGATGTACGCCTCGCTGGAAACCGACGGCAGCTACCAGGACACCGCCGATGTATTGGACATCCCCATCGGTACCGTTCGCTCACGCCTGTCGCGAGCACGCGAACAGCTCAAGCGCAGCACCCAGAACCCGTTTCAATCGTAAATCCGGCTGACTGGCCAAGCGTTGGGCGACAGGGATATCTGCCCAACCGAACAGACCTTTTTCGTACGTGCCAGGAAGATCACCAATCACCCTGACAGCGTCGCACCGATCCCGCCAAAACCGAACATCAGCCCCAAGCCCCTTGAGCGATCAGTCCCGTTGCAAGCAGGATCAACGAGCTGCTTTGCCCAGCAGCCGAGGGATTGCCTGGCGCCAGGGGGGCCCCTTCATAGAAGCAGCGAATCATCAACCACTCGTCGCCCAACTCGCGCGTTTCCGATAAACAATTGAAAGCGTAGATAAAAATTCAAAATAAATGCTTGACGCATTCCCGTTCTACGCGAATAATGCGCGCCACTTGGCTACATAGCTCAGTTGGTTAGAGCATAGCATTCATAATGCTGGGGTCCGGGGTTCAAGTCCCTGTGTAGCCACCAAGTACCGATCCATAGATGTCTACAGCAGTCTATGAATCACCTCAAGAAGCCCGCCTAGTGCGGGCTTTCTTGTGTCTGGCCGTTTATCTCTGCCTATCCCTATCCCCTCCCCCCGCACCATCGCTGCCCACGGGTATGCCGGACATCTATACCTGTCCTTTTTAACCAAACGGTTGTCCATTCGAACCAAGCACACTTCATCTCCCCTAGATAATGTTCACTCCATGCCGTGTCCCTAAAAACACAAATGACGAGGTGTCTCATGCATCTACGAGAACAGCAGCGACTATCCGATTCATCCTGGTTTTTACACAGATGGGACATGGCACCCGAAGAGTTTGCCACTTACCTGCTGCAACTCGGGACCTTGGTGCTGCAACGCCGATGGAATGGGAGCATTCGTAAAACACCAACGTCCACGGCGATCTAGAACAGCGAACCGTCCGGTCAAGACAGAACTAAAGGAACCCCAGGCACGGACCATATCTACCCCCATGGCCGCAGGACCAGTTCCGATGTCAGCATTCTGCGTCTGCTGCAAGCACGGTTTTCCTAAGCCGTTGTCCGTCCAGACCAAACGATTGTCCTTGCCAGCAAAGCGTGCGCTCGACAGCAGCTCTAATTTGGATTCGTCGCAAGCTCTCGCGCCCCTTATCAACCGGGCGGAACACCACATTGAGCGAATGAGATCGTCCCCAGCCGAAACGGAGAAACCGCATCATGACCGACCAGCAACCATCCGTGGAACAACAGCCCTCTCTCTATGCGCGTCTTGGGGGCTACGACGTCATTTATCAGTTCGCAGGTGCAGTTTTGAGGAAGACCATGGGACATCCCGCTATCGGTCATATCTGGGCCCACATGTCCGAATCAACATTCCAGAAGGAACACATCAACTTTGTCGATTTCCTTTCTGAACATTGGGGTGGCAGCGCCAAATACCGAGGTAGGGACATGGTCACCGCGCATCGCGGAATGGGTCTTACCGAGGTGCACTGGCAAGCCGTGCTCGATTGTCTTGAGGAATGCTACAACGACTACGATCTGGCACCGGACCTGCGCAAAGAGGTCAATGACTTTCTGATCAAGTTTAAACCCGCCGTGATTGGTAGCCCCTCCTACCGCGACGTAGTACTCGCACACCCCGAAATGGACTCCGCCAAAGGAATGAAAAGCGTTGGGGTAATTTGGCCGAAACGAGGGAAGTAACCTGTGAAAAAGCTGGCGCCGGATACTGGTATTGCTGCACTCGTCGAGTAATGCAGGGAGCGATTTCACCAACTTCAGAGGGGGCAAAGACATGAGTCATACGCACGAACATCATCACGATCACGACCACACTGAGCCACCGGAGACCATAGCGCTACGCGTCAAAGCGCTCGAGTCCCTGCTGACGGAAAAGGGCCTGGTCGATCCCGTAGCCATGGATGCTTTGGTGGACACCTACCAATACAAGGTCGGCCCGAGAAACGGCGCCCAAGTCATAGCAAAAGCCTGGTTCGACCCTCTGTACAAACACAGGCTGCTGGAAGATGGCACTGCAGCCATCGCCGAGCTGGGCTTTTCTGGTGTTCAGGGTGAAGACATGGTGGTCGTGGAGAACAGCCAGACCGTGCACAACGTGACGGTATGCACACTGTGCTCCTGCTACCCGTGGCCGACCCTGGGCCTGCCACCGGTCTGGTACAAGTCCGCACCTTATCGCTCGAGGATAGTCATTGACCCGCGCGGCGTGCTGGCGGAGTTCGGTCTGACGATTCCTGATGACAAGGAAGTTCGCGTCTGGGACAGCAGCGCTGAGCTGCGCTATCTGGTATTGCCGGAACGTCCGGCGGGTACTGATGGCTGGAACGAGGAACAACTGGTCGAACTCGTGACTCGCGACGCCATGATCGGCACCGGACTGCCTAAGAATCCGGATCAAGTAGCCTGAACCTGAGAAGGAGAAAACCCATGAATGGTATACACGACCTGGGCGGCATGCATGGTTTCGGCCCAGTGCTCACGGAAGAGCACGAACCCATCTTCCATCATGATTGGGAGCGCAGGGTTTTTCCGCTCTTCGCCTCGCTCTTCGTCGGCGGGTACTTCAACGTCGACGAATTCCGCCACGCCATCGAACGCATGAAGCCGGCCGAATACCTGCAGTCGAGCTACTACGAGCACTGGCTGCACGCCTTCGAGACCCTGCTGACAGAAAAGGGCGTCATCAGCGCTGCCGAACTGCAGGGTACGGCCAAACCAACCCCACCGACACAGCCCGTCACGGTGTTAACTCCGGACATCGTCGACGCCGTAGTGCTCGGCGGCGCCTCGTCGCGGGCAAAAGAAGATGTCCCCGGCCAATTCCGAGTCGGTGACCGGGTGCGGACGAAGTGCCTCAACCCAACCAATCACACCCGGCTGCCACGCTACGCGCGCGGTAAGGTCGGCACAATCGTGATCGCGCATGGCGCGTTCGCTACCCCGGACACGATGGCCCATGGTTTGGGCGAACAGCCGCAGCAGGTCTATGCCGTACGCTTCAGTGCCGAGGAATTGTGGGGAGTACGGCGACCGGACAGTGTCTGCATCGACCTATGGGACAACTACCTGGAGGCCGTATGAACACGAGCATGCGCCACGACTACAAGGCCGTCGGCCTCCCTCTCGACGATGAAGGCCCGGTGTTCGACAAGCCTTGGCAGGCTCAGGCTTTTTCCCTGCTGGTGCACTTGCACCAAGCCGGCGTGTTCCCCTGGAAGGACTGGGTGCAGGTATTCAGCGAAGAGATCAAGGCTGCCCCGGCGCAACCCGGAGAAAGCGTCAATGACGCCTATTACCGGCAATGGATCACGGCCATGGAAAGAATGGTCACCACCCTAGGCCTGACCGGGATGGAGGACATCGTCCAACGGGGCGAGGAATGGAGGCAGGCCTATCTGAATACTCCCCATGGACAACCAGTGGTTTTGCTCAATGCAAGTTGTCCACCGGCCCACGGGCACACCGGTGAGCATCTGCCGCATCGCGAGCCCGTGGCGATCAGCCGAGCCTCTCACTGAGGGCGGAGCAGTTTCTTGTTGTCCTTTTTTACCTAGCAAGCCGCAGAGGCGGCCAAGGAGTCATCGTCATGCATATCGAACCTGGCCTCGTGGAAGCCGGAAAACTCTGGCTGAGCTATGTTACCGCCGCAACCGTCGGCACCTACACCGTCAAACTCGTTGCGGACGCCATTGGCGAACGCGGTGCCGTCTCGCTGGTAGTTCGCGCCGCCGCCGCCACGGCGCTGGTGTTTGGCTTCTTTGAACTGCTACCGCATCATCCGGTTGGCGTCTCGGAGGTGCATCTCATACTCGGCTCGACGCTGTTCCTGTTGTTCGGTGCAGCACCTGCAGCAGTAGGTCTCGCTTTGGGGCTGTTAATCCAGGGGCTGTTCTTCGCACCATTCGACCTGCCGCAATACGGCATGAACGTCACCACCCTTTTGGTACCGCTGTTGGCAGTTGCTGCCCTGGCGCGGCGTATCATCGCGCCAAACACGCCCTATGTTGATCTGGGCTATCGCCAGGCACTGGGCCTGTCGACGGCCTTCCAGTCAGGCATCGTCGCCTGGGTTGCCTTCTGGGCTTTCTACGGGAAGGGCTTCACGGCAGAGAACGCACTGTCGGTCCTGACCTTCGGCAGTGCCTACATGACCGTCGTCATCCTCGAACCGCTGTTGGACCTGGCCGTGCTGGCCGGTGCCAAGGCAACGCATCGCCTGCGTAACAGCCGGCTGGTCGAGCGCCGTCTGTATCAGGCCGCCTGAGTCGACAGACGCCAGTCCAAGCCAGACTGTCCCCGGGCATTCGAAGACCGCGATGCTCGGGGCATCAAGAGCGAGAACGACCTCAACACCTCGTGAGCAAAACTGGAGGTAGTTGATGCTTTTCAGAAATAGCCCCCGCAAGGCAGTCCGGGGAGTACCGCTGGCTCCATATTCATGGCGAAACGCGCCGTGATGAACGGGGACTACCGACAGATGACCCCAGGTCACCCTGCGCCGCATCCCATCCCATCCCGGCACCTCGCACCTTGATCGCCTTTGTAGTTCCTGAACCTTGTCTTCACCTGATCAGAAGATCCTGGACCGATCCACAACTGTTCGTTCCTGGTTTGGCTTCACCTTCGACGCTGGCTGCGAGTCCGCGTGGGGAGATCCCGAACCGCTGCTTGAACAACCGGGAGAAATGCGAGGCATCGTTAAACCCCCAGCGCAGCGCTACGGCGAGCACGCCAGGATGGCCGGAACTGCAGAGATCGCGCGCGCTGTGCCGCAAGCGCAGCTCCCGGATCAGGCCACTGACGGAAAATGGCTCTTCCTCGAACAGGCCATAGAGTGTCCGGCGCGAGACCTTGAATCGCGCCGCAAGCAGGTCCGGCCCGAGCCCGGGTTCAGATAAATGATCGGCTATATAGGTCTCGACCGCCTGGCGGAAGGCTGTCCGCACCGGCACCCGGTCCTGCTCCTGCGCCTCCAGCGTGGCGCCCAACGCAATGGCGATGACGCCGTTAAGCGCGGCGCTGAGCCCGTGCTGCGCCTGTAGCCCGACGCTGGCGTCCATCTGTTCAAGTGAGCGGGCGAAGCGAGCCGCGACCAGTCCAAGTCCCGCTTGTCCGCTGACGCAGCGCGCTGTCGCCTGGCGCGGTGCCGCGAGCCTGGACACCAGTTGCTCCCTGGGTATACGGAATGACAGCACGCGCCAATCTTCCCTGAAATCGAGAAAGTAGGGACGCGTGGAGTCCACGACGGAGAAGTCACCGGGCAACACCAGTGTCTCCTGCCCATCCTGACGTACCACGCATGACCCTTCCAACTGGAAGTTCGCGAAGCAGAACTCGACCGGGTTGCGGCGGATTTCATCCCAGCGTCGTTGGACGAACTGCGCCCGGGAAAACACGCGGGTCTGCGCGCTCATGGAGAGGGGCCGGGAGCTCACCTCGCCCGTGAAGTCCAATCCTGCAGGCTCTTGCTTGAGGATGGGATTGAGCGAAACGAAGGCTTCGCAGAGGACCTCACGCCAGTAGCTGAATCTTTCACGCTGCACGCACGCCTCGGTAGTCCAGATTTGCATCCTGCGGTCACCCCTCAGTGGCGCAAAAGACAATCATCGCGAGCGCAAGCCAGCGACTGATTTCTGAGCCAATGTCACGGTATGGCGGGCCGCTCAGACGTGTCATGTGTTCCTCCTGTTGCACAGATCGTCAACTGGTCTTGCACGCAAAGGCAAGTCGTCGGTTGATGGGCTTGCAGGCACCCTGGCACGGCATTTTCGTTTGTGCCTGCGCTGTGCACGGCGGGAATGCGAATGCGTCATGCCGGTGCAGTTTTCGCCGGATAAACAGGCGCAGGACTGACCCCATGTGACCTGCGGTAGAAAGACGCAAAGTCCGCGCCAGAACCAAGGGGGCATTCACCCGCTACAGGCTCTTTCTGCAGAGGGCACAACCTCAGTCGGGAAAGCCCTGCGCCCTTGCGCAAATCGTCAATTGGGCTTGCACGCTCCAGCGAGACCGAGGCAGTCCGGCTGCCTACGATGGGTTGTCCGTTACCTAACCCACCGCAAGAAAGGTCGCTTCCCATGGCTATCGATTTCCAGCTCACCGAATCACAGAAGGCTTTACAGGCAAGCGCGCGCACCTTCGCCGCCGAAGTCCTCAGCAAGGTCGCCCCCACCATCGCCCCAATCGCGCGACCGGAAGACCGGTTCTACGCCACGCGGCCGTTCTACGATGCAATGGTCGACGCCGGCTTCATCAAGGCGTTGCTGCCCGCCTCGTTCGGCGGCAGCGCCCTGACCACGCTGGATTTTGCCTTGGCTGCCGAAGAACTCGCCGCCGCCGACGTCAACTTGCCTTCGGCTTTGCTGGGCACCGGCCTGGGTTTGCACGCGGTGCTGCACCACGGCACCGAGGAGCAGAAGCGCCGCTTCCTGCCGGACTTCGTCGAAGATGGCTCGCGCCTGGCCGCCCTGGCCTTCACTGAGGTCACCGGAGGCGCTAACTACGACAACCCCGACCCCTCCGCCGGCGTGCAGACATTCGCCCGCCTCGAAGGCGACGAATGGGTCATCAACGGCGCCAAGCACTACACCACCAACGGTACCGGTTGGGACGGCAAGGGCGCGCACCTGTACAGCGTCATATGCCGCACCGATGCGGCCCTGCCGCCGCAGCAATCGCTGGCGGTCATCATGGTGCCCGGCAGCGCCCAGGGCATCGAGATCGCGGGCTTTCTCGATACCGTCGGCCATCGCGCGACGATCTCGCCGCGCATCCATTTCAACAATGTGCGCGTGCCGGCGGCCAATATTGTGGGCAAGCCGGGCGATGGCATTGCCATGGTGGAAGATGCCTTCTCCTGGACTGCGGCGCTCATCGGCGCGGCCTGCGTAGGTGTGATGCGCGCAGCCTTCGACGTCGCCTTGAAGTTTGCCCGCACCGACAAGCGCTCCGGCACGGTGCCTGTGATTGAGCACCAGAACGTTGGCTTCATGCTGGCCGATATCAAGATGCGCATCGAGGCCGCGCGCTACCTGACCTGGAAAGCCTGTCACCAGCTCGATATCACCCAGGGACGCGGCCGCGAACTGGCCATCATCACCAAGGTTCACTGTTCGGAACTGTGCGTTCAGGCTGTCTACGATGCCATGCGCGTTGTCGGTGTCGATGCCTATACCGACCTCTACCCGTTGGCTGGCCTGATGCAGGACGCGCTGTGTTTTCCCCTGTACGACGGCGGCAACATGGGGGTCCGCCGCCGGCAACTCCATGCGCTGCTGCGCTCGCCGGCCTACGACGCCATGGCCGGCGCAGAGGCACGCAGTTGAAGCGGCCCCCGTGCCACGAGGCGTAAGCGCCGAGCAGCTGTCCTTCCCAGCACAACGAATGACCGCCCCAACAAAGCGACTTGGGGCGCGTCCCCCCTATCTTTGTCATGCGCACTGCCGCGTTGTCCTGTGTCGCCGCACTTCGCCGGCCGATCAATGACAGATGACTACTCGAGAGAGGACTTCCGTAATGACCCAAGCATTCTCCAGCGTCGCCCGCAGGACCGGCCACGTGTCAAAGGCCGGTACCCACTCGCCCCTGAGCAGCATGAACAAGGTATTGGCCTTGGCCTGTCTACCGATGGTCACGATGGTGCCGATGACCGCGCGCGCCATCGATGTGGACATCGGTGATTTCGTCCCGGCGCCGGAGGGTACGACGGCGGGGTTGCTGTACCTGCAGCATGCCGAGCGCAACAAACTCTATGCCCAGGGACGGCAGACGGCGCGGGATCCTCGGCTGGTCTCGGATGTCGGTATCGGGAGGCTGGTGCACTACACCACGATTGGCGGGCTGACGGTAGGCCCCCAGATCCTGGTACCGTTCGGCCGGCTGGATGCCGGGCGCGACACGAGTGCACTGGGCAAGACCAGCGGGGTAGGTGACGTTATCCTGGCCGCACCAGTCTGGTTGATCAACGACTCAGCGTCTCGCACCTATCTAGCCATAGCGCCCTATCTGTACCTTCCAACGGGTAGCTATAGCCACGACCGCCCGCTCAATCTGGGGGAAAACCGCTGGAAGTTTGATTTACAGGTAGGTTTCGTCAAAGGGCTGACCGACAATTGGTATGTCGACTTGACCGGCGACGTCATGTTCCATGGCAAGAACGACAACTACGGCGCTGCCGGCGACACGCTCAAGCAGAAACAGCTCTACCAGGGGCAGGGATATTTGCGTTACCAGTTCACGCCCGGAGCCAACGCTTTCGTCGGCCTGTCACAGACCTGGGGCGGTGAGACCCGGGTCAATGGCGTTGACAGCGACGACGAAGCTCGGCAACGAAAAATCAGCGTGGGTGGCAGTTACTTTATCCGCCCGAAGACGCAACTGCTGGTGGCGCTCGGGCGCGACCTTGAGGTGGAAAATGGCTTCAAGGAAAGCGCCCGCATCAACGTTCGACTGTTGCAGGTGTTCTGAGCAAAAATCTCATTCAGGGCTACTCGATAACGCCTGGCGTTAAAACATATCCGGGCATGGGGCGACCAGGCGTAATCGAACAGCATTTGCCCTCAATTAACGCGTAACCCGGTACTGATAACGGCTTACCGAAAGGTAGACCGTTTTTTTATGCCTTGAAGAAAGTGCCTGGGGCATACTCGCAGCCCCCCTCCTGGATACAGAACTTAGCCAATAGGACGTCCCTTCATGAGCCTTGATGTGTTCGCAATCATCATGCTGGGCGCTGCGTTGCACGCCACTTGGAATGCCGTGGTCAAGGGCGGTGACAACAAGCTCCTGACCACCTGCATGATCGCGTCCATTGCATCGCTGATCGCAGCGACGGTCATTCCGTTTCTGGAACTTCCGGCCAAGGAAAGTTGGCCCTTCATCGGTGCGTCGGTGATTTTGCAGGTGGTGTATTTCGTGCTGGTCGCCTCGACTTACCGCATTGCCGACATGAGCCAGACCTACCCAATCATGCGCGGCACTGCGCCGTTGCTGGTGGCGACAGCGAGCGTAGGGCTGTTGTCCGAGTCCTTGTCCTCATTCGCCTGGCTCGGCATTGCCATCATCTGCATCGGCATTCTGAGCATGGCTGCCGCCCCCAGCATCGGTCAGCGAAAAGGGATGCTCCTGGCGCTGGTCAACGCGGCGGTCATCGCCGGCTACACCCTTATCGACGGTGTGGGTGTGCGCAAATCCGGCGCCCCGGCGGCCTATACGCTGTGGATATTCCTGCTCACCGGCCTTGCGCTTGCCGTCTGGGCATTTGCCGTCAGGCGGCGCGAATTCTGCCGCTATCTAGCGCGCCACTGGCGCCCAGGTGTTATCGGTGGCTTCGGCACCGTCGTGTCCTACGGCCTGGCACTTTGGGCAATGACAGCGGCACCGATCGCCACGGTTTCGGCGCTCAGGGAGACGTCGATCCTGTTTGGCGTGGTGATCTCGGCACTGGTGCTCAAAGAGCAACTGACCCGCCGCCGCATCATGGCTGCGTGCATCATTGCTGGCGGGGCGATGGTGTTGCGACTGGGCTGACGCGCCGGTCGAACCTATGACATGCCCGGCAGGACTGCTCTCCAAACAAATCACCCGCCACCCTATCAAATGAGACCGCTTCTCATTAGTATGCCTGCTATTCGCGCAACGCCGCATCAGGGTATCGGGGCCATGGAGACAGGGACGCCAGGGGATCAGGAAAAACTCAGCGCCGTTTTTATCGGGCAGCGCAGTGCGTTAATCCGTATGCTGTCGCGCGTCGTCGGCTGTTCGAGCCAGGCGGAGGACCTGGCCCAGGAAACCTACCTGAAGGTGGCGAAAGCGCTGTACGCTCGCCCTATCGAACACTTGAAGCCGTTTCTTTATCAAACTGCGCAATACCTGGCTTTTGATCATCTGCGCAGTGTGCGCAGTAAAAGGCGCTATGAGTGCCAGCTGGCCGAAAGCCTGGTTGTCGAGGTGCCCACCACGGCACCCGGTCCGGAGAGCCAGGCCCAGGGCCAACAACAACTGCTGCAGTTTCAACAGGTGCTCGCTACCTTGCCCAAACGCCAGCAACAAATCCTGGTATTGCATCGATTGCATGACCTGTCCCAAAGCGAGATCGCCCAACGCCTGCAGGTGTCGTTGAGCACGGTGGAAAAAGATCTGCGCCAAGCCCTCATTGCCTGCGTCAAGCAAACGACCGACCATGATTGATCGCACCGACACCCCCGATGCCATACGTAAGCAGGCGACCGACTGGTTCGCCCAGCGCGATGAGACGGTGCGCAACCCCATCACCCGCCAGCGCTTTGAGCAGTGGCGCGATGCGGATCCCCGGCACGCCACGGCGTATGCGGAACTGGCCGCGATGTGGGAAAGCCGCGCCTTCGAGCAAGCCTTGAAAAACCTCGCCGGCGACCTGGAATTGCCCCCTGCCCCGCAAGCCGCCACGCACCGCAAGACACGCTTTATGGCTGCCGCCGCTGCCGTATTGATCACGCTGGGCATCGGTTGGATGACCGATGTGCCGATGCGCCTGCAGGCTGACCACATGACCGACGTTGCGCAATTGGAACGCTTTGACCTGGAGGACGGCTCGCACATCGTGCTGGGCAGCCACAGCGCAATCAGCATCGCCTTCGACGGCGCCCATCGCCGCATCAAGCTGCTGCGCGGCGAGCTCTACGTCGAAGCCGCACACGACTCAGAGCGCCCTCTTAGCATCGAAACCGCCGAGGCCAGCGTGACCGTAGTCGGCACGCAATTCAGCGTCAGCCAGCGCGACGCGGGCGTCACCGTCGCCGTGCGACAAGGCCGCGTGCGCTTCGCCAACCGCAAGGGCGAACAGAGCGTGTTGCAGGCGGGCAACTGGCAACAGTTGCTGGGTGGGCACCTGCAACCGCTGTCCCTGGAAGGTGGCGAACAGCAGATGGCCTGGATCAACGGACGGCTGTCGTTCCAGAACGCGCCGCTGGCACAGGTGTTGTCAGAGATCCGTCGCTATTATCCCTCACCGATCCTGCTATTGAACGATACCGCTGCCGGTGAGCGGGTCAGCGGCAATTACCAATTGGATGACCCCCAGGCGATCGTGCAGGCGTTGAGTAGAATCACTTCCACCCACATCCAGCGCCTGCCGGGTGGCATCCTGATTATTCGCTGATACAGAGCCCCTGACCCCGTCGCAAAAAGTTTTACGGCTTTCGAAGCTTCAACCCGTCAAGAATTTTGCCTTTGCAAATCATTCCTATTTCTAACGGGGCTCACATGCACTTTCCAGCACTCAATCCGACCCACGCCCGTAGCATTCTTGCGCTTGCCGTCTGCCTGGCGTGCAGCACTGCGGTTGCCGTGGAACCGGCGGGCAAGCCGGCCATTCGTGAAGCAGCAGATACCCGCAGCTTTGCCATAGCGCGTCAGTCGCTGGTCAATGCCCTGGATCAATTGAGTGTGCAGAGCGGCCTGCAAATTGCCTATGCGGCGGACTTGGCCCAAGGCGTCGAGTCGCCTGGCGTCAGCGGCCGCATGACCGCCCTGGAGGCGCTGGCCCAGTTACTCAAAGGCACGCCCCTGAGCTTCGAGCTCAATGGTCCCAACGCGGTCATACTGACCCGCACCGCACAACCCGGCGCGGCTCTGCAACTGGGCACCACCACCGTGATCAGCAACCAACTGGGCACCGTCACCGAAGGCACCGGCTCCTACACCCCGGGCACCATCGCCACGGCCACGCGCCTGGTGCTGACCCCGCGTGAAACGCCGCAGTCCATCAGTGTCGTCACCCGCCAGCACATGGATGACTTTGCCCTCGACAGTGTCGACGACGTGATGCGTCATACCCCTGGCATTACCGTGTCGGCCTACGACACCGACCGCAGCAATTACTACTCGCGCGGTTTTTCGATCAACAATTTCCAGTACGACGGTATTCCCTCGGCCGTGCGCAACGTGGCCTATTCGGCGGGCAACACCCTGAGCGACATGGCGATCTATGACCGGGTCGAAGTGCTCAAGGGCGCCTCCGGCCTGCTCAGCGGCGCCGGCTCCCTGGGCGGCACCATCAACCTGGTGCGCAAGAAGCCTACGGCGGAATTTCTCGGCCACATCACCACGGCGGCGGGCACCTGGGATCACTACCGCACGGAAGTGGACGTCAGCGGCCCGCTGACCGAAACCGGCAATGTGCGTGGGCGTGCCGTGGCGGCCTATCAGGACAACAAGTCGTGGATCGACCGCTACTCGAACAAAAGCTCGGTGTTCTACGGCATTCTCGAATTCGACCTGTCACCCGACACCTTGCTCACCGTGGGCGCCGATTATCAGGACAGCAAACCCAAAGGTTCCACCTGGTCCGGCAGTTTCCCGCTGTTCAACCATGCCGGCGAGTTGAACAATGCCAAGCGCTCCTTCAGCAATGCCACTGACTGGAGCAGTTGGCAGCAATACACCCGCACGGTGTTCGCTAACCTGGAGCACGACCTCGGCGACGGCTGGGTGACCAAACTGCAACTGGACCACAAGCTCAACGGCTACGACGCCCAGATGGGTGCGATCCAGTTCTACCAGCCGGCGGCGGACGGCACTGCCAATATCAACGCCCAGCGCTACAAGGGCGAAACCACCAGCGACTCGGCCGACCTGTATATCAGCGGCCCGTTCAATTTCCTCGGACGTGAACATGACCTGGTGATCGGAGGATCCATCAGTACCGCCCACTGGAAGGGCAAGGGCTATTGGGACGAAACCTTCCCCACCGCCAACCTGGTCGACTACGTCAACTGGCATGGCAACCTGGCCAAGCCCGACTGGGGCGTGGCCTCCCAAGTCACCGACGACACCATTCGCCAGACCGGCATGTACCTCACCACCCGCTGGAACCTCACCAACGACCTGAAACTGTTGCTCGGCGGGCGCGTGGTCGACTACACCTTGACCGGCAGCACCGATACCTACCGTGAAACCGGACGCTTCATTCCCTATGCCGGAGCCATCTATGACCTCACGGACAACCTGTCGGCCTATGTCAGCTACACCGATGTCTTCATGCCCCAGGAAAGCTACAACCTCGACCGTAACCGCAAGCTGATTGACCCGGACGAAGGCGAGAACTATGAAGTGGGCCTCAAGGGTGAGTTCCTCGACGGACGCCTGAACGCCAGCCTGGCGTACTTCGAGGTGAAGGAAAGCAACCGCTCCCTGCCCGACGATGCGTACAACAACCAGACCCCGACACCGCCCAACTTTGCCTTCAAGGGCACCGACGCGACGACCAAGGGCTACGAACTGGAACTGTCCGGCGAAATCGCTCCAGGCTGGCAGTTGCAGGGTGGCTACACCCACAAGGTGGTACGCGACGACGCCGGCAAAAAAATCTCGACCTTCGAGCCCGAGGATCAAGTGAGCATGTTCACGATCTACAAGCTCAAGGGCGAGCTGGACAAAGTCAGCGTCGGCGGCGGCCTGCGCTGGCAGAACACGGTGTGGCAGGACATCTACAACAGCCCCAAAGACACCACCGAGAAATTTTCCCAGGAGTCCTACTGGGTGGTGGACCTGATGACGCGCTACCAATTCACGAAAAACCTGTCGACCACGCTGAACCTCAATAACGTGTTCGATAAGCCGTATTACACCAACGTGGGCTTCTACAACTCCGCCATCTACGGCGCACCGCGTCACTTCATGCTGACCACGCGCTGGGACTTCTGATTGCCTGAGCCACACGGCCTATCCCGAGGGTAGGCCGCTTTTGACGCACTCCCTTGCCACTGTTAGTGTCCAGCCTCCCCCCACGCACGGAGTGCTTTACGGTGAAACTGGACATCTACCAAGTCGACGCCTTCAGCCAACATGCCTTCGGCGGCAACCCTGCCGCGGTGTGCCCGCTCACCGAGTGGCTGCCCGATGAGCAACTGCAGCATATCGCCGCCGAAAACAACCTCTCCGAAACCGCCTACTTCGTGCCCCGCGATGGCTTCTATGAGTTGCGCTGGTTTACCCCGCAAGTCGAAGTCGACCTGTGCGGCCATGCCACGCTGGCGACAGCGTGGGTGTTGATTCACGCGCTGGCGGATGCACCCCAGGTGCTGCGCTTTGCCACCCGCAGCGGCGAGCTACGGGTGACGCGCAAGGGTGATGAGCTGGCGATGGATTTCCCCGCCCGGCAACCACAGCGCTGCGAACCGCCCGCTGGAATGTTGAGTGCCCTGGGGATCGAGAGCGCCGACGTGTTCGGCACCGATGACTACATCGTGCTGGTGGACGACGAAGCCCAGGTCGCCGCGCTGACGCCTGACTTTTCGCGGCTCAAGGGCCTGCCCAAGCGCGGGATTGCAGTCACCGCCAAGAGCACACGGTTTGATTTCATTTCGCGCTGGTTCGGGCCGAATGTGGGGATCGATGAAGACCCGGTCACCGGCTCGGCACACACCTCGCTGGCACCGTTCTGGGCCGAGCGCCTGGGCAAGTCGCACTTGACGGCCGAGCAAGGGGGCCAGCGCAAGGGCCAGTTGCACTGCGAGCTGCAGGGCGACCGCGTGATTATTTCCGGCAAGGCAGTGTTGTACATGCAAGGCACGATTTACCTGTAAACCGCAGCGCCCCAAGGACAACAGATCATTCGCACAATGAACGGAGTTCAGCACGTGTTTTCGATTTCCCGCCGCCAACTGTCACTCATGGCCGCAGCCCTGACCCTGGCTGCCTGCCACACCCCGGTCAACGACCAGCCACCGGCACCGGAGTTGGGCTCGGGCTATCGCACCGACCTCAGCACCCGCCATGCCGAGCGCCATATGGCCGCCGCCGCCAACCCGCTGGCGGCCGAGGCCGGCCGCGAGATGTTGCGCCAGGGCGGCTCGGCCATTGACGCCGCCATTGCGATGCAGGCGGTGTTGACCCTGGTGGAACCACAATCCTCCGGCATTGGCGGCGGTGCGTTCATCATGCTGTGGGACGGGAAAAACGTGCACGCCTATGACGGCCGGGAAACGGCTCCGGCCGGGGCGACCGAGCGGTTGTTCCTGAACGCCGACGGCACGCCGATGGCCTTCACCGACGCGCAGATCGGCGGGCGTTCGGTGGGCACGCCCGGGGTGCTGCGGGCCCTGGAAATGGCCCATAGGAAGACCGGCCGCCTGCAATGGGCCAAGCTGTTCGAGCCGGCGATTCGCTTGTCGGAGCAGGGCTTCGCGATTTCACCGCGCTTGCACAGCCTGATCGCCGCAGACCGCTTTATCCAGCAATCGCCGGAGATGGCGGCCTACTTTCTGAATGCCGACGGCACGCCAAAAGCCGCCGGTACACGGCTGAAAAACCCGGCGCTGGCCGCTGTGTTCAAGCGCATCGCCAAGGAAGGACCGGACGCCTTGTACCACGGGCCGATTGCCGATGAGATTGCGCGCAAGGTGCAGGGCAACCGTAATGCCGGCAGCCTGAATCAAGCCGACCTCAAGGGCTACGTCGCCAAGGAACGCGTGCCGCTGTGCACCGATTACAAGCGCTGGAAAGTCTGCGGCATGCCGCCGCCGTCCTCAGGCGGGATTGCGGTTGCGCAGATGCTCGGCACATTGCAGGCCCTGGAAGCCCGCGACCCGCGCCTGGCCATCGCGCCGATGACACCGATAAAAAGCGCTTCGCCTGCCGGGCTTGAGCCCACGCCCGAGGCCGTGCACCTGATCGCCGAAGCCGGTCGCCTGGCCTTTGCCGACCGTGCGCTGTACGTGGCCGATGCGGACTTCACACCGGTGCCGGTGGCCGGCCTCGTGGCCCCGAACTACCTGGCACAGCGTGCCACGCTGATCGGCGAGCGCAGCATGGGCATCGCCAAGCCAGGCCGACCGGCCGGTATTCAAGTCGCGTATGCACCGGACCGTTCGCCGCTGCGCATCTCCACGTCACAAGTCGTCGCCGTAGATGACCTGGGTGGCGCCGTGTCGATGACCACCACGGTGGAAGCCGCGTTCGGTTCCCATGTGATGGTGCAGGGCTTCTTGCTCAATAACCAGATGACCGACTTCTCATTCATCCCCGAAGAAAACGGCCAGCCGGTCGCCAACCGCGTGCAACCCGGCAAACGCCCGCGCTCGGCGATGGCGCCGACCCTGGTGTTCGACCGCGAGAGCGGTGAATTGCTGGCTACGCTCGGTTCGCCGGGCGGCTCGCAAATCATCGAGTACGTGAGCAAATCCCTGGTGGCGCTGCTCGACTGGAACCTCGACCCGCAAGCCGCCATCGGCCTGCCCAATTTCGGCAGCCGCAATGGGGCTACCGAGTTGGAGGCCGGGTTGTTCAGCCCAGGCCTGAAGCAGGTATTGAAGGACAAGGGCCATGAGCTGAGCGAGATCGACATGACCAGCGGCATCCAGGCCATCGTGCTCAAGCGGGACGCCCTGGGCAAGGTGTCGCTCAGCGGCGGCGCCGACCCTCGGCGCGAAGGCGAGGCGCTCGGCGACTGATTTTATTGAACGGAGGTAAGCCCTTGCATCAGGCTGAAAATCTCGCTGCCATCCCTGGCATCGACCACGGTTTCTGTTCGATCGACGACCCACTGCGCCCGGATGAAGTGTTCATCTGCAAGCAAGTGCACAGCGCCTCGGTGATTGAATGGCAGGCGGGCCAGGTGGCCAATACGATCGAGGCCGATGGTGTGTTGACGCACCACACTCACCCGATCGCGGTGATCACCGCCGATTGCCTGCCCATTCTGTTCGCGTCGAAAACCGGCGAATGGGTGGCCGCAGTCCATGGCGGCTGGAAGGGGCTGCAACGCGGGATCATCGCCAACGTCATGCAGCGCTTTGCCGCCGAAGGGATTGCAGCCGACCAGCTGCAAGTAGCTATCGGCCCCTCGATCAAGCCGTGCTGTTATGAAGTGAGCGAAGGCTTTATCGCCGAGTTCCAGAGTGACCAAGGGCACCTGTGGCAACACGCCCAGGCGCCGTGGAGCTACGTGCAACCGGCACCGCTGCGGTCCCCGCAAATCAATCCGCCCCATGCAAGGCAAGCAGGCAGTGCGTGGTTTGACTTGAGCGGGTATGGGTTGTTGCTGCTGCAAGCGGCGGGTGTCAAGCGTGAGCAGATCGAAGTGAGCGAGGTGTGCACCTACTGTACGTCGCCGACGTTTGCCAGCTACCGCAGAAGGACGCATCAGCCGGCGGAAGCGAAGACGTTGATTTATTCGTGGATTGCTCGTAGACCCTGACGAATCTACGCCCCCTTGTGGCGAGCGGGCTCGCCACAGGTATTTATCCCATCCGTTAACGGCTGATCTTCAAACCCTTCCGCCCCGCATGCCGCTCCAACGCCAGCTCAATCAACCGGCTCACCAGCTCGCTGTAGCTCATGCCCGCTGCCTGCCACAGCTTGGGGTACATGCTGATGCGGGTGAAGCCGGGCAGTGAGTTGATTTCGTTGATCAGCACTTCACCATCGTCGGTCAGGAACACATCGACCCGCGCCAACCCTGCGCACCCCAACACCTCAAACGCCTCAAGGGCCAAGCGGCGAATACGCTCACTGGCTGCATGGCTGATATCAGCCGGCACCACCACCTGGGCCGCCTGGCCGTCGATGTATTTGCTGTCGTAGGAGTAAAAGCCGCTGTTCACCACGATCTCGCCGCAGCCGCTGGCCACAGGGTTTTCGTTGCCCAGCACGGCGCATTCAATTTCGCGGCCCTGAACCGCCGACTCCACCAGCACCTTTTGATCAAAACCCAGGGCCAGTTCAACCGCGGCGTGGTACTCAGCCTCGTTGCCAACCTTGCTCACGCCCACCGAAGAACCCTGGTTGGCCGGTTTGACGAACATTGGCAGGCCGAGTTTATTCACCGCTGTTTCAAAGGAAGTACGCGCGGCGTTGCTGCGGGTCAGGGTGATGAACGGCGTCACAGCAATGCCGGCATCGCGCAGCAGGCGTTTGCTGATGTCCTTGTCCATGCACACCGCCGAGCCGAGCACGTCGGAGCCGACGAAAGGCAGGTCAGCCATGCGCAACAGGCCTTGCAGGCAGCCGTCTTCGCCGAGGGTGCCGTGGACGATGGGGAAGATCACGTCGATGTGTGCCAGCAGGCCGTTGCCGGAGGTTTCCACCACCTGCTGGCTGGCCTTGCCGGGTACCACCGCCAGTTCGCGGTTGGATTGGTTGAGGGCGATGAGTGCCGGGTTTTCCTGGTTGATCAGGAAGTTCGAGGTGTCGTTGAGGTGCCAGTGGCCGGCCTTGTCGATGCCGATCAAAACCGGCTCGAAGCGGGTGCGGTCGAGTGCGTCGACAATATTGCGCGCCGACTGCAACGAGACTTCGTGCTCGGCCGAACGGCCACCAAAAATAATCCCTACCCGCACCTTGCTCATGACCCGGCCTCACTGTTGAAAGTAAGGCTTCTTACCACGGACGGTCAGCGATTCGCTACCAGGTGTGCGCCGAACAACACGTAGCAACCGCCGGCAAAACGGTCGAGCCATTTGCGCGAGCGGCTGTAGAGGTTGGCCATGTGTGCACTGGAAAACACCAGGGCCACGCAGGAATACCAGTTGAACGACAGGGTGGCCATGGTAATCACCGCCAGGGTCAGCAGCATCGGCGACGGCGACGGTGGCATGGTGGAGGCGAAGATGGTGGCGACGAACAACGCGGCCTTGGGGTTGGACAGATTGCCCAGCAACCCCAGGCGCCAGGCGGAAAACAACGAGCGGCGCGCTTCGTCCGGCAACAGGCTTTGGCCCATCGCCGGTGCCGAGCGCTTGAACAGTTTCAGCCCCAGGTAAATCAGGTAGCAGCCGCCGATGATCTTGAACGCCAGGTACAACATGGGCGCCGCGGTAAACAGCGATTTGATGCCCAGACCACCCGCCAGCCCCCACATGATCGTGCCGGTGGCCACGCCCGCCGACGCCACCACGCCATGACGGCGCGAACAACTGGCGGCCAACTGCGCGGCGTTGAAGAAGTTGGGACCCGGCGTCACCACCGCCACCGTCCACAGCAGGGCCAGCGAGACCAGAGGCGCCACATAGGTGGGGTTGATAAATTCCATGGGGCGGCTCCATCAGCGCAGGGCACGAGCAGGGAGCATAGACCTCGCCCGCCACCTGCACAATCGTACAAGACCCCGGCAGACAAGGGATGCAGACTGGGTTAACGTGTTTCCACCTCTTTTTGTGACAAGCCACCATGGGCAAACCGACCCGCAACTTCGACTGGCTGCACCGTGCCCCCCATGCCAGCGGCCTGGACCGTATCGAGGCGTACTTCGCCGGTTTCGCCTTCGACCCCCATCGCCATGACACCTATGCCATCGGGCGTACCTTGTCTGGCGTGCAGAGTTTTCACTACCGCGGCGACATGATCCACAGCCTGCCCGGCACGACCATGGTGCTTCACCCCGATGAGACCCACGACGGCCACGCCGGCAGTGACGAGGGTTTCAAGTACCGGATGATTTACGTGGAGCCGTCGCTGATCCAGCAGATCCTTGGCGGCAAGCCGTTGCCGTTTATCCCCGGCGGCTTGTCCACTGACCCCAGGCTGTTCCGCGCCAGCGATGTGCTGCTGCAAAACCTGGATAACCCCATCGACCCATTGCAGGAACAGGACGCGATGTTCGACCTGGCCCACGCGCTGAGCAACGCCGCGGGCGCCATCGTCAGCCGCAAGGCGTTCGATTACGTCGCCGCCGAGCGCGCCCGGGAGTTTATCCACAGCGCCCTGGGCCGCAGCATCACCCTGGACGAAATGGCCGACCACGCCGGCCGCGACCGCTGGGCATTGTCACGGGACTTTCGCGTGCTGTTCGGCACCAGCCCCTATCGCTACCTGACGATGCGCCGGCTGGACCTGGTGCGCAGTCTGCTGGCGCAGGGGCAGTCGCTGGTGGACGCGGCGCTGACCGCCGGCTTCACCGACCAGAGCCACATGACCCGGCAATTTCGCAGCACCTACGGTATGCCGCCGTCGCGATGGGTGAAAATGCTAGGGCGCTGAGTACGCTTATAGCGAATGCCCATCGATGGGCTCGCCGATGCTCAGGAAATGCCCACCCGCTACATGGTGCAAGGTGCGTAACTGATCATGCCCTTCGAAGTGCCAGCGGCCTTCGCTGAACACACGCTCGTCGGCATAGGCCGCAACCACTTCGCCGAGGAACAGGTCATAGGCCTGCTGGTTGTGGGGCTCGGGGAGCAAGCGGCATTCCAGCCAGGCTACACAGCCTTCCAGCAACGGCGCCTCAGTGTGTTCACCGCTGAAGGTTTGCAGGCCATAAGCGGCAAACTTGTCACGCTCGGTGCCGGTGGTATTGCCGACCGTCTGCACGAGGTCGACCTGGGCCACACAGGGCACCTGCAGCACGAAGCTGCCGGCACCTTCCAGCAATTGGCGAGTCCAGGTGGCCTTGTCCAACACCACGGCGACTTTCGGCGGTTCGAAATCCAGCGGCATGGCCCAGGCGGCCGCCATGATATTGCGCTGGCCGTTGTGGGCCGCACTCACCAGCACGGTTGGCCCGTGGTTGAGCAAACGATAAGCCTTGGGCAACGGAACGGGGCGGCAGTGGGTAGGGCTCATGGAGGATCGGCTCTTCAAACGAAAAAACCTACGATACCTCAAGCATCAGCCCCATGGATCAGCTCGACAGTTGGTTAGCGAATTGTCCTACGGCGCTGACCACCTTCTGTGCGCCGTCCTGGATCTCCACGATCACCGTGCCCGCTTCCGCCGCCAGGGCCAGGCCTTGCTCGGCTTGCAGGCGGCCGTCGGTCATCAGGGCCACCGCGTCGCGGGCCATATCCTGGTTCTGACGCACCACACCAACAATTTCCTCGGTGGCTTTGCTGGTCCGTGATGCCAACTGGCGCACCTCATCGGCCACCACCGCAAAGCCCCGGCCTTGCTCGCCGGCACGTGCCGCTTCGATGGCCGCGTTGAGCGCCAGCAAATTGGTCTGTTCGGCAATGCCGCTGATGGTCTTGACGATGGTGCCGATCACTTGGGATTGCGCGTTCAGTGCCTCGATGCCTTCACCCGCCGCCTGCATGTGCGTGGCCAGGTCGCGCATCACCTCCACCGCCTGCGTCACCACGGTGGTACCGCGCTGGGCGCTGTCGTCGGTATGCAACGAGGTGCTGTAGGCAATGTTCGCGGCCTCGGCCACGGCTTGCTCCCGATTGACCTGATCGGTAATCACCGTGGCGAACTTGACCACTTTGTACAAACGGTCATTGGCGTCCAGCACCGGATTGTAGGTGGCTTCCAGCCACACCACGCGGCCATGGCTGTCCACACGCTTGAAGCGCGCTGCGACGAATTCACCGGCGTTCAGGCGTTTCCAGAAATGCTGATACTCGGCGCTGTTGTACTCCTGCGGTTCACAGAAGATACGGTGATGCTTGCCCTGGATCTGCGCCAGGCTGTAGCCCATGCCGTTGAGGAAACGGTCGTTCGCGGTCAGCACATGCCCATCCAGGTCGAACTCGATCACGGCGGTGGAACGCACCAGCGCGGTGATCAGGTTTTCATGCTCGCGCGACGCTTCGATGGTGCGGGTGAGGTCGCTGGAGTAAATCGAAAAGTGCTTGATGCGCCCATCGGAACTGCGCACCGGCTGCACAATCGAGCGCAACCAGGCTTCCTGCCCGTTGCCGCGCATCAGGCGTACGGCGCCGGCGAAATGCTCACCACGCAGCAGGGCGTTCTTGAAGCGCTGCTGGAATTCATCCTGGCGCACATGGGCGGGCACCAGGTCTTCGATGGGGCGCCCCAGCAGCGTGGAACTCTGGTAGACCAGTTCCTGCAGAAAGTTGGCATTGGCCCATTCAACCCGACCTTCTGCGTCCAGCGTCAGGCAGAGCATTTCGCTTTCCAGGCTCTCCCTGACCTGTTGCAAGCTGGACAGTTCTTCGCGAAGAGCGGACAGCTCCTGCTTCAAGCGGGTGTTAAACATAGGGCACCGAGGTCGATGGGAGAGAAGTATCAGATCTGCATCGGCCCTATGGGCTGTTTCTGAAGCGAACTCAGGCGCTACACCCCACTCTTTTTTTTGACGCCATTAACTGCCGTTATTCCGGCACACGCCCATGACTTGGTACTCCAACGTGGTGAGCTTGCCGCTGGAGTCTTCATAGGTCATGCGCGAAGGCACGGTATTGCACGCGCGGATCGGCGGCGTCACGTTGACCACCTTGGCAATGTCCAGGTCCATGCCATAGCGATACACCTGGACCTGGGGCGCCGGCTTACCATTTTTCTCGGCGTAGGCGGCCATGGCTTTTTCATTGCGTTCCATCATCAGGGCAAAGGTCCGGTCACCCCCGCCTTCGGCCAATGCACCGAATGACAGGACGGCCGTTAGTACACCCACGCCTGCGGTAGAAAAGTTCATCACCTGTTCCTCGACTGAAAGTTCAGTACCGAGACTAACGAACCAACCCTGACGCGATGTTCACCAGAACATTACTTATTTGTTAGGTGGCGACGAGCTTCCAGAATTGTAATGTTCACGCCACCCAATCGTTATCCACGGTTTGCAACTATCAGCCCGGGCCAGATCAATAAGAACGCCCGCCTCCATAAGAAGCTGATAACTGCCAACACCGAGGAGCGAAACATGCGGATCCGTTACTACACCCTTCCCCTTTCACTGATCGCCACATTGCCCCTGGCAGCCGTGGCCGCGGAAGACAAACCTGAAGGGTTTATCGAAGGCAGCAGCGTGAACGTGCTGGCGCGCAATTTTTACTTCAACCGCGATGACCGCAAGGGCCAATCCAGCCCCACCGGTAACGGCTATTCCGAAGCCTGGGCCCAGGGACTGATCGGTAAATTCGAATCCGGCTTTACCCAGGGCACCGTAGGGTTCGGCCTGGACGCCTTCGCCATGGTCGGCGTGAAGCTCGACTCGGGCACCGGCCGCAGCGGCGGCAAGGGCTCGTTCGGCGTGCTGCCGGTGGACAGCAACAACCATCCCGAAGACAACTACAGCAAGGTCGGCGGCGCGGCGAAACTGCGGGTATTGGACACGGTGATCAAGGCCGGCGACGTGTTCCCGCTGACCCCCGTGGTGGCCTACGGCGATTCGCGGGTGTTGCCGGAAAGCTTCCGTGGCGTGACGTTGCAGAACACCAGCCTGGAAGGCCTGACCTTGCAGGGCGGGCGTCTGAGCGGCATGAGCCAGCCCAACGAAAGCGGCATGAACAAGGGCTTTGCGACGTTTTATGCAGGCCCCGTGGACTCGCCCTGGATCGGCTATGCCGGTGGTGATTACCAACTCAACAAACACCTGAGCCTGAGCCTGTACAGCAGCCGCCTGAAGGACGCCTGGGACCAGTACTACGTGGGCAGCGCCGCCAGTTACCCGCTGAACGAAGACGTTTCGCTGTTCGGCGACATCAACTACTACAAGGCCGTGGACGAAGGCAAAAAGCTGCTGGGTGAATTCGATAACAGCATCTGGAGCGCCCGGCTCGGCGTGAAGGTGGGCGCCCACAGCCTGGCCGTGTCGCACCAGCGCAACAACGGCGACGACGACTTCGATTACCTGCGCCAGTCGGACTCGATCTTCCTCAACAACTCGATCCAGTACAGCGACTTCAACTCGCCCAAGGAGCGCTCGTGGATGCTGCGCTACGACCTGGACATGCAGCCATTCGGCATTCCCGGCCTGTCGTTCATGACCCGCTACGGCAAGGGCACCGGCGCCGACTACAGCAATGCCAACGCGGTGTATATGCGCCGCGATGCCGCCGGCGACCCGCTCACCGACCAACGCCGCTGGGAGCGGGATATCGAAGCCAAGTACGTGGTGCAAAGCGGCAATTTGAAGGACTTATCGCTGCGACTGCGCCAGGCCACCGTGCGCTCGAGTTCATTCGAGTCCGACCTTGAAGAAGTCCGCGTCATTATCGAATACCCACTGGCGGTGCTTTAAGACGCGCTTACATTCACTTGCCGATGCCCTACATCTGTTCACAGGTTGAAGTCTGTCAGAACTGTAATATCGGCCTCACCTTCTCGTTAAGTTGCACTTTTTATACTGCGCATCGAACACCTCTCATCTCTGCGGCTTTTGTGTAGCTCCTTTGGAACAGAGATGAATTTTATACGCCCCAGCCGGGGCGTTTTTTTTGCGTGCCCGTTCAGTGACGAATCGTCGCACCGGCCTGACGCAGCTTGACCCTAAAGCTACTCCAGGCTTCAGAGTTTTCCTACAGCCCATTCAAGCCTCTATGAGGCCATCTCCTTTCGTTTTCCTTGAAGGTAAATCCCCATGCGTATCCTTGTGGTTGAGGACGAGCAGAAAACCGCCGATTACTTGCAGCAAGGCCTGACCGAAAGTGGCTACGTCGTCGATTGCGCCGCCAGCGGCATCGACGGCCTGCACCTGGCCCGGCAGCACACCTACGAACTGGTGATCCTCGACGTGAACCTGCCCAACACCGACGGCTGGGAGGTACTGGAACAACTGCGCCGGGACGGCAACCAGCGCGTGATGATGCTGACCGCGCGCGGCCGCCTGGCCGACAAGATCAAGGGCCTGGACATGGGCGCCGACGATTACCTGGTCAAACCCTTCGAGTTCCCCGAACTGCTGGCCCGTGTGCGCACCTTGCTGCGCCGCAGCGAACATATCCCGCTGCCGGATGTGCTGCGCGTCGCGGACCTGGAGCTGGACCCGCGTCGCCATCGCGCCTATCGCGGCAGCCGGCGCATCGACCTGACCACCAAGGAGTTCGCCCTGCTGCACGTGTTGATGCGCCAGGCCGGCGAGGTAATGACCCGCACGCAGATCATCTCGCTGGTGTGGGACATGAACTTCGACTGCGACACCAACGTGGTCGAGGTCTCCATCAGCCGCCTGCGGGGCAAGGTCGATGACCAGAGCGAGGTCAAGCTGATCCACACCATTCGCGGCGTGGGTTATGTGCTGGAGGCGCGCCAATGAGGACCAGCAGTCTGTCGATGCGCCTGGGGCTGACGGTCAGCCTCATGGGCGCCGGGCTGGTGGTGCTGCTGGCGACCCTGGCCTACCTGGCCTTGACCCATGAGCTGGAAAAGCTCGCGTGCAAGGGCCTGGAAAGCAAGATGGAACAGCTCCAGCACAGCCTCGCGCTGGGCCTGGACACCCACGCAATCAAAGCCCGCCCCCACTCGTTGCTGGACCTGGTGATGGGCCACGACAATTTCTACCTGACCATCGTCGGCACCGCACCCGATAACGCGGTGCTGCTCAGTGTCGGTGCCAAACCCCAGGAACCGTTGCTGACCGACTTTTCCCCCCGGGAAACCCTCGGTTACCTCAACTGGCAAGACCAAGACGGCAACCAGGTACTCAGTGCCTCCAGCCTGATGCGCCTGGCCAGCGGCGAGCGCGTACGGGTGTTGCTGTCGCTGGACCGCAGGGATGACCAGGCGCTGCTCAGTGCCTACCTGCGCGCTACCCTCATCGCCCTGCCGATGCTGTTGATCCTGATTGGCATGGGCGCCTGGTGGCTGGTGCAGCGTGGGTTGGCACCGTTGAAGCAGTTCAGCCATGTCGCGGCAAAGGTAACGACCCAGGACCTGACCCACCGCTTATCCATCGACAACCTGCCCCAGGAGCTGGGCGAGTTGGCGCAAAGCATCAACGTAATGCTGCGTCGCCTGGACGCCGGTGTGCAGCAGCTGTCGCAGTTCTCCGACGACCTCGCCCACGAGCTGCGCGCGCCGCTGACCAACCTGATGGGCAAGGCCCAGGTGACCCTGTCCCGCGAACGGCCCTCGGAGGAATACAAGGCGGGGCTGGAATCCTGCACCGAGGAAATGGAACGCCTGTCGCGCATCGTCTCCGACATGCTGTTCCTGGCCCAGGTCAGCCATCCGGCGGCGCGGGCCGGGTTTGGCCCGGTGTCATTGGGTGAAGAAGCACAACGGGTGATGGCGCTGTTCGCCCTCAGCGCCGAAGACAAACACGTGACCCTCAACCTGCGCGGCGACGCCTGGGTGACGGGCGATCGCCTGATGATCCAGCGGGCGATTTCCAACCTGCTGTCCAATGCCATCCGCCATACGCCCGAAGGCTCCAGCGTGCTGCTGCTGGTGGAGACCTACGACCAGAGCGTGGCGTTGTCGGTGGGCAACCCCGGGCGTGGTATCGAAGCGCACCACCTGCCGCATCTGTTCGAACGTTTCTACCGCGCCGACAGCAGCCGCACCCGCGCCGAAGGTGGCACGGGGCTGGGGCTGGCCATTGTGCAGTCGATCATGCAGCTGCATCAGGGGCACGCCGACGTCAGCAGCCAGCCAGGCCGGTTTACACGGTTCAGCCTGGTGTTTCCTCTTCCTTGCGATGGGCCCACTGGTACAACGCCGGCAGCACCAGCAAGGTCAGCAAGGTAGAAGAAATGATCCCGCCGATCACCACCGTCGCCAACGGACGTTGCACTTCGGCGCCGGTGCCGGTGGCCAGGGCCATGGGGATAAAGCCCAGGGAGGCCACCAGTGCGGTCATCAATACCGGGCGCAGGCGGGTCAGCGCGCCCTCGTGGATAGCCACCGACAGCGAGCGTCCTTCCTCGCGCAGGTTGCGGATGAAGGCAATCATCACCAGGCCGTTGAGCACCGCCACGCCGGACAAGGCGATAAAGCCCACGCCTGCCGAGATCGACAGCGGAATATCGCGCAGCCACAGCGCCATGATGCCGCCGGTCAACGCGAACGGAATCCCGGTAAACACCAGCAGCCCGTCCTTGAGGTTGTTGAACATCATGAACAGCAACCCGAACACCAGCAGCAACGCCACCGGCACCACGATTTGCAAACGCTCGGCGGCTTCCTTCAACTGTTCGAACTGGCCGCCCCAGGCGGTCCAGTAACCCGCTGGCACTTTCACCTGCGACGTGATCGCCGCCTCAGCCTCTTCCACGAACGACCCCATATCCCGCCCGCGCACGTTGGCACTGACGATCACCAGGCGCTTGCCGTTCTCGCGGCTGATCTGGTTCGGGCCGAGCACCAGGTCCAGGCTGGCGACCTGGGACAACGCAATGAACCCCAACTGCCCCGCCGCACTCCCGGCCAGCGCCGGCACTGGAATCAACAGCCGCGACAAGCCGTCGATATCAGTACGCAGCGCGTCGGACAAGCGCACGACCATGTCGAAACGCCGGTCACCTTCATACAGGGTACCGGCCTGGCGCCCACCGACGGCGACGGCAATGGTGTCCTGCACATCGCCGACATTCAGGCCAAAGCGCGCGGCTTTGTCACGGTCGATATTGATGGTCAGCACCGGTAGGCCGGACGTCTGTTCGACCTTCACTTCCGACGCGCCATCGAGGCCTTGCAGGGTCTCGGCAATGTCCGCGGCGGTGGTGTTGAGCACCGCCATGTCGTCGCCGAACACCTTCACCGCCACATCACTGCGCACCCCGGAAATCAGCTCGTTGAAACGCAGCTGGATCGGTTGCGACAGCTCGTACGCACTGCCCGGCACAATCGCACTGGCGCGCTGGATATCGGCGATCAGGGTTTCGCGGGATTTGTTCGGGTCCGGCCATTGCGCCTTCGGTTTAAGCATCACGTAGCTGTCGGAAATATTCGGCGGCATCGGGTCGGAGGCGATTTCCGCCGTACCGGTACGGGCGAATACCCGTTCGATTTCCGGCACCTGGGCCATCAGGTTTTTTTCCAGTTGCTGCTGCATCTGCACCGATTGCGTCAGGCTGGTGCCGGGCACGCGCAGGGCCTGTTGGGCGAAGTCGCCCTCGCTGAGGCTGGGGATAAACTCACTGCCCATGCGGCTGGCCACCACGCCCGACGCAACAATGGTCAGCACGGCCAAGCCGAACACCAGTGGCCGGCGCGCCATCACCCAATCCAGCACCGGCCCATAGGCCCGGCGCGCGGTACGCATCACCAGGTTTTCTTCTTCCTTGACCTTGCCGGTCACGAACAGCGCAATCGCCGCAGGCACGAAGGTCACCGACAAAATCATCGCCCCCAACAACGCGATCACCACGGTGAACGCCATGGGGTGGAACATCTTCCCGGCCACCCCGGTAAGGGCGAAGATCGGCAGGTACACGACCATGATGATCAGCTGCCCGAAGATCAGCGCACGCCGCGCTTCCTTGGCCGCCGCGAACACCTCGTGCAGGCGCTCGCTGCGGGTCAGCAGGCGGCCATGGCGCTGCTGCGCATGGGCCAGGCGGCGGATGGCGTTCTCGACGATCACCACCGCGCCGTCGACGATGATGCCGAAGTCCAGCGCGCCGAGGCTCATCAGGTTGGCGCTGACTTTGTGGGTGAACATGCCGGTAAAGGTGAACAACATCGCCAGGGGAATCACCATCGCGGTGATCAGCGCCGCGCGGATATTGCCGAGGAACAGGAACAGCACCGCGACCACCAGCAGCGCACCCTCGAAGAGGTTTTTCTTCACCGTGGCAATGGCTTTTTCGACAAGGTTGGTGCGGTCGTAGACGGTCACCGCCACCACGCCTTCGGGCAGCGAACGGTTGATTTGTTCAAGCCTGGACGCCACCGCCTGGGACACCGTGCGGCTGTTTTCTCCGATCAACATAAACACCGTGCCCAGCACCACTTCGCGGCCGTTTTCCGTGGCGGCGCCGGTCCGCAGTTCACGGCCGATCTCGACCTGGGCGACATTGCGCACGCGGATTGGCGTGCCATCGGACGTGGTGATGACAATATTGGCGATGTCGTCGATGGACGCCACCTGCCCCGGCGCGCGGATCAACAATTGCTCGCCGCTGCGCTCGATGTAGCCGGCGCCGACGTTGGCGTTGTTGCGCTCCAGCGCCGTGACCAGATCGTTCAAGGTCAGGTTGTAGGCCGCCAGGCGCTTGGGGTCGGGGGCGATCTGGTATTCCTTGGCGAAGCCGCCGATGGTGTTGATCTCGGCTACACCGGGCACGTTGCGCAGTTGCGGCTTGATGATCCAGTCCTGGATCACCCGCAGGTCGGTCGGCGTGTAGGGCGTGCCGTCGTCCTTGCGTGCGCCCTCCTCGGCCTCCACGGTCCACAGGAAAATTTCCCCGAGGCCGGTGGAAATCGGCCCCATCGCGGTTTCAATCCCCACAGGCAATTGCTCGCGGGCCACTTGCAGGCGCTCGTTGACCAACTGGCGGGCGAAGAACAGGTCGGTGCCGTCCTTGAAGATCACCGTCACCTGGGACAAGCCGGAGCGTGACAGCGAACGGGTCTGCTGCAGCCCCGGCAAGCCGGCCATCGCGGTTTCGATGGGAAAGGTAATGCGCTGCTCGGTCTCCAGCGGCGAAAAACCGGCCGCCGCCGAGTTGATCTGCACCTGCACATTGGTGATGTCGGGCACCGCGTCGATGGGCAGTTTCTGATAGCTGGCAATGCCGACACCGGCCATCAACAGCACCGCCAGCAGCACGATGATGCGCTGCTCGATGGCGAATTGGATAAGGCGCTCAAACATGGGAAATCACTCGCAGGATCAATGGGCGTGCTCGGCCGAGCCCTTGCCCAATTCGGACTTGAGGATGAAGCTGCCGGTGGTGGCCACCTGGGCTCCGGCCTCCAGGCCCTGGCGCACTTCGACGTAGCCGTTTTCACTGGCGCCAAGCTCGAGATGGCGGGTGATAAAACCGTCTGGGGTGCGTACGAAGACCGAGGGTTTTTCCTCGACGGTCTGGATCGCCGTTTGCGGCACGGTGACCTTGGCCTGGTAAGTGTCGGTGGCCAGTTGCACGGTGACGAACAGTCCTGGGCGCCAGGCGTCGTCGGGGTTGGCCACCGTCACACGCACGGTGGCGGTGCGCGTTTGCTCGCCGAGTAAATTGCCGACATAGGCCACGGTGCCCTGCACGTCGGTGCCCATTTCCGTGGAGCTGACCTTCACCGGTTTGCCGAGCCGGACCTTGTTCAAATCCTTGGGAAATACGCCGAAGGTGACCCACACCTGGGACAAGTCAGACAGCGTGAAGGCGTTACTGGTCTCGCTCACCACCTCGCCGACACCGAGGTGCTTTTCCACCACCACGCCTGTGAACGGCGCACGCAGTTCGTAACGATTGCCGCCGGCCAGCACGGTGTTGCCGCTGAGCGCGGTCATCTTTTGGCGGGCATTGTTCAGCGCGATTTCGGCTTCTTGCAGGGTTTGGCGCGCCAGCAGGTAATCCTGCTCGGCGGAAATCTTGTCCTGCCACAGCTGGCGTTCACGCTGGAAGGTAATACGCGCCAGTTCAACCCGACGCTCGCTGGCCGCCAGCTCACTGCGCTGGTCGGAAATCTGCTGGCTGGCGATCACCGCGAGCAACTCGCCCTTCTTCACCGCCTGGCCAAGATTGACGTTCACGGATTCCACCACACCGGCCGCGCGCGGGACGATATGCGAGGTACGGTCTTCGTCGAAACGCACCTCCCCCGGCAGCGTCAGCAATGTGCTGATCGACCGGGGTTGGGCCTCGGCGAGCTCGATGCCGGCGGCCTGGATTTGTTGTTCAGTCAGCTCGAGGGTGCCTTCTTCTTCCTCGGCGTTGGCCACGCCGGACAGCATCAGGCCCAAGGCGACGGCAAGCGCCACGCCGTGTCGTTTATTCATAAGGCACTCCAGAAAAAATCAAAACCGGGCGAGGTCGCCGTAAATCCGTTCGATGCGCAGCCAGGCATCGGTGGCCTGGGCGGTGGCCGCGAGGTATTGGGTGCGCGCCGCGATCAGGGTGCGCTGGGCGTCGAGCACGTCGAGGAAGCTGAACTTGCCCATCTCGAAGCCGCGGGTGGCGCTGTCCACCGCGCCTTGGGCGGCGGGCAGGATCTGCTGGTTGAATGCGCGGACTTCGCTGTTCGCGGCTTGCCACAGGTCCAGGGCCTGGCGGGTTTCGGTACGCAGGCGCAATTCGGCAGCGTTGCGCAGGTCGCGGGCCTGATCGGCACGGCGCGTGGCGGCGAGCACGTTGCCCTGGTTGCGGTTGAACAACGGAATCGGCATCGACACGCCGACCAGGTTTACCCGCTCGCGCACACTGGCGTCGTACTGGCTGCCGATGGACACATCCAGGTCGGGAACGCGCTGGGCTTTTTCCAGGCCCACGCTGGCTTCGTTCTGCACGATCTGCAGTTCGGCCAGGCGCAGTTCGGCGGTCTGTTCAAGGCGCGCCAACAGGTGCGTGGCGGACGGCAACGGCGGTGTGGAGTGGCTTGGCGTGGCGACGGCCTGGAAGTCGGTCGCCGCGCTGCCGGTACTGGCGGCCAGGCGACGATAGGCGTCGGTGAGGCCCATTTGCGCGCGGTTGAGTTCGAGGCGGATCTCCGACAACTGCACCTGGGCGCGCGTGGCTTCCACCGGTGAGGATTTGCCGGCAGTCACGCGGCCGTTGGCGACCACCAGGCCGCGCTCGGCCAACGCCAGGGAGCGTTGCGCCAGATCGAGACGTTCCTGGGCGCGCAGGGCGCTGTAATAGCCCTCGATCACCTCGGCGCGCAACGTATTGCGGCGCTGTTCCAAGGCCAGTGCGGCGGCGTCCTGGGCACGCGTCGCCACGTCAATGCGAGCACCGCGCTTGCCACCCAGTTCCAGGGTTTGGCTGAGCTTGAGGGTGGTGGTGCGCGTATCGCGACGTGTGTCTTCGGCATCCCAGGACGCCACCGGATTGGGGATCAACCCGGCCTGCTGGCGACCGCCCTCGGCGATCTCGATGTCCCATTGCGCAGCCGCCAGGTCAGGGTTGTTGGCGAAGGCAGTCTGCAGGGCGGCGTCGAGGGTGAGGGTTTGTGCCTGGGCAATGCAGGCGGCGCCCCACAACAGCGTCGCCCCCAGCAGCTTTCTAACGGAAATTGCCATAACGAGAGTTCCACGCCCATAAAGTAAAAGCCGGGAGAATGTAGCGGGCGCGACTTATCAGGGCGGTGGAGCAAAGATTACAAATCCGACAGCAATGGCTCTGGGGCGGGCGTTATCAGGTATGCTTTTGAGGCAGGAAACAAAAAGAAACAATTTCCCCAACCTGTTCGATAAGGAGTCCCGCCTTGGCGTTATCGAATGCCGCGTGGATGGTTCACGACACCCGTCTCATGCTCTGCGTACTGCTGGCCATCGCCAGCATCATCGTGCTGATCAGCGCGACCAAGTTGCCGCCGTTCCTGTCGATCCTGATCGGCACCTTTATCGCCGGGGTCGGCGCCGGGCTGCCAGCAGAAGAAGTGGCCAAGGCCTTCAGCAAGGGCGCCGGGGCGATCCTCGGTGAGGCCGGGATCATCATTGCGCTAGGCTCGATGCTGGGTGCGCTGATGGCGGAATCCGGCGCGGCCGACCGCATCGCCACCACCCTGCTCGGGCTGGGCAAGGGCAAGTCGTTGCCATGGGTGATGGCGCTGGTGGCGATGGTGATCGGCCTGCCGCTGTTCTTCGAAGTGGGCCTGGTGATGATGGTGCCGATCATCTTTGTGATGGCCAAACGTTCGAACCAGCCGCTGTTGAAAATCGCCATCCCGGCGCTGGCGGGCATGACCACCTTGCACGCCTTGATGCCACCGCACCCGGGGCCGCTGATTGCGGTGGGCGCGTTGCACGCCGACCTGGGCCTGACCATGTTGCTGGGCTTTTGCCTGGCGGTGCCGGCGGTGATCCTCGCCGGGCCACTCTATGGCAACTGGCTGTCCAGGCGCCTGCAGGTGGATGAGCCGGCCGACATCGGCGCACTGTTCAGCGCCCCGCCCAAGGCCCCGCGCCAGCCGAGCTTTGGCGTGTCATTGCTGATCATTCTGTTGCCGGTGATTCTGATGCTCGGCAGCACCCTGGCCAAAGTCGCGCTGCCAGCGGAAAGCAGCGTGGGCCTGACCCTGAAATTCCTCGGCGAACCGCTGATCGCCCTGGGCCTGGCAGTGATCGCCGCCGTGATCTGCCTGGGCTGGGCCGCCGGGATGCCGCGCGCTGAGGTCGGCAACACCCTGCGCAAGGCCCTCGCGCCCATCGCCGTGTTGCTGCTGACCATCGGCGCCGGCGGCGGCCTCAAGCAAACCCTGCTCGACGCCGGCGTCAGCCAGACCATCAGCAAAGTCGCCGAAGGCGCGCACATGCCGTACCTGCTGCTGGCCTGGTTGATCGCCGTGGCGCTGCGCCAGGCCACCGGCTCGGCCACGGTCGCCACCACCACGACCGCCGGCATCCTCGCACCGATGATGGCCGGGTTGGCGGCGACACAAAGCTCACTGGTGGCACTGGCGATCGGCGCCGGCTCGGTGTTCTTCTGCCACGTCAACGATGCGGGGTTCTGGATGGTGCGCGAGTACTTTGGCTTGCAGCTGAAACAGACGATTTGGGTGTGGTCGGTGTTGCAGACGATTGTTTCGGTGGTCGGGTTGGTCGGTACGCTGGTGCTGTGGCACTTCTTGACCTGACCTTCAGGCCGCCAAGGTGTGGCGCTTGCCAAACAGCGCCACACACACCACCCCCACCGCGCCCATTACCACGCAATACCCCACGCAAATCCACGGGCTGGTCGGCATCAGCGCGATCAGCATCAGCGGCGTGGTACTCGCCCACAGTGCGTAAGCGATGTTGTAGGTGAAGGAAATACCCGACACCCGCACCTGCGCCGGAAACAGGCCGACCATCACCGATGGCACCGCACCCACCACCCCGCAACTCAAGCCCGCCACCGCATACGCCGCGCCAAGCCAGATGCCGCCGCTGATCAGGCTGGCGTACAGCAGGAAAATACCCACCGGCAGCAACAGGCTGTAGACCAGCACCGCGCGCCAGGCACCGATGCGGTCCACCAGCAGGCCGGCGAGGACGCAGCCGATATTCAGGAAGACGATGCCCAGGGCGCTCAAGGCAAAGGTGTGGCTGGGGCTCATGCCGAAGGTTTTCTGCATCATGGTCGGGGTGATGACCACCAGCACCACCACGGCGGAGGTGAGCACGCAGGTGAGGATCATCGCCGGCAACAGTACGGCGCGATGGTCACGCAGTACGGTGCGCAGCGGCAGCTCGGCAGCGGCCTGGCGGCGGGCCTGCATTTCGAGGAAGACCGGGGTTTCGCTGAGCCAGCGCCGCAGCCACACGCCGATCACGCCGAACACACCGCCAAGCAGGAAGGGGAAGCGCCAGGCATAGTCGAGGATTTCGGTCGGGGTGAAGACCTGTGCCAGCAGCGTGGCAGTCAGCGCACCGAGCAGGTAGCCGAAGGTCAGGCCGGCTTGCAGGAAGCCCAGGGCATAACCACGATGGTTGCGCGGTGCGTGTTCGGCGACGAAGGTCCAGGCGCTGGGCACTTCACCGCCCACCGCCGCACCTTGCAGCACGCGCAGCAGCAGCAGGATCAGCGGTGCGAAATAACCGATCTGTGCGTAGGTGGGCATGATCCCGATCAGCAGGCACGGCAACGCCATCATCAGGATGCTCAGGCTGAACACACGCTTGCGCCCCAGGTGATCGGCGAAGTGCGCCATCAGGATGCCGCCCAGCGGACGCGCCAGGTAACCGGTGACGAAGATGCCGAAGCTTTGCAGCAGGCGCAGCCACTCGGGCATTTCCGGCGGGAAGAACAGTTGGCTGAGGGTCAGCGCAAAGAACACGAAGATAATGAAGTCGTAGATTTCCAAGGCGCCGCCCAGGGCGGCCAGGCCCAGGGTTTTGTAGTCGGAGCGGGAAAAACGCTGCGCCTGTGACACAGAGGTGGCAGTCATGTTGAGGCTCGGCAGACAAACAAAATGGCGTGCAGGTTATGAGCTGAGCCGGTTGATGGCAATCGCGGCAGATATATTTGTTTTCCTCATGGATCGATGAAGATAACTGCATTCCCATATCAATGGCCGTGGAGGAACATGCCGAAAAATTGCCGACACCATAATAAATACAAGAGGAAAGACTCGTGGCCGATGCTATCGAAGAAAGCCGCTATGCCCGCTTTGCCCTGCGCTGCTCGACCTTTGCCGAGCGCTGGTTCCCCGACTCCTGGGTGTTCGCCGCCCTCGCCGTGATTATCGTCGCCGTGGCGACCCTGGGCATGGGCGCTGCGCCGACCGAAGCCGCCAAGGCCTTTGGCGACGGGTTCTGGAGCCTGATCCCGTTCACCATGCAGATGGCCTTCGTGGTGATCGGTGGCTACGTGGTCGCCAGCTCGCCACCGGCGGTCAAGCTGATCGACCGCCTGGCGCGTATCCCGAAGAACGGCCGCTCCGCCGTGGCGTGGGTCGCGTTGATCTCTATGGTGGCCTCATTACTCAACTGGGGCCTGTCTCTGGTGTTCGGTGGCTTGCTGGTGCGTGCGCTGGCCCGCCGTACGGATTTGCGCATGGACTACCGTGCTGCGGGTGCGGCGGCCTATCTTGGGTTGGGCGCGGTGTGGGCGCTGGGGCTGTCGTCGTCAGCCGCACAATTGCAGGCCAACCCGGCCAGCTTGCCGCCGTCGATCCTGTCGATCACCGGGGTGATCCCGTTTACCGACACCATCTTCCTGTGGCAATCCGGTGTGCTGTTGCTGGCACTGATCGTGGTGTCGCTGATCATCGCCTACGCCACCGCGCCCGGCCCCAACAGCGCCCGTGACGCCAAGGCCTGTGGCGTCGACCCGGCCTTCAACCTGCCCAAGCTGCAACCACCGGGCCGCCCCGGCGAATGGTTGGAACACAGCCCGTTGCTGACCATTCTGCTGGCATTGCTGGCGGCGGGCTGGTTGTTCCATGAGTTCTCGACCAAGCCGGCGATCAGCGCGATTTCGGGGCTGAACACCTACAACTTCCTGTTCATCATGGTCGGCGCCCTGCTGCACTGGCGCCCGCGCAGCTTCCTCGATGCGGTGGCCCGTGCAGTGCCGACCACCACCGGCGTGTTGATCCAGTTCCCGCTGTACGGCTCGATTGCGGCGCTGATGACCGTGGTCAAGGGCGGCGACGGCCAGACCCTGGCGCACCATATCTCGACCTTCTTCACGTCCATCGCCTCCCACGACACGTATGCACTGCTGATGGGCGTGTACTCGGCGGTGCTGGGCTTCTTTATTCCGTCAGGCGGCGGCAAGTGGATCATCGAAGCGCCTTATGTGATGCAAGTGGCCAATGACCTGCAATACCACCTGGGCTGGGCGGTGCAGATCTACAACGCGGCCGAGGCGCTGCCGAACCTGATCAACCCGTTCTACATGCTGCCGTTGCTGGGAGTGCTGGGGTTGAAGGCGCGGGATTTGATCGGGTTTTCGTTTGTGCAGTTGCTGGTGCACACACCGTTGGTGCTGTTCCTGCTGTGGGCGCTGGGGACGACATTGAAGTATCTGCCGCCCGTCATGCCGTAGGATCAGTTGCAAGCCTCAAGCCTCAAGCCTCAAGCTTGAAGCTTGAAGCTTGAGGCTCATAGCTTGCAGCTGTCTTCGTTCCGTCACATTGCATTGCTACCGTCCTGCGAAATATCTTGCAACATCTCGCCAGCAAGGACTCCCCGCAATGAGTGATGATCACGAAGACCGCCCTTCCCCCGATGCCATGGCCCAACCGCCGGTAGACACCGGCCGTCGGCGCTTCCTGGGGGGTGCGGCGGTGTTGGGGGTTGGCGCGACCTTGAGTGCCTGCGGCAATAGCGGTGAGGCGCCGGGCAAGCCGGTGGTGCGGCCGCTCACGCCCCAGGAGCTGGACAAGGCATTGCACGACCAGGTGAAGACCGTGGTGGTGATCTATGCCGAGAACCGCAGCTTCAACAATCTGTTTGCGGACTTCCCAGGCGTTGAGAAACCCCTGTCGGGGCTTTCCGCCGCCGACACGCAACAGCGCGACCGCGACGGCAGCCTGTTGACCACCCTGCCCCCGGCCTGGGGCGGTGTGCTGCAAGTGGGCCCGCAAAGCGTGGACGGGGTGACTTACCCCAGCGAAGTGCAATTCCAGGAAAACCTGCCCAACGCCCCGTTCGCCCTCAAGGGCCCGAACGCCGAAGACCTGCCGTTGAGCCTGGTCACCCGCGACTTGTGGCACGTGTTCTACCAGAACCAGATGCAGATCAACGGCGGCAAGAACGACGGGTTCGTCGCCTGGGCCGACGCTGGCGGCCTGGTCATGGGCCATTACGCCCAGAGCCGTTATTCCCTGCGCCTGTGGGATGTCGCCAAGGAGTTTGTGCTCTGCGATAACTTCTTCCAGGGCGCGTTTGGTGGCTCGTTCCTCAACCATCAATACCTGATCAGCGCCACCGCGCCGTTCTACCCGAATGCCGCGCAGTCGGTGGCCAAGGCGCAGATCGCCACGCTGCAAAGCGATGACCCCACCGACCCGCGTCTCAAACCGCTGGATAAATCTCCGGCGAGCGCCATGACCGGCCCGCCGCAATTCGGCCCCAGCGCGCTGACCCCGGACGGTTACGGCGTGAACACCCTGGCACCGCCGTATTGGCCGACCTGGATTCGTGACCCGGAAAACCCGGACTACGCAAAAGCCGACCTGCCCAACGTGCTGGTGCCGCAGACCCATGAGCACATCGGCGACAAGCTGTCGAAAAAGAACGTCGACTGGGCCTGGTACGCCGGGGCGTGGCAAGCGACGCTGGATCAATTCAAGGATTCGGGCGGCATTCCGAAGATCCCCAACTTCCAGTACCACCACCAGCCGTTCAACTATTTCAAGCAGCAGGGCCCCGAGAATCGTGCCGAGCGTGACAAGCGCCTGCGCGACGGCGGTTTGGGCGATGAGGCGAGCACCAATAAGTTCTTCGCCGATGCCCAGGCCGGCAAGCTACCGGCGGTGAGTTTTTACAAGCCTCAGGGCAACCTGAATATGCACGCCGGTTACGCCGACGTGGCGTCGGGCGACCGCCACATCGTCCGCGCCTTGAAGGTGCTGCAGGAAAGCCCGCAGTGGAAAAACATGGTGGTGGTGGTGACCGTCGATGAAAACGGCGGCTGGTGGGACCACGTCGCCCCGCCCAAAGGCGACCGCTGGGGCCCAGGCACACGGGTTCCGGCGCTGGTGGTCTCGCCCTTCGCGCGCAAAGGCACCGTGGACCATACGGTGTACGACACCGCGTCGATCCTGCGCTTGATTACGCGGGTCTTCCAGCTGGAGACCCTGGACGGGCTCAAGCAACGCGATGACGCCATGATTGCCCGGGGCCAGAAACCCATGGGGGATTTGAGCAACGCGTTGCAGTTCAGCGTGTAGGACGCTTATCCAATAGCGACATGCCTGGCGATTTAGCACGCGGTTTTCCTAGCCAACCGCTACTGTGAGGAGGTGGGCTTTCACCCCGCGCAGACGGGCTTTCGCTGACAAGGAATCAAGTATGTTCAAACCGACCAGGTTGTCCTTCACCCTGGCCGCACTGATGGCCAGTGCGGTCGTACACGCCGACATCGAAGTACCGCTGGGCAGCACTCAACGGGTGACCCAGTTGTTCGCCTACCCCAATAACTGCAATGTGATCTGCTTTCGGCCATGGACGCTGGAGCAGACCGCCGAGCACTACCTGAACCAAAGCCTGCAGCGCGATGGCTACAGCCGAGCCAAGGTCAGCGTCAAAAACCATGAAGGGCAGCTCGCCGCGACCTTCAGCGGTGTACCCGACAGTTACGGCCAGCCCCTGACCGCGCTGCTCAATACCGCTGACCTGGCCTACCAGGGCGCGAGCAGACTCAACAGCGACGGCAAGTGGGCGTACAACTGGTACCTGTTCCTGCCACTGGGCATGGCCCTGGAAAACCGCAAGAGCATCGAGTTGCTGCATTTCCCGCCGGATTATTCGCTGACCCAGGCCCAGGATTACCTGGAGTCGGCCACCACCGACCGCTGGGCCAGCCTGCTCACCGATAACGGTGTGCCGGCCACCGAAACCCCGGCCTACCAGACCATCATCGATATCGCCCCCATTGCCGCACCTTCCAATGCGGGCAAGGATCTGGAGAACGTCTACGGCTACTTCACCGACTACCAGACCCGCATGGTCAGCGAACTGAGCCTGCACCCCAACGGCTCGCTGCCAATGGTCGCGTTCGGCGCGCCGGTGCGCAGTTGGATCAAGCAGCAATACGGGCAAACCGTGGGTGTGCTGGGCCTGGCGCAGATCAGCCCTGCCGCGGGCAGGACCGTCTCGGTGCTGGGCGCCAACCACCCCAGCTACATCTGGTACGCGGCCAGCCCGGACACCTATGACGGTAACGAGCAGAAAGCCGACGAAGCCGGCTTGAAAGTGATGGGCCAGGACTTGAGCGCCGCCTGCTGGCAGGCCGGAATGGGCCAGAAACCGGCGAGCGATCCGAATGTGCTGCTCAAGGCCTGCATGAACACCTGGCAGGTCACGCGCAAAGAACAGACCTGCGAATTGTTCTACACCTCGGTGCGCAACCTGACCCCGGAACAGGCGAACGCCAAATGCGCCACGCCTTCGATCAAGACGCAGCTCAAGCAGCTGAAGAACGCAGCACCCGCCCCCAGCATCACGGCGCCTGCGCTGTAGACAGCAAAAAAATCCGATTTCTACTGTCAAAGTTGACAGTAGAAATCGGCTCCACGTTCAGCGAGTCTTGAGCCGGGCCCATCCGCTGCAAGACTGGTAGTCAGCCACCACCCGCAGGTCGATGCAGCCTAACCAAGGAGAGTTATGAAAACTCAAGCCATGGACCAGGCTAAAACCGTTGTGGGTGATGGTTTGTACCCGTTCAAGACACTGCTCGTTGAACAGGGCTACCCTTCGGCCAAGCACTTTAAGGTTGAGCGCGACGGCGGCGGCGTCAGGGCTCGCGTGGATTTTGACGGCCGCGTGCGCATTGCCCGGGTGTCCGGTTACGCCGTGAACGAGCGACGCCCACGTACGCTGCAGTTGTCCGCCCGCATCCACCTGTATGACAGCTGGTTCTGCGGCCTGCTGCGACACTCCTGCAACCCGAATGTGTTTTTCGACACCACTTACCTGGAACTCTGGACCGTACAGCCCATCCCCGCCGGCGCCCCGCTGACCCTGGACTACGCCAGTACCGAGGACACCTTGTTCCGACAGTTCGCCTGCCAATGCGGCGAGCTGAACTGCCGGGGCTGGATCACCGGCAGCACAGAGTGTTTGAACGCCGAGGGCCAGGCGTTCATGACCCATTGGCGCGAACGCAAACGGCCTTAGGCTTCGCCCAGCGGACGCAGGCGATACTGCGGCGGCAGTTGCTCGAAGCCACTGATGGTGGTGTTCAAGCTCTTCCAACGGCCGTCCTTGATGCCGTAGATACAGCCGTGGATCGACAGGCTCTGCCCACGGTGCCAGGCATTTTGCACAATGCTGGTGTGGCCGACGTTGGCCACCTGCTGGATCACGTTCAGCTCGCACATGCGGTCCACACGCTCCTCTTCGGTCGGCAGTTGGGCCAGCACGTCACGGTTTTCGTAGTAGAGGTCGCGGATGGTGCGCAGCCAGCCGTCGATCAGGCCGAACTGGCGGTCCTGCATCGAGGCGCGCACGCCGCCGCAGCCATAGTGGCCGGTGACGAGGATATGTTTGACCTTGAGCACATCGACCGCGTACTGGATCACTGACAGGCAATTGAGGTCGGTGTGCAGCACCACGTTGGCCACGTTGCGGTGTACGAACAGATCACCGGGCAGCATGCCGACGATCTCGTTGGCCGGTACCCGCGCATCGGAACAACCGATCCACAGGTATTCGGGGGTCTGCTGGCGGGCGAGCTTGGCGAAGAATTCGGGATCTTCCTGTTTGATCGCATCCGCCCAGCGTTCGTTGTTATCAAGCAGGTCTTGTAGTTCGTTCATCAGGGAAAGCCTCAGGAATGATGCGCAGCTTTGACAGACGACCGCCCGTCCGGGTCACGCCGATGATAAAGATAGCCGGCGGCCAATTACTTGAATCTTGGGGGGCCATGCCTGTCCACACACTATAAGCCCCACAGTATGAGGATTGGCCATGACTGAATCACGACGTCCCTACGGCGCTACACAGCCCGAACCGATTGACGACAACGAAGATCGCATGGGCTCGATGCGCGAGCTGGATTTTGACGAAGACGAGCCGACGGCGGAGATCGGTGATGAAATACCTCGTCGCGAGCGCGGGCACCTGATCCCCGAAGAACGGGTGCGCGAGGCCGGAATGACCGGGGCTTCAACGCCTGATCATGAGTCGACCGATGATGATATGAGCCCGGAAACCCTGATCCATGAAGACGGTGCGCGGGATGCTCGGGAGGCGGGCGAAGACAACCCGGCGGATTTTGACCTGAGCATTGTCGATGAAGATGACATTGGCGGCGGCAATGGCCTGGATGAAGCGGAACTGGCTGATCTGGACCCGGTGGACGGAAACCGCTGACACTGCGCAAATCCAAATGTGGGAGGGGCGACCTGCCCCCTGCCACATTGGCTTGTGTGTTTAATCGACCAGGGTACAGGCCATCACGACTGCATCCTCACGCCCCCCCACGGCTGGGTAATAGTCCCGGCGACGCCCGATCTCGTTGAAGCCATAGCGCTCATACAGGCGGAACGCGCCGGTATTGCTGTCGCGCACTTCCAGGAAGCATTCCCGCGCGTTGGCGGCATAGGCGCGGGACATCAGGTGTTCCAGCAGTGCCAGGCCCAGGCCACGGCCCTGGTTTTCCGGCTTGACGGTGATGTTCAGCAAATGCGCTTCATCGAGGATGATCTGCACCACGCCGTGGCCCACCTGCTGCTCGCCTTCGAACATCAGCCAGATCTGGTACTTGCCCAGCCCGTCGAGAAAGATCCCGCGGGTCCAGGGATGGCTGAATGCCGCGTATTCGATTTTCAGCACGGCGTCGAGGTCGGCCTCGGTCATCGGGCGGAAGGATAAAGCCTCACTCATCGGTTGTTTTCCAGCGCGCCATCAGCCGGCGCATGGCTTGCCAGACATCAGCCTTACGCTGTGGCTCTTCCATTAATAATTCCAGGCCCGGCAGGGCCCATACAGAACCCAGGCCCTCGACCTGCAGTTCGCGGTACCAGGCTTCGGCGTTCGCTTCACCGGCAAACCGTACGGCGGGCAGGCCGATCAGCCACAGGCACACGCAGGGTTCGTCCTCCAGGCGTGCCGAGACGAAGCCTTGCACGAAATCCCGCGCCGCTTCCGGGCCCTGGTCCATGGTGCCGCGCACCAGCAGCGGCCAACGGACCGGGTCGCCGACGATTTGCGGGCTGTCGGGCAGGCCGGCGGCGCGCAGCATGTCCTTGAGCAGCATGTAGGCGGGGTCGCGGGTCTGGAAGCGCTCGCCGGTGGGTAACTCCACCAATAGCAGGCAACGCCCGGCCCGCAATAACTGCAGGGCAAAACGTGGCGGCGCCACCACGGGGGCCTTGGCAACCGGCGCAGCCGCTTCGGCCACCACGGGCTTGACCATTGGCCCCGGGCGCGGCACCTCGACCTTGGCGCGTTCAACCGCAGGGCGAGCTTCCAGTACGGGTTTGACCACGGCCACCGGTGCAGCCGCCTCCTCCCCCGAAACCTCGAACGCCTCATAGGGCTCAAGCGCCTCTAACAGCTCGGGCCGCGACGGGGCGGCGAACGGCAGTTCGGTGCGGGGCAGCCAGTTGACCACCTGCATGGCGGTCAAGTAAGCGCGACGTCGGGACTCGATAAGCACAGCTCGGCCACTTGTGGATAAGTAAAGAGCGGGGATTCTACCGCTGTTCGGTAACAATCGCCCACTGTGCACTGACCGGCTGTGGATAAATCCCGCGCCTGATGCAGTACAATCGCGACTTTTAATCGCCAACCAGCCGGCCATTCCCATGATCGAACCCAAGCGCGTCCTGCGCGCCCTCGCCGAACACTGGGCCTTACTTGAGCCACTGTGCGAACACTTCGACCAAGGCACCCTGAGCCTCGGCGAGCTGCGCGCACAACTGGCCGCCCAACAACTGGACAGCACGCCCCAGGACATCACCAGCCTGCTGGACGTGTGGATTCGCCTGGACATCCTGGTGCCTGTCGCCAAGAGCCCGAACCGTTTCGAGCTCAACGCGCAGATCCACGACTTCCTGGCTTATCTTCGCAAGGAGCACCGGCTTGGCCTGTGCCTGGAAATCGAAGCCTACCTGCGCCATCTGGAGCGCCTGGCCGGTTATATCCAGGATGCCTTCGACATTCGTGATGGCCACGACCTGGCCCGCCAACTGCGCCTGCTGGACATGCGCGTACGCGACGTACTGAAAAAACTCGCCAACGACGAACAGGCCCTCGCGGCCGTGGCCGACCGTGCCAAGACCAGCGACCGGCAGATCCCGCTGCGCCAGCGTTACGCCGAAGTCCTGGCGACCTGGGACGAGTACGTCGAACCAATGATCCAGCTGGTGAACGCCGACGGTGCCTTCGAACAAGGCGTGCGCAAGGTGGAAAACGTGCTGCTGCGCATGCTCACCGAGCAACAGCGCCTCGGCCACCTGGTGGACGACGACATGCTGCTGCGCACCCACGCGCGCATCCTCGAAATGCAGACCAGCGCCCAGTTGACCTTGCGCCATGCCCGCGAACTGCTGTTGCCGCTGCGCGAAGAAGCGCGTCGGCACAACGCCGTGACCCGCGGTGCGGCGCTGGCGCTGTCGGCCATCCGCCGTAAGGGCCTGGACGCGGTGCCGCAGGCGGCGATGCCGATGTTTACCCGACCGCAAAGCACCTTCCTCGGCAGTGCCAGCCAGGTCGAGGCCTATGTGTATGCCCTGGCGAACTTCGAGCCGAAACCGGCCCGGTTCCCCAAGGCGCACAAGTCCCACAAGGGCGAAGCCCAGCGCGCGCCGCGGACGGTCAAGGAAATGCTCGAGCGCTGTGAAGACGCACTGCCGATGCCGGACCTGATGACCTGGCTGCTGGAACAGGAACCGGACGGTGCCACCGACGAATTGCTGTACTGGTTCTCGCGGCTCTCGCGGGAGAAACGCTTCAAGCGCGAGCGCCTGGAACGCCGCGATTACCACACACACGAGCACCAGGTCAGCCTGCGCTCATTCGCCCTGCTCCCGGCCGGCACCGACGCCGCCGAGCATTCTGCGAGTACACCTCATGCATCTTGATCTATCCGAACTGTCCCAGCTGGCGCCGATCTTTCGCGAGCTGTTCAAGGGTTACCACGTCAGCCGCCGCGACCCCGAGCTGTACGCGCAACTGTCGAACTTCCAGGACCAGTACCGCACGCTGTTCAAGGCCCTGGGCTTTGAGCTGGTGTGCGATACCCGTGGCTTCTACTACTTCGTGCCGGACTCCGCGATTGCCAGTGCGCAGGTCAACAAGACCGCCCAGCGCCTGGCGCTGTTCACCTTCATCATTGTTGAGCACCTGGCCGACCAGGGCCGCGACCCGATCGCCGTGCTCGACGGTGGCAGCCTCGGCCGCGATGAACTGCCGTCCCTGCTGGAAAAATACCGCGACCTGTTTATCCAGGCCGAAGTGCAGACCCAGGAAGAACTCGAAGAAAAAATCATGCGCCGCATGACCCAGCTGGGTTTTGCCAGCGAAGACAACGGCATCTACCGCTTCCTGCCACCGATGCACCGCTTCCTCGACGTGTGCCTGTCGGTGCAGCAAGACCGTGACCTCGCGGCCAGCGTGCACAGCGTGTTGCCGCTGCCGGCACCGGTGATCATCGACGAAGACAGCGATGAGAAGCTGCTGAAGACCGATGACCCGCTGGACTTGAGTGACTTCGCGGAAGAAAGCGAAGAAGACGCCCTGGCCCGCGCCATTGCCGAAGAACAGGAGACCGACGCATGAGTAAGGAACGCTACGGCATCCGCCGCTTCGCCCTATTGAACACCGCCGGCTACAGCTTGGGCTTGTTCCCGCTGGAAGAGCCGCTGTCAGTGTATGGCGCCAACAACCTGGGTAAATCCGCGTCGATCAACGCCTTGCAGTTCCCGATCCTGGCGCGCATGTCGGACATGAGTTTCGGCAAGTACACCCTGGAGCAATCGCGGCGCTTCTACTTCGCCACCGACACCAGCTACATCCTGGTGGAGGTGTCCCTGCCCCATGGCCCCCACGTAATCGGCGTGGTCGGGCGTGGCCCGGGCGGCGGTTTCGGGCACCAGTTCTTTGCCTACGCCGGCAAGCTGGACCTGGCCCACTATCAGAAAAACGACACCTGCCTGCGTCAGAAAGAGCTGTTCACCAACCTTGAGCGCGAAGGCCTGAAAGCCTACGAACTCAAGCCTGACGAACTGCGCCGTTTGCTGGTGGGTGGTCATACGTCGATCCCGCTGGACCTGACCCTGATCCCACTGCGCTCCACCAGTGAGCAAAGCCTGAAAACCTTCCGCGCGTTGTTTATCAACCTGCTGCACATGCGCGAAATCACCGCAGCCAAGCTCAAGCAGCTGTTCCTGGATGCGTTCGAGCATAGCCTGCGTTCGGGTAGTGTGGATTACATCGCAGCGTGCGAAGAAGCCTTCCGCGACGTACGACGTATGGAGCAGGACTACAATTCCCTGGTCGCAGCCGGCCCGCTGGTGGAAGCCCTGGCCAATGGCGTTCGCCAGCGCGACGTCCTGCGCGGCAAGCTGCATCGCCTGTCTCCGCTGCTGGACTCGCTGCTCGGCACTTGGTCAGACTATGCCAGTGCGCGCAAGGAAGAGCTGACCATCCAGGCCGAGCACTACCGCAACGAGCAGGACGCACTGCAGAACGACCAGCGCGGCGGCACCCAGGAGCTGATGCGCCTGGAGCGGGAAATCAGCGGCATCCAGCGCTGGCTGGGCGAGTTGTCGGTGCTCAAGCATCGCTTTGCTCTGGTGGATGACGTCAAGGTGCTGGAGCAGCAACTGCTGGCGGCCAAGGACGCCCACGATGAACTGGCAGGCGCCCTGGCGCAGTCGCGGCAGTTCAGCGCCGAGGATCTGGACGAGCGTCTGCGCGACCTGGAAAAACGCTTGAAGTCGGTCAAGCAGCAGCTTGATCACGCCGACAACAACAGCTATGCCAAGCTGCGCGAAGAGTTTTCGCAGCAGGACGTCGAGCGCCTGATGCGCTTGTTCAACAGCTCGTTGTTCAGCCTGCCATTGGGTGAACACGGCATCACCCTGGACGAGGACGGCCAGTGGGTCAAATCCCTGGAGCAGATCCTCGATGGCTTCAAGGGCGAGCGTTTTGAAGTGCCGGGGCTGTCCATCGACATCTCCCACATCGAACCACCGGCGCTGCAGGCCCTGGCGGATCGCGCGGCGTTGCGCGACCAAAAGGAACGCCTGGAGAAAGAACTCAAGCAGCTGAAAACCCAGCAAGCCGTGGCCTCCGACCGCGCGGCGAGCAAGACCCAGACCGAAGCGCTGTACCAGCAGGTGCTGGACGCGCAAAAGGCGCTGGAAGACTTCCGTCGCGCACAAACCCTGAGTGCCGAAGAAGGCGAAAAACTGGAGAACCTGGCACAGATGGAAGCAGCCCAGGATGAGTTGAAACGCTCCAGCGATGCGTTTACCGAACGCGTGCAGCAACTGTCCGCCAAGCTGCAACTGGTGGGCCGCCAGATCGGCGATATGGAAGCCAAGCAACGTACGCTGGATGACGCCTTGCGCCGCCGGCAGCTGTTGCCGGCCGACTTGCCGTTCGGCACACCGTTCATAGACCCGGTCGATGACTCCATGGATAACCTGCTGCCGCTGCTCAATGACTATCAGGACAGCTGGCAAGGCCTACTGCGTGCCGATGGCCAGATAGAGGCGTTGTACGCTCAGGTGCGCCTCAAGGGCGTGGCCAAGTTCGACAGCGAGGATGATGTAGAGCGTCGTCTGCAATTGTTGATCAACGCTTATGCGCACCGCACCGATGAGGCGCTGACACTGGGCAAGGCGCGCCGCGCGGCGGTCACCGATATCGCCCGGACCCTGCGCAATATCCGCAGCGACTACGACAGCCTGGAACACCAGCTGGCGCTGTTCAACCGCGAGATCAACAAGCGTCAGGTGTCCAACCTGCAGAGCTTTCGCATCGTACTCGCGCCGAACAAGGAAGCCCTCAAGCATATCGATCAGATCATCCACAGTGCTGGCCAGTACGAAGAAGGCGAAACCCTGTCGGTGTTCGACCTCAGCCAAAGTGCCGAGCAGGACAACAAGAACGAAGAGGCCAAGGAATACCTGGCCCGCCTGGTGGCCGCCAACCATAACCAGTTGGGGCTCAAGGACCTGTTCGAGCTGGCCTTCGAAATCACCAAGGTGCACGGCCAGCCGGTGATCCACACCGACATCGATGGCGCGGCGTCCAACGGCACCACCATGACCATCAAGGCGCTGACCAACATGTACCTGTTGCTGCACTTGATGGACCGTGACCAGGCCGGGCGTGTGCGCTTGCCGTACTACCTCGACGAAGCAGCGGATATCGATGAGAAGAACCAGGCGGCGTTGCTGGAAACCAGTTTGCAGCTGGGCTTTGTGCCGATCCTCGCCAGTGTGAAGCCGCAGGTGTCTGCCCAGGTGGCAATCGACCTGGAAGGCGGCAGCGGGCCGAACGGGATCTACATCGACGAGGCGGACTGGAAGTACATCCGGCGCCATGATGTGGTGAAGGCGACAGTGAATGTGCAGGCGGATGAGCCGGAGCTGGATGAGGTCTGACGTTTTGCGCTGAAATGCAAAAAGGCCGTGATCCATTGGATCGCGGCCTTTTTTTGGGCTGTGGATTTTGCAGTGTTTTTGACGGCCCTATCGGGGGCAAGCCCCCTCCCACATTTGATTTGTGAACACATTCAAGATGTGGGAGGGGGCTTGCTCCCGATAGCAGCGCCTCGGTCTATTTGCCGAGTGGGATTTTCGGTGCCCAGGTCAGCCATTCTTCTTCAAATTTGTCGAACAGCGGGAAGGTTTGCTGAGGCCGCGCGGCGTTGCCCATGCGGTCGCCGTCTGGCGTGGCAAAGGCGATACCGCCGGCCACCAGCGTCTCCAGGGATTCGGTGCGCACCGTCGCCCCCTTGAACAGGCCAAAGTCGAGGCCAAAGCCGCTGGTGTTCCAGAAGCGGCTGCCACTGCGTACCAGCGGCGCGTACTTGGGCTCGATGAGGATGTGGATCAGCACCCGATCGGCGGTCTGGCCCAACTCGTAGCCGGTCACTTTGCCCACGGTGACTTCACGGTAGGTCACCGGCACACCTTCCTTCAACGAGCCACGGCGTGCGGCGCTGAGTGTCAGGCTCAGGCCGGCCTCCTGGCGGACAGCTTCAGGGGGTTGGGCCAGTGCGACGAAGCTCTTCTGCGGACCGGCGTTTTTCGCAGCCGGCTGCACCTCGATGTATTGCCCGGTGACCAGGGTTTCCAGGTTGGAGGTTTTCATCAGGCCCAGCTCTGGCTTGACCACCCAGAACTGGCTGCCGACGCGCGCGATGCGATCCGCTACTTGGGTAATGCGTGCGCTGAGCAGCACCGATTGCATATCGGCACTGAGGTCTACGCTCTCGATTTTGCCCACATCCAGGCCTTTGAAACGTACCGGTGTGCCTGGACGCATACCGTCAGCACGGTCGACCTTGATGGTCACTAGGGTGCCATGCTGATTGGCCGCCTCACGGTCGGCAAACAAACGGAAACGTGGAATGCGCTTTTTCAGCGGTACGTTCGGCTGCGGCGTTTCGAAGGCAATTCCGCCGGCCATCAGGCTGGCCAGGGACTCACTCTTCACCTGGATACCACCGGTAAGGCCGCCGGTCAGGGTCACGCCGCTGGCATTCCAGAAACGTGTCGAACCGTTAACCAGGTTTTCGTATTCCTTCTCGATATGAACGCCGATCACCAACTGCTTGTTCTTGCGCGAGAACTGGTAGCTCTGCACCGAGCCGACCTTGACCTGTTTGTAGAGGATCGGGCTGCCGACATCCAGGGAGCCGAGGTTGTCGGTGAACAGCACCATGTGCAGGCCCGGGGAACGCAGGTCCAGCGGCGGCGCCTTGGCGCGGGCGACGAATTCGCGTTGCGGGGCGCTGCCTTTGTCGCCAGGACGAATGGCGATGTAATTACCCTTGACCAGAGCTTCCAGGCCGGTAATGCCGGCCAACGAGATGGAAGGTTTGACCACCCAGAACTGGGTGTCCTGAACCAGGTAGTCTTCGGCCAATGGGTCGAGGGTCAGCTCGGCGTTGGCGCTGGACAGGTCCGGGTCGATCTTCAAGGTTTTCAGGCTGCCCACCTGAATGCCTTTGTACATCACCGGTGTACGCCCGGCCTGCAGGCCTTCGAAGTCCGTGAGCTTGACCTTGGCCTTGATACCGGCAGCGGCTGCGTCGAAGTCTTCGTACAGGCGGAACGGCAGGCTCGGATCGGTCGGCGGGCTGTCCTTACGATTCTCCGGCGTGGCGAAGGCAATGCCGCCGGCGACGATGCTGGAGAGGGATTCACTTCGCACCTTCACGCCGGAGAGATTGGCATCGATGCTGATGCCGCTGGCGTTCCAGAAGCGGGTGTGTTTGCGCACAAGGTTGGCGTAGGTCGGCTCGATGTAGACCTTGATCTCGACGGTGCTCTGGTCCTCGGAGAGCAAGTAGCTTTTGACCTGGCCGACCTGTATCTGCTTATAGAACACCGGGCTGCCACGGTTGAGCGAGCCGAGGCGGTCGGCCTTGATGGTCAGGTGCAGGCCAGGTTTGGCGTCGGACAAAGGCGGCTCTTCGGAGAGCGCCTTGAATTTGCGTGTGGGCTCACCGTCACCTGGGCTGGCGGCGATGTAGTTACCCGAGACCAGGGTTTCCAGGCCGGTGATACCGGCAAGGCTGACACTGGGCTTGACCAGCCAGAAACGCGTGTTGGTCTTGAGGTATTGCTCGACATCCTTGTTCATCTCGATGGTGGCAATCACCCCGCGATTATTGCCCTCGTCGTCAAGGGCAAGGGTCTTGACCTTACCCACGGACATGCCTTTGTAGACCACTTCGGTTTTGTTGGCCTGGATGCCTTCGCCGCTTTCAAAGCGCACCTGGATCTCAATACCCTGCTGGGAATAGGCACGCCACCCCAGCCAACCGCCGATGATCAAGGCAATCAGGGGAAGAACCCAAATGGCTGACCAGTTGGAGGCCGGGCGGGTTTTAGCTTTAGGCAAATCACTCATGGTCGTCGTCCGACTCCGTGTTATCCCAAATCAGTCGGGGATCAAAAGTTACTGCGGCAAGCATCGTAAGGATCACCACACTGGCGAACGCTGCGGCGCCAAGGTTGGCCTCGACGCTGGCAAGCCGTCCGAAGTTTACGACCGCCACCAGGATGGCGATCACGAAGATATCCAGCATGGACCAGCGGCCAATGAATTCGATAAAGCGGTACATGATAATGCGCTGCTGCGCTGAAAGCGGTTGGTGACGTTGAACCGAGAACAGTAACAGGCCAATGCCCACCAGCTTGAACGTCGGCACCAGGATGCTGGCGATGAACACCACAGCCGCAATCGGGAACATGCCGTGCTGCACCAACTGGATCACACCGGCCATGATGGTGCTGGGCTCGCCCTGGCCGAGGGAATTGACGGTCATGATCGGCAACAGATTGGCGGGGATATACAGAATGGCCGCCGTGATCAGCAAGGCCCAGGTACGGGTGAGGCTGTTGGGGCGACGGGCATGGATCAGCGCACCGCATCGCGTGCAGGTTTGCTCATCGGTGTCAGGCTCTTGTTTGTTCAGCTCGTGGCATTCAGTACAAATCAGAATGCCCGCATCAATCGCCCGCATGATCATCCTCTCCTGACAGTGCTTGCCAGATCTGGTGCGGCGACATCACCACCTCAAGCAGAACTTGAACCATTAATAGGCTGACAAAGCAGACCAGACCCAGGCCGATGGTGATTGAGGCCATGTCAGCGAGTTTCACGATCGCCACCAGTACGCCCATCAAGTAGACCTCCAACATTCCCCAATCTTTCATATGGTGGTAAATGCGGTACAGCAGCAGGCCGTAACTACGGCCGATCTTCCAACGAATACTGAGCAGCACCACCAGCTGGCAAAGCAGCTTGAGCAGCGGAATACCCATGCTACATAGGAACACCACGGCGGCGACGCCTTGCATCCCGGTATCGAATAGACCGACTACGCCACTCCACACGGTGTCTTCTGAGGACTGTCCAAGTAGATTGAGCTGCATGATGGGCAGAAAGTTCGCCGGGACGTACAGCAACAGCGCGGCGAGAACCAGGGCGAGGCTGCGCTCAACGACATTATGGCGGTGAGCGTAGAGTTCATAACCGCAACGCGGGCATTGGGCTTTTTCACTGAGGGCAAGCACGGGTTTGCGCATCAGCAAGTCGCACTCATGGCATGCCACCAAGTTGTCCAGTGGTAAATCCGACACCTCAAGGGCATCAACCGGATCCGGCATAGATAGGGCTCTGACTCTAAAAAAGGTTAGGTGCCTATTCTAGTGGTCTGGTTCAGAAATAACTGTGCAAATTTGTCGTGCATCTTTCCGCACTTTTCGACCGCCCAAAACAAAACCCCATCTGCTTTCGCAAATGGGGTTTCGGAATTTAATCTTGACGATGACCTACTCTCACATGGGGAAACCCCACACTACCATCGGCGATGCATCGTTTCACTGCTGAGTTCGGGATGGGATCAGGTGGTTCCAATGCTCTATGGTCGTCAAGAAATTCGGGTACTGAGTCGTGGCCGGTTGGCCTCGCTTCAGCAAATTGGGTATGTGACAGCTGTCGGTGTTTTGTGAAATCTCGAACTTTCGGTTCATTGCGTC